>JAEINQ010000135.1 GCA_016342285.1 Desulfobacterales bacterium
ACATTGACATAAGCGCCGGGCACCGCGTCTCAGAGACGGACCGTCAAACCGGCATGACCTGCGCCGGGGTGACGATCGCCATTGATGCTTCGGGGGCTGGGGGCCTGGATACCGGAAGCGTTGCGGCGAACACCTGGTATCATATCTGGCAGATTTCCAACGGGACAGCCGTGACCGGCATGTTTTCCACATCGGCCACAAGCCCGACCATGCCCAGCGGATATACCCTAAAATGCCGCCTGGGGGCTGTGTTGACCGATGGAAGCGCGAACATTATACCGGTCGTGCAGCACGGGAAAACGTTTTACTGGGAAGACCCGCCGTTGGACTACGACGACACAAGCAGCACGTCCGCAGAATCGTTAACCCTGTCAGTTCCTACGGGGGTATCAGTCGAGGCCATTTTCAATGTTTTTATCGGCGGGACTATTTATACCAGGTTTTCCAGTCTTGATGTAGACGACGAAGCCCCAACACAGACAGCTGCCCCCCTTGCGGATTTGTCATACTACGAAAGAGGCTCAAGGATACGCGAGTTCACGAATACTTCCGGGCAATTAAGGGTTAGAAGTAGCGGGGCACAATCAAGGCGGGTTTCAACCCTTGGGTGGACAGACCACGAACTACAATTTTGAAAGGAACCAAACAAATGAAAAAGATTTTAACCACAATCCTGCTTGTCTGCTTGCTGCCCTGCATCGCTATGGCTGATAGTGTTGCACTTGACGTTGACCAATACAAGTCGGGCGGAAACATCGCCACCCAATCCGTTTGCTCCCTGACCGCCGTGTCCGCCTCCGGGTCTTACACATCCAGCACTTATGACCTTTCGCAAATTGAAGGGGCTGGCGGCATCCAGATGCTTGTCCAGGGTGACGGGACCGCCAAGGTTGAGATTTACTGTTCCAGCGACGGAACGACTTTCCGGGAGCCTGAGAGCGCGGACGATGTTTTGACCGGGATAACCAAAACCTCCGGGGGAGAGGCAGACGGCAATGTCTACGGAGAGTTCACTTGGCCGGTGTCGAAATACGCCCAGGTGGTGATCACGGAGACCGGGGGCAGCAACCCGATAACCGCCACGGCCACCTTAAGCTATCGGTAGGAGGTATCATGCTCAAGCGAACCATATACGCCATTTTCGCCTTCTTCCTTGTCCTCCACCCGGCCTTTGCCTTCCAGGGCTTCGACCGTTGGCAGGGCTTTGACTCGTGGTCGTCAGCCAGCCGGGGCTACATGACCACGTTCACCAGTTCCCCCTCCTGGCTTTCCGGCGATATCACCGTCTCCGGTGGGGCGGCTTCCAAGACCGTCTCTTTTTACGCCCCCACGCTCTCCTCAGGTAATTTGACCGTGGGCAAGGTCTACGAGATCACAGCCCGGTCCACGGTGGATTTTACGGCTGACGGTTCCGCCGACAACACCGTAGGCACCATCTTTGTTGCCACGGGCACATCCGTCACGCTGGATGCAAGCAACACGGTTGTGGAAAAGAGTCTGAGCGCGACGAATCTTATCACCAACGGCGGATTTGAAACCGCCGGGGCTGGCGGGGCCGATGTTTTTGCGGGTTGGATAGAAGATATTGACGGGGGTTCAATATCTGACGAAACAGGTATTGTGCATTATGGTTCTCACTCATGCAAGCTAACATCTGTTGGCACTTATACAAGGATAAACAAGGAGGTTACGGTATCTCCGTTAGAATACTATGTTTTATCCGCTTACATATATGATGACGGGTCACATCCTGGCAGAATCCAGATATATGATATAACAAATTCAGCACTGGTTGCAAGTTACGAAAGCATGAATATTGTCGGTACGACATATACACGGTTTAATTATGTGTTTCAGGCTCCTGCTGGATGTGCCGCTATACGGGCGGGATATACTTGTCCAGATACGAGTACGGCATCTGTATATATAGATGATGTCGAACTCCGCCAAGTCCTGGACGGGGCGGAACTGCTGACGGACCCTGGCTTTGACGCCCCAACCTTATCCAGCGGCAACCTGACCGTTGGCAAGGTTTATGAGATCACGGCCCGGAGCACGGCGGATTTCACGGCGGACGGTGCGTATGACAACAATGTCGGTACCAAGTTCGTGGCTACTGGTACGTCCGTCACGCTGGATGCCAGCAATACCGTGGTGGAAAAGAGCCTGAGCGCGACAAATATGGTGCAGGTTCCCGGCGGCTCCGGGTATTACATCAACGGTAATTTTGAGACGCTTGGCGCTGGCGGTGCCGATGTTTTTGTGGGGTGGTATGAAATCTTAGAAGATGGCGCTATCGCATCTGATACAGGGCACTACGGAACGTATTCTGCAAAATTGACGTGTGGTGCGGTAGTCAAAAATACCCGCGCCATAAAATATGATATAACGTGCGAGGCGGGAAAGTCATATTATTTTTCGTTTTGGACAAAGGGTGACGGAACCAATGCAGGGAGGTGGCTGGTTTATTTTCAGTCCGGAGGCCAAAGCGTTTCAAATGCGTCAACCGGGGTAACTGGTACAGATTGGGTGAAGGTGCAAAATGTTTTAAAATCTACCGTAAACACAAAATTCAATGTAGGCATTGTGTGCCCCACCACCGAAGGCGGCTCCGCCTACTTCGATGACGTGGAAGTCCGCGAAGTCCTGGACGGGGCGGAACCGTGGACGGCGGGGACCGGGTGGAGTGTGGCGGATGGGGTGGCAATTAGTGATGGAAGCCAAGTATCTAACAGTGATTTATATTGCGTTGACATTTGTCCTGAAGATACGCTTTATAGAGTTGAGTGTAGTGCGTTATCAGTATCAGATGGGGCTGTTTCTGTGATGCTTGGTGGTTATCATTATGCTCTTTCAATGACATCTGCTGGAACAAAAAAAGTAACAGATATCGCAGAAGGAAATGGTAGATTCTACTTAAGAGCCAACTCTACACTTGAGGGGTCTGTTGAATCGGCCTCTTGTGTTGGTATTAGTTTACCGTTAACATTTTCAACCGCCAACCTCCCCGGAGCAAAGAAGGTCCGCACCACCCCGACTGTTGCAGGGTCCGAATGGGCCGGGGCCGTGATGTGCCTGGACGACAGAGACAATCCGGCTAATTTCGTGGTGGCGTTCATTGACAACGGCGACACCGACGACCTGAAAATGTATAAGGTGGTGGCAGGTACATGGACCCGCCTTATTGATACAAATGTGACTTACAGCGCAGGCGCCCCCCTGGAAATCAGGCGCGTCAACGATGTTTTTAGCGTTTACTACAACGGCTCCCAGGTGGGCGCAAGCCAGACAATCACCGGCATGACCGGCAAATACCACGGGATTTTTGCCACGGGGAGCGAAAGCACGTTTGACAGTTTAAGGGTAGAGTAAGCGAGGGACGCCCGGAGTATGGCCCCACCAGACCCCGGGCGAATGGCATCAACCGACAGACGCCACCCAGGCCCGAAAGCCCGTCCCAGGAGGGTGGGTAACACGGCGATAGGCGGCAGGTCAAGGAAAGGATAGGCCGATGGTTCAGGAAGAACACCAAATGGCGAGAGAATGCAGGGACCAGTTTGCGAATGTGGGCCGGAGGCTTGCCCAGGGCGACGTTAAGCTGGCCCTGCAGGATCAGGCTATAGCATCCATATCGGCCCAGGTCGCTGACATACACAAGGTGGTTGTCTCCGGCAACGGGAAGCCCCCACTTGGAACCCGGCAAAGCCTCACAGAAGAAGCCCTAAAACGCCAATGGTGGGC
>JAEINQ010000136.1 GCA_016342285.1 Desulfobacterales bacterium
ATCCGGACTCAGGCCTGACATTGTTTTTGGGCATAACATACCCCAAAATTGGCCCTTGACTTTCCACGGATTAACTTCGTGGTTCGAAAACGACTTCCATGGCGGCCTGCCGGCAATCAGGCGGCCGGGTAGTTGATCTCGGTCAGGGTTTCACGAATTTTCTCCAGGGTGGCCGGCGCGCCGAATTCCACGGAGACGGTCTTGGCCGCCGGATCACCGGAGACGGCGGTCACGCCCGTAAGCTCTTCCAGTTCGGTTTTGATGCTGTTGACACAGTGGCCGCAGGAAATATTGGGTATTGAAAGGGTTTGTTTTTCCATGGTTTCTTTCTCCTTGCGTTGGGTTGGTGTTGAACCGCTGCAATTACCATAATGCAGATTTTCCAGATGTCTCGTCATTTCTAATCGGATAGGTCGTTCATTTTTCCTTAAGACAAGAAAAGAAAAAAGGCGGTGTCCTGACACCGCCCCTTTGCTATGAAAAAAGCGCTCCTTATCGTGGTGGACCCGGAAAAATTCGATCGTTGCCGCGAGAAAACGCCCAAACAGTGTTTCCGGTCAGCGGCTATTTACCCTTGTCTTTTTCCAGCCGGATGCGTACGGAATTGCCGTGGGCGTCGAGCCCTTCGGTGCCGGCCAGGCAAAGGATGTCGGCGGCTTCCCGGTGAAGGGCCTCTTTTGAATAGTGGATCAGGCTGGTCTTCTTGATGAAGTTGTCTACGGACAGAGCCGATGAAAACCGGGCGGTGCCGGCGGTGGGCAGAACGTGGTTGGGACCGGCGATGTAATCCCCCACCGGTTCGGGGGTGTGCTGTCCGATAAAGACCGCCCCTGCGTTTCGAATGCGGCCCAGGTGCTCGAAGGGGTTTTCTACCATCAGTTCCAGATGTTCCGGGGCAAAACGGTTGGCCAGGTCAAAGGCGGTGGACAGATCGGGCACCACCAGGATGGCGCCGAAACGATCAATGGAGGCGCGGGCGATGTCTTGCCGGGACAGGCGCGCCAGTTGGGCCTCGACAGCGGCGGCAACGGTTTTGGCCAGCTCCGGCGAGGGGGTGACCAGCACCGACGAGGCCATGGGATCGTGCTCGGCCTGGGAGAGCAGGTCGGCGGCGATGAAGTCGGCATCGGCGCCGGGGTCGGCCAGGATCAGAATTTCGCTGGGACCGGCAATCATGTCGATGCCGACGGTACCGGAGACCAGCTTCTTGGCCAGGGTCACCCAGATGTTGCCGGGGCCGACAATGACATCGACCCGGGGGACGGTAGCGGTGCCGTAGGCCATGGCGCCGATGGCCCAGGCGCTGCCCATCTTAAAGACGGAATGAACGCCGACTTTTTTCGCTGCCACCAGCAGGTGGGGATCCACCGTGCCATCAGCCCGCGGCGGGGTGGTCATGATGATGGAGGAAACCCCGGCGATGCGGGCCGGAATGGCCCCCATGAGGACCGAAGAGACCAGGGGGGTCTTGCCGCCCTTGGCGCCGGGCACATAGATACCGGCCGCATCCACCGGGCGGATGATCTGGCCGAGCAGGGTTCCTTCCCGGTCGGTATCGATCCAGGAGCGCCGGCGCTGTTGGCCGTGAAACCGTTCGATCTGGTTGCAGGCCCGTTTCAGGGCACGGGCGAAGGTCCGGTCCACCTGACGGCCGGCGTCCTTGAATTCGTTGTCGGAGACCTTCAGGCTGTTTTCCGAGATTTTGGGGCTGTCGAAACGGTGGGAATAGGCGACCACTGCCCGGTCGCCGTTCTTTTGGACATCGGCCAGGATTCTGGCCACGGCCTGTTCGTCCTTTTTCTTCAGGCCGAGACCGCGGCCCGCGATGGCAGCGACCCGGGCTTCGGCGGCTTTGGAGGGGTAGGTGAAGATTTTCATGGTGTGGGGTTTCCTCTATGCGGGTTCAATGCGAAATCGGAACCCACGTCCTGTGGGCCAGGATTATTTACAACATAAAGGCACAAAGGGCACAAACAAAAAAACGGTTCGAGCCCTTCAGGCAGTTATGGCACCGAACCTCGGTTTGTCAAGAGACGGATGGCCGACGGCTTTTCCGACACACGTTTGGAGGCGTCGGTGGAAAGAGAATTCCAAGGCGTTAAAATTAACGTTTTGCGCAATTGATACAAGGAGATATTAGGAAAGCCGCGCAGGGTGAATTTTCGTTGACAAGGGCCGGGTGAAGTGGAAGATTATGGTTTCGATTTAACCGGAGCCTTTTATGGGCGAAACGCGCTCTAATCTTGTAAGCGTTTACAGGGCATCACGCCGAGGCGTGACTTTGTTCCCGGGCATTTGAAGTACGTACTTAGTACGTCTGCATGCCCGGCGCCTCGCATCTACGGCACCCTGTAAACGATTACAGTGCGAGGGTATGGAAATTTTTGATCCTTTCAACCCCGTGAACAGTTACCTAATCTTTACCGACGGAGTGGCTTGATGACACAGAACAGAATTCACAATTTCAACGCAGGTCCCGCGGCCTTGCCCCTGGAAGTACTCGAGGAAATCCAGGCATCCTTTCTCGACTATAAGGGTTGCGGCATGTCCATCACCGAAATCAGCCACCGGTCCAAGTGGTTTGACGACATTATCAACGATGCGGTGGCGCGCACCCGGCGATTGCTCGGTCTCGACGACCGCTATCAGGTCCTTTTTCTCCAGGGCGGGGCCAGCATGCAATTTGCCATGATCCCCATGAATTTTCTGGCCCATGGCCAAAGCGCTGACTACATCAACACCGGCACCTGGTCTGCCAAAGCCATCAAGGAGGCGCAGATTCAAAATAAGACCATCCGTGTGGCCGCCTCTTCAGAGGACCGTAACTTTGCCTATATCCCCAAGGCGATCGACCTGGATGCCGATGCTGCCTATGTCCATATCACCTCCAACAACACCATCAAGGGGACCCAGTGGGCAGCGTTTCCCGATACCGGCAAGGTGCCCATCATTTCGGACATGAGTTCGGACATCATGAGCCGCCCCCTGGACATGGACCGGTTTGCCATGATCTATGCCGGAGCCCAGAAGAACATCGGGCCGGCCGGGGTGTGCATGGCAATTGTCAGACAGGACCTGCTGGACCGCGTTCCGGACACCATTCCCACCATGTTGCGCTACACGACCTTTTCGGGAAAAAACTCCATGTACAATACGCCGCCGTGTTTTGGCGTCTATACCATTCAACTGGTGCTCAAGTGGATTGAGGAGACCATCGGGGGGCTGGAGAAGATGGCGGCAGCCAACCGGGAAAAGGGCGACCGACTCTACGGATTTATCGACAACAGCGGTTTTTATCAGGGCACGGCCGACGCGGACAGTCGGAGCCTGATGAATGTGACCTTCCGGTTGCCCAGTGAGGACCTGGAAAAGAAATTTGTGGCCGATGCCCTGGCCCTAGGACTCGGTGGGCTCAAGGGACATCGGAGCGTGGGCGGATGCCGGGCATCGATCTACAACGCCACCCGAATTGATGCGGTCCAAGCCCTGGTGGACTTCATGAAGAACTTCATGGACAAAAACGGATAATAAAATCGCTGGCGCGATTTTATGGTTGCGGCTTGCGCCGCAAAAAAACACACAAAAATAGAGGACCGCTCGCGGTCCTCTATTTTTGTGATCTGTGATCTGTGATCTGTGATCTGTGATCTGTGATCTGTGATCTGTGATCTGTGATCTGTGATCTGTGATC
>JAEINQ010000051.1 GCA_016342285.1 Desulfobacterales bacterium
GCCGGGCATGCAGACGTACTTTAGCGTACTTCAAATGCCCGGGAACAAAGCAGATGCGGTGCCCTGTGAACGCTTACAATTTTGGATACCTGCGATAGGCCCGACATATGGAAAAACCCAAAAAAAGACTCCTGGTCACCGGCGCCAGCGGTTTTCTGGGATACCGGGTCTGCATGGAAGCGCAAAAAAACTGGCAGGTCTTTGGCACTCACCATGCCAAACCTGTCGCCGTTGCGGGTGTCGAGGCCTTGGGGCTCGACCTGACCAATCATGATGACCTGGCCCATTCCGTCAAGCAAGTCCGCCCCCATGCCGTCATTCACACGGCAGCCGTCTCCCAACCCGAAGATTGCCAGGCCCATCCCGCATCCTCCCGGGCCATCAATGTCTCGGCCACGGCAAACCTCGCCACCCTGTGCGCCCGCGATAAAATTCCGTTTGTCTTCACCTCCACCGACCTGGTCTTTGACGGACTAAACGCCCCCTACGCTGAAACCGATCCTGTCTCGCCAGTGAACGAATACGGCCGGCAGAAGGTCGAGGCGGAAGAAGCAATCCGGCGGATCTGCCCTGCCGCGGCCATTTGCCGCATGCCCCTGATGTTCGGGCACGCCCCGGGAACGGGAAGCGGCTTTCTGGGCTGGATGATCCGCGCCCTGGAAAAGGGCGAACCGATCCGTCTTTTCACCGACGAATACCGGACGATGGTCGATACGGTCAGCGCGGCCCGGGGCCTGATTCTGTTCACCGAAAAGTCCGGCGGCACCTACCACCTGGGCGGCCGGCGGCGGATCAGCCGCCACGACATGGGCCTGGCCCTGCTCCAACGGGGTCCGTGGGACCCGTCGCTGCTGATAAGGGCGAGTGTGTATGATTCAACAGGCTTGGCCCCGCGCTCGCCGGACGTCTCCCTGGTCAGTGAAAGCGCATACGCCCTGGGCTATCGCCCAACGGACTTTGACAGGGCGCTCGATGAAGGGATTCGATCCCGGGGGATTGTTGTCCGCAATCCCGACCCATGATATGATCTGCCCAGGTTTTATTCGTTCCGGTGACTGACCCTCTTTTGACCATCCAAGGAAATCATCCATGCCTTTTGACATCATCATCACTGATGACTCCCGCGTGGCCCGCGCCATGATCAAGAAAGCGATGCCGGCGGGAGATTATGTTTTTCGGGAGGCCGGCGGAGGTGTCGAGTGCCTGGCCCTGTATAAGAAAAAACCGGCGGACGCGGTTTTTCTGGACCTGACCATGCCGGAAATGGACGGTTTTGAAACCCTGGAACGGCTCCGTAAGATGGACCCCGGCGCCAAGGTGGTGGTCATCACCGCCGACGTCCAGCCAGGCGCCAGGGATCGGGTGACGGCCCTAGGCGCCTTGAGTGTCCTGCACAAGCCGCCCAGGCCCGAAGACCTGGAAGCTGTTCTCAAAAGGATACTGGCATGATCACCCTGACCGACGACCATCGCGATGCCCTGTCGGAGATGATCAACATCAGCTTCGGAAGATCCATGGCCTCCCTGGCCGAACTGCTCGGCGTCTTTATCCACATCAGCGTCCCCCAGGTCTCAGTCATTGAAGCGGACAAGATCATCGAATTTCTAGAGGAATCGTTTGACGCCTCAGAAGAGATCAGCCTGATCCAACAGGTTTTCCGTGGCGACTTTTTCGGTGAGGCGGCCCTGGCCCTCTCTGCCGATTCCTGCACCAACTTGGTGAGCATGCTGACCGAAGAAATCGGGTTCGCCCCTCAGATGGAGACCGACAAGCTCGAACTGGAGGCGCTTCTGGAAGTGGGCAACATCGTCATCGGCGCCTGCCTGGGACGATTCGCCGAACTGCTGGGCACCGTTTTGACCTTTGACCCGCCGGAAATTTTCTGGGACCGGCTCAGTGCGGACCGGATCCGTGACCGCATCACCGCCCGCGGAGACGAAGTGCTGCGGATCCATGCCAAGTTCGATCTCAAGGACCGGAAGGCCGAAGGCTACCTGTTTGTCTTTTTGTCCCATCAATGCATGGCGTGGCTCTTCTCCGAAACGGACAAATTCATGGCGGAACTTTTCTGAGGCTGCAAAAAATGAAAGTCTCCATCAACGGCGAAAGCTGTTGGCAGATCATCGACACCTTGAGCCAGGGTCTCATCGTCCTGGACCGGAACCTGAGAATTCAGTACTGGAACCGCTGGATGGCCCAACATGCAAACATGGACTTGGCCTCGGTGGTCGGGCGACCCATTTTGGAAATCTTTCCCGGCCTGAAGGAGAAAGGGTTTCTGTGGAAAGTCAACACGGTCTTCTCCCTGGGCAATTTCGCCTTCTTCTCACAGCGGCTGCACCAGTCCGTCTTCCCGTTGGCCGCATCGCGCTACCTGGAGGCGGGTTTCGAACAGATGCAGCAAAACATCGTCATCGCCCCCCTTCGAGGCACCGGCGGAAAGGTGGAACGGGTCGCGGTTTCCGTCATCGACAACACCGATGCCGCCATCTACCGGAAAAGGCTGGAAGAGACCACCGGCCAGTTGCAGAGGGCAGTCCGGATTGACTACCTCACCGGCATTGCCAACCGCCTTCACCTGTTCGAAAGGCTCAAGGAGGAGCTGGCGAGGCACTTAAGGTCCGGTGAGCCCCTGTCTCTGGCCATTCTCGACCTGGATCACTTCAAGCGGGTCAATGACGCCCACGGCCACCTGTGCGGCGATCATGTGCTGGCCGAAACAGCGCACCTGTTAGCCGGGCAGCTTCGCGCCTATGATCTTATCGGCCGATACGGGGGCGAGGAATTCTGCATTGTCTTGCCCCGGACCGATATGGACACGGCCTGCAGCGTACTGGACCGGCTTCGCGTCAAAATAGCCGCCCACGAATTCGTCCACAAATTGGTCCGGTTGGCCATTTCCGTGAGCATCGGCGTGGCGTCCACCCAGCATCGGGAAAGGATCGACTCCCAGGATCTGCTCCGCGATGCCGATGAGGCCCTGTACCGGGCAAAAAATGCCGGACGCAACCGGATGGAATGCTTTGTTCCCGGCCCGCCCGGAAGCATGTCACCTGTCTCGCCCAATCGCGGAGCAACAGGCTGACGCCATAGTGGCATAAAGAAATCGTAACTGTTCAAGGGGTTGAAACGATACGGCGTTTCGAATTACCGTAAGGTAAGCGTTTACAGGGTGCCGTAGATGCGAGGCGCCGGGCATGCAGGCGTACTATTTCGTACTTCAATTGCCCGGGAACAAAGTCACGCCTTGGCGTGATGCCCTGTGAATGCTTACAAGAAATCACGCCTATGGGTGGATGTGGATTGCCTTTTGCCTTCAACGGCCGGATCGAACCTTACGGCAGAAGCAGGCTGTCCAGCCGGAAATGGCAATGGTCTCCGGCAATCGGGCAGGTAAAGGCCAGGGATACGGCAGTCAGTTGAAGGCCGGCGCCACTCTTGTTTCCCTCACCGTATCTCGGATCCCCCATTACCGGGTGGCCGATCCCGTCAAAATGCCGCCGAATCTGGTGCCGCCGCCCGGTGTGGATCCTGACCCGCAGATCGGTGGTATCGAAATCTTCTTGGTAACGAGCCACCTCGTATTCGGTGATCGCCTCCCGACCGTCCAGGGGCGCGTCGATGCGCCCTTTTCCTTCCAGGCCCGCCATCTTTCCCAGAACCGTCACCCGGTATCGCTTGTCCATGTGCCGGTCCCGAAAGAGCGCCGAGAGTTTGGCCGCGGCCCCCTTGTCGTGGGCCACCAGAACCAGCCCCGACGCCTCCCGGTCGATTCGATGGATCAGCCAGACCTTGCGCCGGGGCGTAAAATACCGTTCCGTTTGGTAGAGCAGAGAACAGTGATCGGCGTACAGGGTCCCCTGACAGAGCCGACCGGGCGGTTTGTTCCAGACACTGTAGCGTCCCCGGTCTTCCACAAGGCCGGCCGGGTCGGCGTTCAGGGCCAGAATGGCCGGGTCGTAATGAAACGACAATACATCGCCGGTTCGAAGCGTTGTCTTGGCCCGGCGAAGCCGCCGCCGGCCGAGCCAGGCCGCCCCCTTGGCCATGGCGTCTTTGACACGGGCCTTGGACAGATCGGTATAGGCGGCCAGAAAATCACAGGCGATTTGCGGATCGTCAGCCCCGACGGTCCGCGTCATTGAAAATCCTTCCATCAGTTGGAATTGGAGGGTTGCGCGCGGCGGATGGATTGAATCGCGTCGTCGAGCTTTTGAAGAAAACGGGATCGGTCGCGCTGATTGATTGGAGGCGGCCCGCCCGTTATCTCCCCTGTGCCGCGAAGTTCGGCCAACAGCTCCCGCGTCGCCACGGCATCACCGATGTTGTCTTCCGTGAACGGTTTTCCGGCAGGCCCCATCACCCGTGCGCCTTTCGTCAGGCAGCGGCTCGCCAGCAAAATGTCGGCGGTGACCACGATATCGTCGGCCTGCACGTGTTCGACAATCCAATCATCGGCCGCGTCGAATTTGTCCGTCACCACTTGAAGCACAATCCGCCGTTCATTGGGAACCCGCATCCGGGCATTGGCCACCAAGGTGACACGAAGCCCATATCGGCTCGCGACGCGATATACCTCCGGCTTGACCGGGCAGGCATCGGCATCGACAAAGATGTGCAGCAAACGAAGCTCCTCTACGCCAGCAAGTTGCCCAAGACACGATCGAGAAGCGCCAGCATTTCATCCATCTCCTCGACAGAAACGTTCAACGCGGGCATAAAACGAAGCAGGTGGGGCCGCGGGGCATTGAGCAGAAGCCCGGCATCGCGTGCCTGATCCGTGAGTTTTGCGGCGATCTCCTGCCGCAAATCCAGGGCTACCAGCAGGCCGCGGCCGTGCACCGCTCCCAGCCGGTGACGGGCTGACAGGGCGGTCAAGCCCTTCATCAAATACGCGCCGCTGGCTTCAACGCCCTGCAAAAATCCCGGCTCCAGCACCGCATCCAGGACGGCGCCGCCCACGGCGCACATGAGCGGGTTGCCGTTGAAGGTGCCTCCCTGGTCACCATGTTCGAAACAGGAAACGCGCTCGGTGGCAACCAGGGCGGCCAGCGGCACCCCGCCGCCGAGCATCTTGCCTAACGTCATGATATCCGGTGCGATACCCGCGTGCTGGTGGCCCCACAGCCGGCCGGTACGGCCCACGCCGGTCTGGATCTCGTCGACTATCAGCAACAACCCGCGCCGGGAGGTGAGATCCCGCAGGTGGCGCAAAAAATCGTCGGTGGCCTCAACGACACCGGCCTCTCCCTGGATCGGTTCCACCATGACGGCCACGGTCTGGTCGCCGATCAATCGCTCGACCGATTCGATATCGTTGAGCCGCGCCTTGGGAAAACCGGCGACTTTCGGTTCGAACAAGGCGGCAAACTGCGGCTTGCCGGACGCCGACATGGTCGCCAGGGTGCGACCATGAAATGAATCTTCAAAGGTGACGATTTCGTAGGCACCGGCCTTGTTCAGGGCGCCCCACTTGCGGGCCAGTTTGATCGCCCCCTCATTGGCCTCGGCCCCGCTGTTGGTGAAAAAAACGCGCCCAAAATCGCTGTTTTCCACGATCCGTTTTGCCAGTGCGATGGACGGTTCGTTGTAAAAGGCCGGACTGGGCGTGATCAGCTTGCCGGCCTGGGCCGCCAGGGCCTCGACGATCCGCGCCGGGCTGTGGCCGAGGCAGTTCACCGCCCAGCCCTGAACGAAATCAAGATAGCGCTTGCCATTGTTGTCCCACAACCAGGCCCCCTCGCCCCGCACAAAGACCAGTGGCGGTCGGGCGGTAACGTCCATCAATGCCTGGACAGGAAAGTCAGAAAATTTCATTTTGTGTCCTTTTGGTCAGATGACCCCGTTCGGGTTTGCAGCCAATACAACGCAGGCACAGTAGAACAAACCGGTTGCGGTTTCAAGGACTGGTTCAATTCGAAGTAGGATTACACGTCCTGTGGCGTGGTCAGAGTCAAATGGCTATGCCGAGACACCTCTGTGGCAAGTGACTCAAGTGAACGAAAGTTTGGAGTGAGTCCGGCCCCGGCGGGACTCACTTTAGGCACTCCACACTTATCCGGGCCCAACAGGCTTTTTACCCGGGTAGTATTGACAGGCTATTTTTACCCGGGTATATTGTTGCCCTTTTCAACATCAATAGCAAACCGTGAACTGAAAGGATAAAAGATGAAACCATGTACCGCCTTCGAGGGGAGCCGTTGTATCGCTTCAGGAAACCTTGAAACAGTCGTCAGGGATGTCAAAGCCGTCATTGATCAATTCCCGCAGTCATCCCTGCTGATTTTTGACGATCTGACCGCTGAGATCGTTGAAGTGGATTTTCGGGGCACGGCGGAAGATGTCGTAAAGCGCCTTGAAAAAGCCGAAATAGAGTCCGGCGCCGGGGCGCCTCCCGAAATTCCGACCCCCAACCGGCGGCCGGGACCGGGCCGTCCCAAACTCGGCGTCGTTTCCCGGGAGATAACCTTGCTCCCGCGGCACTGGGACTGGCTCAACAGCCAGCCCGGCGGCGCTTCGGTCACCCTCCGCAAACTTGTGGAGAAAGCGCGACTCGCCAACGGCGGCCAGGAAATGGTGCGCCGGGCCCAGGAGGCGTCCTACCGCTTCATGGCCGCCATGGCCGGCGACCGGCCCGGATTCGAAGAGGCAACCCGGGCGTTGTTCGCCGGCAATCCCGACGGGTTTAAGAACTTGATCGATTCATGGCCGGCCGATATCCGGGATCATGCCCGAAAGCTTTCCCAAGGGGCTTTTCCGGATCGAAAGCACGCGGATCAATCCGCTACGGCCCCTCCATGAATCGACGCTCAATTCGAAGTAGGAATCCACGTCCCTTTGGGCGTGGTCAGAGCCCATTGGCTATGCTGCTGCATTTGTCGTGCAATGCCTAAAATGCACTAAAGTGTACATGCCTAAAGTTGTGGAGTCGCTTCGCTCCGGTTTTTTAAGCTAAGATATGGCAGAATTCCTTCATTTTAGGCAATTTAGGCATTTCGAACTGCAAGCGCAGTATCGCAGCCTTTTCCAGGGGCAAACCAAAGCATGGTCCTCTGGGCCAGGATTCTTTACTTGGATGGGCACCCATATTTGTTTCCATCTATTGGCCGCGCTGCCGGCGCACAGTAACCGATTCCCCGCCGATCCCCCAATTGTCGGTATCGACCTCTTCGATGACGACCACGGTGGTGGCCGGGTTTTTATCCAGGACCCGGACGAGAAGGTCGGTTACCCCCTTGATGAGTTGCGCTTTCTGATCCGCTGTAACGCCATCCCGGGTGATCTTGATATTGACGAACGGCATGATTTCTCCTTTTGTGCCTCATAGATGGACCACAAAGCATTTGCGTGTCATAAATTTTAGTTTTTGAGACTCAAACACATTTGTGTCTCATGGATGAGTCTTAAAATGCCGCACGCCCCTCTGCAATGTTCAACAGGGCACTGAAGGCCAATATGGCGGGGGATCGGCCTCCAGCCGGTCTTAGATCGGTCAACAAACCATCCCCCCGAAGCAGGTTAAGAATGCGTGCTGCCGTGGGTTTTGGAATATCCGCCTCTTTTGTAAATACCGTTGAGGTGAAAATGGGCCGATTAAAGATAAAGTCCAACGCTCGGATGGCATATTGAGAGTGGGTCAGTTCAATGATCCGGTTTTTCTCGGTTTCATACAGGTCCAGAATCGCCCTATCCTTGCCATAATTCTCCCTTGCCTGTTCAATGAGCGCGGTCAGGAAAAACTCACACCAGCCGGTCCGGCGTTTCCGCATGAATGTAACTCTCCCATCCTTGCATCGCATCCGGCAGTTTTTCAGGGGAAATGGGTACGTACCGGGCATCGTCCATGCCACAGCCCGGCGGCCCGATCCAGTTAGGTATCCTGCGAAACGCGCCCGGTGATTTCCCTTCACCGCGCACGCCTTCCATGAGCACTGCATGGGCCTCGTTGAGCACCCGCAGGCATAACGGCAATTTTTCCAACAAGGAGATCGCCTTGCCCATGGCCCGGCGGTAGTTTTGCACTTCCTGGATATCGGCGGTTTTATGGGGATCGATCTTTTTGGGTCGGACCCCGGCTTCATACTCCAACACCTCGGTCATGGTGGCCTGGGTGCCTTCGATACGGGACGAAAGCACTGCTTCCTGGGTCATCAGTGGCGAGAGCAGCACAGCGGTTTTGGGCAGTGCGGCCAGAATGCCGTCATAACGGGCCAGGGCCGCACTGGCCGGGCCCAGCAACGGAATCAACCGCTCCCAGTTGATTTTTTCGGGCGGGAACTGGCCTTCATGGTAACGGACCGGTTGGGTCGGCATGTCGGCTTCCTTATTAATTGATAAGCGCCGGAAACACCATATGCTCCGGCAATCTCCAGCAAATACGACCTTGTCAAACAGCCCAATATCGTTCTTTTTTTCGTCACCGGAGGGTCGTTTGGAACTGAAAACAAACTCGGTTTGTCCAAGTTTTAAAATGGCACTGAGCGAAAACAAAAGACATCGTGTAGTTACTGCGGGTTACCGACATTGTCAAAACAAAAACCAGCCATGATCCTTTGGTGCCAGACACTCAGGTGCAGGTCTTCTATAAAGCAGTTGTGTCCGCCGTGGAGGTGGACGATCAGGGCCACGGCCGGATCCGGGCGGTCACTCTTTTTGATGCGTTTCGCTTTTTGATCCGCTGTAACACCACCCCCGGTGATCTTGATATTGACGACGGCGTGGTGACCCATCCAGTGTTGATCGGTTCATGATGGATTTTACGGATCTGCCGCAGCCCGCCACCGCACCCAACACACCTACACCAGCTCCGAAAGAAACCGATAGGCAGGGCAAAGGAGGATGCCGTCACGATCCTTGCGGTCCGGTCCGTCTCCCTGGTAGACTTGGACGGCCCTGACTTCAGGGAAACGGATCTTCAGGTAGCGCAGGGACCGTGAAATCGATTTGTCGTTTAACTTGCATTCGACGAACAATGTCGGCCGGCCGTTTTCCGTTACCACGAAATCGACTTCCCTCCGGTCCACATCCCTAAAATAACGAAGCTCAACCTCTCGGGCTTCGGTGTCCTGGAGAAAATGGCACCATTTCATCAGGTGGCAGGCCACAAGGTTTTCGAATCTCGGGCCGGGTTCGGGCACCAGACACCAGTCGACATGGTAGTGTTTGGCCTCTTTCTTCACCGCTCGAATATGAGGCGCCCCGAAGGGGTATATCCGAAAAACCGTGTAGAGGTTTTCCAACATGGTCATCCACCGCGATACGGTCTGGTGTGCCACCTGAAGGTCTTCCCGAAGGGCGTTGAGTGAAAGGGGCGAGCCGACCAGGTCGGGAAGACGTAGCGCCATCCTTTCAATATTGCCCAGATCCTGGACGTTTTCCAGGTCGGCAAGGTCTCCGGTAATCACGCGTGACCTGTAATCCCGGCTCCATCGACGGGTCTCCTTCTCAGATTGGAGGGAAAAGGGCTCGGGAAAACATCCGTAGGTCATCAGATCATCGATTGTCGACGGAAGAGGTGCAGCCAACTCGGCCAGGCTCAAGGGCCACAGGCGATAGAAATGATATCGGCCCTGCAACGAATCCCCTCCACGTCGGTAATGGTCCAACCTCGCGCTGCCGGTTACCAGTATTGAAATTTCATCGCCGCGTTTGTCGTAAAGACCCTTGACGACCTGACGCCACCGGGAAAACTTGTGGATTTCATCCAGGATCAACACCCCCGATGCCGCAGGAAATCGTTCCAATAGAATCTGTTCGCGATCCTCTGCGGCATCCCAGTTCAAATACCTTTCATCGACGCTTGCCCCTGTCCCGGCACAAAGATGCTTGGCCATCGTGGTTTTGCCGGACTGCCGGGGACCACCGACAAACACCATTTTCCTTTCCAGATCCGCAATAACCGGTTTTTCGATGTATCGGGGAATATACACTTTCATTTTGCACACCATCCAAATTCACACGCGAGTATTTTACGATTGCATATAAAATACCCGCAGATCGATATGGTGTCAAGATCCAGCACCTACCAATCCGAAAACCGCTCGACCATGTACCGTTCGTGCCAGGCGGCCAGGCGCAGGTCCTCGATAAAGCCGTTGTGGCCGCCGTGGGGGTGGACGATCAGGTCCACGGCCGGATTGGGGGGAAGGGCGTAAAAATCTTCGACCGGAATGATGGGATCGTCGGCGGCCGTAATCACGGTTGTCGGCACCTGAATGCGGCCGAACAATTGGGCCGTGATGGTGTATCCTTGGAAGTATTCTTCGATGGTCGGATGCAAACCGTAGTCTTCGACGGCGGCGGCGGTCATCTGCCGGATGTTTTTCAGGGCAAGCATGCGGGTAAAATCGTAATCAGCAGGGTAGAGGGCCCCCTTTGTCACGACCGACCGGCGCCATTTTTTCAGGAAATAAGCCAGAATCATCGGGTTGGCGTCGACCCGGTCGGTGGCCTCGGACGGGTCCAGGGCCGGGCTGACCGCCACCACATGCCGCAGGTTGGCCATGGGCGTGTCGGTGCATCTGGCAGCAATACGCAGGGCAAAGTTCCCCCCCAGGGAAAAACCGGCCAGAAAGGCCGGCCCGCGGTCAGAAAGGCAGGCGGCCTGGGCCACCACCTCAAAAACTTCGTCCAGGTTAGTGGCCCAGAAAAGGCCCTTGTTCAGGCGATGGCTCTTTCCATGGTCACGGAGGTTGAGGCGGAAAATGTCAAACCCCTTTTCAAAAAGCCGCCTTCCCGCACTGAGCACATAGCGGGAACCGCTGCTCCCCTCCCACCCGTGGATCAGGATGACCACCCCCCGGGACCGGCCCACGGGCTGGGGCGAATAAACCCCGAAAAGACGCACCCCTGCAGCCGTGGTGAAAATCATTTCCCGGGCCGCATCCTGCATGGGGTGACGGCCCCGGGCCCGCAAGGGCAGGCTGGCCAGCACCGTCTGGACCATGGGGTGTTTGAGAAATGCCGTGGGCCGGAAATTTTGGTGTTTGGAATTCATCGCTCTATATACTTGGAATTCGTTAAGGCAATTGGCAGGAATGAGCCCGCCCCCGGCGTGTTTTGTTTTTGTGTTTTGGAATGCAAACACCGGCGTCATACCAAGCGGATCGGTCGAACCAGCCCAAACACAAAACACCAAATACCAAACACAAAGCAGAAATATAATCGGCGATAGCCGAATTTATTTCTGCTGTTCTTTTCTCTCCGTCACGCAGTAAATCCCCTCACCGGCCATGGCCGGGCCAAAGCATTGGTTGTCCGACAGGCAGGTCGCGCGGGTCCGGTCGCCGGATTTCCAGCGATTGATCAAATCGGGTTCCCGGATCAGGGGACGGCACATGGAGATATAGTCGGCCGTGCCTTCATTGACCAGCCGTTCGGCCACGTCAAAGGAGCGGTTTCCCCCCACCAGGATCAGGGGCACGCCGGTGGCCTCCTTGATGGCCGCGGCCTCCTTCTGGAAATAGGCTTCCCTGTCTTGGTTGTGAATTCCCATGCGGCTGGGGCTGAGTTTCCTGCTGGTGAGCACACCGCCGCTGACTTCAATGGCGTCGATACCGGCTTCCACCAACATTTTGGCGACCGCCACGGCATCATCCAAGGTCAGACCGTTGTCGATGAAGTCGCCGCAATTCATCTTCACCAGCACCGGGTAGTCCGGCCCCACGCTGTTCTGGACGGCATCGACCACGGCCAGAAAGGACCGAGCCCGGTTTTCCACACTGCCGCCAAAGTCGTCGGTGCGCCGATTGAAAGCCGGCGATAGAAACTGGCTGAGCAGGTAACCGTGGGCCGCATGGATCTGAACACCGTCGAATCCGGCTGTCTTGGCCCGGGCCGCGGCCGCTGCATAAGCGGCGACGATCTCTTCGATGTCGGCGGTCGTCAGTTCGGCCCGGGGCGACTTGGCCAGGCCTTCAACGTCGGAAACGGCAAAAGGGGTCTGGCCGCTGAGTTTGGCATTGGCGAAAAAGCCGGCGTGGGCCAGTTGAAGAACGATTTTGCCGCCGTTGTCATGGACCGCCGCGGCCATGTCGGTCAGTCCGGGAACCAGATTATCGCTGTAGGCCCCTAGCTGCCAGGGCCCGGCCTGACCGGCCCGGTGCACATAAGTATGGCCGGAAATGATCAGGCCAACCCCGCCTTCGGCCAGTGCCACCATGCAGTCAATGAGCCGGGGCGTCACAGCGCCGTCTTCTGTCGCCATCCCCTCCCAGGTAGCCGACCGGACAAACCTGTTTTCAAGGGCCATCCCATTGATAATGGTCTTTTCAAATAATTTGGACATATCTCCTCCTGTCCCTGATATTTCGCATGAAAGGGCGAAGCTCCCATTATATTAAATTTTGAGGGTTTTTTCAAAATTTAATGTTTCCACCGCCGGGCCAAAAACTCGCCCGGATCCGGCGGGGGTGCGACCTCGGCCCGTTGGACCAGGCGTACCGCTTCCACCTCACAGGTGGGCGTGCAGACCCCGCAGCCAATGCAAAGCTCGGCATTGACCGTGGCCACGCCCTCATCGCCAACGGCAATGGCGTCCATGGGGCAACGCTGCTCGCATGTGCCACAGCCCACGCAGGTTTCTTCGCCCACCGCCGCCACATAATTGGATGACGAAATGGTACGGAGCCCCATTTTTTTCTGAGTGTCCAGGAATAAACATGCGCACCCGCAGCAATTGCAGATGGTGCCCATATGCCCTTCCAGGTTGTCCACGGTGTGAACCAGCCCTTCCTGATGGGCGGCACCGAGGATATCCATGGTTTCGTCCACGGTGATCTCCCGGGCCATGCCCTGGTCCACCATGTACCGGGCCATGGACCCGAAATGCAGGCAGTTTTCCGTGGAATGATCGCACCCTTCCCCCACGTAGCGTTTCATCTGGCGGCACGGGCAATGGGCCACGGCCCTGAAAGACGTGGCCTCGACTTTCGGCCTCAACACGTCAAAAGGAAGAATCTGGCGGCTATCGCGCAGGGACTTTTCCACCGGGACCACCCGCATCACCGGCATCCCCCGGGCCAGTTCCGCGCCAAAGGCTTCCTCGCGGTATCTCAGCCACAACCGGGCGAGCTTCCTGACCGCCTCGGTATCCTTACCGGCCCAAAAGGGTGTCTCCGACCATCCCACCACCGAGGGAAACAGCCGGTACTTGGGCTCCTGACCCGGCTTTCGGCTGGTGAAAACAGTGCCGCGCCGGACCATGCGATCCAGCATCGCTTCCAAAGCGTCGCCCTTTTCAGGAAAAAGCGCCTTCAGATCCGAAAGGCTCTGGTTCTGCATGGGAAGCTTGAGGGCCATTTCAGCCTCTTCCGGCGGAAACAAAATGGTCAGTATTTCCAACAGAGCCGGTGACACCGGCGTTCCCATCACCCCCTGGTCCATGTAGTTCGCCAGCGCTTCGTAAATTTTTTCTTCTGCCATGGACTGTTTCCTTTCTGTCGTCTTTTCCCTAACGTTGCAAAAGCCGGAGGGCTCCAGAGCCAAGGCGCCAAGGGTGAAGTCGTAGTGTTTTACTGCGAACCCTTTGCAACGCAGGATCTGGAGTTCTCCGGCTTTCCCGAAGGGTAAAAAACACCGGAGAAATCATTAGGCTTTCTGGACTTCACCGACGATGCAATCCAGATATGATCAACAAAACACGGTTTTACGTTACAGTTCTTGAGCTTTAACCGCTTCCAGCGTGTTTTTTATGCAACTATAGGGTTTTTTGAACCACGAATTCACACGAACAGACACGAATACTTCTTATTGGCGTTCCTCACCGGCTTCTCTAAATTCTTCCAAGGCCATATTTTCTCTTCCTCTCAATTGAGGAAAGTATAATTTGGAAATTGGGAACTGAGAATTGAACATTGATGGGCTCTATCCCGCTGGAACCCTTTTTTATACCCCAATCTTCAGTCGACCTTCTTTTTCGGTGATCGGAAAGGCGACAATCCCTTTTCTGGCACTGCCGGAAAGGATGTTTCCATCGGCATCATAAGTTGATTTCCCGACACTGCAGCACTGAACCTGACCGGTGCCGGGAACCGGGTCCAGGCGTCGACCGGCGTGGGCGCAACGGTTTTTAAAGGCATGCCAGGTGTCTCCATCTCCTTTGACCACCAATATCCGCGCCGGAAGATTTTTTCCTTCCAGACGAAGGGCGCCGTCCGGTTGGGCCAACTCCGGTGCTCGTGCCAGGTCCACGGTGACGGTGCCCGCTTCAAAGGTCCAGCACCCTTCGTCCGCAGGTTTTTTCGTGGCACAAATGCCCAAAAGCCGCTGAAAAATGTTTCGTTTGAGAATCACGGGTTCCCTCCTTACAATGTTTGTCGGGTCGGCAACGTTTTTTACACCATAAAGCACATAACGGGCTTGAAGAAAAACAGTTTGGTTTCAGATCGTTTCCTTCATGGCCTTCATGGTGAATGTGCCCGTTAAATCATTCGTACCTGTTCACAGGGTTGAAACGAACAAGGAATTCCAAACCCTCGCAAAGTAAGTGTTTACAGGGTGCCGTAGATGCGAGGCGCCGGGCATGCAGACGTACTAGTTCGTACTTCAAATGCCCGGGAACAAAGCAGATGCGGTGCCCTGTGAACGCTTACAATCATTCGACTTGGACTTTCCGGATAATCACGAAATCTTATTGTGCGTGACTCGCTTTCATGGCGGCCCGCAAGGCCGCCTGATCCACCGGCGGCGGTATCACGCCGGGACGCTCCACCAGGGTGACGGCCTCAACCTCACAGCCCGTGGCGCAGACGCCGCAACCGATGCATCGATCCAGATCGACGGTCGGAACCTCGTCTTCGCCCATGGCCAGGGCCTCGGTGGGACAGCGATCAATGCAAACACCGCAGGCGATGCAGAGGTCCTTGTCGTGCCGGGGTTGAAATCCGGAATTGAGCACCACACCGGGTCGCGGGTGGGCCAGGGTTTTTTTCAGGATCATGCAGTGACAGGCGCAGCAGTTGCAGACAAAATCGATTTCCTGACGGTTGATGGCCGTGTGGACCAACCCGGCGTCTTCGGCCTTGTCCAGGACCGCCATGGCTTCTTCCCTGGAAACTTTCCTGCCCATGTTTCGGTCGATAACGAACTGGGCACCCATGCCGAATTGCATGCACACGTCATCAGGGGCACCGCAGTGGTCGTTTTCGTCAAGGAGACGGGCCTCATGACGGCAAAAACAGGTGGACACCGATATGGGAGAATACTTTTCGATATAGGTGGCCACCTGATGGTAGGTATGGACGGTATTGCCGGCCGCTACGGTCCGGTCCACCGGAATCACCCGGGTCAGCGGGTAGGTCTCCCGGGGCGTTTCGCGACCGGCGTCCAGGGCGCGCTTGTAATCATGGATCAGCCTGGCCAGTGTTCGGTCCCGGTCGGTCCGTGTGCCGCGCATGAACTGATATTCAAAAATGCCGGGAACGAACATAGGGGCGCTGTAATAGGACACCCCTCCCATTTTCCCCGCATTGCACAGGCCCTTATCGGCCATGGTCTCCAGGATCGCCGCCGCTGAATCGCCGTCTTTTCCCGCATTCCGGGCGATATCGGCTGCCGGGTGAAATCCCCTGGGAATGGCAACGTAGATCTCGGCCTCCTCCGGAGTGAACAGTTCTTCCACCAAAGCGAAGAATTCGGGAATATCCCGGCCCGGATAGAGGCCGCCTCTTTTGGCCAGCACGTTGCAGAGTTGTTGGTAGACCGCTTCAGCCATAGGTTGTATCTCCTTTTTACCGCTCAAGGATTTGAAAGTTCAAGAAAATATTCGTGTGAATTCGTGTTCATTCGTGGTTCAAATAACACCCCGCTTCTGCGCCATCAGCATCATCTGCTCGGTCATGGAAGTCGGCGGCACCCGGCGCTCGGCTTCGGGCTTGGGCAGAAGTTGCAGGGCCTCCACCGGGCAGGTCGGCACGCAGAGCCCGCAGCCGATGCACCGGTCCCCATCGACTGCGGCCAGACCGTCGTCACTCATGGACAAAGCGCCCATCTGGCAACGGTCCAGGCAGGTTTCACAGCCCGTGCACAAATCGGAATCCACTTCGGCCCGGTGATTGGCGATCACCAGTTCGGCCGGTTTGGGGTGGCGGTTCAGGGACCGCAGCACCCCGCAGCAGTCGCCGCAACAGTTGCACATGCCCGATGGATTCTGGGCCGTGGCCGGCTGAGTCACCAGTCCGGCTTCGCGGCAGCGGTCGAGGATTTCGATCCCTTGGTCCAAAGAAATTTCCCGACCGATGCCGCGGTCCAGGTAGTACTGTCCCATGGAGCCGAACATGAAACAGGCTTCCATGGGTTTGCCGCAGCTCTGAGACAGGGTTTCCTGGCTCTTTCGGCAGATGCAATCGGTGATCACGATGCGCGGTTTGCTCTTGAGGATCGCCACGGCATCATCGTAACTGGCCACATTGTGCCGGATGTCGACGGATTTCCCCACGGGAATGGGCCGGAGAAAATAGTCCGCACCGTCCTGCATGCTTTTCTCAAAGCCTTCTTCGAAATATTGCTCTACCATTTCGGCCAGTTCCCGTTCCAGGTTCATGACCTGGAATTCGAAAAGCCCGTGAACAAAGGGAATGCCCCCGTACCGGGAACCGGTTTCCTTCTTAAGGCGAAAGAGAAGCCCCCGTTCGGCCATGCGGTCCAATCGGACGGCGATTTCATCGACCGGTTGTCCCAGACGGGTCGCCACCGCCTCCGGCGTCTCCAGGGCCGGCGACATGGCCAGAAACAGGGCCGCATCGTCCTCGTCGGTAAACAGATACTTGAGAATTTTTAGCTCAATCCCTGATTCGGTGGCCGGAAAACCCATGGAATACTGGTCAAGGCGCTGCTGTAATTGCCGGAAAATGTCTTCGGTCATGCTCACTCCTTCGCAAAAAGTTTTTGTTTTAATTGGCCGTCAATGTTTAACTTTTAACTTTGAAGCTGAAACCGTTCAGTCCTGTATCACCTGAGAAAATCGACTCCGAACGATCGACTCTGCCTCGGCCATGATCCGTTCCAGCAAATCCCGACAGGTGGGGATATCACGGACCAGTCCCATGCACTGGCCGGCACCGTCGGATCTCGGCGTCAATCGGCGCCATTGCTTGTGCGGCGTAGCACGCTACGCCTCCGCGCAATAGCTTGATTTCCTTGACCTTGGACAAAAATTCTCATTTATGAATTGGAAACGTTAGCAGGTGCCCATCCACGAAATATGCAATCCGTGGATGGGCACTAACTGGCAGACAGGCTAACGGATGTTCATTGGTAAAGCGCCCGGGTCTTTTCGTCCATGGCCGCCAGGTGAGCTTCGGCTTCCTCCGGCGTAACGGCCCGGCGCGAACCATCCGGAAACTGGATCACCACCCCGGAATCGGCCAGCATTCGGTAGCGCCGCTTTCGCAGATCCTTGTCCGGATGGCAGACCAACTGGCAATTGCCGCAGGTCAGTTCAAGTTTGTGCCCGGGCACCAGGATGCTGAAGAATCGCTCGGACGCCTCCGGCCGGTTCAAAAAGGGCTTCAGGGCGGTAATGATTGCCGGCAGGAAATCTTCATCCTTTTCCGGGATGGGAAAGCGGGCCGGCGACCAGGTGGACCAACGCCCAGAGGGATGCAGCCCTGCAAAACCGCCGCAGACATAGTCGCATCGGTGGTGGCTTCGACGGCGGGCATAGGAAAAAGAGACGCCACCCATGGTCACCGTGGTCGTTTCATCGGGGGACATGAACCCCGAGGCGCAGGCCTTGTCGCAGAGTCGACAGCCGTCACAGTAGTTGTCTTCTTCAGGCAGGGGCGGGGTGGAATCGAGTTTCGCCGCCGTGACCACCGCCCCGAGGATAATGGCAGCCCCATGCACGGTATCGATGACATTGCCGGAGCGTCCGAAGTGCCCGACACCGGAACGCACCGCCAGATACCGCATGGCAATGGGCGGCATTTCATCGAGGATGCCATTGGGCGTCTCCGTCCGGTATTCCAGATTGGCTGCCAGGGGCACGGACGGGAAACCCTTTTGTTTGAGAAAATTGGCCATTTCCAGGCCGATGCCGCTGGCCAGGGTGTTGGTTCGGATATTGTCTGTATAATGGGAGCCGTGGTCCTCTTTCCTCAGGTAGGGCTCGATGTAATCCGGGTTCAACGGCAGGGCAAAGCAGACCGCCGACTCGGCCTCGTCAAGGACATAGGTCAGATCCGTTGACGGTGGCCCGCCGGCCAGGGTCTTTCGGGTGGCGATGCCCACCCGGGTCACGCCGAGGCATTTCGCCATTTCCTTTACCATTTGACTCAAGTCTTCCATAAAATGTCTCCGGAGTTGGTCGATTGGTGTTTGGGTCGTATCGGAATACAGAATATCTATCTTCCCAGCGATCCACGATGCCACATTCCAAATCCGCCAATTCGTAATTCGATAATTGCATTCCAATTCATCTCATGCCCCAAAACCGCACTTTGGATAACTGCAATCCGGACAATTCCGGCAGAAGGCCCCGTGCCCCATGCGGGCCAGGTCCCGTCGGCCGATGGTCACCCCGGCCAGCAGCCGCGGTAGAAGAAGATCGAAACTGGTGGTGCGGTGATAAAGCCCGCAGGCCGGCACGCCGATCACCTGAACCTTTCCGATGCGCGCCAGCAGGGTCATGGCCCCCGGCAGAACCGGCGCACCGTAGATCAGATCCTCGCACCCGGCGTCGGCCAGCCCTTGTCGGGTGACGTCGTCGGGGTCCACGGACAGGCCGGCCGTTGTCACCAGGACTTCCGTTCCGGCGTCGAGCAGCGTCTTCACACCCTTGCAGATGACGAGGCGGTCATCAGGCACAATGATGCCGTCGGTTACCGTGCATCCGTAGGCTTCGATTTTTTTCCGGATGATGGGAATGAAGCTGTCCTGGATCAGGCCCCGGAAGACTTCGGTGCCGGTCACCAGAATGCCGACCCGGGCTTTTTTCAGGAGAAGGACCTGAAACAGTGGGCACTCTCCCAGCACCGACATGGCCGCCTGAAAATCCCGTTGGGGAAGATAAAGCGGAATGGCCCGGGTACCGGCGATCTCTTCGTTATCGCCGGTCACGGCATAGCTTTTTCGCGCGGCGCACATGACTCCGGGGACCATATTGAACGCTTCGAGCCGATCGGTATCCACCACCAGCAATCCGCTCCGTTCCGTCCGCAGGTTGATCTTCCCTTCCCGCGGTGGCCCCTGAAAAGAAACGCCCTCGCCGGCCATGGCCTCGGCAAAGGCCAGGGCCGCCTGATTTTCATGGATCCAGTCCTGTCCCGGACCCCTTCCGTCTTCCACAAATACCTGGTTTCGGCCCATTTTTTGAAGCCGGCAGATGTCTCCGGAGGTGATGACCGCACCGCTTTGGATCGCCGGACCTTTTTCCATGCCGGCAACGATGCGGGTCATGTCGTGAAGCGCACGCCGGCCGATGGCCGCTTCCACCGGAATCAGGTTCAGGGCCGGACCGGGCTGTGGTGAGAGGGTTGCCGGTTCACAGGGCGCCTCTCCCTGACAGCCCCGGCAGATACGGCCGTGGGCGGCCGGAAAGGCCTCGTCGCATACCGGGCAGGTCGTAATCCGCCCTTTGCTCCGCCGGACCAGATACGCGGGTTTGATTTTTACCGTCTCCAGTGTCAGCACCCCTTCGCCAGCCAGACGAATCTCTTCCAGGAGACGATCGAAATCCTGATCTTGTTTCTCCTTGATCTTGTAGAACCAGTCGTAAAACTCCGGCCATCGGCGTAATTTTCCCGAATCGAGGGAGACACGGATGCCATCGCCCTCGAATTTGTCGTAAAGGGTCACGGCATACCGGCCCAGGTCTTTGATTCGAAGCCATCCGTTGCCGATGGTGCACGGGGTGAGCATCTGGACGGCGTCGGGAAGACAGCTCGTGGTTTCACAGACCGCATCGAAGAGAATTCCCGCCGGCAGCCGGTCCATGGCCACGGTCACCATTTTCGTTCCGATGGCCAGTCCCGGCGCCACATGCCCGTGAAAAGCCCGAATCAGGTCTATGGCCTGATCATGTGAATAACGGTTGCCCTTGTGGTCCCGACACCAGTACCGGTCATCGGAAGGTTTCTTCGCCGGGCTTTGATCGGTTGTTGAAAATGTTGACATAAGTTTTTCCTACATGGCCGTTAACTTTGTGCCCTTTGTGTGGTAATCTTCGATCCTTTGCGGGGCCATCAGAGTTCGAGAATTCCCAAATAGTCAAATCCACCCAGCATCCAGTATCGCTGTAAAAACCGCGGCACTTATGCCGCCTCGATCCGGCACGGCACAAACCGATGCAACGGCGTGCCCAACGGGTCACGATGGGTGTTCTTGGTCAGGTTGTTGGCGTTGATGCCGTAGACCTCCCCGTCGTAGATCAGACCAAATCCATGGGGCACCAAAACCATCCCCTGGCGCACCTGATCGCTCACTTGAAGCTCGCCCACTTCACTGCCGGCTTCGGTGGTGACACGCACCGAAGCGCCGTCGGAAAGGCCGAGGGTTTCTGCGTCGGCCGGGCTGATCGCTACAGTGCAGGCCCGCTTGCCCCGGTTCCACTCGGGGTTTCGCATCATGGTGTTGATATTGTATTTCATATGTCGGCCGGCATTGAGGACCAGTGGAAAGTCTTCGGGCAGCGTCAGGTCTTCGGCTTCTTTTTCCGGTGTCAGGGCGAGCACACCCGCTTCCAGTTCCGGAATGAAAACTTCGATCTTCCCCGATGGGGTTCGTATGCCGTCCATGGGATTGTCCGCATCGGCCTTGCCGATCCAGATCCCTTCGGGTTTATCCAAAAGGGTCTGAAAAATCCGATCCCCCTGGTCGAACCCCGTCTCGAAACCGGCCCGGGCCGCATTTTTCCGAAAAGCCTTGGGGGCGGTCATGAGCAGCCCCCAGAGTCCGGCCTTGGCCGCCGAGTCCCACACCCGGCCCAGGGTCTTTGCCAGAACGAAGGGCATGCGCGGCAGGGCCTCGGGCACGGCAGCCCCGAACTCCATGAGCTTGGCCCCGAAGGTCATTCTGTCCGCTTCGGCAGCAGCGGCAAGTGTTTCGGGAATGTCGGGAATCAGGCCCATTCGATCGGCCAGTCTCGTAAGGATCTGGGAGGCCTCCAGGCAGTTTTCCGGAGGATCGACAATGGGCCGGCGAAGTTGCAGGAAAACCTCGGGGTAGGTCCAGGGAAAGAACGTCACATCCCAGGACTCGTAGAAGGTGCGGCAAGGCAGCACATAATGGGCCAGCCGGGCGGTCTCGCTCATGACCATGTCGTTGACCACCAGCAGGTCGAGTTCGCCAAAGGCTTTTTCATAAGCATGGGTATCCGGATAGGCGCGCAGGGGATTGCAGGCGCTGACCAGCACCGCCCGAAGCCTTTCGGGGTGGTCGCTTAGAATCTCTTCGGGCATCACTGCCGGCGGAAATGAGCCTGCCGCCACCGGAGGCATGTCGGTGGCCAGGGTTCGCCAGGTTTTGGGATTCCTTTCGTCGGCATGAAATCCCATGGGCATGACCATGCCGGGGATGACATTGCCGCCGCGCACGCCGAAGATGCCACAAACCGCCCCCAAGGTGCAAAGAAGATAGGAATTCAATGTGCTGTGACGCCCCATGTAGATTCCCAGGTCCGGGTGGAGGCACCAGCGCCGGGTGGCCATCAATTGGCAAACCTCGCGGACCTGGTCGAAATCAAGCTGGCAGACCTTCAGTGCTCCCTTAACATCGAAATTCTCAAACCAGGGTCGTATGCGATCCCACCCTTCCACGTGGGCATCCAGATAGGCCTGGTTCTGCCACCTTTCTTCCAGAATCAGGGCGATCATGGCCCGGGCCAGCAGGGCGTCGGTGCCGGGCCGCACGGCCAGATGAATATTCGCTATAGCCGCGGTTTCGCTTTTTCTCGGATCCACCACCACCAGCTGTTTGTCGGAATTCTTGCTGAATTCTTTTAAGACGATGGGCGCCCGGGCCATCTGGTGGCTCTGCATGCCGTTCCACCCCCAGCCCACCAGCATGTCGGCGGCATGCTCGTCGGGAATGGCGACATTGTATTGTTTCCCCAGCATGCGGCCGAAGACCCACCAGGAGCCGGAAAATTCCTGGCCGGCGGACGAATAGTAGTATTTCGACCCCAGGGCCCGGAGCAGCCCCAGGCCGAAACCCGCCTCCATGTGCCCCCCCTGGGCACTGCCGCCCATGTAAGCCAGGCTCCGGGGTCCATGGTCGCCGAGAATGGATTGCAGCTTTTCAGCGATCTCGTCTAGGGCCTGATCCCAGGATATGGGCTCGAATCCATCGCCTTTTCGTCTCAGCGGCGTGGTGAGACGGTCGGCCGGATACTGATGGTAGATCACATTGAGCCCCTTGCGGCAGGCATATCCCTGGCTTCTCAGATTGGCCTTGTCCGGCCGGACCTTGACCATGCGGCCATCCTCCACAAGAACTTCCAGCCCGCAGTTCTGCGCACACAACACACAACCGGTTTTATGCCACTCGCCCATGGGTCCCCCTTTTCTTCATTCCGAAACGTTGATGGCCTTTCGGCACATCACCATCATGTCAACTTTTAGAATTCACGACAAAGGCACAAAGGGCACGAAGATGACTAAAGTATTCAAGCAACTCGCTTTGTGTCCTTTGTGTGGTGGTTCAAATCGCCTTTTTTAAAACTTCTTTGCCGCTTCGGCCAGTCGCGCCTGGGTTTCCGGGCTGAGCCACAAATCGAGGAAGGCTTCGTTCTTCTTCACATACCGTTTTTCATATTGCTCGCGGACCGCCTCGACCCGATTCTCCTTGATGGCGGCAAAAGCAGGGGCCGGCAGGGCGACCAGTTCGGAAACAAAGGCCACGGCCCTCTCTTCCAAGGCATCTTTGGCGACCACTTCATCCACCAGGCCCATGACCACGGCGTCGGCCACCGGTATCAGGTCACCCCGGTAAAGGATCTGCCTGGCCGACCGGTCACTGACGATCTGGCGCTGGATCAGGTCGGACAGATAGGGCACCGGAACCCCCAACCGAACCTCATTGAGTCCGAATTTCGTCTTTCCTTCGGCTGCCAGCCGATAATCGCAGGCCAGGGCCAGGATATGGCCGCCGGCCACGGCATGGCCGGCGGCAGCAAAAACCGTGGGCATCGGTAGCGTGTAGATGGCCATGCAGGCATCGTTGAACCCGTAGAAAAAATCGGCCATGCCCTGTCGATCCAGGGTGAGCAGATTGGGCAGATCGAATCCCATGGAAAAAAACTTCTCCCCGCCGGCCAGGACCATGCCATGAAAATTTTCTCTGATCTGCGCCACGGCCCCTGACAGGTCTCGAATCATCTCCGGCCCAATGGCATTGGTCACGCCGTTGGTCAGCCGCAGGACGGCGATATCGCCCCTTTCTTCGATCTGTACCTGTGCCATGCTGCCCTCCTATGATGTTTTATGATTAATACGTCTGAGCAAAATCCCTTCCGCGCTCCGCCATCATCCGTGTCCCCATCTCTCTCGGGGTGTCGGGGATGTCTTCTTCCGATTCATCCCGGCGCACCAGGGACAGGCTTTGGATCGGACACTTGTTGATCGCAAACGATTTACTTGCATACAAAGCATTTGAACCAAAAAAATGCCGCAATTAAATCAGCAAGGATCGTGCTTTTTGAGTTTCGCCAGGAGCATCCGCAACACGATTTGCTCTTCCTGGGTCAGGGCACACAAAAATTCCAGGTTGGCAGCCACCCCCATTTCAAGCAGCTTTCCCCCAAGGTCACGTCCCGCATCGGTCAGGCAGACCTGCAGAGCCCTGCGGTCTTCGGGGTGGGGAAGGCGCTCGACGAGTGCTCCCTTTTCAAGGCGGTCGAGAATGCCGGTAAGGGTGGCACTGTCCAGGGTGGTCCGTTCGCCCAGTTCCTTGGAAGTCACCCGGTCGTTTTCGTAGAGGAAAGTCAGGACCATCCCCTGAGCGGGGGTGACAGGGTAATCGGCCAGTTTGGCATTCCAGAAGCGGATCCCGGCCTGATGGGCCTTGGCCAGTTGAAAAAAGATGCAGCTGTCGGCTTTCGCTTTCATGGGTTTGTCCTGTGGTAAATACCTTGCAGACATATTACTTGCATACGAGTTAATATACCGGCTTGCTCCTTCCGTCAAGGTAAATTTCGGACACAGCAGGTCATGGCGAAATTGTATTAGGTGGTGAAACCGAGTCCCAATTCAGATAGTCTATTGTTCGTCGGCCTGGTTGTGGCCGGGTCCCACCCACGCTCAACGTAAAACGCATCCATCATTGCCTTGAATTCTTCCCTCTCTATTCGAGCACCTTTTTCTTTGCCCACAGTGAGCGGCTCCGCATAGAAACGATCCGGCAGCTGGTCGTCTACGCGGCGAAAGCCTTCTCGAAAATTGAACATCTTTTCCAGATTGAAAACCCGCTCCCCCACTTCCAAAAAGCGGTCCTCATCCCAGTCCAGGCCGGTGATGGCCGTCAACAGCTCTGCCATCAGGCGTTTGCCGACACCCGGCATAATCAACTGGTTGAAATCCGAAGCAAACGCACAGAAACCCAGTGAATCCACGGCCGCCATGGTATTCTGGTTTTCGATGGTGTCTCCACTCAGGTGACAGGCACCACGATTGGCGGCCGTGTAGCAGAGTGCCCTGGGCGGGTTGGCATGGACATTATGCGCCGCCAATTCCAGCCCCTTGACATGGATGGCAAAGGCCTCACTGCCTTGACCTATTTTTTGAGCAACCGCTTTCACGCCCCGGGCTGCCAGGTCACCGATGCCGTTGCGATAAGCGATCTTGTGGATCAACTGGATAACCGCATCGACATTGCCCCAGGTCAGATCGAGACCATCCAGGTCTGATCGAGAAATCAGGCCTTTTTCATATGTCTCCATGAGAAACCCGATGACATTTCCCGCGGAGATGATGTCCATGCCCAGATCATCTCCATCAAATATGGCCTTCATCATTCCGTTGAAATCGGAGATCATCAGATTGGCGCCAAACATTGTTCCGGTCTCGTATTCCGGCCCATCGTGGACGATGGATTTGTAGGGGCCGTCCTTGACGGCCCCGCTCTTCTTGCAGGATAAATGGCAGCAATAACAGGCAAAATTTCTCACCCAGGCCGTTTCCCGGGCGATTTGGGCATTGATCTTCTCAATCTCGGCAAAGGTGCCCTCGCGATAATTTTTAACCGCCATCAATCCGTCGTCACTGTTCGATTGAAGCGCAGCAGCGGTACCCCAATTCCGAAACAGACCGGTCTTTATGCCGCCCAATAGCCCCGTTGATGTTTTCCTGGCTTTTCTCAGGGCCTCACTGAATTTTTTATGGTCCGCGACATTGGGCATGCCGGTGCCTTTGACGGCAATGGCTTTCAGGTTTTTCGACCCCATGACCGCGCCGACCCCTCTGCCGGCGGCCCTGGCTGCGGTATGCAGGATGCAGGCATAAGAAACCAGGTTTTCACCGGCGGGCCCGATATAGCAGGTCTGGAACCGCTCGCCATTCAGGTCTTTGATCAGGGTTTTATCGAATTCATCGGTCTTCATGCCCCAATAATGTCTGGCATCCCGGATCTCAACCTTGTCGTCTTCGATCACGATGTAGGCTGGCTGCTTTGATTTGCCTGTGATCAGGATACCGTCATACCCGGCAAAGCGGATTTCAGGTCCCAAAAATCCACCCATATTGGAATAACCTACGGTTGAAGCATTCGGGAGGGACGCGTCTTCAGGCGAGGTGATGGGGGATTTGGTCACCACAACCACGCGGGATGCCGACGGAATCGGAAAACCTGAAAATGGGCCGGGCATGAACATCAGCGGGTTTTCCGGCGCAAGGGCGTCCACACCAGGTTCCTTTAATCGATCCCACAAAATTTTCATGCCCAGTCCCCGCCCGCCGATATAATTTACAATATCTTCGATGGGGATGGGTGTTTTTTTGATGTCGCCCGTGCTCAGGTCAATCTCCAACAGCACTTTGTGGTATCCGGCTATTTGTGCGCTCATGTCATTCTCCTTATACGGCCAAATCGTACCATTGTTTGTTCAACCGGCTCGCGATATCCTCGGGCGACATGCGATAGAATTCATAGTCGGCATTCACCCGCAAGACGGATAGGGCTTCATAGGGACAATGTTCGACACACTGAGGTTTTCCATCGCACAATGTGCACATGCGCATGGGGCGATTTGTCTCCGGATTCTGGGCCAGGATGCCGACGCTTGACGCGGCGCAGGCCTCCACGCAACTGCCGCAACCGATGCACCGCTTGGGGTCATTGGTGATGACCCCCAGTTTTGCATCCTGAAACAGAGCCCCGCGGCCGGTCGTAGAATCCGGCTCTACCGGACAGGCGTTGATGCAGGGGGTATCCTTGCACCGCGCGCATGTTACGGGGGCATCGACATCCGGATTAAAGGCGTGCACGCGGATGTTGGCCAATACCGGATTGCCCAGGTCTGACCGGTAACCGCCATCTTTGAACAATGGATGATTGGATGCGGCACATACCGCTTCGCAGGTGCGGCAGCCCGTGCATTTCGTGTAGTCTACGGCGATGAATGTATAGATCCCTTCCCCTGACCGGCCACCGGGACCGGGCAGCGCCCATTGTGCGCATCCGGAAAGAAGCACCAGGGCTCCACCGCCAAGCGCCATCGTCTCCATGAATTTTCGTCTGGACATCACCTTTTCATCTGCTTTCGATGTGCTTTGATGGATGGGGTCGGATGGTTTCATTTTCTTCTCTCCTTATATTGTTATCTGTATCGACATTGAATCGTTTGGCATTCCGGCGCCCTGGTTATTTTTCGAATCGGCCACTTCTCAGAAAGGCGATGGCCTGCCGGGCCACCTCGCTGTCATAACGCATGGCAGAGTGGCCGGTCTCCACGACCATGAAATCGGTCATGTTGTTCACCCGGGTCGAGGCCACAGGGACCAGTCCGTCGCTTTTGCCGCCGTGGAGGGTTTCGGCCAGGCAGGATTCGATCTTCCCGGCGATGACCCCCACCGGGTAGTATGGATCTCCCAGGGTCTTGGGAAAGCTGTTTCCCTTCTGGTTTAGGGCCAGGGCCGTGGGGCCCACCAGCTTCATCCACCATCGGTCGTGGAAACGGTCCACAATGGGGGTTCCCTGGTTCGGGGTCCCGATCAATACCACCGATCCGAGGTTTTCCGGGTGATGGCTGTCCAGATAGGCGCGGATGATCAGGCCGCCCAGGGAGTGGCCTACGAAATGAACGGTCCGGTGTCCGCCGACACAGCAATCCTGAATCTGGCCGGTGACGGTTGCGATGATCTCTTCCGGCGTCGCATCGATGGAATCGTAACCGATGCGCTGGACGTTGAAGCCCGCCTTTTCCAGTCGGTTGGCCAGCAGCCACATGGCGGCCTTGCTCCGCCCCAGCCCGTGAAGCAGCACCACCGTTTCACCGGATGAATGTTCGGCAGTAACGTTCTTCTCCTGGGCGCAGGCGGTAAATGGTGCGGCCAGTAGGAAAACGGCAGTGACAAGAAAAAGAACGTTTCTCATTTGAGTTGCTCCGTGATCCGGACATGGTAGACGCCGGCCCGCTCTTCGGAGAAGTGGTCGAGGTCGCCGTCATATCAGCGCTCAAACAGGTTAGGGTTGATCACCAAAGCAGCATCTGACCGGCCGGCCTATTAAAAACGACGGTATCAATGAAGCAGGCCAACGCTTATGTGCTCAACTCGAAATTCGCCGGGTGTCGAACCGGTCCAGCCCCTGAAAGCACGGAGAAATGAATTGGCGTCCTGGTAACCGAGAAGGTAAGAGATCTCCGGCGGTGAAATCGTCGATCGGGCAAGATAGTGCTGGGCCAACTCTTTCCTCGTTGTATTCAGAATTTCCTGAAAGCTGGATCTTTCCCGGCTCAAGTGCCGTTGCAGGGTACGCTTGCTCATGGACAGCCGGCTGGCCGCCTCCTCGATGGAGCTGTGCCCGCCGGGCAGCATCTCCAGCAGGGCACTTTTGACCCGTTGGGCGATGCCGGTCTCCGTGTCCAGGTCGGACAGTCTCTTCTTCAAACCCACCTCGAAAAAATCCCACATGGTGGCATCTTCAGTGAGAAAGGGACGCACCGCATCCCGGGCTGAGAACGTGATTCGGACGGCGTTGCCGAAACGAATCGGCCTTCCGAAGAATTCTTCATAAGGCGCCATATGATCGGGCAACCGGGGAAGCTCCAAATCGACGGGCATGATCTTTTCCCGCGTGGCCATACGTGCAAGCTGGGTGAAAAAAACCAGCTCCGTGGCCCCGAGAGAGCGGGGAATGGCTTGGTCGTAGCCGCTGCAGTTCAGGGTGGCGCGGGTTTGTTGCGAACCGATATCCACGGTCAGTACCATGGGGCAGATCAGCCGCTTGTGTTCTGCCAGGCGCATCAGGGCGGTATTGAGGTTCGGACTGCAAAGGCTGGCGAAGATCGGCGGATCAAAGGCTTCCACCGAGATGGCCTGACCGATTTTCAGCGGCAGTTCCTCGACCCCTGCGATCTGCTCCAGACCGAGCCAGAGGTTGAAATACTCGTTCGGGCTCAAGACGGCGTCCACGCGTGAGAACAGGTCCGCCGGCAGACCTGCCAGGGCCAGCACATCGGCCGGATTAATGCCCATGTCTATCAATATAATTTTCCAGCCACGCTGCACACTGAAATGGGACGCCTGTTTCATAGCCCTACCCTCCCTGCTTGACCTTCAATTCAACAATTCTGTTACTCTGGATATTGATGCTAACGGTAATCGAGGACGCCCCCCTATGGCAATAGCTCATCACGCCACATTTAATTCAAATGGCGCCAGATATCCATTTGGCAGCGCCAAGCAGAAATGGCATTGTTTGATTGTATTTTGGCGTGATCTGCCAGTGACAGGACGAGTGAAATCCGGTATTTTGAGATCGACCGGTAATCAAAGCCGCGAATTCAAAAAATCGGTTTTGAAATAAACTTCAGGAGAATATTGAATTGGATAACCGACGTTCCTTTATCAAAAAGAGCTCTCTCTCCCTTGCCGCCCTGACCCTGCCCACAGCCGGGATCACCGCCTGCGCATCCGCGATCCCGGCGGAGCCGTTTGCGCCCCGGAAACCGGAAAAGGCCCTGGTTTTCTGGTACAGCCAGACCGGCAACACCGCCCGAACCGGAAAAGTCATCGCCCGGGAGCTGGAGAGGCGCGGCCTGATGGTCGACAGCGGCGAATACCGGGAAATCGACCGGGACTCAGTGGGCCGCTATGATTTCGTGGTGGCCGGATCGCCGGTGTACTATTACGATGTGCCCGAAAACTTTCAGACATGGCTGGGAACGCTACCGGACATCAAAGACATTCCGGTCGCATCCTACGTGACTTTCGGGGGAGAAGGCGGCAACTTTCACAACACGGCCTGTACGTTGCTCGAACGCCTGCATGCCAGGGGCGGGATTCCCGTTGGCTGGAACGCCTTCGGAAACATGTCCGCCTTTGCGCCGACCTGGTCGTACGGCAACGTTAAACGGGTGCTGAAATTCAAGCACAAGCCGGACCAGGAATCGTTTGCAGCCATGCGGAAATTCGCCTCGACCATTCTGACCCGGGTTCAGGCCGGTCAGTCGGTGGACGTCGACAGGGAATGCAATTTCCGGGAAATGATCAAATCAAAACCCTCCATCTGGGGGACGAAGCTGCTTATCGACCGCCATACCATCGACAAAGACCGGTGCGTCGGGTGCGGCACCTGCCTGGAAAAATGCCCTGTGGGTGCCATCGACCTGAACGCTTACCAGGTGGACCGGGATCGCTGCCTGCTTTGCATGGGATGCGTGAACAACTGCCCGGCAGGTGCGGTGGATATGGTTTTCATGGGGAAAAAGGTGTACGGATATTACGAATTCCTGAAACGGAACAACATCACGGTTGCCGATCCTGTCTGAACGAGATTTGCTGGAGGTGAGAACTGATCGTTGATCAGGGTCAAGTTACCTTAGCGCTCTGTTTTCCTCAGAATCGGACAAATCCACTTTTGCACGCCTAACAAAATCATTATCTACGAGCACGACCCCGAGGACGACACCCGGTTTGTCATTGCCGTTATCACCAGAAGCAAAGCACACCGATAAGCAGGATCAGCCGGGAGAGCATGCTGAAGGCCATGGTCAGGGAACAGATCAAGGCGCCGGATCTTGCACCGTAGATGGCCATGTAACGGGGCAAAGTTCGGCGAAGGCGGGTAAAGGGGATCATCAGAACACCGGCTGCCAGCAGCGCGACAATGGTCTGGTACTCGGTGACCATGTTCTTTTGCAGCAGGTTGGACGCAAAGGTGATACCTGCGGTGGGGCTGAAGACGTAGGCACTGATGGGTCCGACCAGGGACGGCGGCAGGTCGAAAAGGGCCGTCATGGGCAGAATCAGCCGCTCCAGAAACGCCATCCCTCCCGAGTTGACCAGAAGCTGGACCGCCAGGGTCACCACGGCCAGAAGCAGAATCATCCGGCCGAACATAACCCGCCGCGTGTTCCAGGTGTCGGCGATGAGCTGCTTCCAGGTCCGCCGGGTGCAGTCCTGCTCGTCGGGATTGCATTCCAGGGCGTCGAAGGCATCCCGATCCTGGCGGCGCAAAGGGATACGCATCCGGCCGTAGGCGATGACAAAGGCGATCTTGATGACGCCGGTGAGCCAGAATGCGGTGATGTAGATCAGGCAGAGTTTTACCCCCAGCAGGGGAAGCACCACAGGAAGCTGATAGGTAAAGGTCTCCCGAAAATGAAACGGCACGGTGACCAGCACGCCGGTGGCGATCAGTTCCCGGTCGGTGAGGTTTCCGTCCTGATGGTACCGTGCGGCCATGGTGTGGGCCGCGATCATGGACCCGATAGCCGTCAGAAAGGTCAGGGCGCTTTCCGAAGGCAGATGGGCCAGCCGCGCCACCGGCTTTCCAACCGGACGCAAATATTTCATGGCGCCCAACTGCATGATCAGTTCCACCCCGAAAAGGGAGACGAACATGACCGAACCCATTCTCAGGACAAGCTCTGCGGTCTGCTGAGAAGAAATGAGCAGCGCGTCCATGTTTTGCCTTTCCACTCTGACAAACGCGATAGGTAGCAAAAAAAAGGCAGCAGGACCTTGTTGCCCTGCCGCCTTTTTTGCAGCAACCTTATTACTTGTTCACATCCACGTAAACACCGTTTTTCACTTGAAACACACTGAACCCGACCCCGACGGCATCGCCCCGGGCATCAAAGCCGATTTTCCCCAACGGCGTTTCCACAAACTGCGAACGCAGCACCTTTGAAACGGCTCCAATTTCCAGGGTGCCGGCGGTTTTAATCGCTTCCAGCATGGCGGTCGCCGCAGCATAGGCATTGAGAAAAAAAGCACCCGGATCTTCCCCGTATGCCTTTCGGTGCGCCGCAATGGCAGCAATGGCCATGGCATTGCTGGTCGTGTCCGTGGGGCCGGTGGCGTAAACGCCCTCAGCGGCCGCACCGGCGACCTTGATAAAGGTATCGTCTTTTACGCCGTCATCGGAAATCATAATGGTTTTCATCCGCTTTTTACGCATCTGCTGAACAATCTTTGACGCCTCCGGATGAAATCCGCCGTAGATCAGAACGTCGGCCCCGGACCGCTTGATCTTGTTGATAATGGCGGAATAGTCGACCGCTCCGGCTGTAATCCCTTCATACAGCACCATTTCGGCCCGGTTGTCTTTGGCAAGAAACCCCTGGGCAAATTCGGCCAGCCCTTTCCCATAGTCTCCCTTGTCATGGACGATGGCGATTTTCTTGGCCCCCAGGGTGCCGATGGCGAAATCAACCTGGGTTTTGGCCTGGGCGTCATCCGGGGCGATAGTCCTGAAAAAATTAGAATAATTTCCACTCTTGGTCAGTTCGGTATTGGTGGCCGAAGGCGACATGACAATCACGTTTTCAGCCAGGTACACTGCCAGTGAGGCCTTGCACGGCCCGCTGCAAATATGCCCCAGAACGATGTTGACCTTATCCGTGATCAGCTTGGTGGCAACATTGACCGCAATTTCCGTTTTGCACTGGTCATCTTCCACCAGAAGCTCAATCTTCTTTCCCAGCACCCCGCCCTGGTCGTTGTATTTTTTTGCAACCAGTTCGGCCGCCCGGACCGTGGGAATGCCGTAGGAGGCCAGATCCCCGCTGTGGGCACCGGGAACACCCATTTTGATGGTATCGGCGGCAAGACATGCCCCCGTGCCCGCCGTTACTATCGCCACGAAAAACCCCAATGCCAGAAGGCCGGCAAACCCTGCTGATCGTGCAATCCTCATTATTCTTCCTTTCATCATAATGTTTGCGATCCTTTCCTCAAAACGGGTGGAACAGTTTCCATAGACGGTACCGACCAATCGCCCGCACGCGTCATAGGCCAAAAAGACAACTATTTGACCACAGTCGGAAACATCAATTGCCGTCTGGTTCAGACATTTTATTCGGAGACGTTCGCTCTAAGGTAGGACAGTTCCAGACCGACGCCGACCTCCTTGATCGGCACCACCCGTGACAGGGCCAGTTTTGACGCCAGATCCGTACAGTGGCAGGCATGCACCGCCCCCGGGGCCCATTGCTCGAAACGGCGGACGGTTTCTTCCAGCTGCCTTGGGGGCGGATCAAGAAGATGGAATCCACCAACGATATCCGCAATCCGGGTCTCCCCGCACACCGCCATGGCCTGGGAAATGATATTGCATATGCCTGCATGGGCACACCCGGCGATGATGACCAGACCTTCCGCGGATTTAAAGACCAACGCCGAGTCATCCAGAAGATAGTCGTCCTTCTGGTCGCCGCCGGCGGTCTGAACCCGCCCGATGGGCGTTTGGGCCTCGAAATCGTTGGCCCGTTCGATCTGGCCGAGAAAGACCAGGCCGGGAGCCAGCCACACCGGCTGATGATTGAGTCGAAGATCAAACCAGGCGGCTGCTTTTTCTTTCGACACAAGGGACCCGATCTCTCCTATCCCGGCAACCGTGCGGGGATCAAAAACCGTCGGATGCGCAACCAGGGCCGGCCGTTTGGCCGGTGCATGTTCAAAAGCCGCCTCGGCATGGCGCTGGATCAGATGCTGGAGTCCCCAGGTATGGTCCAGATGGGCATGGGATATAACAACGGTGTCCACATCCAGCAGATCGATCCCCATACGATCGGCATTGGCCAGAAAGATATTTGAATAGCCCGTATCGAAAAGGATTCGGGTTCCGTCGGTTTCGATGAAAATCGACAGCCCCGGCTCCCCGATAAAATACCGGTCGATCAGGGTGTTGTTATCCACGAGAATGCGCAGTTTCATCACGGGATCCTCGGAAAGATTCAACGCCGCATGCCTTGACAGCGACTTCAGGCGGAACACATTTAATGAGCATATGCCAATAACCAGAAGTGCCCTGGCCTGTCAAGCAAATTTCACTTGCCGCCAGTATCGGAGTACCCGATGAAGAAAGCCTTGATTCAGATTCAGGGCATATCCGCTGAGCTCGATCAGTCAATGACGGTCCGGAAACTTCGAAAGGTTAGGGAAAAGGTGCGGGAGGAAAAAGGGCGCTGTGAGGGCGCCAGGCCTTATGGACACAACGGCAGCCGGCTCGAGGAGGCTGAAATCCTCAAGCGGATGAGTTAGTTACGCCGGTGTTCACGTTCCCAAGCCAGAAGATTTTCATACCGGAAAATTGCGCATGTATTGAACAAGGAAGGAATGCCACCTCTGCATGGATCGAAGCGGACAGCGAGTCTTGCGTATAATGTGCTGAAAAATAACTCATATTGACAACGTCTGACCCGGCATCACAAAACAGAAATGGCTTGACAGGTTGACATGAAGCGGAAGGGAGTTAATCTTAAAGTAAGTCATTATACTATTCATATCTGTTTTTAAAAAAATATAGATAGCTGGTATATTTGCTTTATACTATGTTATGTGATAATTTGTTGTTAGTCATATTGTTAGCTTATACCCTTCCACGAATCGGTTTTTGGGGGGATGGGCACCCATGGGTGTTTCCAATTTATAAATGTCATTTATGGGTGGAAACTAGCTGGCAATCTTGTCAGGAGGTTATTACATGCCATTATCTATCAGGGAATATTTAGCGCGGGGTCCCGCGACATCAAAAGAGATTCAAGCTGGAACAGGGAGGAGCCAGAGCTCCGTGGCTCGCCAACTTAGAGATATGGGCAACAATATTGTCAGGTTGCAGAATGGGCGAGTGCCAAGATATGCAGCAACCCGCAATGCCTTTGGCGGCAACGACAAATTACCTTTGAGCATGGTCGATGCGCATGGGAATACTGTTTTGGCGGCATATATTCGTCCGTTGGTGCATGGTGGTTTCTTTGTAAAGGCTGCCACTGGTATGCCACCATTGCTATTAGGGGAAAACAAGGATGGTCTTTTTGATGATTTGCCATATTTTCTATTTGATTTGAAGCCGCAGGGATTCCTTGGCCGGAAGATCGCAGAAGAGATGGCTTCTCAATCTGACGATTTTCCAAGTGACCCCAGGCGCTGGAATACAAATCACATCGGCCGTTATTTGGTATCCAACGGAGACGATCTTCCCGGCAACTTTAAATTTGGCGAACAAGCATTATTACGTGTTAGACGTAAACCTGTCATCGCCTCAGATGACGACTATCCATCAATTGCCGACGAGGTCATGAGCGGTGTCATCCCAGGATCATCCGCTGGTGGAGAACAACCTAAATTTACAGCTTTTAGCGGCAATCATTCAGCCCATGTAATCGTTAAATTCTCCCCCAGGGGAAACAATGACATTGCCAGGAGATGGCGTGATATTCTAATCACTGAATATCATGCCGCGGAAGCTATCCATGCCATGGAATATCCTGCCGCGGAAACCAGGCTTTTGGAAATGGATGGCAGACTCTTTTTGGAATCTCAGCGATTTGATAGATCCGGAGAATATGGACGAATGTCAACGGTCTCTCTTCAGGCCATAGATGCCGAGTTTACTGGGTTAGGGGGTGGCTGGCCACAGGTCATGGACGCGCTGCTGAAAAAAGAATTGGTTAGCCGGCAGCATGTTTTTGATGCGGAATTTATATGGTGCTTTGGTCGTCTGATTAATAACACCGACATGCATTTAGGTAATTTGAGTTTGGCAATAGAGGGAAACGTGTTCAGACTGTTACCAGTATACGATATGTGTTCCATGGGATTTGCGCCAAAGGGTGGTGGTGAGGTTCCCCCTTATAACTTTGTTCCACTTGAGCCTAAAAGGCTTAACATTGGTGAGGATGTTGTTGAACTCATAAAAACAATGGCATTCGATTTCTGGGAAAGCGTAGCCTCTGATGAACGAATTTCGGATGAATTCAAAGTGTTTTTAGCCGGTGGCAACCCCATTGACTTGATGTGATCAATTTAAGGCATCCTGTGGTCTTCAAGCGTTTAAAGTGTCTTAAAAAAAGCGACAATACGGTACAACGTCTGTGAATTTATAGGGCGCCTGAACGGTTCCGCTATGGTTGCGCTGGCCGCCGAAGGGGAGGATTCCGAACTCTCCGCGCCGGCGCCGGTAGCGTCGGTGACCACGGTGGCGCTGCCCAGATGGTCCTGGTGAAAATACCGGGTGGCTGCCCCGGCGATCCGGGCAATGCGCTGGTTGCCGGCAAAAACATACCGCGCCGGGCTCGTTCCTTCAACCTCGAAATATTTGTTTATGAATTCTTTTCGCTGGAAGGGCGCTGGCCGGCCTCACAGTAAGACACCAGAAAATCAAAAGCCGAATCGGCGTTTTTTTGGCAAAGTGATGACATGGACTCGGAGAATTCGAATCGCCTGGCGGCGATGCCGAGCACCTGGGTTTTCGGGGCATGGCCGTAAAGTTCTTCGGCCAGTGCCAGGATAGCAGGCCAGTCAAAACAGTGGGAGACCATGCAGCCGGCAGGCATAAAGGTTTTGGCCGGGGCCAGAGCCACAAGTCGATAGGGATCTTTTTGGGCTTCGGCCAGGGCATCGATGATGAGCAGGTGGTCGAAGGCGGCGATCCGTTCGGCCAGGATCACGTCCGGGGCCAGGAGTTCTTTGCAGTTAAGGCTGGGGCCGAAATGCGCCCGAAGGCGACGGACCAGTTCGATCCCCACCCCGTCATCTCCGCGCAGGGGATTTCCCACCCCGAGAACCAGCAGATCCTTGCGTGCAGTAGTCATATTTAAGGGCGACCATTTCTTGAACCACAAAGGCACAAAGCGCACAAAGAACAGTTTAAATCGATGTCAACTTTGTGTCCTTTGTGCCTGTGGTGAACTTTTTGGCAATACCAAACTGCATGTTTATCTTCTATAAAATCTTCGTGTCCTTCGTGATCTTCGTGGTAAATAAGAAACCGTTGGTCAACGCTGTTCCAGGTCGCCGTACTCGTACCGGGAAAGTATTTCTCCATCGACGCCGCAAATCTCGATTTCCAGAGGCATGCGCCCGTAGGCGTGGGTGGAACACGACAGGCACGGGTCGTAACAGCGGATGGCCATCTCCAGTTTGTTGAGGTCTTTTTTCTGGATTTGACCGTTTTTCACCACGGTTTCAGCCACGGCCCGGACACTGCGGTTCATGGCCAGGTTGTTATGGGTGGTGGCCACGATGAAATTGGCCTTGGTGATCCGCCCGTCGGAGTCGGCCGTGTAGTGGTGGAACAGGGTGCCCCGGGGCGCTTCCAAAACACCGACCCCTTCGCCGGCACAACGCTTGACCGGCACCCGGACATCGTGGCTGAGGATTTCCGGATCGCTGAGCAGTTCTTTGGCCCGTTCGGCCGCGTAGAGCATTTCGATCATTCGTGCATAGTGATAAAAGAGGCTCGACTGGAGAGGCTTTCCGTTTCCGAGCTGTTTGAAAATTTTCAGTTCGGCATCGGCCAGGGGCGTGCCGATGGATTGGGCGATATTGAGCCGGGCCAGGGGCGCCACCCGGTAGAAACCATCGGGGAACCCCTGCTCACGGTAATAGGGAAACTTGGTCCAACTGGTCGATTCCACATGTTCGCCAATATAGACCTCGTAATCCTTGGCTTCAAATTCCGCCACCGGACCGCCGTCGGCGTCAATGAGGCGGACCGGACCGTCATAGAGCTCCAGTTTGCCGCCGTTGGTCAGCCCCATGTACATGCTGGGAAAGGAGGCGAACTGGGCAAAGCTGTCCTTGTTCTTCTCGTAGAGGTCCTTGACCAGCTTCATGCCGCCCTGAATCATTTTCAAGGAGGCCACGACGCTCTTGTACATGGTGACCCGCTCGTCATTTTGAAGCCATTTGCTCAAGCCGCCGGGTATGCAGGCAGCCGGGTGCAACCGGCCGCCACCCACAATGTCGACAATGTCTTGTCCGGTCTTTCGAATGGCGATGGCATTGGCGGCCAGATTCCGGTTGTTCTGGAGCAGACCGAGAATGCTTCGGTGAAGCACCAGGGTATCCTCTCCCGAGATGAAATCCGGCAGGCCGAAACAGAAGAAGTGGAGGGCATGGGAATGAACGGTCTGGCCCATATGCAGCAGTTCCCGGAGCTTTGTCGCCGCCGGCGGCGGTTCGGCGCCAAGAAGCGCCTCGCAGGCCTTGACCGAAGCCAGGTGATGGCTCACCGGGCACACGCCGCAGATCCGGCTGGTCAGGGTTGGCATGTCCCATACCATGCGCCCTTCGCAAAATTTCTCAAACCCCCGGAACTCACCGACACTGAAGACCGAATCGCTTACCTTGCCGTTTTCGTCCAAGGTGATGTGTATCTTTCCGTGCCCTTCGACCCGGGTGACCGGGTCGATTTCGATGGTCTGCACGTTCGCCATGGGTGGAACTCCTTTGGAGAAAAAGGGTTCAAGGGATCAAGGGGTCGAGGGGTCAAGGGTATCTTTTGCCGGCACCCCATCAATTCACTATCCTCACATCCCTTTGATTCTTCGGTTTTTGGTAATAATGCCGCTCTCTTCACCCTATCGTTGTGTTTTTTATGCAACCATGGGGTTCATTGAAACGCCGGTTCATTCGGCCTTTTCCCGTTTAAAGGGCATCATGGACAGCGGCATGGTGTATCGGTAGGCCAGACCCACTATGTCGTGGCGGTACCGCAACGAGCCACCTGGCATCAGGCTGCCGATGGCGTTGATCCATTTGGCGCCGGTCTCGCGAACCTGCGGGGCCGGCCCCATGCACCCCTGGCAGGGGATGTTGCTCTTAAGACACCGGCCCCCACACCCCTCGTTGGTGGTCATGCCCATACACAGAATCCCCTGCTCCAGAAAACACAGTTCGGGATCGATCTCGTCGAGTTCCATGAGGGGCCGCACGTCGTCAGCGATGAACTCCCGCTTACCGGAAAGCTTTTTGGTGTGTTTGCGGCCACACTCGTGACAGAGATTGTGCATGGGCACGTCAAAGGGAACGCCGCTGATCACATTCTGCAGGGCACCAAGGATTAGTTTATGGGGCGACGGGCAACCGGGAATAATGCCGTCGACCTTGACCACCTCACTCACCGGCCGAACGTGGTGGGAAAGGGCCGGCGCCATGGGCAATCCGGGACGGTTGCCGTTGTCACCGTCGCCGCTGTAGGAATGGTCAATCACCGCTGCGGCCGTATGCAGGTTTCGAAGACCGGGGATGCCGCCGAAGCAGGCGCAGGTACCCAGGGCCACCAGGGTCTGACACTTCTCCCGAAGCTCCTTGACCCGCGCTTCGTTTTCCGAGTTGGCCACACAACCCTCCACAATCCCCAGGTCCACCTCGGGTATCTCCTTTTCGTCGGCAATGTAGGAAAACCGAATGTCGATCATGCCGTGGAGCTTAACGAAATCCTCGTGAAAATCGAGCAGGTTCACTTGGCACCCGAAGCATCCGGTCAGGGGCAAAATCGCCGCCGTGGGGCGTTTTTTGCCAAGACCGGCCGTGCTGGCACTGATGTGGCGAACATGGCTGGGTGTTTCATTCCCGTCTTGTCCCTTCTCTTTGAGGTTCAGGCTCTTCTCGAAAAAGGCTTTGACGATCCGCTGGCCGAATTCGATACCGGCGTTTTGAGCAAACTGCTCCAGGGCGTAGGCAAATTCGCCGGCATCGAAAAAACGGGAAGTGGGATTCTTGTCCAACGCCTTGTCCACGATCCGGGTCAAGCCTTCAGGAATCTCCGGATGGGTGTCGGATATGGGCGGATGCGGTTCGACGACCAGCTTGGTCATGATATCCAGAACGGTCTTGCCGTCAAAGGGAAGTCTGCCGGTCAGCATCAGGTAAAGCATCACGCCCACTGAAAAGATGTCGGAACGATGGTCGAGACTTTTGCCTTCGGCCTGTTCCGGCGACATGTAGCTGGGGGTGCCCAAAATCTGTCCCATCTGGGTCAGGGACTCCAGGGCCTCTGCCTGAGCAATGCCGAAGTCGGTGATCTTGGCGATACCGTTCCGGGTGATCATAACGTTTGCCGGTTTCATGTCCCGATGGATGACGCCCTTGTTGTGGGCATGATCCAGGCCGTTGAGAACCTGAATGACAACCGACAGCGTCATCTCCAGGGAAAGAGTCGTACTGCTTTTGATGACCTGCAACAGATTCGGCCCATCGATGAATTCCGTCACGATGTAATAGACATCACCGTCTTTTCCGAAATCGATGATGTCCAGAATATTCTCGTGCCCGAGGCCGGCAGCGGCCTTGGCTTCTCGCTCGAACCGGTTGATATAGTCCCGGTCACCGGCAAGATGGGGATGAAGCTGCTTGACGGCGACAAATCGGTCAAGGGACTTTTGGACGGCCTTGTGCACCGTGGCCATGGATCCGTTACCGATGACCTTGGAGATCACATATTTCTTTTTCATGGACATGGCTTGTCTTCCTGTTTTAGGTCGCGGTTTAGCGAGCGCGGTCTACAGCCGATCACATGTTGACCACCAGGGCTTTACCCTCTTTATATTTTGCACCGAGTTGTCTGTAGAACTCGCCCATCTCGTCGATGCAGGCCCGCCCCTCCCTTTCGCAGGTGGTGCAAATATGGATCCGATCCTCTTCGACCCCACGGCTGGACAAAATTTCCTTGAACAGGTTCACCCGGCGTTCCAGATCCACATTGCCGATGAGGTTGTGGCAACACCCCTCGCCACAGATCAACATCACCACACCGTCAAACCCCCGGACAAAAGCATGCATGATCAGTTGCATGTCAATTTGGCCGCCGCATACCACTGCCAGGGGCATGATGCCCACCGGCCAGGTCAGGCCCTCCTGGCTGCTGCGGTCCAGACTTTCGTATCCGCACCCTTCGCAGGCCAGCAGCAGGACCAGTGGCTTGTCCCCTTCGGGCTTGAACCGGGCAAGAACATCCACGGCATTGAACAGGTAGGTGCTGGGTGACGTCACCAAATCCCTGGCACCGGCAGGGCAAGCCGTGACACAGTTGCCGCAGCCCCGGCATCGCCGCGGGTCAATGACGGAAACGTTCCCGGGGCCACTGAGGGTGACCGCATTGAACATACAGGTCTTAACGCAGGCCCCGCAGCCACCGCACAATTCCTCCTTGACCTGACTGACAGCCACCTGATGGTAGATCTCCTTGCGGTTGAGCAGATGAATGGCCTGGGCCGCCGCGGAATCCGCGGCCAGAAACTTCTGATCGATATTTTCCTTGGCCCGGACCGTGACATCGATGACAAATACCCCCCGCTCCCTTGTCATGGCGCGGGCCGACGTTCGGTCCAGTGCCGCCAGGGTGCCGTCGGCGTTGATGTCCATGCGGAACGTGGCCTGGGACATCTTGATGAGTCCCAGGTCGCTCTCAAAGGAAAGGATGACCGCCCCCACGGCCAGATCCAGTTCCTCTGCACCGGTGTCCACCCTCAGGGTGTAGTCGCCCGGATATCCATAGAAATCGATTGGTTTTGCGTTCTTGATCAGTTGAAAACGTGGATGCCGGGTAACAAAAATCAGGGCGGCGTTCACATGGGGAACTTCTTCGGGCGGAATCTGTATTCGGCTCCCCTTGTGAATCAGGTAAACCTTGAACCCTTCATCCAGCAAATGCTGGGCCGCGGCGATGCTGCTGGTGTTGGCGCCAATCACGGCAACGGCCTTCCGCGGGGCAATCTCCACCAGGGAAGTGGGGCCGGAATGGGTAACCTTGGCGATGCCCACATCGATGAGCAGCTTGGCCTTGGTCTGCAGATCGTTATGGGAGGCCTCATGATGGGGAAGGGCCACCATGTTTTTTAAGTTCACCACCTCGATCTTGCTGGGATTGATCCCTTTTTCGACCAGGCATTTGAACAGGTAGTTCCCCTTGCGGCTCCGCCGATAGGCCAGGGGCGAGTCCCCGGCCAGCACCATAGAGTCAATCTCGCTTCGCTCCACCTCATCTAAGAGCGCATCAAATTCATCGGCGTCGTAAAAATCTTCGAAGCTCCGGACAAACCCATGATTTTCGTATTCCCTGGACAGCGATTCGAGGTCGATGGATTTCCCCACGGCCCCCCTGCATCTGGACAAAAAGATTCCCAGTCTCATGCAACTCTCCCCTCATTGATCAGAAAAGAATGGCCCGAAGTGAAAGGGTAGGCCGGACGGATGGATAGTGAAACCGTTGAATTCGGCGTCGGGTGAGGACGGCACAAGGCCGATAAAGACAAGCAGGTCAAGGTCACGGCAGCCGAATCCGGTGCGGAGGAACTGTGGGGCTGAACCCCGGCTGGCTCAGCCGCGTCGCGCGAACCATGCCGTGGTCGAGGAATCCGGCCACGCATGGGGCGGCGCTCTCCGGTATATATTTAGAAATTCCGTGCAATAATCGCATTGCATTTCAGCCCAGCGTGGGCGAAATGCCAAAACCGCCCATCAACGGGCTGTGGCTATAAAAGAAGCGAACGCGGCAGGCATGACATCCTCGTCGGTCACCCGCTGATTTACGGCCACTCAATGTAGCTGCAACCGGCAGGGGTGTCAATTCCAAAATCGACCGGGGCCGGCTGAAACTGCTGGATCAATGGTTTGCATGAACCGGTCCCGGTGAGACCTTGCGCTCTTTGGGATTATGGGAAGAGGGGGGCATCATTCTTGCCGTTATTTCCACGGGTGGATCAAATTTCTGAAAAATTCCCCAAAGCCCTTTTGGGAATGGTACCTGTTCACGGGGTTGAAACGCACAAGGAATTCCAAACCCTCGCACGTAAGCGTTTACAGGGTGCCGTAGATGCGAGGCGCCGGGCATGCAGGCGTACTAAATCGTACTTCAAATGCCCGGGAACAAAGTCACGCCTCGGCGTGATGCCCTGTGAACGATTACTGGGAATGACTACCAACGGTGAATCAGCCGGTTGACGTCCACGCGCTTCTCAATCAGGCGGTGGGTAGAGGCAAAATCGGCAAAAGCCTGCCATTTGACCGCATCGGGCGTCTGGCTGCTGGCAAAATAGGGCCGGGTCAGTTCAAAGGCATCGGTTTCGACCTTCCGGTCGGCGTCGGGAAGGGCCTTGAAATACATGGCCAGGGCCTGTTTGGGGTCGGCCTGCACATGGACGATGCCACGCCCCACAGCCTCGATAAAAGCTTTTATGGCAGCGGATTTTTTAGACAACATTTTTTTCCCGGAAACGAAAACCAGTTCGTCGTAGTCCGGAATCCCGTATTTCTCCAATTCAAAGTAAGCGGCCGCAATTCCCTTGTGGCGCATGGTTACGGTTTCGTATGTCTTAAACGGCCCCATGACCGCGTCTACCTGGCCCGACACCAGGGCGGGCACAATGGCAAAACCAACATTCACCGCCGAATAGTCCGTAATCCCGTTGACCTTGGCAAAGGCCGCCAGCATCACATCCATGAGTCCGGGCACGGTGTAGCCGATCTTTTTTCCCGCCAGGTCCGATGGGATTTGAATCCCCTTCTCCTTGAGAAAAAGCAGCGTGGTCAAGGGGTGTTCTACAAGGCGGCCCACCACCCGAATCTCCAGGCCTTCGGCCGCTGCGATCACTGACTGGGGCTCGTAAGAAACGGCCAGGTCCACGGTGCCGGCAGCAGCCAGTTTCAGACCATCGGCGGTATCCGAAGGGCTGATGATCTCAACGTCTATCCCCTGGTCGGCAAAATAACCGGCCTCTTGCGCCACATAGATGGGCAGGTGGTCCACATTGGGAAACCAGTCCAGCATCAGGGTGAGTTTGTCGCCTGCCGTGGCGGGAGCAGCCAACAAGATGCAAAGCAGCAAGACAACAGGGGCTCGAAATGTCTTCTTCATTTTATTTTCTCCTCGTTGAACTTCTTTCAAGCGGTTCTGGTCGCGACTTGTCTTTATATAAACTTCAGGGATGCGAGCAAAATGCGCCCCAGTGCTCGAATGCGATGGATCTAAAGCCATCGTGAAGTTAAGCGGCGAAGCCGCGCTACATGAAATCGCGCCAGCGATTTTATTTCCACCGTATGATTCTTTTCTCCAGTATGCCCACCAGAGACCAAAGCCCCAGCCCCATGATCGACAGGTATAAAATGGCGGCAAAGACCAGATCGACCCGCAGCCGGGCGTTGGCCTGAATCATCAGGTAGCCCAGCCCTTGCTGGGCGCCCACCCATTCGCCGATCACCGCACCGATGGTGGCCACGGTCACCCCCACCTTGAGGCCGGCAAAAAAGCTGGGCAGGGCCCAGGGCCAGTAGAGCAGGCGCAGCGATTTCCAGAAACCGGCCCCCATGAGCCGGAACAGCACCCGGTATTCGGCATCGCACCCCTTGAGCCCTTCCAGCAGACTGACGGTGATGGGGAAAAAGATGATCACCGCCGCCATGATCACCTTACTGGCCAGCCCGTATCCGAGCCAGACCACCAGCAAGGGGGCCAGGGCAAAGACCGGCACCGCCTGGGAGGCGACCAGAAAGGGGGCCAGGGTCTTTTCCAGGGCCGGCTGGGCAAACATGGCCACGGCCAGGGGCACGGCCACGGCCAGGGCCAGCATCACACCGCACCCGATCTCCAGGGCGGTGACAGCGGCATGGGGAAGCAGCAGCGGCGCACGGACCAGGGCCGCAACCGCCACCTGGCTCGGTGGGGGCAGAATGAAATCCGGCACCGCCCAGTGCCGGCAGAGCAGCTCCCACAGGCCGAGCAACAAAGCCGCACCACCCAGGGCGAAGATATGATGCCTATCCATGGTCCATATCTCCCTGAAGCCTTTCCCACACATGCTCTTTGAGGCGCAGCAGTTCCGGATCGCTGACCGAGCGGGGCTTTGGCTGGGAAAGAACAAATTGTTCACCTACCTGCATGGGCATGGGGGAGACGACCAGCAGGGTGTCTGCCAGCAGCAGGGCCTCCTCGATATCGTGGGTAATCATGAGCAGGCTCTTGCCGAATTCGCTCTGGAGCAGGAGCAACAGCGACTGAAGGCTTTGCCGCGTGATGGCGTCCAGGGCCGAAAGGGGTTCGTCCAGCAAGACCAGGTCGTGATCAAACATCAGGGTCCGCACCAGGGCGCACCGCTGGCGCATGCCGCCGGAAACCTTCGACGGCCGAAAATCCTCGAAACCGGCCAACCCCAGCCGCTTGAAAAGCCGTCCGGCCCGTCGGCGGGCTCCGGCCAAATCCGAGCCACCGATGCGCGCCGGCAACAGGGCGTTTTCCATGAGGGTAAACCAGGGGAGAAGCAGGTCCTTTTGCTGCATGTAGGCGGCACTGCGTCCCAGGTGGGTGAGTTCCTTTCCGCACCAGGAAATGGTGCCACCGTCGCCGGGCACCACACCGGTGAGCACGTCAAACAGGGTGCTCTTGCCGCAACCCGACGGGCCGAGGAGCACGGTCACACCGTTTGGCGGGACCGTAAAGCTGAAGTCGGCGAACACCGTCTGATCGGCAAAGCGCTTGGTCAATCCGGAAACCACAAGCATGTCCGGTTCCTGGCAAAAGGCGGATCGTGTGCGGGGAAAAAAGGAAGGCTTGAATGGTGACGGTTCAAAAGACTTCCCTTCGCCGGCATGATCCGGATCAGGTTCAAGGGGTCGAAGCGTACACGCTTCCTCTCAGCCGATCCAATCGACTCCCCCAGCAAGAGAAATTTAAAATGCCTAAATTGCGCTAAAATGCCTAAAATTAAGAACCTCGGAAATAAACGGCTTCAATGGGTTGAGCAAAGCGAATCCAAAATTTTAAGCATTTCAAACTTTAGCGCATTTTAGGCATTATGGGTCAAATACACAAGACAAATTCAGGGTTCCGCGGACTTCTTTAAAACCCCAAGGGTATCCCAACAGGGTATTGAAAAACGTCATGAGCGCAATAGTTTTTCAATGCCCTGTTTCTACCAGCCCAGGGTCAGATAGTCATGCATGGAGTCGGCGGCCTTTCGCCCCGCGCCCATGGCCAGGATTACCGTGGCCGCACCGGTAACGATGTCGCCGCCGGCCCAGACCCCGCGCTTGGTGGTCTTGCCGACACTCTCATCGGCAATGATGTATCCCCACTGGTTGAGGGCCATGTCCGGCGTCTCGCTGGTCAGCAGCGGGTTGGCGCCCGAGCCCACGGCCACGATGCACAGATCGCATTCCAATTCGAATTCACTACCTTCCATGGGCACCGGCCGGCGCCTGCCGGAATCGTCCGGCTCACCCAACTCCATTTTGATGCACTCCATGCCGGTCAGCCGCCCCTTTTCGTTACCAAGGTATTTGGTGGGGTTGGAGAGCAGAAAAAGTTCAATCCCCTCTTCCTCAGCATGGTGGATTTCGGCATTACGAGCCGGCATTTCTTCCCGTGAGCGCCGGTAAACAATCCGCACCTTTTCCGCCCCCAGGCGCATGGCGGTTCGGGCCGAATCCATGGCCACGTTGCCGGCGCCCAGCACCACAACGTTTTTACCCAGGGGAATCGGTGTGTCCACTTCGGGAAACTTGTAAGCCTTCATCAGATTGGCCCGGGTCAGGTATTCGTTGGCCGAAAGGATTCCCACCAGGTTCTCCCCGGGGAGGTTCATAAACCGCGGCAGCCCTGCGCCCACACCGATGTAGACGGCGTCAAAGCCGTCCTCAAAAAGCTCGTCCAGACTAACGGTGCGGCCCACCACCTGGTTGCATTCCACTGTGACGCCCAGGCGTTCAAGGAAGTTGACCTCCTGGGCCACGATGGCCTTGGGCAGACGAAATTCGGGAATACCGTAAACCAGCACCCCGCCCGGTTTGTGAAAGGCCTCCAGGATGGTCACATCGTGCCCTTTGGCAATGAGGTCGCCGGCAACGGTCAGCCCCGACGGACCCGAACCGACAACGGCCACCCGCTTGCCGGTGGGCGGCGCCGTGGGCGGCAGCTCACCGGTGCCATTGGCCCGCTCCCAGTCAGCAACAAAACGTTCCAGGTTGCCGATGGCCACCGGCTCGCCCTTCTTGCCCACAATGCATTTGCCCTCACACTGGATTTCCTGGGGGCAGACCCGGCCACAGACCGCGGGCAGGGCGTTTTTGCCCCAGAGATTGCGGATGGCGCCGGTGATGTCGCCTTCGGTAATAAGCCTGATGAAACCGGGAATGTCCACACTCACCGGGCACCCTTCCACGCAACCGGGTTTTCGGCACTGAAGGCACCGGGAGGCTTCTGCCTGGGCCATTTCCATGGTGTACCCGGTGGGTACTTCGTCAAAATTACGGGCCCGGATCTGGGGCTCCTGTTCCGGCATGGGCATCCGGGGAGTCTTTTCTTTTTTCTTTTCAGTTTTTTCTGCCATATCTTACCTCCAAAATGAAGTCGCTGTTGCAATGCTTCCTGCGAATCAGTCGTAAGTGATCAAATAGATGCGCTTTTTTCCATCCTTGCTCTGTCAGGCATCGCGAATGGTGCAGTAGTCTTCGAAGCACTTCTTCTCGTCTTCGCAGTAGGCCTGCAGGCGGAGCATGAGTTCGTCGTAGTCGACCTTGTGACCATCGAACTCGGGACCGTCCACACAAGCGAACTTGGTCTCACCGCCCACGCTGACACGGCAACCACCACACATGCCGGTGCCGTCCACCATGATGGGATTGAGGCTGACCATGGTCGGCACGTTGTATTCGGCCGTCATCTTGGAAACAAATTTCATCATGGGAACCGGGCCGATGGCCACCACCAGCTTCACGTCGCCGGCTTCCAGAACCTCCTTGAGCACTTCAGTGACAAAACCGTGATGGCCGTATGAGCCGTCATCGGTGCAAATCCGCAGCTCGTTGGAAGCGGCTTTCATCTGCTCTTCCAGAATCAGGATGTCCTTGCTCCGGGCACCGACGATGGCGGTCACGTGGTTCCCGATCTCTTTGAGGGCACGGGTGATGGGGTGCAATACGGCGATGCCGGTGCCGCCGCCCACGCAGACCACCTTCCCGACCTTTTCCAGATGGGTGGCTTTCCCGAGCGGACCGATTACGTCCATGTAGGCATCGCCCACCTTCAGGTCTTTGAACAGGGCTGTGGATTTTCCCACAACCATATAGATTATGGTGATGGTCCCCTTGTCCGGGTCGGTATCGGCCATGGTCAGCGGAATCCGCTCGCCGTCCTCGCCGGCCTTCAAGATCACGAACTGGCCGGGCTTGGCCTTCCTGGCAATCAGGGGCGCCTCAATCTCATTGAGGATAACGGTGCCGCCGGACATCTCTTCCCTTCGAACGATGTTGAACATGTCTTACCTCCAGGCCAAAAGTATCGGATAATCGCTGCGCGGTCAGATAACCCGGCGCAGCATTCTAATGGAAAATTAAAAAAGAAAACAAGCATATACTCATTACGAAATCAAGCCAAAATATTGATCTTCTTGGCAATAAATGGTACATGCCGCGAGTCTGAATCGGGACCTACTGAAAATACACGAGAATTAGAAAGCCAACCCTTTATAATACCACCAGGCAATATCGTGGCGGTTTAGAAAGATTCAAGTGAAAATTTTTGACAGCCACTGCCACCTGGACGACCCAAGCTATGCCGATGACATGGACCGGGTACTGCTGAGGATGCATGAGGCTGAGGTCCGCAGGGCCATAATCGTGGGCATCACCGAGGCCAGCGCCCAAAGGGCCGTGGTCCTGGCCGAGGCCCATGAGGAATTTTTCGCTTCCGTGGGAATCCACCCCCACGACGCCCAAAGCTGCAGCGAAAAGGCCCTGGAGAGCCTTGAAACCCTGGCCCAAAGCCCCAGGGTCTGTGCCTGGGGGGAAATCGGCCTGGATTTTAACCGCATGCACAGCCCCCGACCCGCCCAGGAACGATGGTTCGTCCGCCAGATGGAACTGGGCCGGGCCCTGGGCCTGCCCATGATCTTTCACGAGCGCGACACCAACGGGCGGTTTCTGGAACTGCTCCGCGCCCATGGCGGACCGAGCCGGCGCGGGGTGGTCCACTGTTTCAGCGGCACCCGCGACGAGATGATGGAAATCCTCGCCCTGGGGTATCACATCGGCATTACCGGCATTCTCACCATCAAATCGCGCGGGGCAACGCTTCGGGAGCTGACTCGGGAAATCCCTGCCGACCGGCTCCTCATCGAGACCGACGCCCCCTACCTGACCCCCACACCCGAGCGAAACAAACACCGCCGCAACGAGCCCGCCTTTGTCCGGTCGGTCCTTGTCAAGCTGGCCGAGGTCCGCGGCGACGATCCCGAAGCCCTGGCCGACACCCTGTGGCACAATACCTGTGCGCTTTTCGGCATTGATCCGGACATCACGCCTACGGCCTGACCCCGATAAATGGTCTAAGGGTCAAAAAGACAGAAAAAGAAAACGGTCCACGGTTAGGTGTCCTTGTCAAACACTTTCAGAGCTAAATTCCTGACATTGAAAGGTATAGAAGATTCCAAGTCTCCCCCGG
>JAEINQ010000137.1 GCA_016342285.1 Desulfobacterales bacterium
CACAAAGATAACAGCCCGTGTTCAAGCCATTATTTCTTTGTGAGCTTTGTGTCTTTTTGGTTTTAAACGAATTATTGCAAATGCGTCGTTCGCTTTTGGGTCCTTTGTGGTAAAATATGGACTTTAGGGTCTGTCAAATATTTCTGACTGGGCTCAGCAGACCGTCAGTCTCCCATCTCCGCCATGGCATCGTCATAGAGCGTTTCCAGTGCGCGTTTATGTTTTGCCTCTTCCTGGGCGAGGACTTTGAACAGCTTGACGAAGTCCGCGTCATCGGCCTTGCCTTGTAAATCATTGTATAGCTGGAGGGCTTTTTCCTCCCGCTTCATGGCGAGCCTTAGGATATCGAGATAGTGCATCCCCGCCTCATACTCAATCTCTACAACGTAGTTGCTCCTTTTGATATCCGGAATCCATTCAAATTTGTATTTCGCCAGCTTTTCCTTGTTCTCGGAAAAACCTTCCAGCAGGGCAACATGCTTTTCCTCTTCCTTTGAAAACCCCTCGAAGACCTCTCTGGCTCCTGAAAAAATTTCTTTTTTGCTCAAATCCGCATAAAACGCTACCGCTTCCTTCTCCTGTTTCAGTGCATAGGCAATGATGTCGTCAATGTTCTCAAAGGACATATTCTCCCCCCTTCAATCTGGAAAAACAAATAAACAAAATATCCATAACCGGTTGTATCACCCGCACGGGGATACCTGTCATGCCGGCCTTGAAACATTGCCGGATGGACATCCCCGCCCTGGGCAAGGCGTCTCTTACGATGCGTAAATGGAACACTTGCGAACGGCCATGGCCGCCTCCTGCAGGGCTTCCGAAAAGGTGGGATGCCCGTGGATGGTCCGGGCAATATCTTCCGAACTTGCCCCGAATTCCATGGCCAGTACGCATTCGGCGATCATATCCGCAGCCCTGGGTCCGATGATGTGAACCCCTAAGACCCGATCGGTTTTCCCGTGGGCGATCAATTTCACGAAACCGTCCTTTTCCCCCATGCACCGGGCGCGGCCGGTCCCTGAAAAGGGGAAACTGCCCACACAATAAGGGATCCCCATCTCCTTGACCTTTTCCTCGGTAAGACCGACGCCGGCCACCTCCGGCCAAGTGTAGACCACGGACGGAATCGCATCATAATTCACCTCCCCGGCATGACCGGCCATGCACTCCACCGCGGTAATCCCTTCAGCCGAAGCCTTGTGGGCAAGCATGGGCCCGGGGGTCAGATCGCCGATGGCGTAAATCCCGGAAACATTGGTCCGGTTGGCGGCATCCACCCGGATCTGCCCGGTGGCGGGATCGGTTTCAACGCCGGCCTCTTCCAGGCCGAGCCCCTGGGTCAGCGGGCGCCTGCCGACAGCCACCAGCAGTTTGTCGAAAGAAACGGTTTCCTGTCCGGTGCCCGTTTCCAGGGTGACCCGTATCGATTTGCCGCTTTTCTTGGCACCGACAACTTTTGTTTTGACCATGAAATTAAAGCCCTGCTTTTTTAAGATTCTTTCCAGGGCCCTGCCAACCTGTCCGTCGAGGCCGGCGGCAATTTTTGGAAGCATTTCGATGACGGTGACTTTGGCTCCCAGACGAAGCCATACGGAACCGAGTTCCAGCCCGATATATCCGCCCCCCACAATCCCCAGGTGCTTGGGCACCGCATCGAAGGCCAATGCGTCGGTGGAGTCGACAATGCCCTCCCCGTCAAATTCAAGCCCAGGGACGGTTATGGGGGCGCTACCGGTGGCAAGGAGGATGTTGGCGGCCGTGAGGCTGACCGCTTTCTTTTGACCGGCCTTGACGACGGTCACGGATTGTCCCCCGGCCAGTCGTGCGGTGCCGTGGATGATGTCAACCCGGTTGCCCTCCAGAAGCTTTCGAACATTGCCGGTGAGTTCTTCCACGACATTATTCTTCCGGGCCATCATCTTTGCCAGGTCAATCGCGACTTTGCCGGTCTTGATGCCGTGATCGGCAAAGTGTTCGGCGGCAAGATGAAAGTACTCGCTCGAATCGAGCAGCGCCTTGCTCGGGATGCACCCCACGTTGAGGCATACCCCACCGAGTCGGGACGCCTTTTCAATGCAGACGGTTTTCAGCCCGAGCTGGGCCGCCCGGACCGCGGCGACATATCCCCCCGGCCCGGAGCCGATGATGATCAGATCGTAGGTTTCCTTTGTCGCCATGATTAGACCTCCAGTATCATCCGTTCCGGGTTTTCCACGAACTCCTTGACCCGTTTTAAAAAGGTAACGGCCTCCCGGCCATCGACGATGCGGTGATCATAGCTGAGCGCCACGTACATCATGGGCCGGATGACGATATCCTCATCGACCACCACCGGCCGTTTTTCAATTTTGTGCATCCCAAGAATGCCGCTCTGGGGCATATTGAGAATGGGGGTGCTCAGCAGGGAACCGTAAACGCCGCCGTTGCTGACGGTAAAGGTCCCGCCCTCAAGATCGGCCAATTCCAGTCGATTGTCCTGTATCTTCTTCACATAATCGGCGATGGCCTGCTCGATACCGGCAAAACTGAGCTTCTCCGCATGCCGGATCACCGGAACCACCAACCCCCGTTTCGAGCCGATGGCCACGCCGACGTGCTGATAATTGTGATAGACGATATCATTGCCGTCGATAAAGGCGTTGATCTCCGGAATTTCCTTGAGCGCCTCGACGCAGGCCTTGATAAAAAAGGACATGAACCCAAGAGAAATCCCGTGCTTTTTCTGAAACGGCTCTTTGTAGCGGCCACGAATGGCCATGGCCGAAAACATATCGATTTCGTTAAACGTGGTCAGCATGGCCGTATTTTGCTTCGATTCCAGAAGGCGGGCGGCGATGCGTTTACGAATGGGCGACATGGGCTTTCGCACTTCCATGTCGCCTGCCGGATCCGAAGCGGCGGCACCGGAAGGCAATGGCGGGGCCAAGGTGTCGGGAATGCCGGCGGGCGCCTGTTCCAGGTAGAGGAGGACGTCGCCCTTGCTGATCCGCCCCCCTGGCCCGGTTCCGGAGATTTTGGCAACATCGAGGTTTTTCTCGGCCACGAGCCGGCGAACGGACGGTGCCAGGGAGGTATCATGGGCTGCCTGGGGAAAAGGCGGTTGGGCCGGCGCTTCTGTTTTTTTAGCCGATACGGGGGCCGGAGGCGGCGGCACGGAAGCGGCGGCTGCCGCGACAGCCGGGGCCGAAAGGCCCGGCGATTCTGTTTTTTCAGCCGATACGGGGGGCGAAGGGGGCGGTGCGGAATCAGCGGCCCCCTTTTGGGTATCGATGGTGCCCACCACGGTGCCGATGGCCACCGTCTCCCCTTCGGCCACGAGGATATGCAACGTACCGGCCGCCTCGGCGGTCACTTCAAGGGTAACCTTGTCGGTTTCGATAACAAAAAGCGGTTCGTCCCGCAGGACCGCGTCACCATCCTTCTTGAACCACTCGGCAAGGACCGCCTCCTGCACCGACTCCCCGACACTGGGGATTTTGATTTCCATTGCCATGACCCCTCCTTTTCTTCTCCAGTGGCGATCGCCCTGTCACAACCCAGGATTCATCTCTTGAACATTCAAAATTGATGCGCCCGTAAAAAGTCCGAATTTACCACAAAGACACAAAAGACACAAAGTTAACGAACTTAATTAACTGATTTTTTTCTTTGTG
>JAEINQ010000002.1 GCA_016342285.1 Desulfobacterales bacterium
ATGTCTTGGCACAAACGAACCTTAAGGTAACCCATGTCTTGGCACTTTAGGGTTACCTATGTCTTGGCATTTCTCAGGTATCCTTCAGGGCGTCGACCAGGGGGAAAAGAATATCGTCGACGACCAGTGCGCTGATTTCGGCGTGGTTGATGATATAGCCGATGTCCTTGGGATTGAGTCCCGGGTTGATGGGTACGGCAGCGAAACCACCCTTGGCGCAACCGTAGTTGGAAATATTTTAAAGATATAGTCAAAGATTAGTAAAATAGTTGCGAATTGCGATTTTGTCGGAGTCTGGTTTTGGAGGAATTGCCGTAATTTCAGGGAAAGGCGACAATCACTTGTGTCCGGTGGACGCCTGGGTTATGAATTCGGTCATGAAAACCATCGGACAATACGAAATCGTCGGCGCTTTGGGCCGTGGCGGCATGAGCAAGGTCTACAAGGTCAGGGTGCCGCGAATCGGAAAGATCGCCGCCCTGAAAGTCTTTGCGCCGAGCCGTAAACTGGTCGAGACGGTGGGGCGCGACATTCTTTTGAAACAGTTTGTCTTTGAGGCCACGGTCATTGCCGCCATTCGCCACCCCAACATTCTGGAGGTGTGGGGTCTGGACGATACCGAAGACGGTCCGTGCTATCTCATGGAATACTTCAGCCACAATCTCGGCGTTCTCATGGGTGAGACCTACTGGGCCGAGACGCCTTCGCGGGTTATTCCCGTGGAGCGGGCGGTTCGCTATGCCCAAGGCGCCTTGGCCGGACTTTCGCGGCTTCACTATGCGGGCATTGTTCACCGGGATATCAAGCCCTTCAATCTCATGGTCACCGACGAAGACGTGGTTAAACTGGCCGATTTCGGGCTTTCCAAACGACGGGGGGAATCCATGCCGTTTCCGGATGGCGTACTGATCGGCACCCGGGGTTACGCAGCACCCGAACAGATGCTCGACCCTGGATCGGCAGATGCCCGGGCCGACCAATACGCCGTCGGGGTGACGCTTTATCGCATGCTTACCGGATCTCTTCCCCGGGTGCCAATCGATCCGGTGAGTCGGCGGCACGGGGGGCTGGATGCGGACTGGGACGATTTTTTTTCCAAGGCCCTGGACCGCGAGCCCGGGGGGCGGTTTTCCGCTACGCGTGATATGGCCGCTGCCCTCGGTCGCCTCTATATCGATTTTGAGGAAAAGCAATCGATGGCCTGCCGGCTGGCCCAACCGTCATCGGCTCTCCCCAAGATTTGGCAAGCCGATGACGCAGATGGGCGAATCCGGCTTCGGTCCCAGGCGATGACCGTGCCGGCCCCGCGTGCCGGCCGGGTATTTTCCTTGGATGATCTCAACCGGCCGGCGAAATACACCCGGAACCGGCTTATACCAGAAGAAGACCATACGGTTTTTGACGCCGCCACCGACCTGATCTGGCAACAGGCAGGTTCAGCCTATCCCATGACCCTGGCCGAGGCAGGCGCCTACATCGATCGGCTCAATAAAACCCGGTTTGCCCATCGAGATGACTGGCGATTTCCCACGGTCGATGAACTTCTTTCCCTGATCAACCCGCCGGGCCCAACCGATTTTTGCTTGGAGCCGGTCTTTGACCAGGCCCAGCGCTGGATCTGGAGCGCGGACCGGCGGTCAAAGCGGTCTGCCTGGTATGTCGACGCGGAACTGGGATTTGTCGCCGCCCATGACGATACCGGTTTTTTTTTCGCCAGGGCAGTGGCCGGACCGGATAACCGCTGAAATTTCCCGCTTTTGTCATTTTGAAATGTGCGGTAAGATCGGCAATCCCGAAGGGTTTTAAATTTCGAAATTTAAAACGCTCAGAGTGGGTGTAAAAAAGCGGTGGAAGGGGTTGCATAAACGATCAGGCGTTTCAACGCTGGAGGGCGCACCATGGGCGGACAGGTCACCATCTCCATCTGGTTCTTTCTCCTTCTTTTAGCGATTTCCATCCTTGCGGTGCTCGACCGGATTCTCATTCCCAGCTCCCGGTGGTTTCTGCGCCGGCGGATCAACCGCGTTCTCGAAGAGATCGGCACCCGGCTAGACATTGAGATCCGTCCCTTTCAGCTCACCAAACGTCAGGTGCTCATCGACCGGCTCATCTATGACCCCCAGGTGATCGAGGCCGTCGCCGATTACGCCAGAGAAAAAGAGATGCCTCTGGAAGTGGCGCAGAACAAGGTAGCCACCTATGCCCGGGAGATCGTCCCCTCCTTCAACGCCTACTTCTATTTTCGTATCGGCTACTGGATCGCCAAGCGGGTGGCCCGCATGCTCTACCAGGTAAGGGTCGGACTGTTCAAGGAAGACCAATATGCCGCCATTGATCCCAATTCCACCGTGGTTTTCGTCATGAACCACCGCTCCAACATGGACTATATCCTGGTCGCTTTCCTGGCGGCGGAGCGGACAACCCTCTCCTATGCGGTCGGCGAATGGGCCAAGATCTGGCCCTTGCACATGCTGTTCCGGGCCATGGGCGCTTTCTTTGTGCGACGTCAATCCGGCAATGCCCTCTACCGCCGGGTCCTGGAACGCTATATTCACATGGCCACCCACGAAGGCGTCTGCCAGGCCGTCTTTCTAGAAGGCGGTCTGAGCCGGGACGGATTTTTGCGCGAACCCAGGCTCGGCCTGATGGATTACATGCTGCGCCGGTTCGATCCGGTCCGGGACCGGGACATCGTCTTTATTCCCGTGGGCATTAACTACGACCGAACCATCGAGGACCGCAGCCTGCTTCGAAATCTCGATCACCAAGCCAAAAAACGTAGCGGTTGGTTTGTCTTTTGGACCACCTTCGGGTTCATCCGGCGAAGCCTGACGCTCATGGTGCTCAGCCGCTGGCGCCGCTACGGTTATGCCTGCGTCAACTTTGGTGAGCCCCTGTCCATCAATGCGTATTGCCGTGAAAAAAACGTTCCTTTTGCCGCACTGGACCGGCCCGATCGGTTCAAAGCGGTCGAGGCCCTGTGCCGTCGGCTCATGGCGGGCATCGCCCACGTGGTGCCGGTGCTGCCGGTTTCGGTGGTGGCGACGGTCTTTGCCGAAGCCATGGAAGAAGAGATGGACATCTTGGAGATCGAGCAGCGGGCCGACCGACTGATTCATGACCTTCAGGACCGCGGCGCGCCGGTCTTTGAAACACCACGCAGCACCCGGGCGCGGATCATCGCCGAGGCCGTGGACATCCTGGCCATGCGGCGCCTGGTGACCCTTGTCGGCGACAAATTCAAGGCTGTGGCCGAAGAAGAACCACTGCTTCGCTATTACGCCAATGCCATCGGCCACTGGCGGACGGGTCAGTCGCAATAGAATTTCGGCGACGGGGATACAACGCCGCCTCAGGAGGCGGTCGACGAAATCAATGCGGTACTGGAAGAGATTAAGGAGGGATTTGTTATCAAATGAGCGGAATCGATACTTACACCATTAAAGTGGCCCTGATGCACAACAAGCGGACCTACCGGAATATCGAAATCGCCGGCAGCCAGACCTTTGCCGCGCTCCATGAAGCGATCTTTGACGCCTTTGAGCGGTACGACGCGCATCTGTATTCCTTCTTCTTTCCCGGGAAAAGAACCAAGAGCATGCGTAACATGTTCAGTGCGCTGGAAATCACCCATCCCATGAATGTCCAGGAAATGGCAGGAATGCTGGAAAAAGAGATCCACAGCGCAGACAAGACAACCATCGGTCAAATGGGGCTAAAGGAAGGGGACTATCTTTATTATCTTTTCGATTTTGGAGACGAATGGTGGCACGAGCTGACCGTTTTGAAAGCCGAGCCCGGGAGCGTGTCGGTGAAGTCCCTTCCCCGGGTCGTCAAAAAGAACGGCCCATCGCCCGAGCAGTATCCCGAATACGATGAGGACGAAGATGAATGATGGGCCGTTATCCGCGCCGCGTGTCAATTTAAGCGCGCGCGTTTCAAACCACGCTGAATTCATATATCCTGATATAATTCAAGCCATCCCCTCTGTCTCCACTTGACCTTCTGCCGATTCGGCCCCACCTTTCCAAATTACCGGAACCGTAATTATCGGAGCGGACACCGGATGTGATCTTTGTGAATTCATCGATATGGATAACAGAGACCGACACCTGAGTTGAGCGATTGTCGAGGTTGCTACAGCTACAAGGAAGATATTTTCCCGTTATGGTCCTTCATGCGGGAAGGCATATTGCGCCGTCGATGTGGTAAGATCGGCAATTCCGACCTGTCGGGTCGTAGCTGAAAGCGAAGCCTGAAGGGTTTTAAATTCCGAAAGACAAAATTGGATATTTCACTATAAATATGGGTTGCTTATAGCCTGTTTTGGAATTTTAAACGCTCAGTTAGGTGAAAAGGAGACAGACCATGGAAAAGAGCAGGCCCATCAAGCGGATATTGAAAGGCACACCCGTCCTGGAGGGGGCCGGCGTCCATCTTCGTCGCGTTTTCGGGAATTCCGAACTGCCCCTTTTTGATCCGTTCCTCATGTTCGACGATTTCCGTTCGGACAGTCCGGAGAAGTATGTCAAAGGATTTCCCTGGCATCCCCATCGGGGCATCGAAACCATCACCTATATCCTCAAAGGCGATGTGGAACACGGCGACAGCATGGGAAACAAGGGGATTATATCAGCAGGGGACGTGCAGTGGATGACGGCCGGCAGCGGCATCGTCCATCAGGAAATGCCGAAAGGTGACGCCGCAGGCGCCATGCACGGGTTCCAGTTGTGGGCGAACCTGCCGGCCGGGCAGAAAATGATGGCGCCCCGGTACAACGACATCACGGCAGAGAGCATACCGGAAGTGGCGCTTGCCGACGGCGTGCGTATCAAAGTCATCGCCGGGACGGTGGGAAAAACCCAGGGGCCGATGAAAGACATCGTCATCGACCCGGAGTTCATGGACTGCACCGTGTCCGACGGTGTCACCTACGTTCACCGGACCGAGCCGGATTACACCGCTTTTATCTATGTGACCGGCGGCACCGGCAGGGTCAACGGCACCCATGTTGACAATGGCACCCTGGTTCTTTTCGATTCGGGGCCGTCGTTTTCCGTGACCGCCGCAGGCGGCCCGGTCCGGTTTCTGATCCTGACCGGAAAACCCCTGGGCGAACCCATCGCCTGGCGAGGCCCCATTGTCATGAACACCCAGGCCGAACTGGACGCGGCGTTTGCCGAATACCGGGACGGCACCTTTATCAAACATCCATGAAAGGAGATCATCATGAAAGTACTGATCGTTTACTACTCGACATATGGACATATTCACACCATGGCCGAAGCGGTGGCCGAAGGGGTCAATGCCGTGGCCGGTGCCGAAGCAATCCTCCGCCGCGTGCCCGAGACCTTGCCGGCAGACGTTCTGGAAAAAATGGGGGCGGTCGATGCCCAGAAGGCCCAGTCCCATGTGCCGGTCTGCACCGTGGAGGAGCTGGCCGAAGCCGATGCGGTGATTTTCGGCACCCCGACCCGGTTCGGCAACATGTGCGGCCAGATGCGCCAGTTCCTCGACGCCACAGGCGGGCTCTGGGCCAGCGGGGCCCTGGTGGGAAAGGTGGGCAGCGTCTTTGCTTCCACCGCCACCCAGCACGGCGGCCAGGAGTCGACCATCCTTTCCTTCCACACCACCCTGCTTCACCACGGCTTTGTGGTGGTGGGTCTCCCCTATGCTTTCCAGGGCCAGATGCGCATCGATGAGATCACGGGCGGCTCGCCTTACGGTGCCACCACCATTGCCGGCGGATCGGGGGAGCGCATGCCCAGCGAGAATGAACTGGAAGGCGCCCGTTTTCAGGGCAAGCATGTGGCGGCTATTGCGGCCAAACTGGCTGCATAGGTTCCCCTAAAGCCCCACGCCAGGGGAGTCAGGCTGCCGGACAGTGAGCTCCGGCGGCCTGCACTCCACCCGGGGAACGCCCGCCTTACAACCGCTGGATCAGGTAAAGATAAGTCGGCAGACGACTCAGTCGTTTACTTCGGCAAAACGTTTGGACCAGTTAGTGCCGAGCCCGCGAATGAATTGGATTTCTCCCCTCAGATTGAACTAGAATTCGTAGTCCGGCGTCGTGATCTCGGAATACCTGCCGGATCGGAGTGGAGTGCGGGTCCTCTTGAGATGACCGGAGCCGTCTCTTTCAATGGTGACGGCCATATTGATGATCCGTCACAAGAGCAAATGGGTTTCTCCGACTTTGCAGGCCTTTATGGAGACCGCCAGGAAAGTGATAAAAACGCCGGAAGTGGATTAATGAAAAGGTTTGACAAACAGAACGTTGTAGCTTAGTTTAAGACTAAACTAAGCGCGGGGGTGGGAAAATGAAAATCGGCATCCATGAGGCAAAAACAAGGCTTTCCAAGCTCATCCCGGCTGTTCTATCCGGCGAGGAGGTCATCATCACCAAGTCCGGAAAACCCCTGGTGAAACTGGTTCCTGTAGATGGGCAGGGGGGGGATCGACCCCTTGGCTGTTATGCGGGAAAGATCAAAATTTTTGAAGACTTGATGGAACCGTTGCCCAAGGAGATGATCGACGATTTCTGGATTCAGAAAGATGACCGTGCGTTATCTTCTTGACACCCACGTTTTTCTCTGGATGGCGGCAGATCCCGACAAGTTGTCTCGCAACGTCAGGAAAATTGTCCTTCAAAAAAATAGCCGCCTCTATCTGAGTGCGGCCAGCGGTTGGGAGATCGCGTTGCTTCGAAATCTCGGACGCATTGAACTACCGGATGAGCCCCAACGGTTTGTGCCGGAGGCCATGCAGCAGCTTGGCGTGACCCCCATCCCCATCAGTTTTTCGACGGCCATGGCCGCTGCGTCGCTACCCCTGATCCATAGAGATCCCTTTGACCGCATCATGATCGCTGAAGCGGAAAAGGAAAAAATGACCGTTGTGACCAAGGACAAAAAATTTGCCGGATATGGAATTCAACTGTTGTGGTGAATTTTCCAAATTCGGTGATTTACCCTCGGTCCTGAAAAACCGGGGGACGCTTTTCGAGGTTGGCCATGACCGCCTCAATCTGGTTCGGCGTTGCGATCAGTTCGCGCTGAAGGGTTTCTTCCAGTAAGAGTCCCTTTTCAGGGCCGCTTCGCCAGGCTTCTTCCAGCAGCTGCTTTCCCCTTGAAATGGCATCGGGGGATTTGCCGGCAATCACTTTTGCCAGTTTTTCGGCTTCCCCCCTGGGGTCTTCGCAGATCCGTGTGACCAAGCCCAGTTCAGCCGCTTCGGCCGCCTCGACGATCCGTCCGGTAAAGACCAGTTCCTTGGCCACATCCAGCCGGACCAGGTCACACAGGGTCTGGGAGCCGGACATGTCGGGCACCAGCCCCCACTTGATCTCCATGACGGACATGCGCGTATCGGCTGCCGCCAGGCGGATATCGGCGGCCAGGGCGAGCTGAATCCCTCCGCCAAAGGCGACTCCGTGGAGGGCCGCGATGACCGGCACCGGCACCTGTTTCCAGACCCACGCCACCTGCTGGGCCTTGTTGGCCGGGTTGTCTTCCGGTCGGTCGAAAAGATCATGGCCGCCAGGGTCGGCACCGAGTTTTTCGAAAATTTCAAAATCCAGCCCTGCGCAGAATCCCTTGCCGTTTCCGGACAGAACCACGGCCCGGATGGATGGGTCGTTTTTGACCGCTTCGCCCACTTCGAGAATGCGGTAAAACATCTCCAGGTTCAGTGCATTGTACTTCTCCGGTCGGTTGAGGGTGACAAAGGCGATGTGGTCCCTGATTTCAAGGGTGACGATCTCAGCCATCGGTTCTCCTTTTTAAGATTTTGATGATTTCGGCGGGATCCGGCCTTTTCGTATAATCGGGGTTGACCTCTGCGTCGAGGATCGTCCCGTTTGGGTCAACAATGAAGCGGCCCGGCATGGGCAGGGTCCAGGAATCGTTGCCGTTGAACCGTTCCAGGTCGATGCCGAACTTGCTGTACAGTCCCTTCAAGTCCTCTGGCAGGGTGAATACCAGGCCGAATCGGGTTGCGACCTCATTTCCCTTATCACCGATGACTCTGAATGTCAGGTTCAATTTCTTCGCGATCTGTTTCGAATATTTTTCAAGCTGCGGTGATATGACTATGATTGAGGCGCCAAGGGCTTCGATATCGGCAGCAACTTCTTGCAGAGCTTCCAGCTCCAGATTGCAATACCGTCACCAGACACCCCGGTAAAAGCTGATCACCATCGGCCCCTTGCCGAGCAACTTCGCTGAGCCAATCGAATTTCCGTTGATGTCGGGAAGGGTGAATTCCGGCGCGCGGTCTCCCGTTTTCAGGGCGCGTTCCATGATTCCCGAGGAGAGCAGATCTTCCGTGGCCCGGTGCATGACGGTCAGGGCCTCGGGCGGCGCGCTCGATTCGAACGTTCTTCTCATTTCATCCAATTTATCTTGTAGTCCCATTAGGTATCTCCTTTAAGATCGTTGGGGAGCGATAGATCGTGACGATGCCCATTTGGCATCGACGCAAACCCCGTGTTGCTGACCGTGGAATGTTCTTACTGACGGTACGGATCATTCCTGGCCTGTCAAGTCAAAACCGTTTGGCTTTTGCCATTGCCGATGTAGCGACAGGGTCAGATATCGTTGGAATTGCAGTTTCGGATTTGCCGGACGAGCGGTTTTGCACAACCTCTGCGATGGCGATCCGTCTCTATTTATTGACAATGGCACGGAAACGGGTCATGATGACCTTATTGGCTTGAATGGGAGCGAATTATGATCGAGGAATCTATCAACATTGCCGAGGCGAAAAAGCATTTTTCCGATTTGATCGGACAGGTGGCTTTTGCCAAAAAGCGGCTTCTCATCACCAAGCGCGGCAAACCCATGGCTCGTTTGGTTCCCGTGGAAGACGCGGAACACCGATTGAACGAGGCTCAAGGGTGGCTTGAAAACGATGATCCGTTTTTTGATACCATTGAAAACATCGTTTCAGAGCGGAAAAACCATATCCCGAGAGCGCTCTCCGGGCTGAAGAACCCGTGATGTATCTGCTCGATACCAATATCCTCAGCGAACTGATTAAAAAGCGCCCCGATCCCCTTTTCATCCAACGGCTTTCACGCCAGCCACCGGAGAACCTATTTACATCCAGCATTTGCGTCATGGAACTGCGCATGGGAAGCGCCTTGCGGGATGACTATCCGGTTTTCTGGAAAAGGATCGAGGAACAAATCCTTTCTCGGATCAACATCCTGCCCATCGGAGAAGAGGAGGCGAAGGTGGCCGGCGACATATTGGCCACGCTGCGAAAAGCCGGTCAATGGATCGGGATCGAAGATGTACTCATCGCTGCAACTGCTATATGCAACCGACTTACGGCCGTGACTGCCAATACTGGTCACTTCAGCAGAGTCGATGGATTACACGTGGAAAATTGGTTAGAGGGCCATCCAGGATGATTGGATAGGGGCGGGAGATACGCGAGTCCGAAAATCGGTTTCCTATCTTCAGTTGGTTTGAAACAAAGTTTTTGCCACTTTTAAGGGTGAAAAGTTATTCAGACCACTATTCAAGCCGGCCGTCGATATCGGACATGGCGGCCATGAAGCGTTTGCGGGCGTCTTGGGCATAAGGGTTGTAGCGGTTCATGTCCTCGAAGAGCTGCCAGGTGTCGTTTTCCACCACGCCGAGAATGTGCCGAAGCCGCTTGTACCCTTCGGTATCGATGGGCAGGTCTTCGGCCCCGAATCGGGCCAGGGATCGGCCGATGAAGTGGGTCAGGGCCAGGGTGACGGCGATCTGCCGGTCATGTTCTTCGGGTGAGGTGTCGAACACCTTCAGTCCCTTGGCCGTAAGATAGGCCAACATATTGTCGAATCGTTTTTCTTCAATGCGGACCCGGCACAGCACAATCTTCCGGCCGGACAGGGAGTCGGCGGCACTGTCCGGTCCGAACATGGGGTGGGTGGCCAGGATGGAGACATGGTCGGGCAGGGCTTCGGTCATCCATCGGGCCGGCAGGGTTTTGACCGAACAGACATCCACCACAACGGTCCCGGGGTTGAGCATGGGGGCGATCCGTTTCAGCGTCGGCTCCATGGCCGAGATGGGCACGCAGAGGATCACCAGCTTCTGGGCGCAGACCGCCTCCAGCGAGTCGACTACCGATCCGAGCCGGACGACTTCGTCGGTCTTTCCCGGTGCGGTGTAGACCTTGACCTCAAAATCTTCGGCCAGGTACCTGGCGGTGAGCTTTCCGAAGCGGCCGAATCCAATGATACCAATCATAGTCACCTAACTTAACGGCTCTGTAAAAAACCCGAACTCTGCGTTACGCGAACCCTTCGTCATTGCGGCGTACGGCTTGTACAGCCTCATTCCTCAGGATTCGCAAGCCTTGATTGCGGGCTTTTTCCAAAACCGTCTGAAAAAAGAATTTTTTACGAGAGTATCTTCCTTGAGCCTGTCGCAATTTCGGCAACCGTTCAATCTTGACAGTCCCGTAAAAAGTCGAAAACCATTTTTTATCGTCATTCCAGCGCAGGCGGGAATCCAGTCATTTCAAATGGTTCTGGATGCCTGCCTTCGCAGGCATGACGAGATTTGGGGCTTTTTACGGTTTCATCAATCTTGGAGGAATTTTCTTATTCGTTCAAATCCGTCTCCAATCCGGTCTTCGGCCACGGCATAGGATATGCGCACAAAACCCGGTGCACCGAAAGCCTCGCCGGGCACCATGGCCACGCCGGTCTTATCAAGTACCCCCATGCAGAAAGCTTCGGCCGTCTCGCCGGTTTTCAAACGTCCGGAGATGTCGGCAAAGAGGTAAAAAGCCCCTTCAGGCCGCAGGCAGTCGAAGAGGTTCGATGCCAGGCCATAAGCGATGTCCCGCCGCCGGCTCATCCGTGCCAGCAGATTCGGCATCAGGGTCTCTTCGATCTCCAGGGCGGCCAGGGCACCGTGCTGGACAAAGGTGCAGACATTTCCCGAGGCGTGGCTGAGGATTTTTTCCATGGCACGAGCGACTTCGACCGGCGCCGCCGCATAACCGACCCGAAAACCGGTCATGGCGAAGGGTTTGGAAAAACTCCGGGTGACGATGACGCGGTCCCTGGCCCCGGTCCAGTCAAAGGGGCTGACATGGCGCCCGCCGTCGTAAACAAAGGCGTCATAGGCCTCGTCCGAGAGGAGAAACAGGTCTTTTTCCATGCACAGGGCAACGATGGCGGCCAGTTCGTCTTCGGTATAGACCGCACCCGTGGGGTTGTTGGGAGAATTGACCAGCACTGCCCGGGTGCGGGGGGTGACCGCCGCAGCCACGGCCCCGGCATCAAGCCGGTGACCGAGGGAGGCGACCATCACCGGTTCGGCTCCGGCCAGGCGGACCTGTTCGGGAAAACTCACCCAGCATGGCGAGGGGATGATTACCTGGTCCCCGGGGTCGCAGATGGCCTGGAAGATCAGGTAGAGGGCCTGCTTGGACCCGTTGGTGATGACGATGTTTTCAGCGCTGCCACCCGCAAACCGCCGGGCGATACACCGTCGCAGTTCAGGCAGTCCGGCCGTGGGGCCGTAGCGGGTGTGTCCCTCGGCCATGGCTTTCTGGGTTGCTTCGATGATGCGGCGTGGTGTGGGGAAATCGGGCTCGCCCACGGCGAAATTAATCACTTCCCGGCCCTGGCGGCGAAGTTCGGCCATGGCCGGAATGAACCGGGCGGTCCGGGACGGTTCGATTTGGGTCGCACGTTTGGATAAATTCATTTTCGATACGCTCGCAATCATTCTATCGACAGACGGTTTCGTAAAAAGCCCGAAATCAAGGCTTGCGAATCCTGAGTAATGAGGCTGTACAAGCCGTACGCCGCAATGACGAAGGGTTTGCGTAACGCAGAGTTAGGGTTTTTTACGGAACCGGTCAGGACCTCATTTTTTGCCTAAGGGCCAGATCGGCGAAAACCAGGGCGGCCATGGCCTCCACAATGGGCACGGCCCGGGGGACCACGCAGGGATCGTGACGTCCCTTGGCCTCCAGCCGAACCGGCAGGCCGTTGAAATCGGCGGTTTCCTGGGCCATTCCGATGGTGGCCGGCGGCTTGAAGGCGACACGGAAGATCACCGGTTCGCCGTTGGTGATCCCCCCTTGGATGCCGCCGCTGAAGTTGGTGGCGGTGCCGAGCCGTTTGCCCTTGGCAACAAAGGGGTCGTTGTGGCCCGATCCGCGCATGGTGCTGCCGCAGAAACCGCTTCCGATCTCAAACCCCTTGGTGGCCGGGATTGAGAGCATGGCCTGGGCCAGCATGGCCTCGGCCTTGTCAAAGACCGGTTCTCCCAGGCCCGGTGGAAGATTTCGGCAGACACAAGAGACAATTCCCCCCAGCGAGTCCGCGGTGTCCCTGGCTTGCGCGACGGCATGGGTCATTGTTTCGGCCGTTTCCGGGTGAGGGCACCGGATCGGGGTTTTGTCGACGGCCGGGCGAGACATGGCTTCAGTGTCCGGTTCCGGTGCCTGGACCTCGCCCACAGCGCTGACCCAGGCGACGATTTCCACGCCCCAGGTGTTGGCCAAAAAGCTTTCGGCCACCGCACCGGCCGCCACCCGGCCGATGGTTTCCCGGGCGCTGGAACGCCCCCCACCACTGGCCGCCCGAATTCCGTATTTCATCTGATAGGTATAATCGGCGTGAGACGGCCGGGGGATATTGGACATGGTCTTGTAGTCACCGGGACGCTGGTCCCGATTGGCCACGCTCATGGCAACCGGTGTTCCCAGGGTCAAACCGTTTTCCACGCCGGAAAGGATGGTGACCCGGTCGGCCTCGTCGCGGTCCGTGGTCAGTTTGCTCTGGCCGGGGCGCCGGCGGTCGAGCTGTCCTTGGATGTCCGCTTCGCTTAAGGGCATCCGCGGTGGGCAGCCGTCCACCACCACCCCCACGGCCCGACCGTGGGACTCGCCGAAGGTGGTGATTTTGAACAGGGTACCGAAGGTGCTGGACATGGTCATTTCCCTTAATGGTGGCGGTTCCGTAAAAATCCCGAACTCTGCGTTACGGAAATCCAGACTTTTTATGAGGTTGTCAAAATTTATAAAAGTGTTTCATAACCACAAAGCCACAAAGATCACAAAGGTTTTTTATTCGACATTCCGGAGTTCGGCCAGAACGAGGTTGCAAACAGTTTCGATGGTCTTCCCGTCCGTGTCCACGGTCAGATCCGCAGCCTCGGCGTACAGGGGCTTGCGCCGGGCCAGGGTGTCGCGGACCTCTTCTTCGAGCCCCTTGTCGGTCAGGGCCGGCCGAAGTGACCCGGTTTGGGCGTCGGCCCCCATGCGGGATAGAATGGTTTCCGCCGAAGCCCTCAGCCAGACCGTTGTTCCTGATTGTTTCAGCACGGCGCGGTTTTGAAGATCGATCACCACGCCGCCACCGGTGGCGACGATCTGTCCGTCCATACCGGCCAGCCGGGCGAGCACCTCTTTCTCCATTTTGCGAAATACCGACCAGCCATCCCGGGCCACGATCCGGGCCACGGTGGCACAGGCGTGTTCCTCCAGAGCCCGGTCCGCATCGGTAAAAGGCCTTCCCAGGATTTGGGCCAGGGTTTTTCCTACCGACGTCTTACCGGTGCAGCGAAAGCCGATGAGGTAGAGGTTGGGGGCTGGTTGAATCGGTTTGCCGGGTTGGGTTGGTTTCATTGGTCTTATCGGTTTGCTGGTTTTATGGGATGTCGCTGCTTTTCCATGCCATGTCACGCCTGTTCGCCAACCAATCAAACCCATTCAACCAACGCAACCAATCAAACCGCCTTCAAAGACGTCCCAGAAATTGGGAAATGATTTCTCCACGCAGCCGGGATCGGTGATGATCACGCCGGGCACCTTCAGGCCGGCCACGGCAAAGCTCATGGCAATGCGGTGGTCGTCATAGGTTTGAATTTCAGCGCCGGTGGGCTTTCCGCCGGTGACGATCAGGTCGTTTTCCGTGCTTCGAGCGTCAATACCCATTCGCCCCAACTCCGCGGTCACGGCACCCAGTCGGTCGCTCTCCTTGGCGCGCAGGTGGGCCACATTTTCGATGATGGTGGTTCCCCGGGCAAAGGCAGCCACCACGGCCAGGGTCGGCACCATGTCGGGCATGTCGGCCATGTCCACCGTGATGGCGCAAAGACCCCTCCCGGTTACCGAGATGCCGTCGGTTTCATGGGCTACCGTACAGCCCATTCTTCCCAGGACCTCTGCCAGGCGCACATCCCCCTGTCGGGAGTCCGACCGTGTTTGGCTGACCTTCACGGTTGCTCCGGTGATTGCCGCAGCGGCCCAGAAGTAGCCGGCCTGAGAAGCGTCTGGTTCCACGCGATAACGGCCGCTTCGATAGACCTGGTTGCCGGGAACGACAAACCGGGCATATCCGTCCCGTTCAACGCTGACGCCGAAGCGCTCCAGAATATCGAGGGTCATGTCCACGTAGGGCCGGGAGACCGGTCCTTCGGTCACGGCAATGTCGAGGCCATTTTTTGTGCACGGGGCCATTAGAAGAAGGGACGATAGGAACTGGCTGCTCACCGCACATCGGAGGCGCACTGCCTTGCCGGCCACCGGCGTGCCCGTGACGGCCACGGGCGGGCACCCGTTGTTGCGGATGCTTCGGGCTTCGATCCCGAGCAGGTTCAGGCTGTCGATGAGATCCTGGATGGGTCGCTGCCCCATCCGTTCGGTTCCGGTCAGGGTATAGACCCCTTCTCCCAGGGCGACCACTCCGGTGAGCAGCCGCATGGAGGTGCCGCTGTTTTCTAAGTAGATCGGGTCCTGGCACGGGGCCAACCGTCCCCTTCGCCCTTCGATATGGATCCGGTCTTCTTCCCTGCGAATATCAATGCCCATTTTCTCCAGGGCGGAAAGGGTCAGCCGGGTGTCCCGGCTGTTCAAGGGGTTGTGCACCGTGCAGGGTCCGTTGGACAAGGCCGCTGCGATGAACATCCGGTGGGTATAGCTCTTGGAACCGGGCACGGTCACTTTATAGTTGCGCCCGGCCATATCCATGGGAAGAATTCGCTTCATGATTCAAGTCTTTCCAATACGGTTTCGCGCATCAATCCAGGGACCGGACCGCCTCTTTGAGTTCAGTCAGGGTGATCTTTTCCACCACCGCCCTGCCGATGCCGTCGAGAAGGACGAAGTGAATGAATTCCCCTTCCCGTTTCTTGTCTTTTCTCATCACTTCGAATAGTTTTTCCGGTTCACATTCCAGCCGGGTGGGAAGACCCATGGTATCGATGAGATTCTCCATGCGCCCCAACTCTGATGGGGTCAAAAGGCCCCGGCCCATGGACAAGGCCCCGGCGACCACCATTCCGATGGCCACGGCCTCGCCGTGGGGGACCCCGGTCATTTTTTCCACGGCGTGCCCGAAGGTGTGGCCGAAATTGAGCTTGCGGCGCTCCCCGGTCTCCTTTTCGTCGCGGTTGACCACCGCCGATTTGATCATGACCGAGTCGTAGACAAGTTTTTCCACCACTTCGCGTTCCAGTTCCAGCAGGCGGTGGCCGTTTTCTTCCAGATAGGCGAAGAGGCGTTTGTCGGCGATGGCTGCATGCTTGATGATTTCGGCCGCCCCGGAAAGGATTTCTCGCTGGGGAAGGGTGACGAGCAGGTCCGGATCGCAGATGACAAATTTGGGTTGGTTGAAGACACCGGCCATGTTCTTGAAGCCGCCCACGTTGACACCGTTCTTCCCGCCCACCGAGGCGTCCACCTGGGCGAGCAGGGTGGCGGCGACAAATCCGAATGGAACGCCGCGAAGGTAGGTTGATGCTACAAAGCCGGCCACATCGCAGACAATGCCGCCCCCCACGGCTACGATAAAGCTTGTGCGGTCCGCTCCCAGGCCCATGAGTTCCTCATAGAGCCGGCCCACGGTTGCCAGGTTTTTTTCCGCCTCGCCCGTGCCCATGGTCAGCACCGGGCAGTCGGGGAGAAGGTGCCCGTAAAGACGTTTGATATTATCATCGGTGACCACCACGGTTTTCTCCGTGGGCACGTAGCGGGGCAGATCCGCCAGTCGTTCGCCCACCATGACGGTGGTGTCGCCGGTGCTGCCATGAATCTCGGCAATTTGCATGAACCGCTCCTTTACCAGGCCGCTGCCGTCGGGCCTTCGCGTCGGGCCCTGTCCAGTTTTTCATGGGCTCCGAGGATGAGTTTCTCCGTGGTCTCCCAGGAGATGCATTCGTCGGTGATGGAAACGCCGTATTTCAGCGCCGACACATCACCGGTATACTTCTGGCTGCCTTCAAAGAGGTTGCTCTCCAGCATCAACCCCACCAGAGCATCGTTACCTGCTATAACCTGATCGACGACATTTTTCCAGACAATGGCTTGGCCCTGGTATTTTTTCATGGAATTGGCATGGGAGCAGTCGATGACAATCGCCTCGGGGAGCCCCTTTTCGATAAGGTTCAACCGGGTCTGTTCAATACTGATGGGATCGTAGTTGGGCCGCTTTCCCCCGCGCAGCACCACATGGCCCAGTTCGTTTCCCGTGGTTTTGACCACGCAGGTCCGGCCCTGCTGGTCGATTCCCAAAAAGCTTTGGGGGGCGCGGGCCGCCACCATGGCGTTGATGGCCGACGCCAGGTTGCCGTCGGTACCGTTCTTGAAGCCCACGGGCATGGAGAGGCCGCTGGCCATTTCCCGATGGGTCTGGCTTTCGGTGGTGCGGGCGCCAATGGCCGACCAGCTCACCAGATCGTCCACGTATTGGGGGGTGATGGGCTCGAGCATCTCAGTGGCCGTGGGAACCCCCATGTTAATAATGGCCAGCAAGATGCGACGGGCCTTGTGAAGTCCGGCCACCATGTCGCAGGTGCCGTCCAGGTTCGGGTCGTTGATCAGCCCTTTCCAGCCGGTGGTGGTCCGCGGTTTTTCGAAGTAGACCCGCATGACGATATAGAGGGTGTCCGAGACCCGGTCGCGAAGGTCGCGGATCTTTTCGGCGTATTCCAGGGCAGCCTTTTCGTCGTGGATGGAACACGGTCCGACCACCACCAGCTGCCGGCGGTCTTCCCGGTGAAGAATTTTACGAATGGCCTCGCGGCTGTCGGCGACGGTTTCGTTGGCCGCCGCGGTGATGGGCAGTTCCTGTTTCAGGCTTATGGGTGTCATGAGTGCCACATACTCCTTGACCCTCAGGTCGGATGTGCGTTTCATTATTCAATCCTTTCGGTAAAAGAAAAATCAGTGATGGGTCGGATTTTCCGCCGGATCCTAAAAAAGTGGTTGTCGTACCTGCCGTAGTACATGCTTTCCTCCCGGGATCTGCTGAAAACAGAAAAGCCGTGGTCGGTGTTTCCGCCACGGCTTTTGCATAAAAAAACCGCGGGCTGGTCTGCCCGCGGCTTGTTCGCTGTTATGTCGTTATGGCTCAGCGCATGCCCGGCAGACCGGTACCAAAATAAAAGTACCAAAAATAAAAATAGAATCCGCCGGAAAATTTGCTTACCATGAAATCGTTTCCTTGGTCGTTGATTTTCCGGTCACCCTATACGGGCTGTCCAAAGCATGTCAAGGACTTTTTTGACGGATGTTTGTAACCAAGCCCCTGACACAGGGGTTGACAGGCCGGGCCAAAACCGCTACGAAACGGCAAAATCAATCCGGCAACAGACAGGTTATGTCAGGCAAAGGCCATCCCGACCTAGGGGGATGGCCTTTTTTATTTTCAGGAGGATCCATGGCGATCAAGATCAGTGTACTGGCAATATATTTTCTCGTGGTTCTGGCCATCGGCCTGGTGGCACGCACGCGATGGAAATCTTCTCCTGAAACCTATTTCCTGGCGGACCGAAAGCTGGGGACCCTGGTCCTGCTGGGGACCATGGTTGCAACCAACTTCAGCGCCTTTACGGTGTTTGGCACTTCAGGCGCCGGTTATCGCGACGGTTATGCTTTCTTTCCCATCATGGGGTTCGGCACTGGTTTCATGGCTCTGACCTTCTGGATTCTGGGCCGCAAAATATGGCAAATCGGGCTGGATAGAAACATCGTGACCCCGCCGGAGCTGGTTCGTGCCCTGTATGGGAGCCCAGCGCTCTCCTTTCTTTTTGCCCTGGTGATGATTGTCTTCACCATTCCGTACCTGGCCCTGCAGCCCATGGCTGCCGGCTATGCCCTGGACGCGCTCATCGGACTTCCCTACGTGTGGGGGTGCGTCCTGGTGACGGCCATCATTGTCCTTTACACCCTGCGTGGCGGTATGCGGGCCGTGGCCTGGACCGATCTGTTCCAGGGGGCGTTGATGTTTGTGTTGCTGGGCGTATCCCTCTTTCTGGTGGTTCGCCACTACGGAGGTTTTGCCGAAGCCAACGCACGGGTGCTGGCCGCCAGTCCCGAACTCTTCTCCCGGCCGGGCGGGACGGGAAAATACACCGTGGGCGTCTGGTTCAGCTTCATCATGCTGTGGTTCTTCTGCGATCCCATGTTCCCTCAGCTGTTCCAACGCTTTTTTTCCGCCAAGAGCCCCAAGACCATCTCCCGCATCATGCTCTTTTATCCGGTGGTCTGCACCGTGGTTTTTTTCATACCCATCGCCATCGGGGTCCTGGGCCGCCTCGCCTTTCCGGATCTGGTGGGCAAAGAGGCCGACCGGATTCTTCCCATGGTACTGACCCTGATCTCCGGCGACGTCATGGCGGCCCTGGTCATTGCGGCCGGCCTGGCAGCCCTCATGTCGACCATGGACTCCCAGCTACTGACCTTAAGCTCGATCTTCACCCGCGACGTGATGCCCATGGTCAGCAAAAAGGAATCCAGCGGAAGCCTCACGGGCCGAATCTTTGTCATCTGCCTGAGTATCGCCGGCCTGGCTCTGGCCTATAAACCGCCGGCCACCATTCTGCAGATCGCCACCCAGACCTTTACCGGCCTGGCCGTGCTTTTTCCAACCGTGGTTTTCGGTCTTTACCTTAAGCGGGTTTTTGCCCAGGCGGCCATCCTCTCCATCGTCACTGGTGAGGCAATGGTGCTGCTCTTCTACCTGAAGGTGATCTCTGCGGGCGCTTTTCTTCCGGTGGTCTGGGTCATGGCCGTGGCTTTTGGCGTCTATCTGTCCGTCCATGCCTTCCTGCTCCATCGCCGGGGGGATCTATCCGTCACCGTGCCCGGATGGGTAGCGAATCCCTACTTCCTGGCCCTGGGGGCGATTTTCCTGCTGGCCATGGATTTCTGGGCCTGGGGGCGGGTAACGCCGCTCTTTTTCGGTATGCCCTGGTGGATCGCCTACTTCGTGGTGCTCTCTGCCCTCCAGACCGTGGTGATGTTCTATCTGGTCCGGGCCGAAAGCCGTTAGCAAGTGTCCGGCCTGTTGGGCAACAAAGGGTAAGATTTTGCCCCTACGATAAATTCATGGCGGGCGTGGGGCGCGGCAATGGACATGCTCCAGCACCGATATCATTTGATGGCGCGAACCACTGCAAACATCTCCTCAACGGGGGGGGCAACCCCGGTCCACAACCTGAAACCCTCGGCCCCCTGATAAACCAGCATGCCAATACCCGTAACGATCTTGCATCCTTTTGCCTCAGCCCGTTTCAGCAGTTCGGTCTTGGCCGGATTGTACACGATGTCGCTGACAATCTGACCTTTTCGGAGCAGTTCGGTGTCCATGGGCAACCGATCCTCGTCCGGGTGCATCCCGATGCTGGTCGTATTGATCACCACATCGACCTGTTGAAAGGCGGATTTCATCTCCTTCGGGTCTTTGCCGACCACATGGCAGCAGGGCCGGACCTTGTCATTGATCTCGCCGGCCAGGTCATACGCTTTTTGTTCCGTGCGATTGCTGATAAGGATTTTTCCCGCCCCTTTGAAAGCCATGGTCATGGCGATAGCCCGAGCGGCGCCACCGCAGCCGACGATGAGGTGGCGCTTTCCCTTGATAGAGATCCTTGCTTCGGTTTCCAGCGATTGGACAAATCCCTCGCCGTCGGTATTGTACCCCGTTGTCCTGCCGTCTTTGATGGTGACCACATTGACCGCGCCGATGACGGTGGCCAGTTCATGGATGTGGTCGATGTGTTCCATGATTCTGATTTTATGGGGAACGGTCACGTTGTAGCCGGCAAAATTCATCTTTGAAATGCCGCGGGCCACATCTTTCAGGTTCTCCGGCACCACTTCGATGGGCAGGTAGAAGAAATTCAGGCCCAGCGTCTGAAAGGCTTTGTTGTGCATGGCCGGTGAAAAACTGTGACCCAGGGGATTGCCCAGCAGTCCGACCAGTTTGGTGTTTACATCGACGATTGACATATGGTTGTCCTTTTTGCTGAGAAGGGGGCCGACCCTATCAAGACAAGACCTCGGCCAGCACGGTTCCGTAAAAAACCCGAAATCTGAGTTACGCGAATCCTTCTTCATTGCGGAGTACTCCTAAGTACGCCTCATTCCTCAGGATTCGCAAGCCTTGATTTCGAGATTTTTCCAAAACCGTCTGAAAAGCGACTTTTTACGAGCGTATCAAAAAGGGAGCGCTTCCCACGCTTTGCGAATATCGCCGATGGGGATCTGCCCCGGCGCCGAACTGGCCTTGCCGATAGCAAAGGTGAGATCGGATCCGAACAACCCGCCGGCGATTCGAGTAATGCCCCCTTCCCCGCCCATGGACAGGGTGATGATGGGAATGTCCAACAGTTCGGTCCTCGCCTTGTACGTGGCGCTAAGCAGGGTAAGCACATCTCCGTAGTCTTTGGGCATCACGGCAACCTTGGCAACATCTCCACCAAGTTTTGCCGCTTCGGAAAGCTTGCCAACGATGAAACTCTCCGCCGGCGTTTCTTCAAAATTATGGTAGGACAATATCAGCTTGGCGCCTGCATTTACACAGGCTTGCTTCACCGCTGCGATCATGGCCGCTCCGTTGGAGATCTCCGTGTCAATGAAATCGGCCTTGCCCGATGCAATGACCGCATCCATGACCGCGATTCGCTCGTTTTCTGCAATTTCCTGAAAACCGCCCTCTTCAATGATCCGGCAGGTAAAAATCAATGGGATGTCCCCGATGGCCTCTCTCAAATGGTTCAGCGCATCAAGCACGGCGCCGGTGTCCCGAACCGCCTCAAATTTGTCCGCACGCCATTCCAATGCGTCCGGCGTATAGGCCAGCACCTCTTTGGCCTGCTGCAACAGTGAATCACCATCCTCGGCCACCAGAGGCAGGCAAATCCAAGGGGTGGGGCCGCCGAGCGTTTTATTTCGGATCGTCAACGTCTTTTTGCTCTGAAGCCTCATGATCATTTCTCCTCATTTTACATTTTGGGCAGGCCGATCTTGCCGGAACCTGCTTTATGCAGCAATGCATATCCCCGACCGCTGATGGTTGCCAGATTTTTTTTCTAATTCAACGCATATGACATAATTGTCAAAAATTCGGCGAAAAGTCGAGGTTTCGTGGAAACCTGAAAAAAGTTTGAAAACCATAAATCAAATCCTCTCAGCATTTCGTTCCGGTAGATCGAATTATGTTATATTTGCGGATAATTACCCGCCATCTGCCGGGCCGACTGCCTCCTCGCACCATCGCTTCCGCGCTTTTGTTACATTATTGACATTTTAGGTTTCCATCTTGTCATTTCGAAAGGACATCGCGATGAATCAAAGACAGCCCATGGTTTTGGCTTGGACGGTTGCGTGCCTGTTTCCTGCGGTAGCCTATGCAGGGGACACGATGGCGACGGACACGGGAACGACGGCGTGGATGCTCACATCAACGGCGCTGGTCTTGTTGATGGTTCCCGGACTGGCCATGTTCTACGGCGGCCTGGTGCGCACCAAAAACGTTCTGGGCACGATGATGCACTCCTTTGCCGCCATGGCCATCATCGGGGTGCTATGGGTGGTGTGCGGCTATGCGCTGTGCTTTGGGGACGGCATTCTCGGCGGCGTCGTCGGGTGGCGCGGGGACTACTTCCTGCTCAAAGGCATCGACGAGAGCATGATCAAAGGCGTTCCCGAATATGTACTTGCCATGTTTCAAGGCAAGTTCGCCATCATCACCCCGGCGCTCATCAGCGGTGCGCTGGCCGAACGGGTCTTCTTCCGGGGGTATTGCCTCTTTATCCTTTTGTGGTTCCTGCTGATCTACTGCCCGCTGTGCCACTGGGTCTGGGCCGCCGACGGATGGCTGTTCAACCTCGGCGCCGGCGGGGTCATCGATCTTGCCGGGGGGCTGGTCATTCACGTCTCCGCAGGGGTCAGCGCGCTGGTCGTGGCCCTCTTTTTGGGCAAACGCATCGGGTATCCGGAAAAGACCATGCAGCCCAACAACCTGGTCATGACCATGATGGGGGCCGGCCTGTTGTGGGTCGGCTGGTTCGGTTTCAACGCCGGTTCCACCGCTCAAAGCGGCCTCGACACGGCACGGGCCCTGACCATGACCCAGGTGTCGGCTGCCAGCGGGGCATTGACCTGGATGGCCATCGAGGCGTTTCTCTTCAAGAAAGCCACATCCCTCGGATTCGCCTCGGGGGTACTGGCCGGGCTGGTGGTCATCACCCCGGCGGCCGGCGTTGTCCAGCCCGTCGGGGCACTGATCCTCGGCGCCTGCTCCTCGGTGGTTTGCTACCTCGCCCTCAAGGCCAAAAACAGGTTCGGCTACGATGATTCCCTGGATTGTTTCGGGATTCACGGCGTGGGCAGCGGTTTCGGCGTCATCTGCCTGAGTTTTTTCATCCGCAAAAGCTGGATGCAGGCGGCCGCCGTATCCGTCGGCACCGGCGGGTGGAGCGCCATCGACCAGTTGCAGGTCCAGTTGACGGGCATGGGGGCCACCATCGCCTGGGCGGCGGCAGGCACCATCCTCATCTGCCTGGTGGTGGAGAAAACCATCGGATTTCGGATCGACGCAGACGCGGAGGTCATGGGCATCGATTACACCTTGCATGGCGAGCATGGCTATGGTTTGATCAACTCCTGATCGAAGGTACCCCGCGGTGGGACTTGCCGGCGGTTTGACGGTTGTCCGGCCACGGGGAATGCGCCCGCTGATGCGGGTTCGATACGCAGTAGGAACCCACCTCCTGTGGGCGTGGTCAAAGTCAATTGGCTATGCCGAGACACCTATGTTGACGTGAGTAAAGTTTGAAGTGAGTCCCGCCAGGGCGGGATTAGGACTTCTGCCCATTATATAAAATCGGTGGAGCCTAGCGACTCTTCAACTTTAGTCACTCCACACTGATATGGGGGGCGGCAATCCAACCCCTTTCAGGGGCAAACCAATGCCTGGTCCTCTGGGCCAGGCGTGTACCTTCATGACAGGAGGATCATCTGGTGTTGAAAAAGATCGAAGCCGTCATCAAGCCATTCAAACTCGACGACGTCAAGGAGGCCCTGAACGAAATCGGCATTCAGGGAATGACCGTCTCAGAAGTCAAAGGGTACGGCCGGCAGAAGGGCCACAAGGAGATCTATCGCGGCGCCGAATATGTGGTGGACTTCATCCCCAAGGTCAAAATCGAGATCGTTTTAGACGAAAATCAGGTGGATCAGGTGATTGAAGCCATTCAAAAGGCCGCCTACACCGGAAAGCTCGGAGACGGCAAAATCTTTGTGGTTGCCGTGGAACAGGCCGTCCGGGTCCGGACCGGGGAAAGGGGCGCCGACGCCATCTGAACCGGGCTGCCGGAGACAACATGGGAAAGGCTGCGACCAATCGTCGCAGCCTTTTTTTGCGTCTATACCATTTGTCAGAGAAACGTTCCGATGGCAACAAGGGGCCGCATCTTAATTGTTGATAATTCCTTTTTCCAACTGTTTAATCCGGCCCTTGAGCTTTTTATCCTTTAGGATTTTTTCGGCAACAGCCTTGTGCCGCATGGTGATGGCGGCACCGGATACCTGGCCAAAGTGCTCTCCCAAATCTTTGCCGCTCAGGCTCACGAGATTTCGGGAAAGATAGATGGCAACATCCCGCGGAAGATTTTTCTTCTTTCCCTTGGTCAGAATCTGATCCTGATCGACACCGAACGATTCCCCGACCGCTGAAACGATATGGCTGACTTCAACTCCAGGCTTGAGCGCTTTTAACTGAGGCTTCTCCTTGTCATTTGGTTCCGGTGACAGGAACTGATCTTTGACCCACGCCACGAAATCCTCACCGCCGAGAATAAAGCCGCCTGCCGGCGATTTGCCGGGATTTTCCACAGACCCGGGATCAACACCTTCAACAAAGGCCTTGTAGTTTTTTTTGGCCGTTCGAAGGTTCTTGCCAAACTGTGACAGGAGCCAATCGGCAGCAAGCCATTTGGGTACCTTCTCTTTGCCGATGAAAAACGGATAACTGCTCCAGGGGTAATCCGATGCCGATTCGACCATTTTCGCCCGAACCGGATTCAGGTGGATGTACCGTGACAGGTGTTTGAGGTATTCGTCCGCGTCCACCAGCAGGGCTTTAAAGCGCCCCTGGAACAGATGGCCGCGGCGTTGCCGCTTGATGTTGAAATAGACGGCGTAACTGACATTGATCCACTGGATCGCACGGCTCAGGTTGGCTTCAGGGGTTTCCACCAGCAGGTGGTAGTGGTTGGTCATCAGGCAGTAGGTGTGAATGCGGATTGAAAAGCGCGAACTGGCCGTTTCAAGGTATTCGAGAAATTTTTCCCGGTCTCGAAGGCTCTTGAAGACGTCTTCGCCGGCATTGCCGCGGTTGATCACATGGTAAAAAGCGCCGGGATATTCCACCCGCAAGGGTCTGGCCATGGCTCGGGGTCCTTCCGGAGGGTTGAATCAATCGAACTGCCAATCTCAATCTGTCCAACTATGATAACCCTTAGCCGAATGGGCTGGTTCTGTCAATAATTAATAATTAAGACGCGACCCCTTTGTCCATACGCTTTCGCCGGTTGAGCCGGTTTGGCCGGTTTGGCCGGTTAAAGAAATATGATCTGATTTATTCCTGGCTTAACCGGCCTGACAGGCCTAACCGGCAAACTGGCTACCCCTGAGGCTTTTCATCATTGAACTTGTCCACGATCTCACTGATTTTGTCCAGGATGGCCGGATCTTTGCGCAAGGCTTTGATAAATGCGGCGGTGGTTTTGAGATCGAAATCGTCACCGAATACCTTGACCAGAACAGCCGCCAGTTTTAGATCGCTCGCGCCTTGGGCCAGCAACGTTCGCATATGGGCGATGGCCTCCGGGTGTTTGTTCAGTTGAGCGGCAACGGCATCGACGCTGTCTGCAGGCAGGCGTTTGCCGAAAAGGCTGCGTAGAATCCCGCTCAGGGTCTCTCCGATATCGCTGACCATATCGCCGGCCTTCTTCAAGGCGTTGGGGTCCATGGTGTCAGCGACGCCTTCCACCAGGTTCGAGACGCTCTGGCCCCGGTTGAACATGTTCATCATCTTGCTCATGGTGCCGGGATCACCGAAGATATTCATCTTGGCGTTGGCCAGGGATTGTCCCATGGCCGTGGCAAAAGACTTCTGCACTTCGCCGTTTACCTCGATCTCCTTGAGCTTAACCTCGAGCTGCACCGAAATCTCCTTGAACTCGGCTTTGGCCTTTAGCTCGGGCTGCAACACATCGTTGATCCGTTTCTGTTCGACAGCCACCTTTTCTTTCTCGACACTGACCGGCACCATCTGCTTGGCCTGCTCGCCGGCCGCTTCGGCGATCAGCGCGTCCATCTCGGCGGCCGCCTTGAGCTTGCGTGCTTCCGCTTCCTTTTCCGCGGCTTTGCGCAAGGCTTCGGCCTGACGTTCGGTCTGGTACGCTTCCTGGTCGATCTGACGCGCTTTGTCGATATACGCTTTTTCCGCCGTGCGCTTGGCCTCTTCGGTTACGGCTACGGTCTTGACCTGCTGATCGGCGGCTTCGCGCTCGGCCTCGGCCAGTTTCTGGGCCGCTTCGGCCGTGGCGCGCTCTTCGGCGGTCTTGGCAATGGCTTTCTGGCGCTCCATGTCAGCCACCTGCTGGGCGCGTTCGCGCTCCACGTTTGCCACCTGAACGCGCTGCTCGCGCACCACATTGGCCACTGAAACCGCCTCATCGCGTTTTACTTCCCGCACCCGGGCCAGCTCGTCCTGCTCGGCGGTAAAGGTGGCCGCCTTTTGCTGCGCTTCGGCCTGAGCCTTCTCGATCTCGCTGTTCTGCCGGGCTTCGGCCGAGGCCCGGGCGATCTCCTGCTCGTAGACGAACTGGTCTTTCTCCACATCCTGCATCTTGATGGACTTGTCGGCCTCGCGCTCCAGGGCGTTGGTTTCAGCGCGCATCTGCTGGGTGATCTCGGCAATCTGGCGCGTGCCCTGGGCATCAAAGATGTTGGACTCGGCCTTCATTTTATCCGGCGGTGTCTGGTCAAGCTGGGATACGGTGACGCTTTCCAGGGTCAAACCGTTGTGCCGCAAGTCGCTGGAGACGATTTTTTGGACCGCGTCGGCGAACTCGTCACGCTTGGCATTCAGATCTTCCAGGGACCTGGTGGCCGCCACCGTGCGCAGGGCTGAAATGAGTTTTTCATTGACCAGTTCTTTGACCGTTGACGCATTGATCGAGCGCTCGCCCAGGGAGGTGGCCGAGTTGACCACTGCCTCGCGGTCCTTTTGTACCTTGATATAAAACTCCGCTTTGATGTCGGCGCGCAATTTGTCGCCGGTGATCAGGGCATCCTGGTCCTTGCGCTCCACGTCCAGGCGCATGGTGGCCAGAGAGACCGGCACCACTTTGTGCACCACCGGAATGACGATGGCGCCGCCGTCGATGATCACTTTCTGTCCGCCCATGCCAGTGCGTACAAAGGCCTCGTCCGCGGCAGTGCGCACATAGAGCCGGGTGACGATGAGAACAATGGATCCGAGCAACAGCATCACCACGCCGAAACCGACCAGGATCAAGCGGCTCAGACCAGCCACCACTTCAAACATGAACGGCAGCACAATAAATGCCACGGCAAACAAAATCATCATGATTCCGAAACCGGCACCGGATCCGCTTTTGGTTCTTATTTCAGACATCGGTTATCCTTTCCTGGGTTGATTAATTGGGGCCCGAACAGAAGCATACCGCCTTGCAGAAGCAGGGCTGGGCATTTTCGCACGCGACATTCGAACCTATCCTTTCTTCTCAGAAGGCGGATCAGTCTTGCGCTTTCAGGTCTGAATCGTCTTCGCTCCTGTTGACAACCGGCATCTCCGTGCCGACGAAAAAGGCCCTGCGGTTCTTGTCGAAAAACAACAGAAGCACCTGTGTGCCGCGAGGGATATTGCTTTCGCCGGCACTGACCAAACACTGGACGGTGTGCAAAGAGCCGGCATCGTCGTGGACAAGGGCCTGGCCGAAGGTTTCATCGATGGTTGTGATGGCCTCGGCCCATTTGCCCGCCAATTGTTCTATGGAAACAGCGTATGTTTCCGTGGCAGGCATGATCCGGGATAACAAAGCCGCCAAAATTCGGGTGCAAAAGACAGATACCATCAGGGCCATGGCGACGGAGACCCACACAAACAGAAACGCCGGCAGGACTGGTTTGAGCAGGGTGTTGCCAGCGAACCCGGTGAACCCCCACAGAAAACAGACCGAAATGAGGATAATCGACAGGGGAACCCGGCCGATGCCCAGAAAACTTAGCGCGCGGGCCAGCATCCCCGGATCGACGTCATGCAGGTGTTCGATACCCGTGCTGTGGCCCATGTCCGCGCTTAAATCAGCATCGTGATCCATGTCCACGTTGAACTCGACTCCTTGATCCATGTCTAAGTTGAAATCCGCATCGTGGTCGGCGGCCACGGTACCGGTACAGAGCAGGAGAATATAAAAAAGGGCGCCGATGAATGGCAGGATAAAAATAAGGTTCCACCACTGCAGCAACTCCGCCATATCCACTTCCTTTACGGTAAAGTCAGGTCTGTTTCAGCCGGTTGCACGCACTGTGTCACTTCGTAGGGGGGCCGATGTCGATGAGGCCACCCAAGGGCGGTTTTTCCAGAAATTTGATGGCGCTTTCAGCGGGGTCGTCGACAATCTCGGCCTCCTCGATCTCTTTGTTACCGGCATGGGCGAGCTCTTTTTGCCAGCGCCGGCCGATGGCCGTCACGTCGGCGTTTTTGCGGGCCGCGGCAATCTCGGCGCCCAGTGCGTCCTGGCCGCTCTGAATGCTCAAGGTGGCCGCCTGAACCGATGCCGATAAGAGCAACTCCTCCCGGGCATCTTCGAACTCGTCGGCGGCTGTGGATTGCGTCATGGCCAGGGCCTGATGCTTTTTTTGCAGCTCGATGACGCTCTCCAACTGCGCCAGGGCTTTGGCTTCGGAAGCGGCGCGCTGTGCGGCCATGGCTTCGGCCCTGAAACTTCCCAGCGCCGCCTTAGCCTGTTCGTCGGCTGTTTTGGCCTGGGTCGTCATTTGTTGAATCGTCTGTTGCATAATGGCGTATCGCGCCATGGCCGATTCTGCCTTGGGCGTATTGCCGGCGCTCATCGCCTGCTTGCCGATGGCTTCCACGGCTTTGGCTTCAGCCACCAGGCGCTGCAAATCGCGCCTGCTCTGGGTGGCCAACCGTACCTGGGCTTCGACCATCTCCATCCGGCCTTGCAAGGCCAGGAGCCGTTTGGTGGCCAGTTCCTGGATACCTGGCTTTGTTTTTGACGCCTCTTTATTATCCGCGTCCGAAAGAAAGTTCGCCATCTTGCGTAAAACATCACTGAACATCCCCATGACCATCTCCTTATGTTTCTAACTGCCGGTTACAGATTGCCTTTGGAACTACTTACAGGCATTGCCCCCGGCGAACAATGAAAAGCCCGATCCACCGGAATCTTAATGGCCGGCATGAACTGGGTCGCCGGAGCTATGAAAATTTGTCTATTAGAGAAGAGATAATAACTTGCTTTTGAGCATGCCGTTTACCTCGCCGCGCAAATTGTGCCTGGATATTGCTGACGCCCCAAGAGCGGCCGCCCCGATGGTTGGCTCCACTATCCAAAGTTTTAAGCACCCTGTCAATATGTGCGGGGTCGAGGGGTCGTCTTAAATATTAAATATGCGTTCTGCAATCCGCTTAATCTGTCCGTTGATTTTTTCCTTTTTTATTTTTCCGCCACTACATTGTGTCGCATGGTAATGGCGGCGCAGGAGTCGCCTAATAGTTGTCCCAAAGCACGAACCCTAAACCGGAATGGGTCGGTCTTGTCAATAATCGATATCGGAGAGACGACCCATCGGACGTCCATTTTGTATTTCTTGGAAAAATGAAACTTTCCGCTAATTACCCTGTCCTGATGCAGCATCGGTTATAACCCCCGCGGCTGTCCCCGAAAAAGGAGACGATCCAGTCGGGGCACCCGCCGCGCCACCCATGGACCCTCCCATGGACGCTCCTGGGGCGCCAGTGCCCCAATTCCCTGTTTGGGTTTGGGTGAGGACTTGCATTGTGAAATTAGCGGACGGATTGAACAAACCTGGCAACGACTGACCGAGATTGGCCGTATCCAAATTCACCCATCCGCTGGAAAAATCACCGCTGAAGGCTTTGCCGGCGGAACCCGGAGAGACAAGGATAATCATGGCAAGAAAAATGGCGGTGATGTCCACGGGAAAGAAATCGAGTGTAGAAAACATCGAAAAGCACTGGGGCAGGGCATTAAATTGTCTTGCGGATCAGGGGAAAAAAACGGCCCGCCAAAAGGCGGGCCGTTTGGGTTGGCGCGTTTGTCGCGGTTCAGCTTAGATGTCGTAGTACAGGTGAAACTCATGGGGATGGGGCCGGAGCCGGACCGGATTGACTTCGTTTTCCGTCTTGTAACTGATCCACATGTCGATGACGTCCTGGGTGAAAACGTCGCCTTTGAGCAGGAAATCGTGATCGGCCGCAAGGGCGGCCAGGGCTTCGTCCAGGGAGCCGGGCGCTGATTCGAGTTCGGCCAGTTCCTCGGGCGGCAGATCGTAGATGTTCTTGTCCAGGGGATCACCCGGTTCCATCTTGTTTTCGATGCCGTCCAAAACCGCCATGAGAATGGCGGAAAAGGCCAGGTATCCGTTGCAGGAGGGATCCGGCGTACGGAATTCGATCCGCTTGGCTTTGGGCGACGGTGAGTACATGGGGATGCGGACCGCGGCGCTACGGTTGCGGCTCGAGTAGGCCAGGTTGACCGGGGCCTCGAAACCGGGGACCAGGCGCTTGTAGCTGTTGGTGGTGGGGTTGGTGAAGGCGCACAGGGCCTTGCAGTGCTTGATAATGCCGCCGATGGCCCACAGGGCCTCCTGGGAGACGCCGGCGTACTTGTCACCGGCAAAGAGCGGCGCGCCGTCCTTCCAGAGGCTGATGTGGGTGTGCATGCCGGAGCCGTTGTCCTCAAAGAGCGGCTTGGGCATGAAGGTAACGGTGTGGCCGGCGCGGTGGGCCACGTTCTTCAGAACGTATTTGAACCAGACGAGCTGGTCGCCCATCTGAAGCAGCGGCTTAAAGCGCATGTCGATTTCCGCTTGGCCGGCGGTGGCCACCTCGTGGTGCTGGCATTCCACGTCGATGCCGAGCTGTTCCAGGACCAGCATCATTTCGGTCCGCAGGTTCTGGAATTTATCGGTGGGTGGTACGGGAAAGTAGCCCTCCTTGTGACGGGGCTTGTAGCCGAGGTTCGGGCATTCGTCACGGCCGGTGTTCCAGGTTCCTTCGACGGAGTCGATGGCATAAAAGGCGCTGTTTGCGTTCGATTCGTACTGAATGTCATCAAAGATAAAAAATTCAGCCTCGGGACCGATAAAGGCCGTGTCGCCCATGCCGGTGCTTTTGAGATAGGCTTCGGCTTTCTGGGCGATGTAGCGCGGGTCGCGGCTATAGGGTTCGCGGGTGATCGGATCGACGATGTTGCCGATGAGCACCAGGGTGGGGTGGTCGAAAAAGGGATCCATTTTGGCGGTGCTGGCGTCGGGCACCACCAGCATGTCACTGGCGTTAATGGGCTGCCACCCGCGGATACTGGATCCGTCAAAGCCGTAGCCGTCTTCAAAGGTTGATGCCTCCAGTTCGCTCATGGGCACGGTGAAGTGCTGCCAGATGCCGGGAAAATCCATGAAGCGGACGTCCACGACCTTTGCGCCGTTTTCCTTAGCCATTGCAAGAGCTTGTTCCGGTGTCATAGCCTGTTTCTCCTTATGCTTGATTGATGATGGTGGTTGAGTAAAAACCTCTTTGTCTCCTAAGTTGAGCGATTACAGGGCGTCTTTGCCCTGTTCGCCGGTGCGTACCCGAACGGCCTGTTCGACGGCAACCACAAAGATCTTGCCGTCCCCGAGCTTTCCGGTGTAGGCGGCCTTTTGAATGGCCTCGAGCACCTGATCGACCTGGCTTTCGTCCAGGACGATTTCAATCTTGGCTTTGGGGATGAAGTCCACCACATATTCCGCGCCGCGATAGATCTCCTTGTGTCCCTTCTGGCGTCCGTAGCCTTTGACTTCCGAAATGGTCATCCCCTGAATGCCGATTTCGTTCAGGGCCTCCTTGACGTCATCGAGCTTGAACGGTTTGATGATGGCCTCGATTTTCTTCATGGCAAACCTCCTTCCGCGGTGATTCAAAAAAAAGCGCTTTGTGCGCTACATTTCAAAGGCCCGCTCGCCATGCAGCGCATGATCAAGGCCCTGTATTTCGTCGTCTTCTTCTACCCTCAGGCCGCCGGTGACCGTCCGGGTGATCAGCACCACCACCACCGTGGCAACGGCAGTAAAGGCGGCCGTGGCCAGGATGGAGACGAACTGAATCCAGAGTTGTCTGGGGTTGCCGTAGAGCAGGCCGGCCGCGCTCGGGTTGACGGCCGGATTGGCAAAGACGCCGGTGGCCAGTGCGCCCCAGATGCCGCAGACGCCATGAACCCCGAAGGCGTCCAGGGAGTCGTCGTAGCCCAGCCTGGGCTTGATCTTGACCACGGCGTAAAAGCCCAGCAGGCCGGCCCCCAGTCCGATGGCCAGGGCAGCGGGCATGTTGACGAATCCGGCCGCAGGGGTGATGGAGACCAGGCCTGCCACGATACCCGAGGCGAGGCCGAGAACGGTTGGTCTTTTTTCCACGGTCCATTCGGCAAACATCCAGGTCAACCCGCCCATGGCCGCCGAGGTGTTGGTTACCAGGAACGCCGAGCCGGCCAGTCCGTCGGCGGCAAGCTGGCTGCCGGCATTGAATCCGAACCAGCCAAACCACAACAGGCCGGCGCCCAAGGCGGTGAGGGTGACGCTGGAGGGAAACATGGCCTCTTTACCATATCCGATCCGTTTGCCCAAGAACAGGGCCAGAACCAGCCCGGCCACACCGGCATTGATGTGGACCACATTGCCGCCGGCAAAATCGAGGGCACCCATGTCGGCCATCCATCCCCCGCCCCAGACCCAGTGGGCGATGGGGGTATAGACCAGGGTCACCCACAGGGCGGTAAAGACCAGCCAGGACGAAAATTTCATGCGATCCACAATGGATCCCAGAACCAATGCCACGGTGATGGCGGCAAAGGTCATCTGGAACAGGACAAAGACAAATGTGGGAATGGTGCCCGACAGGCTGGAGACGCCGATGCCGTTTAAAAAGAGATGGTCCAGCCCGCCGATGAGGCCGCCCTGGTCCGGCCCGAAAGCCAGGGTGTAGCCCCAGCAGACCCACAGGAGGCTTGCCAGGCAATAAGCGGCGATGGTCATGGCAAAGGTGTTGAGAAGGTTTTTCGACCGTGACATGCCGCCGTAAAACAGGGCCAGTCCGGCCGGGGTCATCATCATGACCAGGGCCGTGGAGACGATAACCCAGGCCGTGTCGCCGCTGTCAAGCTGGTCAGCCCCAAAGGCGTTGGCTGCCGGGATGAGAAGCACCATGACTGCTGCGATGAGACGTTTGTGATTCATTGGAGAGCACCTCCTTGTGTTCTGTTTCCGACAAGTTGTGGTTTCGTCATTGATCCGGCCTGTCGCCTATGGGTCCTGGCCCGAAACCACCGCCGAAATGGTTGTATGAATCTCTGTCACATGGTCGGCGGTGTCCACCTTCTGGCCATCGAAATCCCGGACATAGAAGACATCGACGACCTGGTCGGCACGGGTGGCGATTTTGGCCACCCAGACGTCGAGGCGGCACTGGAACAGGGCGTTGGTGATACCGAAGAGGAGTCCCGGCGAGTCGTCGGCGAAGACTTCGACAATGGTGAAAAAGCTCGAGCTTTCATTATCCACGTTAATCTGGGGTGACCGCTCCATGGCCTCCGGCCGTGATGACCGGCGCCGGTCGAGCTTTTCCGACAGGGCGGCCGTCAGGTCCAGGCGTCCTGCCAGGGCTTCGGTCAGGTCTCTTTCGGCCCTGCCCCACCGCTCGTATTCGAAAATCTGGTCCGGTGGCGGCGTGACCTGGAAAATGTCCAGCGCCACGTTGTTGCGCCAGGTAAAGACCTGGGCATCGAGGACATCGATGCCGTTTAAGGTGAAGATCCCGGCGATTCTTGAAAAAAGCCCAGGCCGGTCCTTGGCGCAGACCGTGACGGTCCGGGTGCCGATCTCCTCGGAGTGGTCGATCTGCCAGACGAATTCGCGATCACCCAGCTCCCGGTGGAGTCTAATGTGATTCTTCATTTCCTCGGTCGGCACATAGAGCAGGTAGCGAGGAGACATGACCGCAAAGAGTTTCTCCATTTGGGTCCGGGCTTCACCAGGGGCGGCCTCTTCGATCACCCGACGCTTTTTCTCCTCTACCATGGAGACCGCCTCACGGGAGGCAAGCTCTCCTTTTTCCATAATCTTGAGGACCCTGAAAAAGAGCGCGCGCAGCAGGGCCGCGGTCCATTCGTTCCAGGCCTTGGGGCCGGTGGCGATGGAGTCTGCAACGGTGAGCAGGAAGAGCATTTTGAGCCGGTCAACCGTCTGGATCTGCCTGGCACAGACGATGGCGGTTTCTTCGTCGTAGATGTCGCGGCGGGTGGCGGCCTTGATCAGGAGCAGGTGATCGCGGACCAGTGCACTGACCGTCTCGATGTCACCCGGTGCATACCCCAGGCGGGTCATCAACTGTTCGGCCACGAGGGCGCCCTTTTTGGCGTGGTCGCCGCCGGGCGTTCCTTTGCCGATGTCGTGGAGCATTGTTGCCCACAGCAGCCGTTTTCGGTGCTTGATGGCCTTGTACAGATCATCACAGAAGGGGTCGTTGGCCAGGCTGAGTGGGGTGCCGAAACCCTTGAGGACCTGAAGGGCGCGCAGGCTGTGTTTGTCCACCGGATAAAGGTGGTACTCATCGTATTGGATCCGGTTGACGATGGCGCCCATTTCCGGCAGCAACGCGACCAGCAAGCCGGTGTTCGTCATTTCGTTGAGCACGTTGAATTCCAGGACCGGCGTGGCCAGAATTTTTTCAAAGGCCTGGATCGTTTCGGGGTGGGTTCGAAAAGGGTCGTCCACCAGGTGAAGGAATTCCCTCACCAACCGATTGGCCTCGGTGCTCAGGGGGATCTTGAGCCGGGCGCTCTCCTCGAAGATCTTGATCAGCAGGATCGGGGCTTCCAGCAGCGTTTCCGGGGCGCTGAAGCCGAGCACGTTCCCTTTGAGCACCACGATGCCGTCGACCCCGCTCTTCTTGATCTGCAACCTTCGGCGCAGCCGGTGCTTCTCATGTCCGAGTTCATAGAGGAACATCAGATGCTGCTGCTTGATGATTTCCATCTGCCCGTGAAGATCACCGAGAAACCGTTCCACCGGCTGCTGTCCGTCGGCCTTGCTGTAGCCAAGCGCTTTTGCCAGACGGGTCTGGTGCTCGAAGTGGAGCTGGTCGCTTTTTCGTCCGGTCAGTCCGTGCAGACGATTGCGCACTTTCCAGATGAAGGCCAGGGCTCGGTCCAGTTCCTGGTATTCGTTGTGGGACAGCAGGCCATGGTATTCCAGATCCCTTGGCTGTTTGATGTCGGAGGTAATCCGCGCGACCCAGAGCATGGTGTGATAATCTCTCAGGCCGCCCTGACCTTCCTTGAGGTTGGGCTCCAGCAGAAAGGCCGAATCGCCGAATCGCTGGTGGCGGACCGTGTTGGTGTCCACCAGCCACCGGACGATTTTTTTGGCCCGGCGGCCGAGGATTTTTCCCCGGAGCTGCTCCATCAGTGAGGTGTACAGGGGCGACAGGCCGCAGACGAAGCGGGCGTCCAGCAGCGACGTGAGCACTTCGTAGTCCGTGGCGGCCAGGCTGATGCATTCCTTCAGGGTCCGGGTGGCATGGCCGATCTCCAGGCCGATGTCCCACAGGGGGTAGACCACCTCCTGAATCAGGGTTTCGGCCTGGGGCGGGATGTCCTTGTTGAAGAGCAGCAACAGGTCCACGTCCGAGTGGAGGCACTGTTCCTGGCGTCCGTAGCCGCCTTGGGCGATGATGGCGTAAGGATTTCTGGCGATGTCCATACGCGGCCCGATGTCGCTCGCCTCGAAGCATTCCCGGAAATAGTCGTCCAGCAACTGGGCATTTTGTTGCAGAAACAACCGGTCTCCGCTTTCAAACAGGGTCTGCACCAGTTCCCGTTTCCGCTGGACCAGGTGTTCGGCGAACCGTTTGTATTTATTTTTCGGAGCAGGTGTTGCCACGGCGAATCACCTTTGAAAACCGGTTCCTCGGGCCATGGGCAGGCCAAAGGATGTTTGTTGGTGGGCATATTAAAAGCAACGGTTGTGCCAGTTGTCCATGTGGGGCCCAAGAGGCTGTAATTAAATGGAATGATAGAAAACTTAATTCCGAATTAGTCGGCCAGTAGAAACAATATTGTAATATTAATTCCAAATAATATTCAAATTCGTACTTTTCCACGGTCCGATAATCCTGAATTGCCTGGTTGTCGAGGATGTCAGGCCGGGCCGAGGCGCTTTAAAAAATTGCCCGGACCCACGGTTCCGGTGATGGTCGCGGGAAGGGGAAGGAGTTCACCCCCATGGGCATCAATGATGCGGCAGGGGTGTCCGGATCTTACAATTCGAAGTCGAAATCCACGTCCTCTGGGCGTGGTCAGAGTCCATTGGCTATGCCGTTTCATTTGTCGACCAATGCCTAAAATGCACTAAAGTGTGAAATGCCTAAAGTTGTGGAGTCGCTTTGCTCCGGTTTTTTAATCTTAGATATGGCAAAATTCCTTCATTTTAGGCAATTTAGGCATTTAAGGCATTTCGAACTGAAAGCGCAGGATCGCAGCCCCTTCCAGGGGCAAACCAAAGCCTGGTCCTCTGGGCCAGGATTCTTTACTGGCCTCAACCACGAGACCTGGCGGAACCAGGGGGTCGTTTGAACGATGGCGATGGTCATAAAGGGGGCCTTTTGCGCGCCGAATGGATGAGCATCCAGCGGTGTGGACCAAGGGGTGGACGAGTGAAATTTGAGAGCCCGGTTTTGTTCTAAAGAATTAAGATCCGGCGCGTTACAAAAATGCACTTATATTGAAATATCAAAGGCCGGCTCCGGGGACGTGGTTGTAATTCGAAGTTGAAATCCACGTCATCTGGCCGTGGCAGCAACAATTTTACCCATATGAAACAGCGAAGAACCAGCGAATGAAAACCGCCTGCCGGATTTGCCGGCAGGCGGTCTCGGTCTGTCCATGGGCGATGGGCGATTTTAATTCTGGATGTAGGTGGAAACCGCGAAATCGGGATAGGCGTTGCCGCCGTGCTCAGACAGATCCAGCCCCTCGGCCTCTTCTTCGGGGGTGACCCGCAGGCCCATGGTTTTATCGATGACTTTGAACAAAATAAAGGCCATGGAAAATGTCCACGCAAAGCAGGCGCCGATGCCCAGCAATTGAACGCCGATGATGGTGGCCGACGTGCCGCCGGTGTTGAACAGGCCGGCAGCCAGAGTGCCCCAGGCGCCGCATACACCGTGGACCGATATGGCGCCCACCGGGTCGTCGATACGGATACGGTCAAAGAACAGGACCGAAAAGACCACGATGACACCGGCAATGGCTCCGATAAGGATAGAACTGCCTGGCGTCACGTTGGCGCAGCCGGCGGTGATGGCGACCAGTCCGGCCAGGGCGCCGTTGAGGCTCATGCCGACTTCCGGTTTGCCGAATTTGATCCAGGAGGCGATCATGGCCAGCGTGGCGCCGGCAGCGGCGGCCAGGTTGGTGTTGACAAAGATCATGGCGATGCTCTTGTCGGCCGTGGTGGTTGAGCCTGGGTTAAAGCCGAACCAGCCAAGCCAGAGGATGAAGACGCCCAGGGCGGCCAGGGGGATGTTGTGGCCGAGAATCGGGCGAATGCCGCCGTCGCTGGTATATTTTCCCAGGCGCGGCCCCAGGACGATGGCACCGGCCAGGGCCGTCCAGCCGCCCACGCTATGAACCACCGTGGACCCGGCAAAATCGATAAAGCCAAAGCCCTCCAGCCATCCACTCCCATGGAACAGGCTGCCCCAGGCCCAGCTTCCAAAAATGGGGTAGATAATGGCGCTGACAAAAACGCTGTAGACCAGATATCCGGTGAACTTGGTCCGTTCGGCCATGGCGCCGGAGACGATGGTGGCGGCAGTGGCCGCAAAAACCACCTGGAACATCCAGAAGGCCAAAACCCAGGGGTCGCCATCCGGAGTGAAATCGCTGAGAAAGAACCCCGACGTGCCGATCCAGCCGGTGGAACTGACCCCGAACATCAGGCCGAATCCGATGGCCCAGTAGGCCAGGGAGCCCAAGGAAAAGTCCATGAGGTTTTTCATCATGATGTTGATGCTGTTTTTGGCCCGGGTGAATCCGGCCTCCACCAAGGCAAACCCGGCTTGCATGAAGAAGACCAAGGCGGCGGCGACCAGTGTCCACAGATAGTTGGCATGGGTCTGAATCAGTTCGACGGCGATTTTGTTGGATTCGGGCGTGGGGGCCGGGTCAGCGGCCCATGCCGCGCCCATGCCGATCAGGGACAACAAAAGGGTGGTAATGATGGTGCGCATGGCGATCTCCTTGGGTTTTTGGGCTGTATTGTTTGTAAAATGCGACAAAATGCTTGTCAGATGGCGTCCTTGTCGGTTTCGCCGGTCCTTATGCGGATGGTTTGTTCCACCGGCATCACGAAAATCTTGCCGTCACCGATGCGTCCGGACCCGGCGTTTTCCATGATGCTGGCGACCACCTGATCGACCATGGATTCATCCACCACCACGTCGATTCTGACCTTGGGAACGAAGTCGACCTGATATTCCGCACCGCGGTAGATTTCCTTGTGGCCACGTTGGCGGCCGAATCCTTTGACCTCACTGATGGTCATGCCGGTGACGCCGATGCCGTTCAGGGCGTTTTTCACGTCGTCGAGTTTGAAGGGTTTGATGATGGCCTCGATTTTTTTCATCGCTGCTGCTCCTTGTGCGTTGAAGGGGTCATTGTGAATTCCCGGGATCGTTTTTTGGGGTGAGGTTGAGCAAACCCTGTGCCATGTCTGTTGAGCAGCAGTCGAGCAATCTTGTAATATACTGTATTATTGTATAATTTGACTAATGTAGAAATTGGAATAGATCAGGCGAAGGCCTCTGGGGCTTCAAGGGAGAAGCAGTTGTGAATTACATAATTGTTATATTTGCTATGTGATGTTTCATTTATGGCGTTTTTTGTGCTTCCGTAAAACGGTCCCGACCGTCCGGGCATTGCCGGCCGGTGCCGGGATCTTTTGACACAACCCGTGCAATCTTTTATTGTGCCCTCTTTGATGGCCGGTCCGTTTGGGTCGGGGTGAAGAAAAACGTTTATGTCCGTTTGATGAGGCCCGCAATTTGCACCGGGACTGTTGCCATGCCAAGGATGAAACGAAAAAAAGGCGACCACTTCAACCTGCTCTGCGATATCGGGGAGTTGGCCGGTTTGCTGGCCGGAAGCGACAATATCGAGCAGTTCCTTCAGCAGACCGTGGTGATGGTGGCGCGCCATCTCGACGCCCCTGTCGGATCCATCTATCTCTATGAAGAGGCGACCCGGCACCTGGTGCTCCGGGCCACGGTGGGACTGAACCCGGCGGCCGTGGGAAAGGTCCGGTTGTCCATCGGCGAGGGGCTGGTGGGCAAGACCATGGAGCGCAAGCGTCACCTGCGGGAAGGGCGTGCCAGCGGCAACCCCCACTTCAAATTCTTCGAAGAGGCGGACGAGGCCCGCTTTGAATCGTTTCTCGCGGTCCCCCTGATTCGCGGCGACCAGAATATCGGCGTGCTGGTGGTCCAGCACGAACAGGAGGACTATTTCGACGAGGTGGATGCCATGGCCCTGCGTGCAACGGCTTCACAACTCGCCGGGTCCGTGGAAAACGCCCGGTTGATGTTCCATTTTCAGCGCATGGGCAGCACAACACCGGTCGCCGAGGCCACAGACCGCCTCGGTCTGATCAAGGGGGAATCCGGTGCGGCCGGTTTTGCCCTGGCCCCCATCGCGGTTTTCAAAAGCGGCCACGGTCCGCTGCTGGCATACCGGCCCGACACCGAATTCGCGTCGACCCTGGCCGGTTTCCGCAAGGCGGTGGACAATACCCACCAACAGCTCAAGACCCTTCAGGCCCGGCTGGCCCAGCGGCTTCCCGAGAGCGCCGCGTTGATTTTCGAAGCCCATTTCATGATCCTCAAGGACGCACGGTTCGTGGCCCGCATGGCGGAGAAAATCGAATCCGGCCTCTCTCCTCCCGAGGCCGTCAGGTCCGTGGCCCGGTATTACATGGACCTGTTTTCATCCAGTTCCAGCGCCTACCTGCGGGAGAAGACCCATGACATCGAAGACCTTGCCCGGCGCATCCTGCGGAACCTGAGACAGATCGGGACCGACGATACGGACCTTTGCAGCGGCCGCATCGTCATCGCCAGAGAACTCTTCCCTTCTGACGTATTGAAGCTGGCCTCCGAGGACGTTCGCGGCATCATTCTGGTCAGCGGCGGGGTGACCTCCCATGTGGCCATTTTGTCGCGGTCCCTTCAGATCCCGCTGGTGATCGCCGACAGGCCGGACCTGCTCGATCTGCCCGACAACACGCCGGTGCTGGTGGACGCGGATATGGGCAATATCTACGTGAATCCAGACCGGGAGGTGAAAAAGCGGTTTCAGGCCCGGGAAACAGCCAAGAAGCGGGCCGCCGAAACAACCGGCCCGCCGCCGGACGAGACCCGCACCGCCGACGGCCTGCGGGTGCATCTGATGGCCAACATCAACCTGCTCGGCGAACTGGTCCTGGCCCGACGGTTGCGGGCCGACGGGGTCGGGCTCTACCGCACGGAATTCCCCTTTCTGGTTCGGTCCACCTTTCCGTCCGAGGAAGAACAGATGCCGATTTACCGGCGTTTGATCGAAGAGATGGCCGGCCAGGTGGTCACCATCCGGACCCTGGATATCGGAGGGGAGAAAAACCTGCCCTATCTCGATTCAACCGTGGAGGCCAATCCGGAGTTGGGACTTCGTTCCATCCGGTTTTCCCTGAGATACGGGGATATCTTTGCCCAGCAGCTCCGGGCGATTTTAAGGGCGGGGGCCGGCGCGGCGCAGCTCCGGATCATGTTTCCCATGATCTCTTCTATCGATGAGTTGCGTCAGGCCCGGCAGGCGGTGGCCGAGGCGGCGGCCTCACTTGCTGTCGACGGGCTGGAACACAACCCGACGCCGAAGCTGGGCATGATGGTGGAACTGCCCGCCGTACTGGACATCATTGACGACTTTGCCGCCGAGGTGGATTTCTTCTCCATCGGCACCAATGATTTCATTCAATACATGCTGGCCGTGGATCGCTGCAACAAGACCGTGGCCGACTACTACCGGCCCTATCACCCGGCGGTGCTCAGGGGCATCGACCGGGTTGTCCGGGCCGCCCGTTGCGCGGGTAAAGAGGTGGCGGTCTGCGGCGAGATGGGGCATATGCCGGTTTTTATCACCTTTTTGATCGGCATCGGGCTGACCCGGTTTAGCGTCGACCCCCAGTTCATTCCCCAGGTGCGCCGGCACCTGGCTGCCCTGGACACGGCAATGGCCGCCGCTTTTGCCGCGGCGCTGCTAAAAGAAACGTCGCTGTCCGCAATGAAAGAGATTCTCAACACCCACCCGGAGGCCTGCCATGACCCGAACCCCTGAGGACCGTTCCAAATGGAAAGCCGTGCATACGCGAAAGATCGATATGCGGACCTTTGAGACCGGTCCGGGCGCCATTGTCGTGGAAGGCACCCTCATCGATGATCGACTCTATGCCACCTATCCCATGTCCGGTGAACGGCGCCCGCCGGGTGTTGTCCACCATATGACCATCCGCATGCATGTGGTGGGCCCGGATCTGACCATTGAGGCCATTGAGGTGGCGATGCCGGCGGTTCCCAGGGAGGAATGTCGTGAAACCCAGTCGTCCCTGGACAGGCTTCTCGGGATGCGTATTGCGGCGGGGTTTACCGAAAAGGTCAAGGCGCAAATCGGTGGGGCTGCCGGGTGTACCCACCTGACCGCCCTGCTGCTGGCCATGGCGCCGGCTGCGGTTCAAGGGTTCTGGGCCGCCATATCCCAAAAGGCGATGGATCCGGCCCTGTACGGCGACAGGGCCGTGACATTTCTGACCGACACCTGCCGGGTCTGGCGCCGGGACGGTCCACTGATGGCGGAATTTAAAAGCAATCTCGAAACAGCCGCCGAAGACAAATGATTTTAGCCTCCATCAAATCTCTCCTATGGGGCAACCTGCATCTCAAAGCATGGCGACATCTGTCTGCGGGCCAAAGCGACTCAAATGCCGCTCTGATCGCATTGTTTTGGGTGAAACATACGGGTAGGATACGGGTCAATGGTTAGGGCGGTATTCGCTGGTTTCCATCCATAAGTGGCATTTTTGGATTGGAAGCGTTTACAGGTGCCGGTCCACTGAAGAACGATTCGAGAATGGACGTTAGCGGGTGGGGTGGGGCGGGGTTCGGTCCTGGCTGCCGGTGGTGTCGGCGGTTTGTCGGGTGCGTATCAATGCCGGGTCAGGGTCAGGCCGTCCTTTCCGAAATGATTGCCTGAATGGACAAGCTGATTTTCGACCCTTTCAAAGCTCAGGACACCCTTGGCGCCGCTGTCGCTGCTCAGGTGCAGGTTGATGCGGTCCGGAAAGTCGCTGTGGTCCCAGCGGCCGTATCGTATGGCGACGGTTTTGGGCGGCTGGCCCAAGTCCTTTTCGGCCAGCAGGCAGGTGCCGTCGGAATAGAGCGTTAGGGTGACCACCCGGCCCATTTCGGCGGCCCGGGGAAGCAGGGCCTCGTAAATGCCGGCAAGATTGTTGAGGTAGTCGGTTTCTTGGAATTTGTCTTCGGGTTTGCCGCTCTGGGTCATGTTCTTACATCCGACCCACAACAGGGCAACAAGAACGATGACCCCCAGCCGGGTGATTCTGTTTTTGATCACGACCACCTCACAAAGGTGAAGGTTATTTTCTGTGATAGCGATACGTTACCATAAAACAAAAAGGCGGAGAAATCAAACCCGCTCTCCGGGGGCGAGCCGGCATTCCAGAAAGAGGGCGCCGGGAATCGGGTTGTGGCAGTAGGCGGCAATGGGCTCAAACCCCAGATCCGTATACAGGGCCAAGGCCCGGGCCATGGCGGGCACGGTGTCGAGCCGCATACTGCGGTAGCCGAGCTTGGCCGCCTCTTCCAAGACGGCCTCAGCAAGCCGTCTGCCGATTCTCCGGCCCCGGTACTTTGACCGTACATAGAGGCGCTTCATTTCGCAGATTCCCGGCTTGTACCGTCGCACCGCAACGCATCCGGCCGCCGTTTCGCCGTCCATGGCCAGCAGCAGAAGACCCCGTGGCGTCGCGTAGTTGCCCGGAAGCGTTTCCATTTCCGTATCGAAACGCTGGAAGTTCAGATCGAAATCCAGGGACCTTGCGTATTCCAGAAACAGGGTCCGGATCAATTCCAGGTCCTGCTCCGTGGCCACGCGAACGATGCGGGTGCCGGATTTGTCCATGCGATACGGCGGGCCGCGGAAAACATCGCCAAAGGGCAGCGGTAATTGACCTGTGCGTCGGCTTGTGGTCATATGGTGCCCGGAACATTCCTAAGTGCCCTCGCTTCATGTAAGAACCGATGGGTGGGCACGATTTGAGGGGATGGGAACCTTTGATATCCATATAGTACAAAACGCCGGAAGAAACAAAAGATAAGGACCATTACCGGAATGATGACGCCGTTGTCCCAAGCCTGCCGTAAACTGCCCCTGGACCGACTCGCAGCGCGTATCTGCGGTGATCTGGTGTGCGACCGGGTCGGACGGATCCTGGTTGCCACCGACGGTTCCATCTTCGAGCGGCTTCCTGTTGCCGTGGTCTATCCCCGATCGGTGACGGATGTGGTGGAGACGGTCCGGTTTGCCGCTACCCACCATCTGGGTGTCCATCCCCGGGGGGCCGGCAGCGGCCTGTGCGGATCTGCCATAGGCGATGGCCTGGTGATCGATTTCACCCGGTACATGAACCGGCTTTTGTCGCTGAACGCGGCCGAAGGATGGTTTGAATGCGAACCCGGTTATCGTCTGGGACAACTTGAGGTCGATGCGGCAGGCACGGCGCTTTTCTTTCCGCCGGATCCCTCCAGCGGGGAGTATGCTTCTTTTGGCGGCATGGTTGCCACCAATGCCAGCGGTGCCCATTCGGTTAAATACGGCAATGTGGCCGATTACCTGCAGGACGCACAGGTGGTGATGGCTGACGGATCCGTCGTTGACCTGGGCGCCCTGGGCCGCCTTTGCGAAAAGGATCTCGACGGGCGTTTTTCCGCTTTGCATGGGCTATACACGCGCAACCGGGAGAAAATCGCCGGCGCCTACCCCCCGGTGCGATTCAACACCTGCGGATACAATCTGCGCGACATGGTTCGAGACGGACGGCTCGATCTTCGGGGGCTTTTTGCCGGGGCCGAGGGAACCCTGGGGGTGCTCACCCGGCTTCGGTTTCGCCTGCTGCCCCGACCGGCCCACGATAGCCTGGTGGTGGCGCTCATGGACGATATCCGCCTATCGGCCCGGGCGGTCCAGCAGATTCTCCCCATGGGGCCGTCGGGCATCGAGATCATGGATAAATCACTGCTGGACCTGGCACGATCAGAGGACCCTGCTCTGGCGGGGAAGATTCCGGAAGGCGTAGACAACGTCCTTCTCATCGAATTCGATGGCCAGGACCGTGACGCCTGCACCCGCCAGGCCGATGCCGCGGTGCGCCTGCTCCAAGGGCAGGGTTTGACCGACCGGGTCTACCCGGCTGTATCGCCGGAGGAAAAAGCGCGCTTCTGGGCTGTTCGAAAAGCGGCGGTGCCGATTCTCTACAAACTGCGGGGCAGGCGCAAGATTCTGGCGCTGATCGAGGATGCGGCGGTTCCCACGGACAGCCTTGTGACCTATTTTGACGGACTTTACGAGATACTCCACCGCCACGGGGTTCGTTTCGTCATTTACGGGCACATCGCCAAGGGGCTTTTGCACACCCGGCCCCTGCTGGACCTGAGAGACCCGGTCGATGTCGACCTGTTGCGGCTACTGGCCGACGACGTCTTTGACCTGGTTCGCGGACTGGGGGGGTCGATCTCCGGCGAACACGGCGACGGTCGGCTGCGAAGCCCCTATGTCCGTCGGCAGTACCCGGAGATTTACCCCCTCTTTGAGCAAGTCAAATCGATTCTCGACCCGTCCGGGATTTTCAACCCGGAGATCATCACGGTCCACGATCCGGATCAGATGCGCCGGCACCTGCGTTTCGGCGCCGATTACCGAAGCCGGGACCTGGCGCCGCAAGAGCTGCGCTGGCCCGAAGGGTTTGTGGAAGAGGTGGAGAAGTGCCACGGATGCAGTAAATGCACCACCCTGACCACCGCCACGCGCATGTGCCCGGTGTACAAGTTTACCAGGGAGGAAGCCGCCACGCCCCGGGCCAAGGCCAATGTGCTTCGGGCACTGATCAGTGGTGTGCTGCCCGAAGAAGAACTTTTTCGAGCGGCCCTTCAGGGGGTGATGAACCAGTGTGTCAACTGCGGCAGTTGCCACAGCGAGTGCCCGTCGGGGGTCAATATTCCGAAAATGGCCATGGAGGCCCGGGCCCGATATGTGAAGCGATTCGGTCCGTCCCTGGCGGCCCGGTTCATGGTGAGCGCGGAGCTGGCCGGTCGCTATACCCGCCATGTATCCAAGCTATTCAACCCGGTCATGGAGACGGCGCCCATGCGAGCGATCGCCCAGCGTTTGGCCGGGTTTTCCGCCCAACGCGACCGGGTGGTCTTTGCCGCCCGGTCCCTGTTCGATCGACTGCCGGAACGGATGGGCGCAGGCGATCTTAATGTGCTCTATTTTGCCGGTTGCTACGCTGGCTACATGCACCCGGAGATCGGCATGGCCGCGGTGCGGGTGCTGACCGCTGCCGGCGCCACGGTTTTTTTGCCCCGGCAGCACTGTTGCGGCCTTCCCATGATTTCCAAGGGGATGCGTGATCAGGCCCGAGAAAAAATCCTTTCGAACCTGCGCCTCTGGGAGACCCTGGCCGAACAGGCCGATCGGATTGTGGTGACCTGCAGCTCCTGCGGCCTCTCTTTGATGCAGGAGTGGGGCTATCTGCTCGACCCGGACCGGGCCCACCGGATCCGGGAAAAGACCGTCCACATCAGTGCCCTGATTCTTGAGCGAATGGACCGGTTGCGGTTTAATGCCCAGCCCCTGACCGTGGGCTACCACGCCCCGTGCCACCTCCGGGTCCAGCCGGATGCCGACAGCAGCGTCCGCATGATGGCCGCCCTTCCCGGCGTCGGTGTGGAAGATCTCAAAAGTCACTGCTGCGGCATGGCCGGAAGCTGGGGGATGACCAAAGAAAACTTCGATCTGAGCCAGGCCATCGGCGCCCCCATGATTCAACGCCTTGACGGTTGCCAAGCAACCATAGGGGTTACCGATTGTCCCACCTGTCGCATGCAGATGGAACAGTTTTCCCGAAAACCGATTTTCCACCCGGTGGAGATCGTGGCCGAGCGACTGGCGAAATGATGAGCCCGGGGCCATTTTCCCTGAATGCCCGTGAAAAACAAAATAGGAAAGTCTTGCCATGACGCTTGAATTCTGGATGATTTATGCTGCCACGGTCTTTATCGCTTCTATTGTTCCGGGGCCGAGCATGCTTCTGGCCCTGACCCATGGCATGAAATACGGTGCCGGCCGTACGGCGGCCAGCGCCGCGGGGAACGTGACCGCATCCCTGATTCAGGCGGGTATTTCCATGGCGGGGTTGGGGGCGATCCTGACCGCTTCGGAAAATCTCTTTCTGGCCGTCAAATGGGCCGGGGCCGCCTATCTGATCTTCTTGGGGCTCAGCCTCTTCCGCTCTCCCCGGATGGCCGTTTCCGTGGATACCGATTCCAACGGGGATGCCAGATCCGAATCCGCGTATCGAATGTTCGCCCAGGCCTTTCTGGTGGCCGCCGGCAATCCCAAGGCCATTGTTTTTTTCACCGCCCTGTTTCCCCAGTTTATCATTCCCGGCGGCGGCACCTGGCAGCAGGCCTTTCTCCTGATAGCCACCCTGGCCATTATCGCCTTTGGCTGCTTCATGATTTACGCCGTGGGCGGAGAGAAAATGATCGCACTGTTTTCCCGGGGATGGCTCGGCAGGCATTTGAACCGGATCGTCGGTACTGCTTTCATCGGCGCTGGCTTAGGCCTGTTTTACAGCCGGCGCTAAAACAGATCGCTGTTGACCGTGTAACGGTATCCATTGCTAAGCAATTTTAAACCACTTGATAGTTGACAGAATCTGAGGCCTCATACTATACATATGTTTAGTATGATTGATTTGACACCCAGGCAAGCTGAAGTTCTGGCCTTTCTTCAAGAATCGCTGCAAAAAGAACGCGTTGCACCCACGTACAGAGAAATTGCCGATCACTTTGGCTTTAAAAGTACCAAAGCGGCTTCAGATCATATCCGCGCATTGGAAAACAAAGGGCGAATCCGCAGACGCGGACGCATATCCCGCGGTATTGAGGTGATTGCGTCTTCCACTGAATCCGAGTCGTTGAATGCTGTTTCCGTACCGATCATGGGAAATATCCCGGCAGGCCAGCCGGAACAAAAATCGGAATGCCAAATCGGTCACTTGGCCGTTGACCGGGCAATTCTCGAAGAGGCCGCTCGTCATCAACTGTTTGCCTTGCAGGTCATTGGTGACTCCATGATCGACAGGGGGATCCATGACGGGGATTGGGTGATTGCCGATGCCGATGTGATTCCCAAGGAGAAGGACATTGTTGTCGCTTTGATTGACGGTGAAAACACACTGAAAACCCTTGCCAAAAGGAACCGACGATTCTATCTAAAGGCTGAAAATCCCTCCCACCAGGATTGGATGCCCCTTGGCGAATTGATCATACAGGGCGTTGCCAGGACAATCATCAGGCGGATATCCTGAAGCCATGACAACTGTAACAAAAATAGATAGTCGCCTTGTGCGGGAACACCAATCAACCCCGCCGGGAATGCTGTTTTACGATTCCGTCGAAGCGGTTCGCCGTGACATCAGTCTGTTGGGCTATGTTTCCGTCGTGGAGCGCGCCTGGCAGGAGATGGATTTAAATGGGGTACTTTTTCTCGATTCCCGCCCGGTTTTGTACCTGAAAGAATATGGTCAACCAGCTTCTTCCGCGGAGCGAATCAGGCTGCAAAAACTTTTCTGGAACCAGGGGGTTGCCAATGTCCTGGTCCTGGCCGATCCCACCACAGTTTCTCTTTATTCCGGGCTGACCAAACCGCAACCGGAGCAACTTGAAGGCCCGAAAGCTGAAAAGGCTCTGATCGGCCAACCGCTGGCCCTTGCCGAATACGTCCAACAGATCCAGGCTCTGTACCATGATTTGGCGACCGGCAACTACTATGAAAAGTATGCGGAGAGATTTAATCCAGATGAGGCCGTGGATGCAACGCTATTGAGGCATCTGAAAGAGCTACGCGATGAATTGATCAAGGGCGAGTATGGGCTGGGAATCAAAGAAGCGCATGCCATTATCGGCCGGGTTTTGTTTTTATGCTACCTGCTTGACCGGGGCATCGTTACAATCGGACCGTTGTCAATGGGGAATACGGCGACCTCTTGTTTTGCGCAAATACTGGGTGGAAAGCCCCATAAAGAGGGCATATCCTACCTGTACGGACTCTTTAACGACCTGAAGGAGCGGTTCAACGGAAATATGTTCGATCTGGATCTTGATGCCGAGAAGGAGAGCATTCAAACGGTTCATATCGAAAAACTAATTCGGTTCCTTGGCGGCCATGATGTCAAAAGCGGGCAATTAAATATATGGCCCTATGACTTCAAGATGATTCCCGTTGAAACCATCAGTGCCATCTATGAAGACTTTTTGGCCGTGGAGGACCCTGAAGGCAAAAAAGGCCAGGGTGCTTTTTATACGCCAAGATTTCTTGCGGAAATGGTGGTGGATACGGCGGTCGGTGAAGACCCCGATCTCCTGGACGGCTCCTTTCTCGATCCAGCCTGCGGTTCGGGGATTTTCCTGGTCATCCTGTTCAATCGGATTGCGAACCGATGGGTTTTCAACCAGGTCAAAACCCCGGGCTACTTGAAAAAAGCCGAGGCATTACAAAGTATCCTGAAGCAACAAATTCGAGGCGTGGATAAAAAGGAAACCGCCTGCAGGATCGCCTGCTTCAGCCTGTACTTGGCCTATCTCGATTTTTTTGACCCACCGGATATAATCAAATACGTGGAACGGACCGGCAGCCCCCTGCCAAAGCTTCTTCATTACGGCGATACCCCGAATCGGCCCCAAGCCGACATGCCGGTAGTTTATAAAGCAGATTTTATAAACGGCAATAGTTTGGGTGAAGAAAAATTCGATTGTATCATCGGCAATCCTCCATGGGCGGAACGGGGCAGGAAGCAATTGGCGCTAAAATTTATGGAAAAAACCCCCGATTTTCTAAAGGAAAGCGGGGTCGGTTGCCTCCTTCTGCCCACAAAAAACCTTCATAACCAGACAGATGCATTTCAGGCCAAATGGCTGCTCCGGGTGGAATTGGAAAAGGTTATTCAACTGGCGGACTATAGCTTTCTATTGTTTAAAAACGCATTATGCCCCGCTTTCATTGCGCGCTTTAAAAACACGCCGCCTCAACCAGCTAAGCACTTGATTGAGTTTGTCGCACCCAAATTTAACAGAGACGGACTTCGACAGGGTCTAATTATTGTCAACCCATCATCGAGAACCTGGATACCACTTTCAGATATTTTGGCCGCGACTGAATTAAAAACAGCTTCCGTTTTGTGGAAACGTTGGCTTTGGGGAACATCACGAGACCAAAAGCTGATAGACCTTCTTTGGCAATTGCCATCTTTAGGGGCTCATGTAGATGTTCTCAGTGAACTTCGAAAGCAGCGGAAAGAAAGAAAAAAACGATGGATTATTGGTCAAGGGATCAAACCATGGCTTAAATCGAAGAAAAAATCCGATCGCCTACCGAAAAAAATAATATGGCCTCTTGATACGCCTTTTATTGCAGCGAGTCCATGGCATAGCAATCAAATACTGATGGAAAGTGATACAATTCCAATAGAAGAGAGGTTGAAAAAAAAGGAATATCGAACCGATATTTTTTACAGCCAGCCGCCTCAAGATCTTTTCAAGCCCCCCATGATTGTTGTCAGCCAGGGATTTGAAAAGGTCGCCTACTGTGATTTCAATGTCCTTTTTCAACATTCGCTGCAATCAATCGCCGGCCCCAAGAATGATTCGGATTTATTGGTGTTCCTGTCGGTTTTTCTGAGGTCCAGCCTCGCGAGATACTTCCTGTTCCATACCTCGGCAAATTGGGGAACCGAAAGAGACAAGGTCCTCCTCGACGAATTGTTGCGGGTTCCCTTCCCCTTGCCGGGCCACGAGTTTGTTTCTCCTGATGGCGGTCGAATTGTGAGGCATGTTTTTACGAAGTTTAAATCTCTTCGCAGGAAACTGGTAAAAACCTTCAATAAACTAAAACAAGACTCGACAAGATTTGCTTTATTTCCCGGTGATGAGCCGGATATCGGTTTAAGGTGGAGGAAAGAACGTAAAATACTTGTTGATGCATTTCAAAATGATATGGAGCCTTTGATTTACAACTATTTTGGTTTGACGGAACAAGAAATTGCTCTTGTTGAAGATACGATCCGAGTCTTCGAGCCCAGTTCAACGCCTCATTCTTGGCGCAGTCCGAAATCTTCTCTTGTGACATTGGACCCTTTGGAAAAAGCGAAGGCGGAACCCTATGTTAATGATGGCTTGAATGCCTATGCCGATATGTTGACCGGGACGCTGAACGGCTGGGCACAAATGGAGGGCTCCATTTATCGCGTTCGTGCAGAAGGGGGAATCAGCAAAAAGATCGGCATTGCGATGATTTCCTTGACACTTGCCGAGAGGGCCGGAGTGTTTCGACAAAAAAACATTGAAGAAGGTCTTGCCCGTCAGCTCAACGATTTTCATCGTCTTGTCGCAAAGGATCACGGCAAGCAGCGTTACGAGAGAGACCTATTCCTATTTCAGGGGAAGAATATCCATGTCATTCGTCCAAATATTCTTTTCAACTGGACCCGTACAGCCGCACTCAACGACGCCGCGCGCATTTATGGCGAAATTGCCCAAGCTGGTGAGGATTGAATATGGGCGGCGAAGTAAGGGCTTTCATTCCCCTTTTTCCCCAAAGGCATATCCCGATAATTCTGGCCGCCATTCTTCAGGCCGGTGAAACCCTTCAGAAAAAAATACCGAATGAACATGAAAATCGCTTGACCCGGCGGCTGTGCAGAATGTTGAATCAAATGATCATCTTTCGAGATGGCCCTTTGAGCATCCACCCGCAGCAGGAAATCCTCTCCCCAGATCCGGAAAAGGACACCCCCGAAGGATATATCGATATATTGGTTTCTTGCGGACACGGATCCGAGGTCTATTTTGCCATTGAAGCAAAAAGGCTGCGTGTAAGATCCGCCAGTGGAAGGATGACCGCGGGCAACGACGATTATGTCAATGAAGGCATGATGCGTTTTATTACCGGACAATACGCACCCTTAATGAAATCTGGAGCCATGCTTGGGTATGTGTTCGACGGTGATACCGGAATGGCTCGTTCCTGAGTCGGGCGATATATCCAACGCAAGTCTGATGAACTGAAACTCTTGCCGCCCAAACGGCTCGTCAGATCAAGAATTCTTTATAGAAAGCCTGCCGACGAAACCCATCATCAGCTACCAGCACGGAAATTCACCCTATACCACCTGCTTATCGCCGTTTGAGCCCAACACTTCTGAAAATACCGATGCAACCTGCATTTTTTTAGGCGCTCATCGCTGTCGACTTTTTATAGGGATTGTAAATGGATCGTTCCGGGGCCGAGGCTTGCCCCTATGAAGGGGCCGGCCGTCACTTCAGCGGAACAGAAATAGGACAATCCCTATGCCGCGATACAATTTGTTACACCTTGTTACCCTCCTGAAAAGCAATCTTTCCTGGACTGTTCTAATGTCTGACCATCACGGAAATCGTTTCGGGCTCAAACCGGGTCCTGATCGACGATCCGGGCGGTACAAGAAGACAGGGGAGGGACGGGCCATGGTTCAACGAAAAAGAGGAAAATCGGGAAGGGCGCCCATCGCCCTGGTCACCGGGGCGGCTGCCGGCCTGGGGTTCGAACTGAGTAAGCTTTACGCAGAGGCCGGTTACGGACTGGTCCTGGTGGACAGTGATACCGGACGTCTCCAGAGCACCGCCGACCGGCTCAAAAACCGTTACGGCGTGGCCGTGACACCCATTGCCCAGGACCTCGGAGACACGGGGGCGCCGGATCGGATTTCCCGGGAACTGACAGGCAGCGGGCTGACACCTGACGTGATTATTACCCGGGAAGGATTCCGGGTTTACGGCCCCTTCCCCAAAGCCGACTTCCAAAAGGAACTTCATCCGGTGTGCCGAGATTACCAGTAAGGCGGGGTGTTGCCTTTTTTCTGATACGAAATCAGAAGATTCAATTTAATGTGAAAAACATTACGAAAGGAGATTGTCATGAAAAAAAAAGGAATGATTGGGATCATTATAAGTGTTACAGCAGTGGTGATTGCCCTGGTCGGGTGTGGGCACCAAAAGTTCTGGAGCCATGAGGATTCGCCTGAAGCCCGTGCCGCATGGGTGGTTAAAAAGGTTTCCGATCGCCTGGACCTGAATCCGCGGCAGCAGGAAGAACTCAACCGGATTTCAAAGGAGGTCATGGCGCGCCGCGACGACATTCGTACCTCCCGCGAGCAGTCCAGGCAGCAGGTGCTGGACATGGTCCGCAGCGATGCCATCAACCGGGCTGAACTGGAACGGCTCGTCAATGAAAAAAAGGCCCAGATCGAGGAACTAATCCCGTTTTTTATGGACAAGGCATTGGCGTTTCATGCCATGCTCACGCCCGAGCAGCGGGAGACACTTGCCGCTGAAATGGAAAAACACCACAGTCGCGGCCATGGGTGCTGGTCCCGGTGGTCCGCGAGCAAGTAAGGCCGGTTAAGGGGTCGATTTCGTATGACCGCGATTTCACTTTTTACTAAGCCAATACTCACAGTTGTGGACCGGAAAAGGGTTTACCGCTGCCGCGAGAAAACAAACGGCCGTTTAAAGGGCAATGTCGAATTTACAATCCTCAATTTCCAATGCTCAAGTGTGGGGTCGCCTTGCTCGGCCAATTTAAGAAAGCTCTAAGTGGCAGAATACCATACTTGGAAATTGGGAGTTGGACATTGATTGGTGATCATTTTGCTCCCCCCTGGGGAGGCTTCTTGAGACCACTCACGCTGCGGGTGGCGTATTGGCAACCAACACCGGAGGCATCATGGGCACTATGGGGTCGAACATCGGATTTAGCTTTATGTCAGCATTTTTCAAACTCAGGGATCTGATCAGGCCACCGGCAGAAGTACTTCAGGACGTCGGCCTGAAGCCGGGCATGCAGGTGCTCGACTTTGGCTGCGGCCCGGGGAGTTTTGCCCTTGAGGCGGCTAAAAGGGTCGGTCCTTCCGGGCGGGTTTATGCTGTCGACCGTCTTGCCCTGGCCGTGGAGAGGGTCTGCCGGAAGGGCTCCCGCCAAGGCTTGGCCAACCTGGAAGCCATTCAGACGGATGGTGCCACCGGCCTGGAAGATGAAAGCATTGATCTGGTTTTGCTGTTTGACATTTTTCACAGCCTGGACCATCCTGAGCGTATTTTGGAAGAAATATGCCGGGTGCTCAAGCCGACCGGCGGTCTCTGGGTGAGCGATCACCATTTGAAGGCCGACGAAATTGGCTCCGGGGTGGGGGGTGCCGGGCCGGTGGTTTTTTCCGAAAGGCGCGGGGACCTGTTCCGGTTTGACAAAGCTGCCGATACGCTCTCCCGGCCCATGTCCACCTGATAACAGAATGCCTTACTTGGACATTGGGAGTTCGACATTGAATATTCATCATTCAGCCTCCCTTTAGGAGCTTTCTGAGACCACCCGCTCTGCGGGTGGGACCTCATTTTCTTCAGCCTTCAGCCTTTGACCTGAATTTTATGCCCCAGACCCTTCTCATCATTGATGACGACAAAAAACTCAACCGGCTGCTGGAAACCTATCTGGCGGATTTCGGGTTTCGCGTGCTTTCGGCCACCCATCCGGAAAAGGGGCTGGCCGCGATCCGAAAACACGGCCCGGATCTGGTCATTCTCGACGTGATGCTGCCGGACATGAACGGGTTCGAAGTCTGCAAACAGATCCGGCAGTTCAGCGCGGTGCCGGTCATCATGCTCACGGCCCGGGGCGATTTGATGGACAAAGTGGTGGGGCTGGAGCTGGGCGCGGACGACTACCTTCCCAAGCCCTTCGAGCCCCGGGAACTGGTGGCCCGCATCCAGTCGATACTCCGGCGGACCGGGGCACGGGTGGAAGAGAGCGGCGTGGAGACCTTCGGGCGGCTGGCCGTAGATCATCCCCGCCGCCAAGCCCTGCTCAACGGCGTCCCGGTGGATCTGACCACCAATGAGTTCGCCGCCCTGGCCCTGCTGGTCAGGCACCCGGGAAAGGTGCTGGACCGGGACCAGATCCTTCAGGAACTCCGGGGGATGGACAGCGAGGCCTTCAACCGATCCGTGGACATTACCATGAGCCGGCTTCGTCAGAAACTTGGCGACGACCCCAAATCCCCCGAGTTCATCAAGACGGTCTGGGGGACCGGGTACGTCTTTATCGGGAATCGGACGAACCATGCGGATTGATTTGATACGAAAAATCGCCGGCTCTGTGTTCACGCGGCTTCTGGCCGCATCCCTGGCGGCCGGCCTCTGTCTTGATCTTCTGGTGTTCGGTGCGATCCACTTTTATCGCGAGCGGCACCTTGAAGGCTATGAGCAGATCCTCATCGGCCAGTATGTAGACTACCTGCTGGCCGACCTGGGTGATCCGCCGGACTTTAAGCGGGCCGGGGCTATCGCCCGCCGGACCACCATCGTCATCGCCTACCGGTCCCAGAACCGGCGTTGGTCCACCTCCGATACCATTCCCCAAATCCCGCCGGATGTCCGCCGTGCGTTTCAGGTGAAACCCGGCATGATCGCAGGATTCTATCGCGGTCACCATTTCGCCCGGGTCAAGACCCGGGACGGTGAGCTGACCTTTATCGTTCCCAGGCACGCGAGTCTAAAAAAAGAGGCCACCTTGGCGTTGTTGGTGCTTCTTGGCCTCATGACGGGCATTATGGCGGGAACCTATTTTTACATCCGGTGGGTTCTCAAGCCCCTTCGGTGGCTGAAGGAAGGCGCTACGGCAGTCGGTGGCGGCAACCTCAGGCACCGGGTGCCGGAAAAACGATCAGATGAATTCCGGGACCTGGCCGAGTCTTTCAACAAAATGACCCGCCGCGTCAACGATATGCTGCGGGGCAAAGAGCAACTGTTGCTGGATATCAGTCATGAACTCCGGTCGCCGGTGACCCGCATGAAACTGGAACTGGAGTTTTTGCCGGGCAGTCCAACCCGGGAGAGCCTCCGGGAGGACATTTGCGAAGTGGAGCGGATGGTGACCCAGATTCTGGATGCGGCGAGAATGCAAAAATCGGCCGCGGAACTGAACCTTCGGCCGGTGGATCTGGCCCAACTGATTCCCATCGCCACCGAAGCCATCGCTCAAAGGGCGCCGGGGATCCGGATCGGCAACCTGCCGCCGCTGACGGCGGTGGTCGACCCGGAGAAGGTGCTTACAGTGCTATCCAACATTCTGGAAAATGCCCTTAAATACGCATCGGAAAGCACACGTCCGGTGGAGATATCCCTGGGGTCAGACGATGGCAACGCCACCATAAAGGTGCGTGATTTCGGTATCGGTATTCCAAAAGAAGCCCAGCCTTACCTTTTCGAACCGTTCTTCAGGGTTGACGGGTCCAGATCCCGGGAGACCGGCGGGTACGGTCTCGGGCTGAGTCTTTGCAAGACCATCATGAGGGCCCACGGCGGACGGATCGACATCGAAAGTGAGCTGGCACGGGGAACGTCGGTAACGCTGACTTTTCCCCTGTCGCCCCAACCAGGTGAAGTCCGTTAGAAGTCACTTCCATGGCAAAGGGGACGGCCGGACCCAGGCATGGGGTCGACCGATTCGCCAGCATGGAAGGCTCTTTCCGAAGATCTTCGTTGGCGTACCATCTTTGTATTGGGCGTATGCGGCACCAAGATCGAATCTCCTCCACGGATGACCGACGGGTATAGGCGATCGGCCGGTTCGCCATATGCTTTGTTGACACGGACAGGGGTTTTTGGCATAGGTTATAGCATTTGTTAGCAATACGTTCCGATACAGGTCAATGGACGGTCCTCATCTCCAAGCTCAATATGAGTCAGAATTGAACGGCTCAAATGCTATAAATATTTTGTTTCGGATTCTTCTGACGGTGCTCAAAGGATTGAAACAAAAATAAAACCTTTTTACAGGATGTTAATCATGGCTCGGCAACCGGCTGCCGCTGAACTGCCCCTTCCAGACCACTACGATCCGAGCCGGGTCGACCAGGTCTGGCGGGTGCCATACCAGGAGCGGGCTGCGTCGGCCCGGTCATGGGCCCGGTTCCACCGCATCGCGCCGGCCGGCAATGATCGTCTGCGGGTGTCCCTGTTGCTGGTCGACGTACAGAATACCTTCTGCATTCCGGAATTCGAACTGTTTGTCGGCGGCCGTTCGGGTTTCGGCGCCGTGGAAGACAACCGCCGTCTTTGCCAGTTCATCTACCGAAACCTGAACCGCATCACACAGATTTGTCCCACCATGGACACCCACCAGGCCGCCCAGATCTTCCACAGCATCTTTTTAATTGATGATCAGGGAGAACACCCGCCCCCCTACACCCTGGTGACCGTTGACGATATTGATTCGGGCCGGTGGCGGTTCAATGCCGATCTTGCACCCGGATTGGGGATCGATGCCGCATATGGTCAGGCCCATTTGGCCCATTACGCCCGGACCCTGGCGTCGGGGGGCAAATACGACCTCACCGTCTGGCCCTACCATGCCATGCTGGGTGGGATCGGTCATGCCCTGGTATCGGTCGTCGAAGAAGCGGTCTTTTTTCACAGCATCGCCCGATTGAGCCGGACCGACTTTCGCATCAAAGGCGATCACCCCATGACGGAAAACTATTCGGTCGTGCGCCCGGAAGTACTGACCGGCCCCCGGGGCGATATCATGACGGAAAAAAACAAAGGGTTGATGGAGAAACTGCTCGCTTTCGATGCCGTCATTGTGGCCGGACAGGCCCAAAGCCATTGTGTCGCCTGGACCGTTTCCGACCTGCTGGACGACATTTCCAAACGGGACCCCGCCCTGGCCGCAAAGATCTACCTGCTGGAAGACTGCTCATCTCCGGTTGTCATTCCGGGTGTCATCGACTACACGGAGGCGGCCCAGGCAGCCTATGATCGGTTTGCCGCCGCCGGAATGCATCGGGTCCGCTCTTGCGATTCCATAGACCGCTGGCCCGGGGTCTTTTCCGGCCAATGAATCGGCGGCCCTGCAGCCGTCTACAGATATTTATGACAGGAATGGAAATGGAAGCACGACACCGAGTCGGCGCCCTATTTACCGACCTTTATGAACTCACCATGGCTGCGGGATACTGGGCCCACGGCCTTTATGACCGCGCCACGTTCTCTGTTTTTATCCGGGGCGGCGGAACCCGGCGGGATTATTTTGTCGCCGTGGGCCTGGAAGACGTTGTGACCGAATTGGAGGCATTTTCCTTTTTGCCCGAAGAGATCGCCTTTTTGGAGACCACGGGCCGGTTTTCATCCGGATTCCTGGATTATTTGGGCGGGCTGCGGTTTACCGGTGACATGGTTGCCATGGCTGAAGGGACGGTGTTCTTTGCCGACGAGCCGATTCTGGAGATTACGGCACCGCTCATTGAAGCGCAGATTCTGGAAACGTTTATTCTCAATACGCTGGGGTTCCAGACCATGATCGCCACAAAGGCGGCCCGTTGCATAAAGGCTGCCGGTGGTCGCCCCCTCATCGATTTTTCTCTCCGCCGCACCCAGGGAACTGACGCCGGAATGAAGGTGGCGCGAAGCACCTGGATCGCGGGTTTCGACGCCACAAGCAATGTTTTGGCCGGAAAGCAATACGGCCTGCCGCTTTCGGGCACCATGGCCCACAGTTTCGTTACGGCCTTTGACACCGAAATGGAGGCATTTTCCGCCTATGCCCAGACGTTTCCGGAGAGCACGGTACTGCTCATTGATACCTATGACGTGATTCAGGGTGCACGAAACGCTGTGACGGTGGCCCAAGCGCTTCGAAATGGCGGCAATGCCCTGGTCGGCGTTCGGCTCGACAGCGGCGATATGGCGTCCCAAAGCATCAACGTTCGCCGTATTCTCGATCAGGGCGGGTTTCCGGAGGTGAAGATTTTCGCTTCCAGCGGATTTGACGAATTCAAGATCGCCGACGTCATTGACCGCGGCGCCAGGATCGATGCCTTCGGGGTTGGCACCAAGGTGGGTGTTTCGTCGGATGCGCCGTTTTTGAATATTGTCTATAAGCTGGTTCGATATGCCGGTCGAAACGTGAGAAAGACCAGTCCGGGGAAAGCCACCCTGGGGGGTGAAAAACAGGTGTTTCGGCAATTGGACAAAGGGGGCGCTTTTGTCGGAGACATCGTCGGGACCCGGCACGAACACCATGAGGGAGCCGAATCCATGCTGACGCCGGTCATGGTCAACGGATCGCCGGTGGGCGCCCGGCCGCGGCTCAGTGAGATTCGCGCCCGTTTCCAAACACAGATTTCAATGCTGGGCCATGAGCATGCGCGTCTTGATGGGCCAGTCCGGTATCCGATACGGATCAGCGAGGGTCTCAACGCTGTGCAACCGCTATAATAGAACCAGGAGCGACGCCGTAGCGATGGGAGTACACACGCGGGACACATAAAAAACCGGGAGGGGCAATGGCACCACACAAGGAAGTCTCAAGGGCAATGGCGGAAAGCATGGTGATGATTGCCGCGGCAGATGGCCAGATTCACAAACAGGAACAGATTCTGATGCTCAAGGCGCTCAAGGCGCTTTGGTCTCCGGGGCTAGGCAGCATTAAGTGCGCTGTGGTTGCCGCTTTTCGAGACGTCAAGCTGGCCAATGATTTCGGCATGGACATCAAGAAAATTATGCAAAATCATGCCACGCTGATGTCAAAAATATTTACCGGAAAGGAAAAAAAGTACTTTCTGAACCAGATGGAGCGCCTTATGCGCGCCGATGACGATTTGGATAAACGCGAAGTTGTGCTGTATACCCTATGCCGGGAATACATCCGCCCGGATGCCGGACTGATGGGCGCCTTGAAATCGTTTTTCGGCAAATAAATGAATAACCGGTCGCAGAAAATACGCGGCTCCACGGTGGCAAAAAAAGAAATTCCGGAAGGGTATTATAATCCCATGGATCGCAATTTTGTCGGCAAGATGGTTCTGCTGCTGGTGGTGTTCTTTATTTCGGTGCTGTTTTTTTCCATGATTCGAACCTTTCTGATGGCCATCTTTCTGGCCGGTTTGTTCAGTGCCCTGGCCCACCCCTTATATCTACGGTTTGAAAAGCGGCTGCGAGGACGGCGGTCCCTGGCTTCCCTGGCCACCTTGTTGCTGATCGTCTGCTTTGTGGTGCTCCCCCTGATCGGGTTGATGGGGATCGTGACGGCCCAGGCCCTGCGGGTGGGCAATTCCGTCAAGCCCTGGGTTCAGCAGCAGATCGCCCAGCCCGATGCCTTTTTTGCCACCTTCAAGTCCCTGCCGTATTTCGACCAGATTGCCCCTTACCGTGACATGGCCCTGCAAAAGGCCGGCGAGATGGTGGGCGGCGTCAGCGGCTTTCTGATCAACAGCCTCTCTTCGGCCACCATCGGGACCGTTAATTTTATCTTCACCACAATGGTGATGCTCTACGCCATGTATTTCTTTCTCATGGACGGCGAAAAGCTCATCCAGAAAATTCTTTACTATCTGCCCCTGGAGGACAAAGACGAACAGCGCATGCTGGAACGGTTCACTTCGGTGGCCCGGGCCACCTTAAAGGGGACGGCCGTGATCGGCATCCTTCAGGGGGGGGTGGCTGGTGTGGCCTTTGCCGTGGTCGGTATTCCCAGCGCGGTTTTCTGGGGTGTGATCATGGCGGTGCTGAGCATTATTCCGGGAATCGGAACGGCCCTGGTGTGGTTGCCGGCGGCCATCCTTCTCGGCGCGGCCGGTCATGTGGCCGCGGCCGTGGGCCTGGCGGTTTTCTGCGCCGTGGTGGTCGGGGGGCTGGACAACCTGCTTCGGCCGATTCTCGTGGGCAAAGACACCCAGATGCATGAACTGCTGATTTTTTTTGGCACCATGGGCGGCATTCTCATGTTCGGCATGATCGGGTTTGTCATCGGGCCGATTATCGCGGCACTCTTTGTCACGGTGTGGGACATCTACGGCGTCGCCTTTCAGGACTTCCTCCCGGCAACCGGTCCGCCGATGGATTCTTCTCCACCGGGGGCGGAAAACCAGGGCGGGAAAACCGAAACCGGGGATGGGGCCGATGATCCGAAGGGCTTCGCCGATGGGCCGGAAGAAGAATCGGGTTAAATGGATTTGAGGTCGCGCCAGCCGTCCTCCCAGTAGGCCTCTCCATAGCTGATCAACAGTTGCTCGTCCTTCTTGATATCGCGGGCCGCCGTAAAAAGAATGATCCACTGGCCCTCGAACAGGGTATGTTCCACTTCTACATTGGGTGAGTCGCTGTGGTTGACAAACCGCAGTTCGTTTCCTTCCAGGCGACCGTTGATTTCCAGGTCGGGCGCATCGGGCACGTCATCGAGGTAGTACCAGGCGTAATCGCTTTCAAAGCCCCCCGCATCCAGGGCGCGGCCGGCATCGGCATCGGCGAGTTGCACAACACCGGCATATTCCCCGATGAAGGCATCTTTGTCGATGTTTTGGGTGGCATAAACCCCGAAACCCACGGAATCATCAATCCTTCGAATATCAATGGGCGCCTTGGCACCCTGTCGAATCATCTCCCCGTAGGTTCGGCAGAGTTGTAAAAAGTACGCCAGATTTTCAAGGTAGTAAGGGCTCTGATCCAATGTCATGGACCGAAGGGGCTGCCAGTCGATCCGGGTACGCTCCAGATAGATCAGGCCCTGGCTTTTGAAAAAGGAGCGGATGTCTTCTCTTGTCCGGTATGTTTTCCTGGTGGCTCGCTTCACGTGATATGTCCGCCTTTCAAGGAGACTGACAAGATACCACCAATTCGGCCTGAGTCAAGCCCGACATGGCCGCTGTGATAAAACATGGAATCGGGTGCGGGCATACGCATGGCGGCTTTTTCAGGTGAAGGACGGTTTATTGCCCTGGCAACCCGTCAAGGACAAAAGGGCCGGGGTGGTTGCATACCGGACAAGGCAGCGGTATAACCCCGGAGCATACCGGATGCCCCACGATACCCTTTTGGCAGCGAAAACCATGAATTTGTCATCGACATCGATCACCGTCAACGGAAAGCAGCTGGAGGCGCTCTGGCACGGTCCTTCCCCAGAACGGGCCCCGACCCTCGTGTTCCTTCATGAAGGGCTCGGATGCGTGGCCATGTGGCGGGATTTTCCGGCGCGCCTGGCCGCAGCCGTGGGATGCTCGGCCTTTGTTTTCAGCCGTTTGGGCTACGGCGGGTCCGGTCCTTGCGAACTGCCGCGGCCTTTGGATTTTATGCACGAAGAAGGCCTGAACGTGATGCCGGCGGTGATTGCGGCCGCAGGGATTGGGGACCACATCGTCATCGGACATTCCGACGGCGGGTCTATCGGCATTGTCTACGCCGGCGGTACGCCAGCCCCAGGGCTCAAGGGGCTGATCACTGAAGCGGCCCATGTTTTTTGTGAAGCGATTTCCGTGGCTTCCATCGAACGAGCGAGGGATGCCTATGTCAACGGCGATCTTCGCCCCAGGTTGGCAAAATACCACGGGGCCAATACAGACGGTGCCTTCTGGGGGTGGAACGGGGTCTGGCTTCACCCGGAATTCATCCACTGGAACCTGGAACCCTTTCTCCCGGGAATACGGGTCCCCCTGTTGGCCATTCAGGGGGAAAACGACCCATACGGCACTGTTGCCCAGTTGGACGCCATCGCCCGAAAGGACGGAGCCGGCGCCCAAAGGGTGCTGCTCTCCGACTGCGCCCATTGCCCCCACCATGAGCGCCCCGCGGCCACTTTTGCGCGGATGAAGGCGTTCATTCTCAAAATCCTGCAGAAAAAGTAGCTTCCAAAGGCGTCAATGGATTGACTCCCGGCAAAGTGGCGCCGACCGGTGTCCCGTGAAAAACTCTTCCCTTCGACCCTTATTCTAAAAGGCCTTTGGCCCTTTTTTTAAAAAAAGTAGTTTTTCGGCCTTCCACTATATGCTGTGATACGGGATTTAAAAATATTTGCATATAGTAGTTCATGGGCAGAAGAACCAGTTTTCCATTTTTTAAACCCATGTGTCCGAACGTCATGCCGATGTCTTTGTCTGAAATATTAAGGAGTTATGGTATGCCTTTTGCTATCTGGAAGAGCCCGGGCCTATGTTTCAATCCATTGGGCATCGGTGCGAAGCCATGGCGACTATAATATTATAGCGTTTGTAGCCGTCCATATTGGAGGTCCTGTGTTGGCAGGAAAAACCCATCGATCCACCAGTATCGGAACGTATTTCTGACAAACGCTATATGAGACCGGAAAGCGGTTATGAAAATAAGTCGATCCCATTTCTTATGGATTTCCGAAGACAATACGGGAAGGATGAAACATCTGTATTTCAATCCTGTTCTGTCCAGGGTTCTCATCTTACTGTTGATGATTTGCGTGGGTGCCGTACCTTTTCTGGAGTCCGGCCTTTTGTCCCTGGCTGACCGGGTGTACAATCTGGAGAAGACGAAGCTGAACCTTCAGGCCGAGGTGCGCGAGCTGCGTTTTTTGAAAGAGACCCTGGTACAGATGGAAGAAAAGGACAAGGTGCTCAGGGCCCATTTCGGCATGGAGGCCTTAGACTCTCTGCCCATGATGGCTTTTGGCGGCGGCGGCCTGAATCATCCCCTGGTCCGTGGGGCCCTATCGGCGAACGAAACCGCCGGAAAAGGACTGGGGCAGCGACTCAAGCGGGTGGGAGACAACGCCCAGGTCCTTGGGCGCCTGCAGATGGAACAGGATCTGGCTTGGCACCATACGCCGAGCATCCTGCCGGTTTCCGGCGGGCGCTTTCGCATTACCTCCGCATTCGGATGGCGACAGAACCCGTTTACAGAAAGACGCGAGTTTCATTCCGGAATCGACATCATGGGATCCCTGGGCACCCGTATCATCGCACCGGCCAGTGGTGTTGTGGTGCGTAACGGTTACGACGACTGGCTCGGAAACTATCTTGTGATTCAACACACTTCCACAATCAAGACCATATACGGACACCTTGAAAAAGCGTCCGTGTCAGAGGGGGCGCGCGTCGAGCGTGGTCAGCGCATCGGTTTTATGGGAAACACCGGCATGTCCACCAGCCGCCACCTTCACTATACCGTGATTTCTGGCATCCGGGCCGTGGATCCCATGCAGTATGTGCTAGATGCCAACGGATAGGATGGTTCACATGGAAACTCGACACGGGCAGCTGACAAAGCATCGACAATGGTCTCTCCCATTTGGGCACCTGGGTTTGCTGGCGCTTTTTGTGCTGATGTCTGCAAGTGCGGCCATGGGTGGCGGCCAGGCCTTGCCCCTGGATGATGAAGCGGTCTTTTGTCTTTATTATTGGGTCAGCGGTGAGTCCATGGACAATCGGGATCTTGAGGAATTAAGCCGGGCAATGGGGCGTCCCACCTACACCGACTACAAGCCCTCGGAGATGTTCACGCGAAACAGTCTTCGCCAGCTCCGGTCAAACCTGCATCAAAACATGAGCCGTTTTAACGAGGCCACCCGATTCGTGAGGGTCCTTACCTTGGCCGGGCCTGAACACGATCACTTGGACCCGGCAACGCTCTTGCCGTCCCCTACCCCATACATTCAGTGCGAATTGCGTGCAGGCGACCGCCGCCGCCTGGAGCAAATGGTGAGCGAAGCCCTCGGACGCTGCCCGCAAGCCAAAGCCCCCCTCCGCGTTGCCTTCTTCTTCAAGCCGGTCCGTGTGCGCGGCGCGCATCAGAGCCGAAACATGGCCATGGAGCAAGTATTTTTGCCGATCCGTAGCGTGGTCATGGCACCGGTGCAGGTCGATGTCCTCAACGATTCTTCAAAAATGATTCATATTCCCAGGTAGGCTTTCCGGACCTCATCGTTGGAGAGTAGGCGGGTGGCGGAATCGGCCAGGGTGATGCGGCCATTTTCCATGACATAGCCCCGATGGGCGGTTTTCAGGGCCATGTTGGCGTTCTGTTCCACCAGAAAAATGGTGACCTTGTTTTCCTCGTTGATCTTTTTGATGATCTCGAAAATCTGTTTGACGATTTTCGGGGCGAGGCCCAGGGACGGCTCGTCCATGAGCAGCAGCCGCGGCCGCGCCATGATGGCGCGGGAGATGGCCAGCATTTGCTGTTCCCCGCCGCTCAGGGTGCCGCCGGCCTGGTGACGGCGTTCGGCCAGGATGGGAAAAAGGTTGAAGACGTATTCCAGGTCCTGACGGATGCCGGGCTTGTCGTCCCGCAAAAAGGCCCCCATGTCCAGGTTTTCGGTTACGCTCAGGTAGGGGAAGATGCGACGACCCTCAGGCACCTGACAGATGCCGAGTTTAACGATTTCATGGGGCAGCATGCGGTGGATGGGGCGCCCCTCGAAAATGATTTCACCGGTGCGGGGCGGCACCACGCCGCTGATGGACATGAGGGTGGTCGTTTTGCCGGCGCCGTTGGCCCCGATCAGGGTGATGATTTCCCCCTCGGAGACCTCGATACTGACCCCTTTGAGGGCCTGGATGTTTCCATAGAAGGATTGGATGTTGTTGAGCTTAAGCATCGACTTCCTCCCCGAGGTAGGCTTTGATGACCACCGGATCCCGCTTGATCTCCTCGGGGGTTCCCTGGGCGATTTTTTTGCCGTAGTCCATGACAAAAATCCGGTCTGACAGGCTCATGACCAACTTCATGTCATGCTCGATGAGCAGAATCGACACTTTTTCCTTTTCCCGCAGCCGCAGGATTAGATCGTCGAGTTCCATGGTTTCCTGGGGGTTCATGCCGGCGGCCGGCTCGTCGAGAAGGAGTAGAAACGGGTCGGTTGCCAGGGCCCGGGCAATTTCCAGCCGCCGCTGGGCACCATAGGGCAGGTTCATGGCCAGTTCGTTGACATACTGGGCCAGACCGATTTTTTCCAACACGGCATAACTTTCGTCCACGACCCGTTTTTCTTCTTTCACGGTGGCCGGATTGTGAAAGATGGCGCCGGCGATACCGGCATGCATGCGGCAGTGGCGCCCGATCATCACATTTTCCAGAACCGTCATGTTCTGAAACAGCCGAATGTTTTGAAAGGTTCGGGCCATGCCACGCTCGGTGACGTGGTTCGGCTTGAGGCCGTTGATCCGCTTGGTGTCGCGGCCCGGCGGCGTGATCAGCACATCGCCGGCGGTGGGGTTGTAGATGCCGGTGATGCAGTTGAAGAAGGTGGTCTTGCCAGCACCGTTGGGACCGATCAGGGCGACGATTTCACCTTGGGCAATGTCGAGATCCAGGTGATCGAGGGCCCGCAGACCTCCGAAATCCATGGTGAGTTGATTGACTTCCAATATGGGTTTCATGGGCAAATGGTTTATTTTCCGTTGTTTTCAGTGCCTTCGAACTGGTAGGCCCGCCGGACGTTAATGACGATGCCACCGGGTCGAAAGACCATCATGATGACCAGCACGGCCCCGAAGATCAGCATTCGGTATTCGGAAAAGGCGCGCAGGTATTCGGGGAGCAGAATCAGCACCATGGCACCGCAGACCACGCCGATGATGGATCCCATGCCGCCGAGAACCACCACGCACAAAATGATGACCGACTCCCAGATGGTGAAACTGGACGGGTTGATGAAGGTGGTTTTGGCGGCAAACATGACGCCGGCCATGCCGGCCCAGGTGGCCCCCAGGGCAAAGGCGGTCAGCTTGGTTTTGGTTTTGTCGATGCCCATGGCCTGGCAGGCGATTTCGTCTTCTCTCAGGGCGATCCAGGCCCGGCCGAGACGTGAATTTTCCAGACGGCGGACCACAAAGATGGTGAACAGCGCCAGGGCCACCATGATAAAGTAAATGTAGACGGTGTTCTGCTGAAGACTCATTTCCATGCCGAAAAAGGAAGGCCTGGGAATATTGGCGATGCCGCTTGGGCCGAAGGAAAAATCGTTCCAGTTTTCCAGAACCAGTCGGATGATCTCGCCGAACCCCAGGGTCACGATGGCCAGGTAGTCGCCCCGAAGACGCAGCACCGGAAAGCCCAGCAGAACGCCAAAGAGGGCGGCCAGGCCGGCCCCGATGGGCAGGGCAATCCAGAAGCCGATGCCATAGTGGACGTTTAAAAGCGCGTAGGAATAGGCGCCGACGGCATAGAAGGCCACATAGCCCAGATCCAGCAGGCCGGCCAGCCCGACGACGATGTTCAGGCCCAGGCCGAGCATGACGAACATCAGGGCGTTGGTCATGATGTTGGTCTGGTACATGGAAAAGACAAAGGGGAAGACCACCACCAGGGCACTGACCGCCACCAGGCCGGGGATGAACACCCGGGGGTTGGCCAGCAGGCGCTGAACCAGCGGCAGGGGGTCGCCCTCTTTGACGACCTTCACTGCCGCCTGAAGGCCCATCTCTTTTCGGCGAATGAAAAAACGCCAGACAAATGAACCGAAAAAGGCGCCGAAGCCGACGATGGCCAGGTTGTGCCAGCGCCACTCGATGACGTCCTGGACGGTGTTTACCCGGATGACCATGATGGGAAAGGTCAGGAACATGAACCAGGCGGCGGCCAGCAGCGATTTTTTTATTTCTTGGAGGTTAATCAATGTTCTTTTCTCTGGGTCCAATGGTTTTCGATGGTTTCCGCACCATGGTGGTGCCATGTCTTTTTCTAACGCACTACACCTTCTGGGTCTCGGACCGGCCCAGGATGCCGGCCGGCCGGAAGATCAGAATGACCACCAAAAAGACGAAGGCAAAGACATCTTCATAGTCGCTGGACACATAACCGGTGAAAAAACTTTCGGTCCAACCGAGCACCAGTGAGCCGAGCACCGCTCCGGGAATGCTGCCGATCCCGCCCAGCACGGCCGCCACGAACGCTTTGATGCCGGCGATAAAGCCGATGTAAAAGTTGATCTGTCCCACATGGGAGGCGATGAGAACGCCGCCGATGGCGGCTGTGGCCGACCCCACGATAAAGGTGACCGAGATGACACGGTTAATGTCGATACCGGTCAGCATGGCCATGGTCTTGTCTTGGGCCACGGCCCGCATGGCCTTGCCGATCCGGGTGAATTGAATCAGAAAGGTCAGGCCGATCATGACCAGGGTGGTGACGATGAGGATGACCAGTTCCGGTGTGGTGATGATGTGGGCGTAGGGTTCCCAGAACGCCCAGTCCGGAATGAGGCTGGGAAAGGGAAGAAAGTCCGAGGTCTGGGCCAGGAGCACGTAGTTTTGCAGAAAGAGGCTCATGCCGATGGCGCTGATCAGGGCTGATAGCCGGGGGGCGGTGCGAAGCGGTTTGTAGGCGATCTTTTCCACGGTCCAGCCGTAGCAGGCGGAATACACAACGGCCGCCACCATGGCGATGAGCAAAATAGCGATCTGGTTCCAGCCCAGCAGGCTCAGGACGCTGGCGACGATCAGGGCGGTGAAAGCCCCGATCATGTAGATCTCGCCGTGGGCGAAGTTGATCAGTTCGACGATGCCATAGACCATGGTATAACCCAGGGCGATCAGGGCATAAATGCTTCCCCTGGTCAGTCCGCTGAGAAAGAGTTCGAGAAAATATTCCATTTGATTTGGGTCCGTTGCGTGGTTGCCGGCCGTCTGCAAAAGCGTTGGTTGCCGCTGCTTTTAACAAACCGGGGGCCAGGCGGTTTCTTCGCCTGTCCCCCGGTGAATACTGGGTCTAATGAGCACTATTTCAACTCGACATAGACGCCCTTTTGGACCTGGTACATGGAGAACCCGACGCCGATGGCGTCACCGCGATCGTCAAACCGAATAATGCCGACCGGCGTTGCGACCCATTCAGATCTCAACGCATTGGTGATTTTATCGTAATCGTCTGTCGAGTTGCTCTTTTCCATGGCGTTGATCAATGCCAGGGTGGCAGCGTAAGCATTGTGAAAAAATGCGCCGGGATCGGTGCCAAATTTTTTCTGATGCTCTTCCGTTGCCATCTTATACATGGGATTCGTGCTGGTATCCATGGGGCCGGTGGCGTAGACGCCTTCGGCGTATTTGCCGGCCACTTTGATGAAGGTGTCGTCCTTGACGCCGTCATCGGAGATCAAGATCGTCTTCATCCGCTTTTTGCGCATCTGGGAGACGATCTTGGAGGCCTCGGGGTGGTAACCGCCCCAGATCACGGCTTCGGCTCCGGACCGCTTGATCTTCTGCACCACGGCGGAGTAGTCCACCGCGCCCGCGGTGACCCCCTCGTAAAGCACCACTTCAGCGCCAGCTTCTTTCTCTATGAACGCCTTGGCGAATTCGGCCAGGCCCTTGCCGTAGTCCTGTTTGTCGTGAAGAATGGCGATCTTTTTGAGTCCCAGTTTACCGACGGCGAAATCGACCTCCAGGCGGGCCTGGGCGTCGTCTGAAGCGATGGTCCGAAAAAAGTTCGGGTAGTCGCCGCTCTGGGTCAGTGGCGGGTTGGTGGCCGACGGAGAAATGGCAAGGATCTTGGAGTCCTTGTACGTTCCCATGGCCGCCTTGGTGGCGCCGGAGCAGATGTGGCCGATCACGGCAGGGACTTTCTGGGATGCGAGCTTGGTGGCGGTGTTGGTGGCCACTTCCGGTTTGCAGACATCATCTTCAATGATCAATTCGATTTGTTTCCCGCAAATACCGCCCATGGCGTTTCGTTTTTCAACAACGAGCTTGGCGGCATTGATTGTGGGGATGCCGTAAGAGGCCAGGTCACCGCTGTGGGGGCCTGCCACACCGATTTTGATGGTGTCGGCAGCGCCGCCGATACCGGTCATGCCCAGAACCATGAGCAGACCGACCATTGCCAAAATCAGAAGCCTTGTTCCCTTCTTCGTCATACCCTCCCCCTTCTTGAAAATGTGGTTATTCAGGTTGTGCTACAATCTACCAAAAAGGTATTTATAGTCAGTTTGCTCAAAGGCGTCAAGGTCAAACGGGGCAACCCCGCGTCTGGAATGTTATCGGCAGCCAGTAAATGAACGTTATTTATTGAATTTACATTTTATAGCCTCCCTGTTGGGCGAAGTCAAACCCTTTCCCCGTGACCGGCGGCTCAGGGCTGGACAGGCAGGTCGTCTCCAGTGCAAAAAAACTTGCCGCAGGAAAAAAATGACTGTAGCATGGCTCCGCTTGCAATCGTTTTTGGCGCTGACGGGCCCGACCATGCCCGCATTGCGTTCAGCCTCCCATAAGGAGACGTTCAGACCGTGAAGAAGATCGGATTGGTGATCAAGAAGGATGCCGATGCGTGCCGCAGGGCCGACGAGCTCCAGTCGTGGTTGCGGTCGGCGCAGATCGAGGTGGTCCGCAACGAAACCCTGCCGCCCACCCGGGCTTCTTCGGCTCCGGCGGACCTGGATGCGGTGGTGGTTCTGGGTGGCGACGGCACCTTCCTCAGTGCCGTACGATGGGTCGGTGACCTGGGGATTCCTCTGCTGGGGATCAAATTCGGCGAGGTCGGTTTTTTGGCGGAAATCGTCGAAGACCACCTCTTTGAGGCGGCCCGACGGCTGTTGGACCGCCAGTTTGTCATTCGGCCCCGCATGCGCCTGGAGGTCACGGTCACCCGCGACGGACGTCAATTGGTCCGGGAGACCGTGTTAAATGACGTGGTCATCAACAGAGGGGCCCTGGCCCGGCTGGCCGACATCGAAACCCATATTGACGACTACTACCTCACCACCTACCGGGCCGACGGGCTCATTGTGGCCACCCCCACCGGTTCAACGGCCTATTCCCTGGCCGCCGGCGGCCCGATTCTGCACCCGGCCGTTCCGGCCATCATCATGACCCCCATCTGCCCGTTCACCCTGACCAACCGGCCATTGATCGTCCCCGATTCGGCGACCATCACCCTGCGGCTGGCCAAGAAGTCCACGGACATCCGCCTGACCCTGGACGGCCAGTCGGGCCTTGAGATTACCGATCAGGATGAGATCCGGGTCTGCAAAGGGCGCCATCCGGTCAACATGATTTCCTTTCCCGAACAGCAGTATTTCGACCTGCTCAAGGCCAAGCTGCGCTGGAGCGGCGGGCGCGTCTGACAGGGCGCTGAGGTTTAAAAACTTCAGTCTGTAGCCTGAATCCGGTCATGTCACGTTCATTGAGTTTGGTCATCAAGCCTCTTTTCGGGGCAATCCAAAGCCACCTCCCTGGACCCGGATTCTTTATGGGCGCAGTCCGGAATCCATGGGGCCGGTTTGGGTTTCGGCGGGCAGGTTGCCGCGAATCAGTGGGTTCTGTTGAACGGACCGGACCACTTTGTCGACATTGTCTACGGTTTCGAGTACTTCCGTGACGCCGCGGCGTGTTGAACGGGTGATCGCCGGAAGATCGGCGCTCCCTTCCCGGGCATTGTCCAAAATGGTGTTGAGGGTTTCCACGGCGGTCTTCAGGTCGGCCATGATGGCCTCGACCGGTTCAAGCATGGCTGAAATTTCATCTTCGATCCGGGTTACCCCTGCCAGCCCTTCATGGACCTGGTCCATGGCGGCCGGTGTTCGCGCTGAAGCCGCGGCAATGGGCGCCAGAATTTCATCCACCCGGTCGATCTGTCGCTGAATCTCGGACAGCAGCCGATCCGACTTGAGCAGTCCCCCTACAGACCCCTTCCCCTCGTCGATATCGGCCATGATCCGCCTGAGGTGATCGGTGGCGCGGTTGGCGTTGTCCAGCGCCAGCATCAACGGTCCCTGGGGGCTGCTGAGTTTGCCGGCCGTATCCGAGAATTTCTGAATGGCGTCGATCAGCATCTTGGCGGTTTTTTCCACCTGAAATTCGGCCAGGATATCGGACATGGATTTCTTTCTGATCGAGCGGATCATGCCGTCCTCGGGAATCTGGTACGACTCCGGGCTGCCGGGCTTGATGGAGACGAACTCGGAACCGATCAGGGTGGGGCTTTCCACCGAGGCCACCGAATCGCCGCGGATGCGTACGGCGTACTCTTCCAGGACAACCAGCGAAACCTTGACCTGGTTGCCTTCCAGATGAATGCTTTTTACCCGGCCGATTTCGGTATTGTAGAGCTTGACGGCAGCGTTTTTTTCCAGATTGTAACTTTCGCTAAACGTCGTATAGAACCTGCGGTAGGTCTTGAACCAGCCTTTGCCCCGACCGAGCAAAATGATCGTGGACGCCAGCAGCACCAAAACGCAGACGACGAAAAGCCCGACGATTTTTTCCTTCCGGTTGAAATCAGTTTCCATGGTCGTTGCCGATCTTCTGGTTGGCGGCGGGATCTTGTTCGGATAACGCCCCCCGGTGAATACGTATTTTCCTGCCGGAAAAGCCGGCCAGAAAGTTGGGATCCTCCGAAAAGTAGACAAAGGGGATGCCACTGGCCGTCATGCTGTGTATCCGTTCGATAAGATAGTGAAATTTCGGGTGACCGAGAATTTCCTCGGGGCCGTCCATGATCAGGATTTGTGATGTCTTAACCAGTTCCCGTATGGCAATAGCGACCCTGAGATTCAGTGGATTCAATGCCCCGGGGCGGACGTCGAGTTTATCCAGAAGGTTAAAGACGCGGCAGAACCAGGTGATTTCTTCGGATAGTTCCAGTTTGAGCGAGTTCTCAAAATAGTTCCTTTCCAGAAGAAGATTTTCACGAACGGTCAGATTGCTGATCATCGATGAATCGCGTCCAATATAACTGATTTTCCGCCGCCATGGAAGCAGACGCCGGTAATCGGAGAAATCCAGACGATGCCCGAAGAAGCGGTAGGCGCCGGTTATTGGCCGCTCCACGGTTGCCAGGGCTCTCAGGAACAGGTAAACATCATTGGGTTCATCTCCGTGCACGGCACATGTCTGTCCTTGTTTCACGGAAAAATCGAAGGATTTCAGGCCGTGCCCGGTGCTGTGGGACGCCAGGGTGTAGTCTGTCAACTCGATGCGGTCCATGTCTGGCCTATACGTAGAAAAGCATGGAAATCATGCCGTTGATGATCAGGCAGAAGAAAAAGCATTCCATTGCCGCCCGGCTCGTGGCGGCGGGAATGCCGGTGAAGCCGTCCTTGGTTGCAAACCCATGGAAAAGGCAGGTGACGGTGATCACAACGCCGAAACACAACGCTTTGACCAGACCCACCACGATGTCGGCAGCGGTGATGGCCTTGCCGATCTGGACCATAAAACTGTCTATGGGCAGATCGGTCAGCACCCACATCAGGGCATAGCCGCCGATGATGGAGACCAGATCGAAAATGATAAACAAACTGAAGATGGCCGATGTAATGCCGATGAGCCTCGGCAGGGCGATGTAACGAAGCGGGTCGATGCCGGTCATTTCGACGGTTTCGATTTCCTTCAGCACGTTCATGTAGCTGGTTTCGATGGTGACCGAGGTGGCTGACCGCAAAATGACCAGCAGGGCCGTCAGCCCCGGTCCTATTTCACGGACCACCAGAATCACCATCATTTTGCCTATATTAATCTGAAGCGATATTTTGGAAAATTGCGCGATCAGGGCACTTCCGGTGATCAGCGCGATGGGAATCAGAATCGGCAGGGCCTGCACGGCGGTGAAATAGATCTGTTCGATGACAATTTTTCTGACCAGCGCATTCCCATGGCGATCTTTGACCCAGGCCGTCGCGAGGATACGGCAGGCCAGGGCGAGCAGATTCAGCCAATGGTTTGCCGTGTGGATCGCCTGCCTGCCTGTTTTGCCGGTCAGTTGATGCATGGCGCCTTGGGTTCGAAAAAGAAGGGATGGTCGTGGTTCATCGGGACCGGCCGTTTAATCGACTGATCCTGATTTATTCCAGGACTGCCTATACTCGCATGCTGTTGTTGGTCATCGCTTTCTTTCCATACCCGCAGGAATAAAAAAAATCAACAAAATTGGATAAATAAAGACAGGCATCGGCTGGCTGGCCAATGGCGATGACGGCGGTAGTAAATGCCATTGCGGGCTTCGTGGATACCGTGCGCCGGATTGTGGCCCGCCAAGGTCTTCGCGTTGACAAACCGCCGACATTATTATAGGCATTATCTGCGTGTTTTTCTGCCAGACCCGCATGCCCCGATGGCGGGCGACCACAACCCCCCACAACCAACCCGGGAGTTGAAGCCATGAAACCAACCCGATTCAAATCCATTGCTTGCCTTGTGCTACTGGTTGTGGCGGTGATGGCTGGTTGCACCCATGTCGTTCAGGAAGACAAGACGTTTCTCATCGTCGCCACGTCCGAGGCCTTCAAGCGTTTCAGCGGTGAATTTGAAAATACGGCCTATTTCAAAAAACACAAACCGGTGTCGGTGGCCGTTCTCCCTTTTGAGGCCCTGGAGGGCAAAGCCTATTCCTTCAATGTCGACCCGGTAGAGTCCGCCCAAGTGGTTCGACGCGGTATGTACAATCACATCGCTTCCCTTCCCTTTCGCGACCTGGAACTCTATGATGTGAACCGCAGGCTGCATAACGCCGGTCTCAAGAGCGCCGTGGACATGGATGCCCTCATTGCCGAAAACCCGAAGAAAATGAAAAGCATTCTCGGGGTTGAAGCCGTTGTGACCGGCAAGGTCACCCATTTCGACCGAATTTACATCGGCATCTATTCCCAGATCGCCGTCGGGTGTGAAGTGAAAATGTGGGATCTGAATTCGGGCAATCTTTTGTGGCGTGCCAAGCACGTGACCCGGGCCCATGCCGGGGGGCTTTCCCTCAGCCCCATCGGGCTGGCCATGGCGACCGTGGCGTCGGTGTGGAACCTTCGCGAGACGGAAATGCTGAGCCAGACCGACGATCTGTTCCGGGAGATCGTATCCACCATCGATCTGCCCGAGTCCATGCTGGCCGCCCGTAAGCCGGCCCCGCGAATCGACCTGTTTACCGCCATCAATCCGGGCAAGCCCTTTACCGTGGGGAAAAAGGCCCGTTTTCGCATCATCGGCGATCCGGGCTGCAGCGCCTTTTTCGATCTGGGCGACTTCAAGAGCGGCCTGGAGATGCGGGTGGTCTCCAGCGAAGTCAAGCAAGCCCTGGCTGAAGAAGTGGTGGCCGCTGTCCAACGCAACTATCAGGAAACCGGACACACCCTGACCCCGGAATTGCTGGCCGCCGTGCGTCAGGAAATGGCATCGCGTGAGATTTACGAAGGCAGCTATACCGTGGAGCCCGATGAAGAGGCTTACGGACTGCTGGCCAAGGCCTACCTGGTGGACCCGGCCGGTACCCAGGCCACGGCTATCGACGCGGTCCATACCATGGTCATCGACTCCCTGCCGCCGGCGGCTGTGGCCGCGGTGGCCGCTGAGCCCCTGGACAAGGGGATTCGTCTTCTCTGGGCGTCCAATGCCGAAGCGGATCTGGCCGCATACGAGGTCTGGTCCAGCCATACGCCGCTGAGCGGGTTTGCCAAGGTGGCTGTTGTGGAAAAGAACGCGGCCCTGATCTCCGATGTGGCCAATTTCGAGAAGCTCTACTTTAAGGTGCGGGCCGTGGACCGGGCGGCCAATGCCGGTGATTTCAGCCAGTTCAAGGAAGCGGTGGCCCTGCCGGAGCCCGGCCTTTTCAACCTGCCCCAGCCTGGCCCCAGCCTCGGGGGCGACGTTTCAGGCAAGGTCCTGCTGGTGGCCGAAAAGAACCCCTATACCGTGCAAAGCGATCTGACGGTCGCTGCCGGAGCCACCCTCTATCTGGCGCCGGGAGTGGAAATCCGATTTGCCCCGGACACGGCATTGACCATTGCCGGAGGTGACCTGATGGCTTACGGCAGTGCCAACCGGCCGATCCGGCTGGTGCCGGCCTCGGCCGGGGACGAAGCCGGCGCCTGGCGGGGGGTGGTGCTTGATGGCGCCGGTCGCTCTGTCCTGCATCACGTGACCATCCAGCGGGCGGTGACGGGGCTGACGGTCACCGACAGCGCCCCTGCCGTGGTGGGGGTTCGAATCACGGGCAGTGCCGATGCCGGGCTCTACCTAAAGGACAACGCCAAACCCAATATCGCCTGTTCGACCGTTTCCAACAATACCGGTCAGGGGGGGATCGTCATCGAGGGTGAAGGGGTTTCCCCCATCATTCGGGACAGTATTTTTGAGGCCAACGAACCGTTTCAGGTCCAGAGCTATACCCCGCTGAAAATCGACCTGAGCGGCAATTACTGGGGCCAGGCCGACCCGGACAGCCAGTGGTTTCTCGGAGATATTTTGTGGCAGCCCGCCTTGACCCAAAAACCAGAGGCCTGTCCGGATTACTGATCCGTTGCCGTCCATCGGCCATGCCAATTGTTGCGGAGGAATTCAATGAGACAACGCCCAATCATCCAAAGATGCCTGTGGCTGGTGCTGGCGCTGGTCCTGGCCGGCCATCCCGTTTTTGCCCAGAATGAGGCAGTGGAGCAGGTCGGCGAGGCCGGCAGCATCGACTGGGTTGGACAGAAGCTTGTCGCCACGGGGACCGGGGTGGCACCGGCCAAGGCTTTCAACCGGGCCCAAGGGCTGGCCATGGCCCAACGCGCGGCGGTCGTGGTGGCCCGGCGAAACCTGCTGGAAGTGGTCAAGGGGGTCCATATCGACTCCAACACCCGGGTGGAAAGTTTCATTCTCAAAAGCGATGTGATCGAAACCCGGGTACGAGGGGTTTTGCGCAATTCCCAGGTCGATGACGTTCAGGTCATCAGCGACACGGAGGTCGAAGCCACGGTCAGCATGACCATGACCGGGGATTTGGGCAAAATGCTCATGGAAATGGCGGTTCAGGCCGAGGTGCCGGCCGCCGCCCCCTCTGGCCTGGACGGCCGCATCAACGCCCTGGAAGAACGGGTTCAGGCGCTGGAGCAGCGCCTTTCAAAGATCGGCAGCATCAATCTGGAACAAGAGGCCGCCATCGGGCTCTTTCGCCAGCTCGTGGCCGCCTGGTCCGATTACGCCGCCCTCCATCCGCGGCTGACCCGGGCTGCCTACGCATCGGATGCGGATCTGAGCGCCCTTTCGAGCCGGATGGCCCGGCAGGCCGCCGAGCTTGAGGCCCTCAACGGGAAACTCGACGCCATGGCCCGGCGGCTGGCCTCCCTGGAGTCGGGGGCGGCCGTGGTTCCGGCCCCGGCCGCAAAGCCGTCGACCCCCTTGGCCAACATCGCTCCCTATACCGGACTGGTTATCGACGCCAGGAACCTGGGTTTCCGCCCTTGTCTCAAGCCGGAAGTCTATGCCGGGGGCAAGCTGTACTATCCCGGTGGTGCCGTGGAGGCGGCGACCGCGGTCCGTCGCGGGTTCGTCCGTTTCTACCGCCAGGTTACCCGGGCACAGAAGAGCGACCGAGCCGGCAGTCTGCCGCTGACCATCCGGGCGACAGGTGTCTATCAAGGGGACCGCTCTCTTACCATTGCCGACGCCGACGCCCGAATCCTGGCCGCCATCGCAGAGGCGCCCAACGGATTTTTGGCCCGCTGCAAGGTGGTGATCGTGTTCTAACCCGATCAACCCGAACCATCGGGCCTTATTGCTTCGGGACCGGCGACAACTTTCCATGCGGGAGGCCGATGATATACAGGCTGATCGTTTTCATTCTGATGATTGGACACTTGGCCTTACCGTCGTTTGGCCGAGCCGATGATGCCGGCCATCGGGTCGAAGCCTTCCCCCTGGGCAGTGTGGACTGGAGCAGCGGCCGGGTTCAGGCCATCGGCCAGAGCATGGCCTCCAAGAAAGACTTTGGGAAAACGGCGGATCCTCAGTTGGTGCTGGCAGCGGCCCGGGCTGTCGCCGACCGGAATCTGCTGGAAACCTTAAAGGCCGTTCGCGTCAATACCGATCTGAGCGTGGGTCAGGCCGCGGAGCGGCAGCCGGCGATCATGGAAAATCTTCAGACCATGATCGTTGCCCTTGAGACCACCAAAAAGGCGTATCTGTCGGACGGCACCGTTCAGATCACCCTGCAAATGCCGCTTTATGGCGGGTTTTCCCAGCTTATTCTTCCCCCGGAGATTCAACAGATCGAGCCGATCAGGCCCGTGGCTGCCCATGCGGGGCGCCCTGATGTCGGCGATGGCGCGACGACCGGCAAGCCGAACAGCCATGAGGTTTTTACCGGTCTGGTGGTGGATGCCCGGGGCATGCCATTTCGCCCGGCCATGGTCGTTCAGATTGAAGATGAAAACGGCAAACCCGTCTACGGGCCGGCCTTTGTCAGCCGGGAGCATGCCGTTCAGAGCGGGATTTGCGGCTTTTATGAGACCTTGGACGGGGCGCGGCAGGATCGACGGGTCCAGGGTCGGCCGTTGACCGTCAAAGGGCTTCGATTGAACGAGGGGGCACCTGCGGTGGTCATCAGCAATGCCGATGCCGCCAAGTTGCGTAGTTCCGGCGAACACCTGGCCTTTTTGCGTCAGTGCCGGGTGGTGATGGTACTCGAATAAATTTGCTGGCGCAAATTTATGTGATGCGACCTTGCTGACTCTTCCCTTTAATTTATTAAGTGGCCCAAACGGATAGCTGAGGGATACGAGTATGCAAGCATCCGCTCAAGCGGCTGATTGGCCAAGGTACAGCGAATTGAGACCTGATCTGACAGCTGCGTCCAATTGTCTTCTGTCTGATGTTACGAACAAATCTGCTTCCCATTCCAGAGCACAAGCGACATGTAAAGCATCCATGGCACGCAGCACATTCGTTTCCAGAAGACCAATTGAACGCGAGATCACTGCCGGGGTGAGTTGCAGAACAGTTGCATCGCGGATATCCTCCAGCAGCAACCTCTTAGCCATCCGATAGTCCCCTTCAGGCAGGACACCTTCGCGCAATCGTCGGTTCAGTGCGGAGATGAGTTCCGGCACCAAAATCACACACAGAGCCAATTCCGAGGAGTTCTGAAGCACATCATCAAGCTCATCGCTTCCGATCTCCTGGACATATCTCTTGGCAAATGAGGAAGAATCGACTGACAACTTCACAGGTCAGCCTCACGTTCCTCCAGAATGGCGGCTGAAAGGTCACGTCCCTTGATCTGAAGCATAGTCCTGGGTTTCTTCCATGAGGGCTCCCGCAGGGCTTCATCAGAGAAAGGAATCACTTCTGCCACGGGTTTACCACGGCGCAAAAGTATGAGCGTCTCGCCATGCTCCACTTCAGTTATAAAGCCTGACGCCCTCTTCCGAAAGTCGGTGAATGTAACGGTTCTCATATATGTGCCTCCTTATGTGTACAGTTAAATGTACACCCGTATAGGCACTGTGTCAAGGGCTTCATCGAGCCGCCACGACGCTGATGATGGGCGCGGGGTCTTTCGGGTCCGTACCGGCAGCTTGTTATTTCCGACGGCACGTTTCCCCGGACAGCGGGAAAAAGATCCGGAATGTGCTGCTCCGGCCCGGTTTATTCTCCACCAATACGACACCGTTGTGGGCACGCACAATCCCCAGGACCACGGCCAAACCCATCCCCCGGCCCGTGAACTTGCTGGAGAAAAAAGGATCGAAGAGCTTTTCAATATTCTTTTCCTCGATTCTGCAACCCGTATCCGTCACCTCCAGGCAGGCATAAGCATTGTTTTGCGGCTGCCAGTCCAAAGGGAAACGTTGCCCTGCGGGGAAATCCTCAGCGAAAACCGTTTTGACGCATAAGCCGATGGCGCCCCTGCTCTCGCCGATGGCCTCCCGGGCATTGGTAACCAGGTTGGTAAGGATCTGCAGAATTTGGTTCGCGTTCGACATGATGACCGGCCCGGGAGAGGGCAAATCGGTTTCCAGCACGATGTCCCCAGAGATAATGGCTTTAAGCATGGGCATCGTCCGACGGCAGGCTTCGGAAAGATCCATCGGCGAATGTTTTTCGTTCGATTGACCGAGGTATGTCAGCATCAGGCCGCTTATCTCTGCTGCGCGGTTGGAAGCCTCTAAGGCCGCGGTGATCTTTTCGTGAGGATTCGCCCCTTCGGAAAGATCCATCATGGCCAGTTCAAGATTCCCGGTCACTGCCGCGAGCCGGTTGTTGAACTGGTGGGCGATGGCCCCGGCCATACGGCCAAGGCTTTCAGCCTTCTGAAGTTGCCTGTTTTGGGCCTCCAGTTTTTCCTTATCCGCTTCCGTCCGTTTGCGTTCCGTGATGTCGCGTTCGACATACAAAATGCTTGTAGGATTGCCTTTGGAATCAAGCAAAACGGTAGAATTTACATCGATATTAAATCGGCTGCGATCTTTTTTTATAGCCAGATATTCTGTAAGCTTCTTATCACTTTCAACCCCCGCAAGGACTTTGCGAGTATTGTCAATCAGTTCTTTGTGACTTGAAGGATCAATAAATTCAAGAACGGATTTTCCTAAATATTCATCTATTTCCGCGGTAGAATAACCATGCATTTTAACAAGTTTATCGGATATCCGTTGTATTTTTCCATCTAAAGACATTATCCCTATTCCATCCGGCGAGATGGACATAATGGCTTCAATTTTTTGATTGCTTTCCTGCAGAGCATCTCCGGTCTGCTTCCGCTCGGCAATTTCATTCGTCAGTTCTTTATTTGTTTTTTGCAGATGGTCGTTTGCCTCGGAAAGCTGAATCGTCCGTTCAGCAATCAGTTGTTCCAGGAGTTGATTGCGTTCCACCAATTCCTTCAAAGGATAGACCTCGCCCTCACGAACCAGATGGTAGGGAATGGAAATACTGCTGTGTGAGATTTTCCAGTCTTCGGACTCTTTTCTGAAAATCAGTACCAGACGGGCTGTCTCTTTTGACAAAATGTGGTCTTTAATGGGCAGGTGGATAGTGAAGAAGCCAGTCGTAACGGCGATCGTATCAGCCAGTGACTGGATGGACAGGTCCTTGAGTTCGATACGGACCGGATCTTTGACCTCGGCGAAGTCCTGGCGGGTAATTGCGACCCATTCTTCCCTATTTTTAACCAGAGAATCTCCGCCTCCGGTAAAGCCAGAAAAGTCCTCGCTGAAATAAGTTGTGAGCCTATCATCGCGGGATGAATACATCCGCAGGTATTCGTCAAACAATTGCCGAATTTTCTGATAGTCTTTTGCATCCATTGAGCAGAACCTTTTTAATACCTTTCGAAAACCGACCCAGAGGCAAGTCTTCATTATTTACACATCAAAAAATTTTGTCAAGAATGAAGCCCGCCGTTGTTTTTTTCAAGGGCCAGGGAATTATTGTGGGGTCTGGCGACCAAGGTGGGGGCTGATAAACTGGATTCCGGAAACACATTTCCATGGAATTATCGCCACAATTCTTAATCGGCCGGTTTTAGGGGTAAATCTGGTTGATTAAGGTCGAAATGCTGGTGCTGAAAGGTATCTTTTGTTTATTTATCAATAGGTTGCTGTGGCCCGACCCCCGCCCCCGCTGTGGCCCGACCCCCGCCCCCGCCCGCCCCCGGATGATAAAATCGCTCCGCAACCGATGCAAACGAAAAGTTCGGGTGCGAGACGGAAATGCTCAACCAGTCTGTGAGTGGGTCGTCAAGCAAAAAGATGTCAGCTTTTGCCCCGGGAGGTGTTTTTCTCTTGACGAGTCTTTTAATGGGTGACCCCTTTGTTTTTTTGCTTCACCGTTTCTTGGCGCCTATTTTTTGGGATCCGATAGGCCGACTTCCTCCAGAATCATATTCCCCAGACCTGTTTCCTTTTTCCTGACGATATATCGTCCCAGCAGGTAGTAGGCCCGGATCAGATCCATGTCGTATTCGTCGCAAAAGGTCGGATTCTGGGGAAACCGGCTGCTATGGCGAGTCAAGTAGTCGCCTTTTTTGCTGTTGTATTCTTCCTCGTCCTTTTTTATGGCGCGGATCATATCAGCATATAGATTATGATCCGGATCGGCACTTTGTTTGCGTTCTTCCTTTAGCCAGTCTTTGAATCCCTCAATGTTGTCGTATGTCGGTTTGACAAAGAGGATTTTCCCGGCCGGGGTATCGTCCGATTTCTTCCTGTATATGCTCTGGACGATGATTTCGCCTTTCTTGATTCCTGTCTCAATCGCCTCGGTATTGGACTCGTTCTCCCTGAGGTCGGGTTCCTTTTTCTTGGGGCCGATGGCATAACCGAAAAGAGTTTCAATCTGGTCGGTGAGCATGTCCAGGTCCCCGAACTCGGGTCCCAAGCGTTTCTCCTTCTCCCACCAGTGATTGAGATGATGGACGTCCTCGGCGATCTGGGAGGCCACGATGATCTGCACCCCCCGTTCCACCAGGGACAGGACACCGATGTTCTCGCTTTTTCCCCCGTCGGAAAGACGGTACTGGCTGCGAATTCTGTTTTTTTCATACCAGTGCCGGTCGCATCCCCCCTTGGGTTCCACCTTCAGGTAAGATCCGTAGAGCTTGTCGACCACGGCGCTGGAGGCGGCCAAAATGTCAGCAACGTGAATCTCGCGATTGAACTCGCTTCCCTGCAGAAAATCGTTGACCAAAAGGTCGAAGCCCCCCTTTCCACCTTTCGGGTTGTTGACAAAAAAGCCGGTCCCCAGTCCTTGGCCAAGGCTCAACCAGCGAAATTTTCGGGCCTGGCCGCAAAGGGTTTTGCCTGTTTCGCTGAGACAGTCCACCACGGTTCCTAGGGAATCACGGGTGAACTGGAAATTGAAATTTCTTTCGCTTCCGGTTTCCCGGGACATGGCCGAATGGGTAGCGTTGATGATGAAATACGGTTTGCTATCCAGAAACGCCAGGTCCGGAAGCTCTGAGTATTGGTAATTGGAACCCGCCACGAAATCGTGGCCGATCTCCTTTCGCCAGTTTTCCCGGTGCATCTCCCCCTGGCGGTTGACCAGGAAATGGGGCACGCGGTCGTTGATGGCGCCGCAGCCAGCGCATCGCCGGAAAATGGTGGTACCATCGCATCGATCGTCATTGAACAGGTAGGCGGCCAGGGCCCATGTGCCGCCGGACACCGACGAGATGTAGTCAACCCGGTCCAGCAGGTTTTTATTCTTTTCGTTCGATCCTGGAATCGGGGTTTCGTAGAGACCAGAGAGGATGCCGAGATGAAAGGCGTTGGCCCGCATGCCGCCGCCGGAAAGGGCCAGTCCGACCAGGTCTGCCGGCCGTCCCTGCTCCGGTGCCACAGGGGGCCAGTTATTTCCCCTTCGTTTCCGGATAAAATCATATTCCCCGGCGAAAAACAGATCCCGGCGCTTGGCCCGCTCTCCGGGCCGCGAAAGGGTGTAACAGCCGGCGGCCAGGATGTCCCCTTTCTCTGTTTGATCCCCGGCTTTCACGCAGTCCGGTATTGCTTTATCGGGCGGTTTCTCCCCGCCACCCATATTTTTGGATACATGGCCGCAGCCTGCGGCGACAACCAGGGTGAAAACGAACAGCCAGGCCAGTGATCTTCGATTCATTCGGCACCTCCTTTTGGGCGGCGGGCCTCTTTTTCTATTAGCCAGCGATGCATCACCTCCCGCACGGCCCGGGGCCGGTCGGTCATGATGCCGTCCACGCCGCGGTCGAGAATCTCGAAAATGGGTCCGTCTTCCAGGCACCGGTCGAGCGATCCGATGGGGCCGAACTCAGTGATAAATACGTAAGTGGCGCCTTGCTGACCGCGCACCTTTTCCACCATGCCGGAACCGGACAGGAACTTGGCGTAGCTGGTTTCCAGGACCCGGTGTTTCAGCGACGGCCGGGAAAATTTGAGTTTGATCTGTTCCCAGGGGGAAAGGTTGGTGGGAAACCGGTCCTTGTCGATATCGCGAAAAGCCGTCAGGATCTCCTGGTCGGCACTGGCCACGACCATGGTTCGTGGTGAATTGTCGTCCATGAGGATCTTACGAAAGGCGGCCACGTTCTCGGCCAGCCCCTTTCGCCCGCCCAGGGGCTTCTTGAAGGTCTGCTTCATTTCGATATTGAGGGGAGCCGAAGGGAAGCGTTGGAGGAAATCGGCCAGAAGCAGAAGCTGCCGGTCTGACTCTTTGGGGACCGCGGAAAGGTCGGTAAATCCAGGATCGGCCACCCAGGCCCGGCCGTCGAGTTCGCGCCAGTCGAATTCATGGATGTAGAGGCGCTGACTGGGCTGCTTTTCAGTGTCTGAATTCTCGGTTTCGATGAGGACATTTTCCAGTCCCGGCCCGTGCCAGACCACGAACCGGCCGTCCCGGGTGATCTGGACGTCGAGTTCCAGCACGTCGGCGCCGGCCACATCCAGGGCGTATCGAAACCCGCGCACGGTGCTCTCGGGCGTCTCCATCACGCCGCCGCGATGGGCGAATAGCAACGGACCGTACAGGCCCTCCCTGGAAAAGACCGGGTCTTTCCTTTCCAGCTTGCGGCGCAGGTCCCGGAACGCCCCGATGGCGTTTCGGTACTCCGCGGCTTCTGCCAGCATGGACGGATCGGGTGCCTGTTCCTTCTGGACAGTACCGACCGGTTCGCGGCGGATGCCTGCCAGCCGCTTTTCGATATGGGGAATCTCAAGGACCCGGCCGCCCCGTTGATCCTTAGGCAAAAATAGCCGCCAGGGGTTGGTGCTGGTCACGTAAAGGGATTGGTCGGTGCCGGTGGAAGATGGCGCCATGACGAGATCGGTGGGATGGCCCAGGCTCCGGCACAATGGAACGGGGACGGCTTCATAATAAACGGTCGACCCCTTTTTTCGCTGCAGATACAGGATGTTTCCCGAACTGAACCCGGCCACCAGCGCATCGCCGTTTTTCATGCAGTAAACCCCGTCCGGATGGTATTTCGACAACCCGGCAAGGATCGTTTCCTTCCCCATGGGATCCAGGGATGCGCCCCCTTGCCTGAGCAGCGGCAGCCCGGTCCGGGTCACCAGGAGCTGCGATCCATTTGTTTGCGCATCCTTGTATAGATCGATGCCGTTGGGGGTTGTCATGGGAATTTGCGCCGTCGTCACCTTGGGGTCCAGGTTGATCTTTCCCACGTGGCCGCCGCTGAAAGACAAATAGTTCGCCACCGTGTAGTAGATGTCATTGTTTGCGGCATCGAAGGCCACCCCGTTGGGCTTTTCGATCTTCCCCTGCCCGTACCGGCGCTCCGGAGGTGCGGCTTCAGCGAAATTTTTCGGGTCAGCCATGTCAATGGTCACGGCTTCCGGTTCCCACAGGGATAAGGGCAGGCCAAGGATGGAAAACCCCTTGTCGCCCGGGACCTTGGCCCCGCAGTACAGGGCCTCCTTCTCCTTGTTACGGTCGATACTCACCCCGGAAATGTGTGCGAGACCCTTCAGCAGCTTTTCCTCTCGAAAGGCCGCCCCTTCGTCCTTTTCCTTCAACCGGGCCAGACGGTACAGGGCCTTTTCACACATGTCGCTGAAATAGAGATTGCCTTCACTGTCCACATCGATTGATTCGGGCCAGGTGTGGGCTTGGCTGGAGACCACACAAACGTCGTCTCTTCCGGCATGATATGAATCGTCAAACGCAGGAAGGGTCGACCTGCAACAGGATGCCGCGCAGGTCAGAAGCAGGCATAACATCGCAATTCGCATTCGGTTCATTTTTGCCTCCTCGGTTGGGAGTGGCATGAAACAAACATCTTTTTCCGGCGGGTTTTACTGAAATTTCGACTTGACCATAGGGCAATCTAAGCTCGCGAAGCTGGTATAACTTCCAAGCCTCAATCCGTTTTCTTCCGATAGTCGCAAACCCCACCACAGCTTTGAACTTATCGATGAACCCGGCGCTCCCTACCGCAACGCTTCGTGTCCATTTATCATCCCTTGATGCGTGATACCTGTCCGGCGTAGCTTGAAAAGCGAAGACTGATGCCATATTTGCCCTGGTATATAGTGACGTTTCGCTCTCGCCATCCCTATAATGCCCTTTTTGGCCTTGAAAAGTTCGATATAGCAACTCTACGGAGGAAAAATAACATGGAACATTTTTATATTGCAAGTAGTTGGCGTGGCCTGACACGCCCTTTAATGGGCGACCCCGTCTAAGGCGACCCCGTCCGACGATTGTGAACCGGGAGATATAGACGGAAACAAAGAGATTGATATGAGCGACCTGCTTCTGGTTCTCCATCTTTCAGCCAGGCTGGAAGCTGCAGGGCTCAACCCCAATGGCGATCTAGACAGGGCCGGGGCCGTAGGAATGGAAAATGCCGTCTATATCCTGAGAATGATAGGTAAATTTAATCAGTAGAACTGGGCCGCAGCAACATGCTGTAATTGTATATTATCAATTCCAAAAGTAAGTGTTTTGAGCTTCTATTTCGACTTTTTTGGCCCCAAAATCGTCGCCATAGGAAAATCGATGTTCAATGGCTATCTTTCACCTGCTCGTAGGTATCAAAGCCAAGTAAATGGATATGATGATTTGATGTAACGGTATAGTTGAGAATCACCAACCCATATCGTTTCTTCGCAAGGAAAAGCCACTGCAGCCATCGATGCCGGTCCTTTGCGAACTTTAACAAAAAGTCTCGTTTATGGCACCGACTTGTCGGGCCGACCTGTGGGGTCATAGCTCGGAGAGCGACGCCCCAAGCCGAAGGCGTAGCCTGATGCGTGATACCTGTCCGGCGTCTTGTCCGGCGTAGCCTTTAGGCGAAGACTGAAGCTTGAGAAGCGAAGACTGATGCCAGCCATGGCCAGGAAGATAATGCCTTTTTGCTCGCGCCATTTTGACCCGACCTGTCAGGCATAGCTTGAAAAGCGAAGCCAGATTCTCTTAACAAGGCAGTTTTAAGGGGAAAACTGGTCGATTAAGACCGTTTTAGAGGTGTTTTTATCCTACTATTTGAGCAATGTCAGTTACTTGGCGTGGCCCGACCCCCGCCCCCCGCTCAAAGGCCTTGCCATATCTGACTCCGTCTACAATAAATGGGTATCATCGACAGACCGGAATATACCACGAACAAATCCAACATGCAAGATTCAAGACTTGACCCCTTTGTCTTTCGATAGCCAAAACAAGAACAATTGTTCCATCACCTTTTCCATTCTGGAAATAGTTCATATTGCCCATAATTGGTACACTAAAGATGGGGGTGAATACGCCTACGAAAAGAATGATTGAACCAATCAGGCCCAGAATTTGTTTTGTTCCCACTACTGTCTCCTTCGTTGGCCTGTATCGCTAACACCTAAATCACCGGCTCGCCCGGTGGATTTGAGTTGTTGAAATATCCATCAAGTCTCAAATAGAGACTCGACCCCTTTTTTTCCTTTTTTTCATCCGGTGGATTTTCTGGTTAGGATTAATTAAATAATGTCCCCTGAATTCCCACCTTTGTCTATCCTTTGACTACCCTCTTCCTGAAGGGCACTACCAAAACTTCGTCTTCCAATCTGCCAATTTCGGTAAACGGTGCAATCTCCCAGTCACCCGAAAGTGTCTTATGCAAATGACGAGGCCACCTTTTTAATTCGGAACCCTCTTTATTTATTTCAATACGACCGGCACTATACCCTTGCAATCGATTTTCTTTTCCATCACAAAAGTGTTCTAATCCAAAAAGTGATATTTCCTGCCAAATTGGAGTTCTAATATAACCACCAACTCCGCGTGTTTCCTGGTTAAGTGCGTGGGTATGTCCACAAAAGTGAACTAAAAACCGATCAGCAGATGCGATTTCTGCAGTGTAATGTTTAAATACCTCAGGATGAAGCCAGGCTGGGGGATGATGGGTTATCAAAAAACAGATGTCGTGCTTTGTAGCCCAAAAAGAGCAATCCTTGTCACAAATATGATGCAGCTGACGGACATGAATATCCAATGCACTTTCATAGTCTTTGTCAGTAAGCTGAAGAAAGGCCGAGTTTAATCCGGCTATCCCTACAGAAAACCCATTTTTTGTGATAGTTGCAGAAAAATCACCCGGTAATAATCCCCAACTAATAGTACAGTGAGAGGGAAGTGGATGATTTTCATTCCATTCCGTTAACCATAAAACATAATTTCGAAAAGCTTTTTTAATGACCTGACGATACTCACCATTCTCATCCTCCCAAAATGACTCTCTTGTTTCAGGATCATCATGCCAGAATTTCGACAAAACTGTTACTGCGCTTGAGGAGGGCGGCCTGACTAAATCATGATTACCCGGGACTGGTAGTAAAACCGGATAAGAACCCAATCTGGACAGGTGTTCAAACAACCTTTCCATCTCTTTTGTAAATTTGTCATATTCTTCCGCATTGCCGGTTTGGACCAAATCACCGGTAAAAAGGATGAAATCCCATGGCCCGGATTTTTTATGCAATTTTTCCATATCATCATAAAAAATTTGACGAAAGTTGGGCCATAGCCAGCCCTGGTGTTTCAGTCCATAGTGCAAATCTGTTAGATGCAACCATCCGACTGAGGCCGATTGCACCCCTTCATTTAAAACTGTTGGCGCTTTGAACTCATCAGTTTTAACTGTAAATTCATCAATTAATTTTGTTATATTTTCATTGCCAAATTCTTTAATGAAATTGATCAGCTGTTCATAATTTTCCTTGTGAATTATTATCTCCGATTTTTCAAAGCCTATTTTTGACCACCAGGCAGTCATTGTATCCAAATCTGTTTTGCCAAGTTTGACTATTGAGTTCGCAAACTCATGTAAGACCATCAAAGAATCGTGAGATAAAATATTGTTTATTTGCCCGATTCGCCAATCATCCAATAAAGCTTGAGGTTGAAGAACCAAGACTGATATTAATTCTTTGAATAATAAGGGGTGTTTTTTAGACAATAAATATTGAACACAATTTTTAAACTTGTCCTTAGACAAATTGAACGTTAATAGCTCTTGGGCTAAAGCAATTTTAACATCCAAGGCATCATCATACAGCAGAATCTCTAAAAGCTCCATCTGTTTGTCTTCATCTTTAAATAGGTTGACCAGCTTTTTAGCACACATGGTCCTAACATAGTCCGATAGGTCGCCGAAGCACAACTTTTTAAAGTGGGAAAAAATTTGACAGGCATCGCTTTCATAACAATGCAAAACGGCTGCTCCACGCAGATGTGGATCTTCACTATTGATAAGGTCTTGAACTAATTTAAAACTGCTAATATTTCGATCTTTTAAAATTGCTTTCCATATCTCATCAATTCGTCTATGTACAAACCTTTCTTCCGGTTTTTTCAGCAGGCGATAGCAGTAAACATAATGATCTTCAACGCCTAAAATTAAATACTTTTGTGTTATGTCCTGCCGATTGAGCGCGGATATACTCACATCCCTGACCCAGGCTCTGGTTGGCATTTTGAAAAATCTTTCACCGTTGCTGCTTAAAGCATATAAATTCTGATCTCCGGAAGCAACGAAGACTTCATATAAATCACCATTATTTACATCATCCGCAACAACACTTAAATTCCAGCCTTCGGTACAATAGGTCCATCTGATTTTACCATTTGTATCAATCACATGCAGATTATCTCCAAAGTTGGGCTGAGGCGTTGCTCCTACAACAAATATATCTGTTTCATTATTTCTTGGATTGGTATACGACCTTATTTTCTTTAGTCTGGCGTTGTGTTTAAAACTTTTTAATGGTTTTATATTTTTATCAACTAAAAAAACATCCCCGCTTTCACCCCCTGCGATTAATTTTATTTCACCGTCTGTATATGCTGTGATAGTAGTGATTATGCTGTCAGTCTTATATGGTAATGCCACACTGCCATTATAAAGTAGCCGATGGATCACTTTTTCAGATGGTGCAACAAATATCTCAATTTCCTTCTCATTATTGATTACTAAACATATATCCCGAATTCTGCGGTTAATTTGACTGTCAAAAAGAAGTTCAAAATTTTGGTCGTAACCTATCACATGACCGCCTTCTGTCCCTATAACAATCATAGTTTCGTTGTTGAAATCTTTTATCGCCTGAATGACTCTTATTTCATCGTTAGAGGAAATTTGAATTTCCCTAATCAATTCACCATTACGATCAAGGATGATTAAATATCCATCACGAGTGCCAAAAAGAATTTCCGGATACCCATCTTCATTAATATCTTCTGAATATACGCACATGACCCAATCATTGCATTCATACTTCCACTGAAAACTCAACTGAATATTTGACAGTTGGATGTAATTGCTAAGAGCCTCTATGTAATTTTTTTTTCTGTATTTATTTTCTGCTTCTTCATAGGAAACTTCATGATAGATAACCTGTTCTTCCTGCTGTGGTATTTCTACCAAGCCGGCATAAAGCGCATACTCCTCAGGGGACAAAAAAAACGAAGCATTTCTTTGAAAATCATTATTCTCACTCAGTTTTAATATGGATTCGCGAAGCTTGGCGTAGGGATCGAGATGATAACATTTAATATTGTAATCTTCCAAAGCGTAGATCAGATCCAGGCCGGAATTGTCATTTTTCAAGATGGTAAAATCTCGAATCCTCTTCCCAATGTGGATTTTCCATTCCAATTTTCCCTTTTCATTGAGGATATACGTATAACCATCACCGGAGCCAACCAGGATTTTTTGACCAAGATCGCCTTTAATTTCCGTGGCGATAATCTTAAATATACGGCCGGTCGCGCTTTTGATGGGGTATTTCCAAACTTCTTCACCTGCCAAGTTATAGCAGAAAACCGCCGCATGACCGCTGCCGAATATAAGATGCGGCTCATCGTTTAAATTTAGAACAGAAATGGTTTCGACATCTTTGCCGATATGGCAAAACTCGTTTGTCTCTTTATTTACGTTTTGAGAATCATATGTATAAGTATATATGCTGCCTTCTTTTTCACTAATAACGAGACTGGTTTGGCCGTTATTCCTGAAATGATGCAGGCCAATTAATGATCGCTTGAATAAGAGCTGTAAAACCTCTGTGAATGGATTTCCATTTCCTTTTAACAAATAGAGCGTTCCGTTGTTAGTAACAGCTGCAATATTTTCAATAGGGCTGTCATAGAAATCAAGCACATGAACTTTCTGAACATTGCTCTTGGCATCAAATTTTCCTAAAAATTCGCCTTCAATGCTAAAAGCCCATATGTGATTACTATAGGAGGCTACAACAATGTCATTAACTCCATTTTCCGTCAGATCACCGATGGCAATACTGTTTGGTCGTCCATTCACATTTTTTTTAAATATTCTTTCACCTGAAGCAGATAATACATGGATGTGGTCATCATCAACACCTGCAATTATTCTAACTTCTTCCCTATTTTTCGAATTCTTATAAGTTATCGTATTAACAGATATTCCCCATCTCTCAGTTGGGTAATTCCATTTCTTAGCGACCAGGTTTATACTTTGCTCTAACAGATTTTTTAACTCTAATTCCCCGTTTTGCATAGTGTTTGCTCCTAAAGGTCATAAGATAATGGTTTAATATCGACAATGAAGCCCACTCTGAATGGCCGACTTTATCATTCGTATGCGTTTCATTATAGCCGGTTGTTTCCTTCTTGCTCATGCCAAGATTATTATATATAATTTGCTGCTCATTATTTGGCTTGAGAATAATCAGCTGATAATCTTGCAAAAGTATAGAAGCAATTTTGTCCGTTTCATCATCACAAGCAGAAAAGTCTTCAGTTTTCAAAAATCTTTTGGCAGTATTGTTTTCCATAATCAAACCATTCGCATGTTTTGTATATTGTTTGAAAGTATGAAAATCAAAATACTTGTAAATAATATGAGGGACAACATCCACCATGATTAATGTTTCACTGCGGTGTGCTATTTTCATCAGGTGCATGATCGCTTCTCTTCTGCTCTCAAACAGAAAGCAGGTTGCAGAGATAAGAAGTATGCTGGTTTCCGCCACTGCATGTTCCATTTCCTTAGTAATATCCAACAAAGAAAAAGATTTGTTTGCGCCAGAATCCGCTAACATCAGTCGTTTATCTTCCGGTAGATAAACGATTAAGACATTGCCGGTTCCATGGGATTTGGAATAAGCAACTAAAGGCGTTGCGTCAAATTTATGAATCTGGTCAGTTATTAAAGCACCGGCAAAGTCAGGTGAACTTCTATTTTTCCTGTCGGCACCTACTTTTCCGATAACATATATATGCTCAAGGCCAATCTTGTGCGCAGCACGTAAAAATGAAAAAGCAGTGCCACCAACTCTGGTTTGAATTGTAGTTTCATGCATTTTGTTTTCTACAGCCTGCAGAAGGCTAATGTCGTTTAATGAGCAAATCATATCGACCATTAAATCGCCAATTATTGATATGGAAAATTTCAATTGCCTACCTGTAATAAGATTCAAAGTGCCTTGCTAAAGCATAAATATCGTAAAAAAGATTTTTATCTACATTACCAGGAATATCGCAAATACCTTTGCTCAGTAGCCTGCAGATATTGATTTCCTCTTCTGTTAGGACATAGTTATTAGCGAAAGCCCGTTGCATTAATTTTTCTGAGCAGTTATCAAGGCACTGGCTTAGCTCTTTATTTGAATATTGAGAACCTGTAATTTCATGAAAAATAGAGACGAGATCAAGTTTGAGTGTGCAGACAGGGGGATTGATTTGTCCAACGCTTGAAATGGCTTCTGTCCACCTTTTATTCGACGTAACAGATTTTAATGTCAAATTAAGCTGTTCTTCTACACCAATGTGCAAAAGTAAATAATTGTCAATTTGATTAAGAATCCAATTGCTTAAATCATCATCCCTGCCCTTTTTCAATTCTTTGAAATCAGGCCCGTAATTCATATTATGATTTGATGTTTCAAATCTGATAAGGCTTTTTGTATGGGCAATCCCTAATTTTACGTCCTTATCAGCAGCATAACATCGAAGCCATATTTCTTCTTGTTCAGATAATTCTCCAAGTATCAATTTATAGCTGTTCATTCGAGGAATTACATCAGTGATTATTAGGCCCAGATCGGTAAGCAGTCGTTGAGAGGCGTGGAAATGGCTACGATTTTTATGAGAAGGCATACTTAGGGTGTATCCGATTTTACCGGCTCCTAATCGCAATAGCGAAAGACCCCGCTGCCAAAATAAGTACTCAAATGATGCGTCTGCTGTTGGATAAGGATCGCTCCAAAATACATCAAAAGAATTTTGAAATTCGACTGGAGTCGGATTATGGCAATCATAATTTACAAACTCAATTTTCAAACTGTATTCTTTGCAGACGGCCCTTAAAAAATCAATCAGTTTTTCATCGATATCGAAAACACACAGCCTTCTTGATTTTCCTAAAAGTCCAAGAGCAATGCTGCACAGATCATTATCACCAATAAAAGCAATTTCTTTGTCAACCACATCGTCGCGATACAACATGTAATTAATGCGATTTAAGGTGCTTTCAATTGTGATGCCTCGATGCCCAAATAAAAGAATTGGCGATGGTTGTTTCCTTGCAATTTGTTCCAGATTTCGTTCAAGCTGCCTTACTTCGGTTGACCAGGGAAGTATTTTTTGTGTCATAATCTCTTTGTGTTTATGCTGTCTTTTCAGGTTAGGGGAGTGTGCTAAACAAATACCTTGCTCTGTGCAGACTACTTTTCCTTCCCTGCTCAGCATTTCAAGAAAAAACAATGTATTGCGATAAGCCAAATGCATCAGATACACCAATTCAAAAAAAGAAAGGGGTTGATTGAGATCAATTGTCCGAATTAGTTCATTTTTCAGAATTTGGATTTTTTCAGATTTTTTCCATATCTGTTCTACAATATTCATAATAGCTTTTTAGCCCCCTTTAATCTTATTTAATTTTTGTTTGTACTTTTTTTTAAGAGCATTTATTAATTTCCGGGTTCCGTATTTTATGCTATCGGTGGCAGGCAATCCGGTTTGTTTTTCCGCTTCATGAATAGCCTTTATGGACTCTTCCTCAGACAAGCTCTGGCAATTTAACGCAATACCGATAACCGGTGCTTGATTAATCCACGAAGCAGCACTTTCATATATTTGGATTAAATTAGGCAATGACGGAATTACAACATCGGTTCCCTTAATTGTGATTCTCGTCGGGTCATGGCAAAGAACAAGTGCATCGGGCTTTACTCCGTGTAATAAAGAAAGTGCAACACCAGAAAAACTTGGATGAATTATTGCCCCTTGTCCTTCGATAATTGACCACGCATTATTTCGAAGAGATTCAAGTACTAATTTTTCAGCCTCACCAGCAATATAGTCCCCGGCTATATTATCAATACAGCTTCCTTTGCCCGATAAAATGATTCCAGCTTGTCCGGTTGCAACGAAATTGCAGTTCAAGTTTTGCCGAACTGCTTCTGCTTGGATTGCCAAGGAGGCTGTCATTTTTCCTACTGAACAATCGCTTCCTACAGTCAAAACTGTAAAACTATCTTTAGGGTGGACAATATTTTGTGATATCCTGGTTTCGTTTGGAGGCTGTCTCACATCGTAAAGATTTATGCCCTTTCTGTTTACTGCCTTGGCTATTGCGACATCATTTGTTAAAGCCTGATGAAACCATGATACGATATTCATCTCCAACTGAACAGCTATTAAAATTTGCTCTCTCCAGTATGAAGGCAAGATCCCATTTTCTGGATAGGCCCCCATTACTATGGATTGAGGCATCTTGTCCAATATTTCGTGGATATTGTCTATTATGGGAATGTTGTCATTGGTTTTTTTTATGTCGCCAACCGACTTCCCGGCTGTGGATCGATCAATAACCGCCATTATGGTATTCGGTGCATTTCTTATTATTCCCATCGCCGTTTTGGTTTGGTGTGTTCGAAAAAGCCCATCAGCCAGAAGCACACTTCTATAGCCTAAAATAGTCATATAGCCTCATAAATAATTCCAGATAAAAATCGTTCAATTAATACTCGGTCTGGCTGAAATAATTCTGACAGATGTAAAGCTTCATCTGGTAAATACCATTGCCAATTTTTACGGAAACTGCATTCATCATCATGATCATGGGGTATGCCAGAAAACCAATCTGCTTTCATTCCAATTGTTACATAGGAACGATTCTTTTCTTTCCGATAAAAATCATATACTGATATAAGGTTAATGTTATCAATTAAAATCCCAGCCTCTTCAGATACTTCCCGTTTTGCACACTGAATCAGACTCTCATTATTCTCCAAATGCCCCCCGGGCACACCATAATAAAAAAACCCCGAACCTTTTCCGCAGCTTTCTCCAATAAGAATTTTACTGTTTTTGACTACTATTGTAGCTACTCCTACAAAAGGACGGCGCTCTTTGTTTTTGTCAATTATTATCGATTTCATCACTTAACTCCGCTATCAATTATGAACCACAGAACTTTCTGACAATGCAATTCCAATTTCAAACTATTTAGAACTATTCCAATATGCCGGATTACAAATACAGCATCCAGTTTCTAATTCAGAATATTTGGAATTTAAAAACGACTGACATAAAAAGAAAAAATTCATTTTCTGCTCATTACAGATATCGATTATTTGATCTGCAGTCTTTGATCTATATGAAAATGCAGGGTAATAATTGTCATCGATTCTTTCTTTTTCCATATTGTTTATGAAAGGATACATATGGGATTCCATTTTTTTAAGGTTTTCCAGGATTTTAATGTGAAATTTGCAGAATCCGATTCCCACTTGCTCAACTCCTGCCTCAATTGCTTCAGTGATTGTATTGGATATCTGCTCCATATCATCATTTAATCCGGGAATTATGGGACGGTAGAGCAAGACAACTCGAATCCCTTTTTTAGTAAGTTTTTGAATCTTTGGAGTTGGAAATCGTCTGGCATTATAAGGGAGATTGGTCTCTAAATCCGTCAGATTCGTGAATGAGAATGTCACAATAATGTTATCGGATATTGATTTTAATAAATTAACATAATAATCATCAGCGATATGCGTTGATTTTGTTCCGATAAAAATCCGAGCTCCTGCTTTTTTTATTACATTGACTGCTTTTGTCAGTAAATCAAAATGACAGCTTACCGTAGAGGCTAAATCCGATATCGAACCAATATGAATTGGAAATCCTCTGTCTATCAGATCGATTATGTTTTTATTTTTTAGATCTTTTTCAAGCTGTTTATGTGCGTAAGGCAAGACAATTGTTGGGCTGGCCCAATCGTAATTTGCGAAACAATAAGTGCATTGGTGAGGGCAAGATTCCATGGCGTGATAGACTAAGCGAAGGCCACAATCAAGTTTTTCTTTATAAGCAGAATATGTTAATCCATATACCGATCCAACTAAATCTATCAAGACTGGTTTTTCGGAATTCTTTAGATAGAGAACCTCGCTTCTCATTTGCTTTGGTTGACATCCAAACAGATCAGAATCAATGTTATCGTGAACATTCTGAACTGATTCTAAAGTTGTCTCAAATTCGGAAGAGAAATTGCTGAGTATGATTCCCCCATTGCTTCTTTTGACAAGATCTGCAAGTTGATACGGATTTCCGCGGACAAAAATTCGACCCTGATGACAAAAGTCCTCCAAACCACCCATTAAATAATCATCATTTACAATAGAGGATATCAATTTTGAATCTATAATAATGTTCCGATAACCTAATTCACTAAACTTCATTTCTATTGACCTTCTCCCATAAATTTTGTTAATTTTTTTTTAAGGGGGGGATTCATCTATTATGTTTGCCCCTTGGTGTAAAGTAAGATTTCTCTCTCCGTCCGCCCCCAAGGGCTTCATTTTAACCTTTCCAAATAACCGGCTCGACCGGTTCATTTGGTTTGTTGAAAAATTTGTTTGTTTTATTTAAGTTAGTTATTTTCATATGATAAATGCTGGCACTTTGCCTTGGTTTTTCTGAATTTTCCTTTGCAGCTTCGATTAAACTCTGACAAAAAGAAACCTGCTAACGCTCGACTTTCAAAATGTTCTGATAGTTTGTTCATCAAAAGAAAGTATTGGCGTGTACTATTAACACTATACATATATGGTGCACCAATACAGTCATACAAATCGTCGGGGGTTCCCAGCGGGGTAAAACTTTTTGATTTACCAGTATGCAGATTCACAATTGCAACCGATTCAATATATGTCCTTTTTGAAAGTATTGATGTAGAATCGCAATGATAAATAATTTGTGCAACATAAGAAACTGTTTTATGAGGTTGAAATCTTTGATCAGTCACATCGTATTTTTTGAACACAACTTCTTTATTTTTTCCTCCGAATTCTTTTTTGAATGTAATTAATTGGTCATTATTACTTGTTTTTGCTATTGCAAAAGCATCAATTATTTTTTTATCAGTTTTACTAAGACTCTGGAATACGCGTTGATCACCTTTTGTTATTATCTCTCCGCATGATGATCCTAAATTAGTTGCCTCCGAAGTGCTTAGTGTGTACCTTGGATGCTTTAATGTCGCAAAAGTAACAATGGCTTGAGTGTTTAAAGATTCCAGTTTGTCTTTCCCTATAAAACCTTCGACAATTTCGGGGGAAGTCTTACTTCCTCGATTACCAACAAGTTTCAAAGTCCCCTCACTGATTTCAATTTTTTCAAAAACCTCTCCAGCACCTATTTCTAATAATTGGTCGTCATTGGTTGGATCACATTGCTCTTTTAAACAAATAGAATGAGTTTTGTTGAATATAACACTTTGTGTTCCATATAAATCCTTGAAAGAACTACCAGATACTGCCGATTTATGAATGAACAAACGGACCCCGTCTTGTGTTGTGGCTGAAAGATATTCTTGGCCAACTTTTAAAAAAGGTTCGTTTTCATCGATATTGAATAGTAAAAAGCCTCTTGGTATAAATGTTTTTACACGGTATCCTCCATCTTCTTTCACTGTATTAAGACCATATGTTTCTCTGATCGTCACTTTTGCATCACTAAGCCCATTGCCAATGGCCATATTTATGTTTGTCATATGGAAAATAACAACACATATACTGAGAAATAGAATTTTAAATTTTTCCATCACAGCTCCTTATTGGTTCTATTCGGTTGATAAAGCCATAATTGCGGCTTTTTTCAAAGTTGTAAGAAAAATTTGGTATTTTTTCTTTAATTCTGTTAAATCACTCCTGTACGGTTCTATATCGCCATCAGAATAGGAAATCAGCTTCATATTCAAATCTTCCATAGCTTTTATAAAAGATTTCCCTTCATTATTCACTGCCAGGTGATGAGCTGATATCACTTCAATTTCCGATTTTAACTTAATGATTTGATTATATAATTTTACTCTTTGATTGTTATCCAAAGGTACTTCATCATTTATAAAACGAGATGCTTCAATTAAATACAGTGAAAATTCATTTTTTATTTGGCTTGCTCCCTCAATTATGAATTGGCTTTCCATTTGCAAAATGGCCAGTTTTTTAATCTGCTCTCTACTGTGGTCTTCAGCGCATTTTTGCATTCCAAACAGTATCAATGAAGCAAGTAAACCAAAAACGAGTTTGTCGATTACATTTTTAATAATTTCTTCTTTTGCAAATTGGGATAGTTTGATCATTATGTTTCCTAACGAAATTTATTAATTTGACTATGCTGACGCCGTGAATCTTTGAACAAGTAAGTGAGTAGTTCTGTTTAGCCCCGCAATTAAAAAAGTGTTGACAGCAGATTCTCAATAATTCTATAGATTTCTAACTGTTTATCATGAATAATGCGTGTTAAACGGATACGGTTAAAAACAGATGGAAAAGATCCCCCTTACCCTTGAAGCCAATTTCTAATCCGTGTTGCTTCACAGTGGCATCGACTCCATGGAGCAACCAAACTATTTGAAATGGCTCCGTTATTACTTGGATTTCTGCCGCAAATACTAGCACGACGCCTCCGTACCGGAAAGCCTTCCCCATTTTCAAAACAAAAAACCCCACCATCGTGAATTGATAGCAGGGTTTATCGGTCAGCGTGCATGGACGCCCTCCAGATTTTAATTTAGAGCTAATTTTCAATGTCCTTGTCCCTACTAAAGGCAGGCTTTGCTGTCAAGAGATTTGATCATGTTGATTGAAACGCGAAAAATAGAGCAATTGATGGAAGACTTGTGAAAATTTTGGCCTGATTGAGGGTTCTTTTTGGCACGGATGACGCGGATTTCACGGATTATTTGGTCGGCTGATCACCAATGAAGCTCAAAGCTCAAAGCTGATAGCCGATAGCTGATAGTTTATGAAAACTGGGTTTCCTATGAGCAATTGGCTTTCAGCTAAGAGCTAAACCGGTGCTCCGGCCGAACAAATGGTGGCATGCGGCTTCGCCTTTCAGGCTACGCCGCACAGGTGCGACCTCGCTTTTCAAGCTTCCGTCTACGCCTTACAGGCTTCGCCGGACAAGTCGCCGGACAAGTCGCGCGGATTTCGCGGATTTTTTGACGGCCGGCCGTATGCCGACTATCACGGGCGCTGCCTTGCGGCAGAAGGCCACCCGTTAAATTTGTTGGAGCGGATCGGTTCAATTGTTTTCACCGCCCATTCGCTTCAGTCTTACGTCTACGCTCTTTGAGCTACGCCGCACAGGTCGCCTTTCGGCTACGCCCGACAAGACGCTCATTAGAGCTCGCAGAGATCGCGGAGAAATTTGTTCTTTTATCCAATCGGGAAATGACGATTGGATAAAACCATCGGCCTGACGGCGGGGACGGGTCTGTGCCGCGAAAAGACTGAGTGCTTATGGATTGCCGCCGGTCTCCAGGCAATCCATAAAATACCGTCTCTGTGTGCCCTGTGGCCCTGTGGGGCGTAGCTCGCAGGTACGTGTTCACAGGGGTGAAACATTTGGAAATCCCAAAATCCTCTTGGGGTAAGCGTTTACAGGGTGCTGTAGCTGCAAGGCTTCGGGCACGCAGTCGTACTCTGCGTACTTCAAGTGCCCGGTAACGCAGTCACGCCTCGGCGTGATGCCCTGTGAACGCTTACGCTCGCAGAGCGTAGACCTATCTGCTGGTGACATAGAAAAAACGTCGTCGAATTTATGCCCTTGTGCGCTTAGGTGGCATCTGAGCGGTCTTTCTGAAAAGGTCCGATTCGATCACACAGGGTCTGGATATACTCTGAAAAATTGATGACGGTCGTTTGCCTGTTCAGGGGGACGGTTTCTTCTGACAGGGAAAGAAGCCAGCCGGGAGCTATGTTCAGTTCTGTAAAAATTTTTCTGAAGCGATCCATATTCCCAGCCATTCTCAAATTCGGTGTTTTGCTCAGCTTGATCTCGACCGGAAGGATCTCTTGATAGGACCTTTCAATAATGAGATCGATTTCCAGGTTGTTGTTTGTTCGAAGAAAATATAGTTTCGGTTGCCGGCCGTTATTGAAATATATCTTCAGGGTTTCCTGGACGCAGTAATTCTCAAACAGTGCTCCCGCCATGGGACCCTGCATCAAATGATTTGAATCCTTCAATCCGGTCAGATAGCAAACCAGGCCACAATCAAAAAAATAAATTTTCGGAGATTTCGTGATCCGTTTGCCAAGATTGCTGTGATAGGGGGGCAGCAGATAGATGATCCGACATGCTTCCAGAATGGAAATCCATTTTTTAACGGTCGGCACGGTAATGCCCAATGCGTTTGCAAACTCGGACAGATTGAGAATTTGGGAACACCGGGCCGCCAGCAGTTGCATAAAACGTTGAAAGTCTCTCAAACTGCCGATGTTGTAAATGCTTCGAATATCACGCTCCAGATACGTTTGGACATACGACCCGTACCATGTCTCTGTGTCTATAAGCGGATGGGTAACCGGTTCCGGAAAAGAGCCGGTAAGACAGGCGTGAACAAAGCCGGCCTCGGTGCTGGCAAAATCGGTTTGGGTTTTTATTTCGGTTATCGAAAACGGCGGCAGATCAAGAAGGGCAACCCTTCCAGCAAGTGAATCTCCAAGATTTTTGATCATATGAAACTGTTGTGATCCGGTGAAAACCAACATCCCTTTTCTGTCACGCTGGGTATCGATTCGAATTTTGGCATATGAAAGAAGGTCGGGTGCATTCTGTATTTCATCAATGATCGCTTTTTCTCTGAGGCTGTCAAAAAAGAGTTGCGGATCCGCCAAAGCTCTTTCTCTGGTAACCGGGTCATCCAATGTAACATATTGATAATCTGGCAGGATTTGGGTGAGAAGCGTGGTTTTTCCGGACTGTCGCGGGCCGGTGACAGCCAAGCTGGCAAATGTATTCAGAACCTGTCGCACAATCGGTTCTATCTGTCGATGAATGTATCTCATAGTTCATACGGATAGTCGATTCGGCCACCTTTGTCAATACATATGTAAAATGGCAAATTAAATATGTATTTCACAATCTATTCAGGCTTTCTCTACCGCTTGTTTTTGGCACGGATGACACGGATTGTTTGGTCGGCCGATCACCTGTTAAAGACAGCGGACAGATGACCGACGACCGATGACGGAAGAAAACAAAAAAATCATCAGGTGCTCCGGCCGAACAAATGGTGCCATGCGACTTCGCTTTTCAAGCTACGCCGCACAGGTGCCCTTCGGGCAGGTGCTCGGCCTCACCAGACTTGGTGCCGTATCGGAAACCCAGAATCCCGTTATCTCACCCGTCAGGGATCGCAGCTTTTACGGAATCGCAGCCTGTAGTGGCCGGGTTTTTGCCAGTACAGGACCCGATTCCGTAAAAAGGATTTCTTAGCGTTCTTAGCGACTTGAGCGAAGCGGGCGGTGATATTATTTGCTTTAACACGAGATTAGCAACCAAAATTTGAAGGATAGTAGTACGGATTGCGCGGAGTGGACAAAGGTAGAAACGACAAAAAACAAAACGGGCCGCTTCCGAAGGATCGGAGGCGGCCCGGTTTGTTTTGCTTCTATTTTGCGGCGAAGCCGCATGTCATAAATTCGCGACAGCGAATTTATCTAGTAGCGGTAGTGATCCGGCTTAAACGGTCCGTCGACCGGCACGCCCAAATAATCGGCCTGGTCCTGGCTGAGTTTGCTCAGTCGGGCATCGAGCCGGGCCAGGTGAAGCCGGGCCACCTCCTCGTCCAATTCCTTGGGCAGGGTGTAGACCTGAGCGTCGAGGTCCTCTGCGGCCAGCTTGATCTGGGCCAGGCACTGGTTGGTGAAGCTGTTGCTCATGACAAAGCTGGGATGGCCGGTGGCGCAGCCCAGGTTCACCAGGCGCCCTTCGGCCAGCATGATGATGGCGCGGCCCGATTTCAGGGTCCATTTGTCCACCTGGGGCTTAATGACTTCCTTGCGGCAGTCCGGATTGTTTTCCAGATAGCTCATTTCGATTTCGTTGTCGAAATGACCAATGTTACAGATGATGGCTTCGTTTTTCATCTGCTCCATGTGGGCTCCGGTGATGACTTTGATGCATCCGGTGGCGGTGACGAAAATGTCACCGACAGGGGCCGCATCCTCCATGGAGCGAACCTCAAAGCCCTCCATGGCTGCCTGAAGGGCGCAGATGGGGTCGATTTCGGTGATGATGACCCGGGAACCGAATCCGCGCATGGACTGGGCGCAGCCCTTGCCCACATCGCCGTAACCGGCAACCACCACGGTCTTGCCGGCCATCATCACGTCCGTGGCCCGCTTGATGCCGTCGGCCAACGATTCCCGGCAGCCGTAGAGGTTGTCGAACTTACTCTTGGTCACCGAGTCGTTGACGTTGATGGCCGGAAAGAGAAGCTCGCCGGTCTTGGCCAGATGGTAGAGCCGGTGCACGCCGGTGGTGGTCTCCTCGGAGACCCCCCGGATCTTTTTGGCAATGCGGGTCCAAAACTGGGGATCCCGAGCGTAACTCTCCTTGAGCCGGGCCATGAGGCTTTTCTCGTCCTGACTGTCATAGGTCCGGTCCAACAGGGTCGGGTCCTTTTCCACGGCCACGCCCTGATGAACGAACAAGGTGGCATCGCCGCCGTCGTCCACGATCAGGTCCGGACCGCTGCCGTCGGGCCAGCACAGGGCCTGCTCGGTGCACCACCAGAATTCATTGAGGGTCTCTTCTTTCCAGGCAAAGACGGCGGCGCTGCCGTTTTTGGCAATGGCGGCCGCGGCATGGTCCTGGGTGGAGAAGATGTTGCATGTGGCCCAGCGGATGTCGGCACCGAGGGCCGTGAGGGTCTCAATGAGCATGGCGGTCTGAATGGTCATGTGCAGACTGCCCATGACTTTCAGTCCCTGAAGCGGTTTGCCGGGACCGTATTTTGTCCGTACGGCCATCAGGCCCGGCATTTCGTTTTCAGACAACTGCATTTCCCGGTTGCCGAAGTCGGCCAGTTCGATATCAGCGACCTTGTACGGCAGGGTCAGGTCAAGCTCGAGAAACCCGTTCTCGTTGGTTTTCAATTGTGTCAAAGCCATGGTTCACTCCTTCGCATGTTGTGCGCTTTGTGTCTTAAAGTAACAGTGCTAATGCACCTGCCATGAAATAATTTACCGCAGATGAACGCTGACAGCCGCGGACATTTGAATTTGTTGGCGGTCGACTTGACCGCCAACAGCGTCGCATCGCTTCGCGAATGGGCCGTGAAGCATGCAGGGTATTCATTTTATCGGATTGGCTCTATTGGACACCCTTTAGACCGGCCGGGTCGGCCGGTCTGAAAAAGTCTGCGGATGTCTGCGGTTAAAAAAAATTATCGAAATTGTGCTGCCCTTACTTCCGGCTGGCGGAATCGTGTCTTCACAGGCCGGCCAGGCTTCGAATTTCTTCGGCCTTGTTGGTGTGTTCCCAGGTGAACTCGGGCTCGGTGCGGCCGAAGTGACCGTAGGCGGCGGTTTTGCGGTAAATGGGCCGCAACAGGTCCAGGTATCCGATGATGGCCCCGGGCCTCAGGTCCCAGACCTGGCGGATGATTTCCTTGACGCGGTTTTTGGGCACTGCGCCCGTGCCCTTTAGATCCACCATGATGGAGACCGGTTCGGCCACGCCGATGGCATAGGCGATCTGGACCTCGCATTTTTTCGACACCCCGCCGGCCACGATGTTCTTGGCGATGTGGCGGGCCATGTAAGCGGCGCTGCGGTCCACCTTGGAGGGGTCCTTGCCGGAAAAGCATCCGCCGCCATGGCTTCCCTGGCCGCCGTAGGTGTCCACGATGATCTTGCGGCCGGTCAGGCCACAGTCGCCCATGGGACCGCCCACCACAAAACGGCCGGTGGGATTGATGAAGTAGCGGGTGTCGCCGTCGATCATATTTTTGGGGATCTCTTTTTTAATGACCTCTTCGATGATGGCCTCGCGCAGGTCGTCGTAGGTCACGTCGGGTTTGTGCTGGGAGGAGATCACCACGGTGTCCACCCGTTTGGGCGTGCCGTTTTCATATTCGATGGTCACCTGGGACTTGCCGTCGGGCCGCAGAAAATCCAGGGCGCCGTTTTTTCTCACCGTGGCCAGGCGGCGGGTTAGCTTGTGGGCATACATGATGGGCATGGGCATGAGTTCGGGAGTTTCGTCGGAGGCATACCCGAACATCAGTCCCTGGTCCCCGGCCCCTTGTTCGGCATAAAGCCCTTGGTTTTCGTTGACTCCCTGGGCAATGTCTGGCGACTGGTGGTCGATGGAGGTGATGACCGAACAGGTTTTCCAGTCAAACCCCATCTGGGATGAGGTGTAGCCGATGTCTCGGATGGTCTCTCGAACGATCTGGGGCATCTCCACATAGCATTCCGTGGTGATCTCGCCGGCGATAAAAGCGATACCGGTGGTCACCAGGGTTTCACAAGCGACCCGGCATTTGGGGTCCAGGGCCATGATGGCGTCCAGGATGGAGTCGGAAATGGCGTCGGCCACTTTGTCCGGATGGCCTTCGGTAACGGATTCGGATGTGAAGAAAAACTGTTCTTTGCTCATGGAACGCTCCTTTTTTCATGGTACCAAAAAGACGGATTGGGTATGGGGCCGGGTTAACGCCCGGCCAAATGTTAATTGATCGCCATGTTGTCGATCAGTCGGGCCCTTCCGACGCGAACGGCAAGAAACATGCGGGCCGGACCGTCGAGCCGTGTCAAGTCTTCCAGGGTTTGGGGATTGCAAACCGCCACATAATCGATACGGGCCTCCGGGTGAGCATTGATCATGCCGGTGGCAGCCTCGACAATGCGCCGGGCGTCGGTTTCGCCGTTGGCGGCCATTTCCCTGGCCAAATGCAGGCTCTGGATCAGGCTCAAGGCCGCGGGCCTCTGGGCCGGGGTCAGATAAGCGTTTCGGGAACTCATGGCCAAGCCGTCGGCTTCACGGAACGTGGGGCCGCCAAGGATGCCGACGGGAAGGTTCAGGTCCCTGACCATGCGGCGGATGACGGTCAACTGCTGAAAATCCTTTTCCCCGAAGACCGCCATGTGGGGGCTGACAATATTGAAAAGCTTGGTGACCACGGTGGCCACACCCCGGAAATGGACCGGTCGGGACTTGCCGCAGAGGTGTTTGGGAAGCGATTCGAGGTCAACGTGGGTCTGGAACCCGGCCGGGTAGATCTCTTCGGGCTGGGGTGCGAAAACGACGGCCGCGCCTTCGTCCCGGCACAGGGCCAGGTCCCGGTCGAAGTCTCTGGGGTAGGCCTCCAGGTCCTCACCGGGGCCGAACTGGGTGGGGTTGACGAAAATGCTGACCACCAGGGCGTCGGCATGCGCTAACCCCAGACGCATCAGGGAGAGGTGCCCCTCGTGAAGAAAGCCCATGGTCGGCACCAAAACGATGCGCTTTCCCTGGTTTCGAAGTGTCTGGGCCTGCGCCTGCATGGCGCTGGCTGTGGTGATGGTTTCGATGGCCCCTTGCTCCCCGTTGGTTTCGTAAAAAGTAAAACTAAAACAACGCCGTATGGATGTCAATAACGACTTGACGGACAGGGCGGGCCGCCAGGGTTTATTCGTTTGATGACCGATGACCGTCGACCACCGACCGCCGACTGATGACCGCCGACCGATGACCGATGACCGATGACCGATGACCGATGACCGTCGTCTGCCAACTGCCGTCTGCCGTCTGCCGTCTGCCGTCTGCCGTCGTCAGTCGTTAACCGTCGTCGGTCGTCCGTCATTAACTTTGCTCACTCCACACTTAAATGGGGTCAGGATCCAAACGAACGCGGGTCCGGTGGCAGGCTGTGGTGAAAAGCCGATTTTTCCTTGGCCAGGGCGTTTCGGTCGATGATCCATCGGAGCAGGACCGGCGCTACCGAGGCCGAGGCCAGCAGGGCGGCGATCAATGCCGCCAATTGCCTGCCGTCCAAAAGGGGGCAGATGGCCAGGGTTGTTGCGGTGCCGGCATGGTTGGTGGCCAGCAATGCGGCAGCGGCGGCCAGGGGGGCGGCACCGATTCCGGTCAGGGCCGCACCGGTGGCGGCGGCATCGGCCGCCGGCCTGCCACAGGCCAGGGCCGCGCCGGTGGTCCCGGCTATTTTTCCTGCAAGGGCGGCCAGAAAAAGGAGGCCGGCCAGCATCCAGAATTCGGAGAAACCGGAAAAGGTTGCCAGGGCGCCGAGAACGCCAAAAACAAGGGGTGCCAGAAACCCGCTGACCATAAATTGAAGCCGGGTTTGAATCGTTTCAAGGATTTCCCGGTTGGCCGTTTCCAGCCGCATCACCTGACCGGCCAGAAAGGCGGCGACGATCAGGGGGGTTCGGGTCAAATGGGCTGTCAGGCCCATGGCGACCGCCACGGCCATGCAAAGGACAAAATAGGCTTTGGGGTCAGCGGTTACCTTCAAGGTGATCCGTCCGAGAACGAACCGGACCAGGACCCATGCCAGGGCAAAGGGGAGAGCCGCCCCGGCCAGGGCCTGAAAACCGCCGGATCCGGCCAGCGCCACCCCCATGGAAAGGGCGCCAAGGGACAGATAGTGCCCTGCCGCCGCCGCGCCCTGTATCACATGTCCGGTCCGGCTCTGGCAGATTTCCAGATTGACCAGCGCTGGGGGTCCCACAGCGGTCACCGACATGGCCAGCACCAGCCCCATGGCCGCCGACGCCATGGGCCCGGCATTGATGATCTGTCCGGCCCCATACCCCAGGGCCAGGGGCAGGACGAATCCGCCCGTGGCAATGGCCAAAGACGCTGCCGGCCGCTCCATCAGGGGAGCCGGGTCAGTGTTCAGGCCGACCTGGAACAGGAGGAAAAAGATGGCCAGGTCCGTCAAGAGGGCGGCGTCTTGGAGGGTTTCCGGTCCTGCCAGCAGCAGGGGGCCCAGAACCAGTCCGGCCAGCAGGTGACCATTGGCCGCGGGCCATTTATGGCGGGAGAACCAGGCTCCCAAGGCGAGTACGCCCAGGTAGAGGGCCAGGAAATGAATCAGCGAAGCGGTCAGCGGCATGGCCAAAGCATCCATGGGTAAGGGGTGGCAACGGCCTGTGCCTCGGCGTCTCCCCCGGGACGAGGAAGCCCTCCGACCGTCTCTTTCCCTTATATCGTCACGTTGACCGGTTTCTTTATAGTGATTGTCAAAATTCTATTCCTTTGTTTCAATTCATTGAACACCGCCAGAAGAATTCGAAACAAAATATTTATAGCATTTGAGCCTTTCAAGCCTGACGCATATTGAGTTTGAAGGCAGGGGCCGTCCTTTGATCTGTATCGGAACGTATTTTTGACAAATGCTATAACTGGCTATCGCCTTGACATGGGTAAATTCCGTTTGTAGTCTGCATGTTATCTATTTTCCATCCATGGGTGCCTATCCACTCAAAAACCGATTCGTGGACGGGCACTATTTGATGATTGGTTCCGATTGAATGCGATTCGGTCATCCTGGTCATCCGGGTGTGGATTTTTTACAGGATTGGCCTCTCCATAAAACCGGGCCCAAGGGGTATGACCGAATTTAAGGCCTGCCCCCGGCCTCTGTCGGGCCGCGGCAGCATGCTGGTGGCCGGAACCCGCTCCATCGGTTTTTTCAAAGCAAGGAGGTCGCGACGAAATGAGATTGTCCTGCTGGATCGTGACCTTTTTGCTGCTGACGGTCGCCCTTGCCGCCGGGCCGGCCGCCTCGCAGGCCGCCCAGAGCGGGGCTCCAGCGCCCCACTCGAGCCAGACCGTCGGCGGCGCCGGCGGGGCGGGGACCGCGGAGCCGGGCCATGACCACCTCGGTGAAATCCTTCCCCTGTGGAGCTGTATTCCTTTTGCCGGGATGCTGCTCTCAATCGCGCTGTTTCCGCTCATGGCGCCGGGTTTCTGGCATCATCACTTCGGGAAGGTTTCCGCTGCCTGGGCTGTGGCCCTGGCCTTGCCGTTCTGGGTCGCCTTTCGCGGGGCGGCCGTAACCGAGATCCTGCATATCCTTTTGGCCGATTACGTTCCCTTCATCATTTTGCTCTGGTCCCTGTACACGATTTCCGGCGGCATTTTGCTTCGCGGAACCCTCCGTGGCACACCGGCGGTTAATCTGGCCATGCTGGGTATCGGCACCCTGCTGGCCTCCTGGATGGGAACCACGGGGGCTGCCATGCTGATGATCCGCCCGTTTTTAAGGGCCAATGATTATCGTGAAAACCGGGCTTTCATGGTGGTCTTTTTCATTTTCCTGGTGGCCAATGTCGGCGGCAGCCTGACCCCCCTGGGAGACCCGCCCCTGTTCCTGGGGTTTCTTCACGGGGTGGATTTTTTCTGGACGTTCAAGATCATGCCCCACATGTTGGTGGTGGCGGGGCTGCTGCTCGGCATCTATTTTGCCATGGACACATACCATTACCGCAAAGAAGGGGCCGCCCGGAAGATGACCGGCCAAGGGGGCGTTGCGCTGCAGCTGGTCGGCATTCACAATTTTCTGTTTATCGGCGGTGTGGTCGGGTCGGTGCTAATGAGCGGCGTGGTGGATTGGGGGGAGGTGAACGTGCTGGGCGTTCACCGGGCCGTTCAGGACTGGGTGCGTGACGGGCTGCTGATCCTCATGGGGATTTTGTCGCTGGCCACCACCCCGATTCAGGTCCGGGAAGACAATGACTTTACCTGGTTTCCCATCGTCGAGGTGGCCTATCTGTTTATCGGCATCTTTATCACCATGATCCCCTGTCTGCTGATCCTAAAGGCCGGCGCTCACGGCGCCCTGGCCTTTCTCATCAACGGAGTGCAAGCCCCCATGCACTATTTCTGGGTGACCGGCGTCCTGTCGAGCTTTCTCGACAATGCGCCGACCTATCTGACCTTTTTCAACACGGCCCTGGGAAGCTTCTACCCGGGCCTGGTTGAGGCCGAGGCCGTGCCGAGGCTAATGACCGAAAACGCGGCCTATCTCCAGGCCATCTCCGCCGGGGCCGTGTTTTTCGGTGCCTGCAGTTATATTGGAAACGCCCCCAATTTCATGGTGCGATCCATCGCCGAGGAAGCCGGTGTTTCCATGCCCAGCTTTTTCGGCTACATGCTGAAATTCTCGTTGTTGTTTCTCATTCCGACCTTCGTGGTGGTGACACTGGTCTTTTTCTAGTAATGGTTTTGAATGGTCAGCCGGTTCGCCGGTTGGAACGGTTAAACGGTAACCCGGCAACCCAAAGAAAGGCACCTGTCATGGGTTTTGAACGGATTTTGTTTCACACCCGTTTCCGCGAAACCGCCTTTGAGGCGCTGACGTCACTTTTGGCCCTGAAGGCCGTGGGCCTGAAGACCGTGGTGCTCACCTATGTGATTCCTCGTGAGGCGGTGGCCTTTGTTCCTTACGGCGGATATCTAAAGGCGGAAGAGGATCGCATCCGCCAGGAGGCAGGTGCCCGTTTTGCCCAATGGCAGAAGGACCTCACGGCCCGGGGAATTCAAAGCACGGTCCGCATCGAAACGGGTGCGGCCAACGCCGAACTGCTTCGCGTTGCCGAAGAAGAACAGGTGGATCTGATCGTCACCGGTTCCAAAAAACGCACGTCTTTTGAAAAAGTTTATGTGGGCGCCCACATTCTGGATATTCTGAGGCGAAGCCCCATTCCGGTGATGATGGGCAAGTATATGGTCACCTACGAAAGCGACGGCGAGCGGCTGACCCGGGTCAACGACCGGCTTTTTGAACGGCCCATGCTGGCCAGCGACTGGTCCGATCCCGCCCAACGGGGGCTGGATGCGTTGGTTGCCCTCGGACCGCTGGTTGAACGGGCACTGGTCGTCCATGTGATCGGCAACAAACTGGCCAGCGGCAGGACTTCCGAGGACCTTGCGGCGCTGGAAAACGAGAGCCGGCAGCGGCTGGCTGCCTCTTGCCGAAGGTTGACCGAGGCGGGCCTGTCCGCCGGGTGCCATCTGGGCAGGGGGAAAAGCGCCGCGGAGATTGTTCGCCTTTCCAGGGCGCACGGGGCCTCCATGATCGTCATGGGGCGGACCGGCAAAGACTGGTTTCAGGAGTACTTTCTCGGTGGGGTATCCCACCGGGTGGCCGAGCACTCCGAGCTGCCGGTGATGCTTGTCCCCTGATGGGGTTTGGCCGATCGGCGGCAATTTTGATGGCCCCGTCAAAAGTCGAAAATCGTCTTTGTTCGTCATTCCCGCGCAGGCGGGAATCCATTTATTTCAAATGGTTCTGGATGCCTGCCGTCGCAGAGCCTGCCCCTGCGGAGGCAGGGGCATGACGGAATTCGGGCCTTTTTACGAGTGCATCAAACTTGAGGCAAGGACGTGATTCGTATTCTAAGGGGAGACAAGGTCGCCATCGTTGGCGGCGGAAGGTTCTGCAAGGAGTTCCTGACCCTGCTGCTTGGGTCGGATTTCCACCGCCAACGGCCGGTGGTCGTCGGCGTGGCAGACCCCAACCCCCGTGCGCCGGGCATCGGCTTTGCCCGGTCCCATGGCATTGCCACTTTTGACGATTACGGCGACTTCTTCGCCATCCAGAACCTGGATGTCATCATCGAACTGACCCAAAACGATCTGTTGGCCGAGGAGATTCGGAGTCGCAAGCCGTATACGCTTCATGTCATCGACCACTTCGAGGCCACGGCAATCTGGACGGACCTGCGGATCGAGCAGGAATATCGGGCCAGCCTGGACCGGCTGCGGCGACATCTGGGCGAAAACCATGCGGTGGAAGCCATCTTCGATCGGTTCGCCAGTCGCATCACCCGTATGGTCAGAGAAACATCGGAATATGCTCTGGGCATCGACCACGATCTGGTGGAGCACCAGTTGACCCTGAACCAGATCATCGAAGGGAGCACCATTCCCACCTTTGTCATCAACCGGGATCACATCGTCACCCACTGGAACAAGGCGCTGGAAAAACTCAGCGGCTGTCTGGCCGCACAAGTGGTCGGCACCAACCGGCAGTGGGCGCCGTTTTGGGATAAGGCAAGGCCTTCCATGGCCGATGTGATTCTGGCTGAAGTCCCCGAAGGGGAGATTCAGCGGCTTTACGGCGAACAGTGGCGCAAATCCGCTCTGATCGAGGATGCCTACGAGGCAGAGGTCTTTTTTCCCAGCCTGGGGGACGCCGGCAAGTGGTGTTTTTTCACCGCCGCCCCTATCCGGGGGCCGGACGGGACCTTGCTCGGGGCCATTGAAACCCTGTGGGACAAGACCGAGGACAAGCGGTCCGAAGAAGAGCGCGAGCGCCACACGCTGGAACTGAGCACCCTATGCGCCATATACACGGCATTGAGCGCCGCGACGGATATCGACAGCCGAATTGAGACAGCCGTCGACGAGGTTCGGGTATTCATCGATGCCGAGAGCGTCTGCATTTTCATCGACGCCGGCGATAACTGTTTCCAGTTGGCCTATCGCTTCGGGCTCGACGATCCGGATTTTGATCGCGGGTGGGTGCCTGAAAAAGAGAGCATCCTTCACGCCGTGGCACATAGCGGCCGGTTTGCGGCCATCGGCGAACTGCCCGAGAACTGCAGCGATGCGGTCTGCCGGTTCGATCCGCCCGAGACCCAATCCCTGGCCTACATTCCCATCAGCACCAAGGACAAGAAAACGTTTGGGCTCATTCGGCTGGGCAGCCGGCTGCCCCGGGACGTCCTGGACAGCGAGCGTGAAGTCCTCGAACTCATCGGCAACCGGATCGGTGTGGCCATGGAAAACGCCGCCCTTCAGGATCAGGTCATCAAGTCCGAAGAGAAGTACCGGACCCTGTTCAACAACGATCCCCATCCCATCTTCATCCTCGACACCGCCACCTGCCGTATTCTCGACATCAACCAGCGGGCACAGGAAAGCTACGGATACGGCCACGAGGAGCTTCTCGGCATTCCCTTCCTAAACCTGGGCGATCCGGCGGATCCGGAATTGGCCGTGGGATTTGAGCATCTCACCCGGGGGCAATCCCTGCTTTTCACCCAACGACGCCACTTTCGAAAAGGGGGCACCCCTTTTTACGTCGATATCAACATCAGCCTTGCCGCCTACGGGGAAACCGATGTGGTGATTGCCTCCACCACCGACATCACCGAGAGCGTGAAAAAGGAAACCCAGTTGATTCAGGCCAGTAAGATGACCACCCTGGGCCTCATGGCCGCCGGCATCGCCCACGAAATCAATCAGCCCCTGAACGTGATTCAGGTCTGCGCGGATTATCTTCACAAGACGATCCGAAAAGGCGTGGCGGTGACCGGGGCGGAACTGGCTTCCGTGGCCAGGGACATCGCCGCCAACGTTCAACGGGCCACGGGCATCATTGGGCACATGCGCGATTTTGCCCGTCAATCGGAGGTGGTTCGACGACGGATCAACATCAACGATCCCATTGGAGACGTTTTTAAGGTGCTGGGGAGCCAGGTCAAGGTTCACCGGATCGATCTGACACTGGATCTGGACCCATTGATTCCGGAGATCCTGGCCGAACACAACCGGCTGGAGCAGGTCTTTATCAATCTGGTGATCAATGCCATTGACGCCATGGACGACCGGAGCCTTGCCGCCGATGCCAAGACCTACCGCAAGCGGCTTGCCATTCGATCTTTTGCTGAAAACGGGTGGGTGGTGGTGTCGGTGACCGACAACGGTGTTGGCATGTCCGAAGCGGTGGTGAACCAGATTTTCGAGCCCTTTTTCACCACCAAAGCGGTGGGGCGGGGGACCGGGTTGGGGGTCAGCATCAGCTACGGCATCGTCCGGGACTACGACGGCAGTATCCATATCACCAGTCGTTTGGGAGAAGGAACCACTTTTGAGGTGCGGTTTCCGGCGGTCCAAGGATGATGAACCCATAACTAGTCCAAATTTACCACAAAGAAACAAAGGGCACAAAGTTAAATATACGTCATTATAATGCGTTATCTTTGTGTGCGTTGTGTGGTTTCAAGAACTTTTTTCGACAACATCAAGGATAGCCATGGAGAAGATCCTGATCATCGATGATGAGCCCGACAATGTCCGGGTTCTGGCCCTGTCCCTTGAAACCGACGGATACGAAGTGATCACGGCCGGCAGCGGCGAGGAGGGCCTTGCCCGGTTCAAAGCCGAGGCTCCGGACATGGTCATCACCGATATTCGAATGCCGGGAATGGACGGTATCGAATTGCTTCGCCGGGTCAAGGACCACGATCCGGATGTCGAAGTCATCATCGTTACCGGGCACGGCGACATCGATTCGGCCATCGAGGCCATGCAGTGCGGCGCCTCGGATTTCATCAACAAACCGGTGCGCGACCAGGTCCTGGCCATTGCCCTCCAGCGAGCTAGAGACAAACTGGAGATCCGGCGCCGTCTTCGCAGTTACACCGAAGAACTGGAAGAAAAAGTGCGTGAGGCCACCCGGGAGATTCGCCGCAAATCCGGTTTCCAGATCAAACTCATCAAGAGCTCCAACGACGGCATCGTGGCCACGGACAAGGACCTGACGGTGGTCATCTATAACCCGGGTGCCCACCGCATTTTCGGCTATTCCCAGGCCGAGGTGATTGATCACATGAAGGCCACGGATCTCTTTACCCCGGAGATCGGACGGGTCTTTGAACTGGCCATGTCGCCCGAGATTCCCATCCGCGAAATTCCGTGGAAGGAAACCCATGTGACGTCCAAGGCCGGGGAGACCATACCGGTGCGTTTTTCCGTAACCGTTTTGTACGAAGACGATCAGACCATCGGCAGTGTCGCATTTTTTCAGGACCTTCGGGAGATACGCCGGCTTGAGCGCGAACTGGTCCGCAGCGAACGGCTGGCGGCCGTTGGGCAGACCGTCGCCGGCCTGGCCCATTGCATCAAAAACATTCTTCACGGCATGGAGGGGGGGCGCTTTGTCGTGGACACCGCCCTTGGGCGCAACGACATTGAGAAGCTAAAGAGCGGTTGGGGCATGATCAAGCGCAATATTGGTCGGACATCGGACCTGGTTCTGGACCTGCTATACTATTCCAAACAGCGCGAACCCGAATATGGCGACTGCTCGCCCAACCAGATTGCCGGTGAGGTCTGCCATTTGCTGATGCCTCTGGCGGTGGAGAACGACATCGCTGTCCTTCGAAAATTCGATCCGGCCGCTGACAATGCCTTCATGGACCCGCAGACCATCTACCGGTCCCTGCTGAACCTGGTTTCCAATGCCGTGGATGCCTGCCTTTTCGATACCGATGCACCCAAGGTCCACGCGGTAACCGTGAGGACCCGGCGCGAACCGGGAGGGGGGATCACTTTCGAAGTGACCGACAACGGTTGCGGCATGACCCCGGAGACCCGGGAAAAGCTTTTTTCCAGTTTTTTCTCCACCAAGGGGGCCAAGGGAACCGGGCTCGGTCTGCTGGTCACCCGCAAGCTCGTCGAGGAGCATAAGGGGTCCATCAAGGTGGAGAGCGAAGAGGGAAAGGGAACCACATTTACCCTGCGGCTGCCATGTGGTAAGCCTGAAGCGGCCGTCCCGGGGGCCGGTTGACCGGCTGAAACGCGGGGGGAGGGGTGGACGTAAAGTTGGCAGTCCCACAAAAACGCCGTTTTTACCACGAAGGACACGAAGAGCACGAAGGAATTTAATAATATATAATGATTACAGCTTCGTGTGCTTCGTGCTCTTCGTGGTAAATGAAAAAATGGCATGTCAGCGACTTCTAAGGAAGCGTGCCGCCTTGGGCCTTGCTTCCTTCCCGATATATGGCCATTTTTGGCCTGGAACAGCTTTTTACGGGCGCATCAAAATGGATGGCCTCGCAAAGAAAAGCCAAATTGGCCAGACACATCGAACGCAAATTTAACAGATTGAATTCACGGTTTTTATTCTTTGTGTGCGTTGTGCCTTTATGGTGGTAAAAGAAGTGTTTACTTGAGCCCGGGAGGCGGTGGGATGGGAAAAAAAGTGGTGGTGGTGGATGACGATCCCGATGTACGGTTGTTCAACGCGACCGTTGTTGAAGAGTGCGGGCATACGCCCCTGGCCGCTGAAAACGGAGCCCAGGGCCTCGACCTCGTCCGGAACGAATCCCCGGATCTGGTGATTCTCGATGTGCTGATGCCCAAGCAGAGCGGCATTAAAATGTATCGGGAACTCAAGACCGACAAGGCCCTGAAACACATTCCGGTGATCGTGCTGTCGGGTATCGCCCGCCGTTCGTTTTTAAAATCCCAGCAGGCCCTGGCCGAGTTCGGCGGGGTCACCGTGCCCGAGCCCGCGGCCTATGTGGAAAAACCGGCCACCGCCGACGAACTGGCCGCGGTTATTGCCGGAATTCTGGGTTGAGGACGCCCATGGGACCTTAGTGGTCATTTTCAGAATTACAGTGACGTATGATTTCATTAACCGCAGACATGCGTCGACATCCGCAGACTTTTTTGGGCCCGGCCGACCTGGCCGGTCCCAAGAGGCCACTTTTCGGGGCTAAGTTTTCCAAAATGACATGCTTTACCCCCATGGCACGCCATCCAATCGCGAAGCGATGCGAATTTGTTGGCGATCAGGTCGATCGCCAACGAGCTTTTCCTGCCTGCCCGGCGTCTTGTGCGGCGAAGCCTTTGAGGCGTAGACGTAAGCCTTCAGGCGAAGCCGGGTCTGCGATGGTCTGCGTCGGTCTGCGGTTCATAATAAGTTGCTGCACCAATGTGATCTGATTTCAACCTGCGCGTATATACGCCATCATATTTCTGACGATGTGCACTTAGGATAAAAGGAGCCGGCAGAACCATGATCAAAAAGCTTCTGTTCGTCACCCGGTTTGAAGACCTCTGCTTTGACGCGGTTCAGTCCCTTCTCGATCTGCGACGGACGGGACTGGAGCACATCGTCTTTCTCAATGTCATCGACCGGGAGAAAGTGGCCCTTCGCCGGGGGACGGGATATCAAAAGCAAGAAGAGATCAAGCTTCGAGAGATGGCCAACATCCGTTTCATCGACTGGGCCGAGACCCTGTTCGAGCAGGGAATGGAGGTGGGTGTCTACATTGTGGTGGGGAGCCTGGTCCAGCAGGTGGTCCGGGCCGTGGAAAAAGAGGGCGATATTGACCTGGTCGTCATCGGGCATCGGAAGACGGGCCGGCTTCAGCGGTTTCTTTCCGGTTCGGACACGTCGGAGATCGTTCATCGGACCGAACGACCCCTGCTGGTCTACAAATATCTGGTTCAGGAAGGTCTGGTGCCGGATCGCCCCTTTGAGCGGCCCATGCTGGCGTCGGGGCGCCTGACGCCGGACCAGGCCCCGGTCCATTTTCTCAAGGAACTCGGGGCGGTCTGTCGGGAGATCAGCGTGATTCACGTAGCCAGCGAGAAGGATTTGAAGGAGACCACGGCCATGGGGATTCAAAAGACCCGAAAAGAGACCCGGGCCGGGCTTGATGCGATCTGCGACGTTTTCGAGGCCGATGGGGTCGCCGCCCGGCCCCACGTCTATATCGGAGAAACCCTTCCCGAGATCGAGAAGGCGGCCCGGGAGTGCAACGCCAGCATGATCGTCACCGGATCATCAGGACAGGGGGCCTGGCAGCAACGGTGGATGGCCGGCGTGGCGGTGGCCCTGGCCGAACAAAGCGCCTTTCCCACCCTGTTGATTCCTTCGGGCCGGTAGCCTGCATGGGAGCAGGCGTGATCCCGGGGCTGCCGCCGTATCCGGTCAGGTGATCAGGTTGTGAATGTCCGGATGTTTCCGGATGAGCCGGATGAACTGGTCGGTGCGGTGGACCAGACGCTGCTTGATGACCCGGTTGAGCCGGCGGGTCAACAGGTGCCCCATTTCATGGTCGTTTTCCAGCAGTTCCTGGAACTCTTCGCCGGGGATAAGGAATACTTCGCAGAGTTCGGCACAGATGGCATCCGACGTGTACCGGCTGTATGGCTCCAGGCCTCCACCCAGCATGGCGGACCAGCCGAACGAGTACCCCGGTTTGATGGAATCGATCGAGACGGTCATCTTGTCCGAGAGTCGCTGCTCCAGCAGGATTTTCCCTCGCTTGAGCACAAAAAACTTTTCGGCCGTGTCGCCTTCCCTGAAGATGTATTCCCGCTCTTCGTAGTGCCTTCGTTCCACCAACGGGAGCAGCTTCTCCAGCATGGTGTCGGAGAGCTGTCCCAAAATGACCATCTTCCGAAGTTCTTCTTTGTTAATCATGATCCCCTCCTTTTCATCCAGGACCGAGCCTCGTTAAAAGTGATTTGAAGCCAAATCGCCGGTCGTTGGTCACCCAAGGTAAGGACACTCAAGTGAAACAGTAGATCAGAACGAGAAACAGGGCTGAGGCCATGGCGCTGATGCCCAGGGGGGTCGTGCCGGTCTCAAACGCCTGGCGGACATCGTGTCGGGTGCTGCCGGGCCCTTTCCCCTGCAAGACGCGGATCGAAACGAGCACCAGGGCGGCCAGCCTGGTGATGCCGCTGGCACCGGCGCGGCTCATGCGATCGGCGAGTCCCCGTGCGAACACAGCGTCGCAGAGGCGGTTTAAGCCGTTAAGGCCCTTGTCGGCGGCCCGGGAGAACACCCGTGCGCCTTTTCGGTAAAACCAGTCGGTGTCCAGGTTGATGGCCCGGACTTCCGACGGGTAGTATCCGGACTTCAGGAGCAGGTAAAAGGCAAAAATGCCGAATAGAAGCAATTGGAACTGACCCACCACATGGGCGCCTGTATAGGGAACGTAATCGACCGGATAAGGGAGTATATCATACAATGGCTGGGGAAAGACACCCAGAAATATGCAACCGAAGGCGGCGATGCCCATGGCGACGAGCATGTTTGTCGGCGGTTCCTTGGCCCGGATGCCCGAATCGTGGCCGAAAAAGGTAAAGAAGGGCACCTTGATGCCGGCATGGGCAATTACCCCTGCCGAGGCGAACTGGAGCATGAGCCAGGCCAGCATCAAGTGGTTGTTGCCGGCGGCGCTGATGATCATGGATTTACTGACAAACCCGCTGAACAGTGGAAAGGCACTGATGGAGGCGGCTCCGACGATGCAGAACAGGCAGGTCAGGGGCATGGTCCGGTAGAGCCCGCCGATTTCGGTACACTTGATCTTTCCGGTGACGTGCAGCACCGATCCGGCCGCCATGAAGAGCAGGGCCTTGTAGAGAATGTGGCAGAAGGCGTGGCTCACCGCGCCGTTGATGGCCAATTGGGTGCCGATGCCGATACCGCACATCATGAACCCGACCTGATTCATCAGCGAGTAGGAAAGTACCCGTCGAATGTCGTTTTCCACTTCGGCATAAAAGACCGGCAGAATGGTCATGAAGGCGCCCAGGTAGATGAGCAGCTCGGTGCCGGCAAAGCCCCGGGCCATGACGTAGACGGCGCTTTTGGTGGTAAAGGCGCTCAAAAAGATGGCTCCGGTGACCGTCGCTTCGGGATAGGCGTCCTGAAGCCAGGGGTGAAAGGGCGGAATGGCGGCATTGACGGCGATGCCCAGAAAGATCAGCCAGGCTGCCGGCCCGTCCAGGGACATATGGCCGAATGCCGTGGAGCCGGTCTGGTTGATCATCAGCACGATGCCGGCCAGCAGGCACAGACCCCCGAAGACATGGACGAGGATATAGCGCAGGGCCGCCTGCTGGCTTTGCCTTGTCCGTCTGGCCAAAATCAGAAAGGTCGAGGCGATGGCCATGGTTTCCCAGAAAATATACAGGGTCAGCAGGTCGCCGGCAAAGGTAACCCCCAGGGCGCCGCCGGCATACATGAATCCGGACACGTGCTGAACGTCGTCTTTCACCTGCAGGGCGTAGATGACGGCAATAAAGCTGATGATACTGAAAATATACCCGAAGACCCGGCTGAGGCGGTCGATGCGGCCCAGCACCAGATCATAGTCCATCAGGGAGTAAACCCAGTGGCTGCCTTCGGGCATGCGGGTCAGGGTGTATAGGGCTACCGCGGGCAGCAGCATCATGTAAACCGACTTGAGCCGGCCCTTGAATGCCGGAATCAGCAGGCTGCCGAAGATGAATAGCAGGGCCGGTGGTATTCCCGTGCTGAACAGTGGAGGGGTCATTTGCATGGGTATCCAGGGTTAATAATTATATCCGCCTTGGGCATTTTCTTCTTTTGTGCACAATCAGCGTCCGTTGGCGATCCCGTTTCCTTTGTTGGCTAATGCCTAAAATGCACTAAAATGTGAAAGGCCTAATTTTAGGCAATTTAGGCAATTTAGGCATTTCGAACTGGAAGCGAAGTATCGCAACCCTTCCAGTGGCAAAGCATGGTCCTCTGGGCCAGAATTCGCTATTCGTAATAATCCTCTTTGCGTCCGAGGAAAAACCGCAGCACTTTTGATCCGAAAATGACCAGCACACAGGCAACGAACCCGTAAGCGGCGAAAAAGGCCGGCATGTCCTCGAAGTAAAAATGCCCGTGTTTGTGAACGAAGAATTCAGCCACTATCAGCAGGGCCAGAACGGCAAAGAAAACGCCCAGCAACCGGCGGACATTTCTGGGGTTGTCGAAAATGGTGATCTCTTTTTTCATTGAGCATTGTCCTCGAATCTCATTTTTCCCGGTGGAAACCACAAAAACACAAAGCGCACAAAGGAAAGAAATTCTTTTTTCGTCGGATCTAATGGCCGCCGTAGAAAAAGACAAAACCCAGGTAAAGGGTCGCCGCCACCATGATAACAATGAAGGCGGGGCGAAACCCCGGGACCGGATCGTATCGGATTTCGTCGGGTTCATGGGCGTCGTTCATCTCAGAGGCCTCCGAAGATGTTGCGAACCGCCAGCCGGGCCAGGTTCAGAAACGGTTGCGGGTAGAAAAAGAGCGCCACCGAAACGGCGGCCGTAAATACCGGCGGCACTAAACACCAGCGGGGAGCCTCCCGGACATGATCTTCAAACAGAGATTCTTCAGGGGTGCAGAAAAACGCGCGGTAGACCACCGGCAGAAAATAGGCGGCGTTGAGAAGGGAACTGGTCAACAGAACAAAAAGAAAGGCGAGCTGGTCTGCCTCCAGGGTGCCGAGGACCAGGTTCCATTTGCTGATGAAGCCGCCGCAAGGGGGCAGGCCGATGACGCTCAGGGCGCCGATGAGAAAGGCCGTCATGGTCACCGGCATCTGTTTGCCGATGCCGACCATCTCGCTGACGGCTTTTTTCCCCGTGGCCACGAAAATGGCTCCGGCGCAGAAGAACAGCGTGATTTTACCAAAGGCGTGCATGGCGATGTGCAGCATGCCGCCGGTCAGGCCCCGCGGAGAAAGCAGGGCCGCCCCGAGGACAATGTAGGATAGCTGGCCGATGGTGGAAAAGGCCAGCCGCCGCTTGAGTCCGTCTTGTGAAAGGGCGATCAGTGAGGCCACGATGATGGTGACCGATGCCACCGATGCCACCAGGGTGCCCAGGTGAAGCGAGCGCAGCAGGTCCACCCCGAAGACGCCGGTCATGATCCGCAGCACACAGAACACCCCTACCTTGACCACGGCCACCGCATGGAGCAGGGCACTGACCGGCGTGGGGGCGACCATGGCCGCCGGCAGCCAGGAGTGAAACGGCATGATGCCGGCCTTGGCGAATCCGAAGAGAAACATGACCAACAGCACCGCTGTCGTGACCGGGGTGGCATGGCCGGCCAGAAATCCCTGGGAGGCAAATTCCAGGGTGCCGGTGAGGCTGTAGATCACCAGCATGGCCGGCAGGACCAGGCCGATGGAGGCGCCGAGAATATATAAGAGGTATTTTCGACCCGAGCTTCTCGCTTCACGGTCCTGGTGATGGGTTACCAGGGGGTAGGTGGCAAAGGAAAGCATCTCGTAAAAGAGGTACAGGGTCAGCAGGTTGGCGGAAAAGGCCACGCCCACCGTTGCCGACAGGGAGAGAGCGAAAAAACAGAAATACCGCGTCTGACCGTGTTCGTTGAGCCCACGCATGTAACCGACGGAATAGACGGTGGTAATGATCCACAAAAAAGAGGAAACCAGCGCAAAGAGCATGCCGAAGGCGTCGACGCGAAAGGCGATGGCCACTTTCGGCAGGACCCTGGCCACGGTAAAGGTCACCTCGCCCCCACCGAGCACCACCGGCACCATGGAGGCGATCACCAGAAATTTGGCGATGGCCACGGCAAAGGTCCAGCCTTCGCGGACGTTTGCCGAACGGCAGGAGACGAGCACCAGCGGCAGCAGCAACGACAGGAGAACGGCCAAAAGCGGTTTGATGGATACGATGGTGTTCATATTAGACGTGATTCCCTCTGTCAGACGATCTGTGCCGGTATGGCAAATTCGATCACTTTGGTGACGATGTCTCCCGAGTAGATTCCCAGCACCACAAGCCCCGCGGCCGTCAGTATTAACATGGCCACCATGGATGCCGGGGCTTCCCGCATGACAGCAACGTGTCCGCCGTGGACATGGGCTGCGTGGTGGTCGGTGAAGGGCTCGAAATAGCTGATTTCAAAAATTCTGAAAAACAGGACGGCATTAACCAGGCTGGAAAAGATCAGGGCCGACACAAAGGCCCAGTGGCCGGCGGCGATGCCGCCGGAGATCAGGTACCACTTGCTGAAGAAACCGCAGGTGGGGGGCACGCCGATGATGGAGATCCCGCCCACCACCAGGGCGCCCATGGTGAACGGCATCTTGCCGAAGGCCCCGCGCAACGATTCAAAGGAGTCGCTTTTAAGTCTGAAGCGGATGCTGGCCGCGGCCATGAATACGCAGAGCGTCATGGCCGCGTCGTTGACGATATGCAAAATGGCACCGGTCATGGCCATGCGGTTGCCCAGCCAGAATCCGCCCACCATGTATCCGACCTCGGCGATGACGATATAGGAGAGCATCCGCTTGAGGCTGGTCTGGCCCAGGGCCATGACCGACCCCATGACGATGGCGATCACCGCTATCCAGACCACGGCATGGCTCAGATGCAGGTGATCGAAGGCAAAGTCCGGCGTGAAGACGGTCAACACGATACGGACCATGACGTAAATCATCACCTTGGTGGTCAGCGGGGCAATGAGGCTGCTGACCGGCCCTGGTGCGAAGGTATAGGCGTTGGGCAGCCAGGCGTGGAGCGGAAACAGGGCCATTTTCATGAACAGGCCGGTCATGCAGATGATAAAGGCGGCCATGACAACCTTGGAATCGTACAGGTGGGGTAAAATTGCGGCCAGATCGGCCATGTTCAGCGTTCCGGTGACCAGGTAGAGGTATCCGATCCCCAGCAGGTAGAAACTGGCACCGATGGTGCCCATGAAGATGTAGTTGAGGCTGGCCAGCGGAGCGTGCTTGCGACCGATGCCGATCATGGCATAGCCGGTCAGGGAGGTGATTTCCAACAGTACAAAGAGGTTGAATGCGTCACCGGTGACCACGATGCCGAACAGTCCGGTGACAAAGAGCACGTACAGGGTGTAAAAAGGTCCGATGCGGTCGGCATATTCGGTGGTGACGCTCTTGTGGGTGCCGATGAGGTTGATCAGGGCCACGGCGGCCACCACCACCAAAATCAATCCGTTGAGATGGTCGACCCGGTAGGCGATGCCCACCGGCGGCGCCCATCCGCCCAGGAAGTAGTCCATCGGCCCGCTTGCAATCACCCGCATGAGCAGTCGGGCGGAGGCGTAGAGAGAAACACCCAGTCCGACAATGGCTGCCGGCAGGCAGTACTTGGCATTGATCCAGCCCGCCAGGGCGATGACAAATGCCGACAGGAGAGGAACCACGACGATCAGGACCGGGAGGTGTGCGCTCATTTCTCTCTTATCTGTTTATTGATTTCGTCTTCTTCCAATGTCCGGTACTGGCGGTGGATCATGATGGCCAGGGCCAGGGCAACGCCCAGGGTCGCCACGGCCACCACAATGGCCGTGAGCATGAGTACATGGGGCAGCGGGTTGATGATATTGGCTGCGTGGACGGCATGGGATTGGCCGTGGGGACCGTGGATGATGATGGGCAGCGCCGCTCCCCGCTTGGTGGCGATGGAGACGTAAAACAAAATGATGGCGGTCTGCAGGATGTTCATGCCGATGATCTTTTTGATCAGGTTCTTTTTGACGATCATGGCAAAGAGGCCGATCATCATCAAGACGATGTAGATCCAGTAATTGTATCTGGCGATGATCAGCTGTATCAGGTCTTCCATGTCTACAGCCCTTCGTCCATTCGTCCCACCGAAGCGAGAATGTAATAGAGGGATACCATCACGGCCATGACGGCCAACCCGACGCCCACTTCCACGATGAGGATGCCGTGGGAGCGGGCCATGACGGGATCGACCCCCAGCAGGCCGGCCAGGGCAGCGTAATCGAGAAAATTGCCACCGAGTAGTAGACACAAAAAGCCGGTGCCGGCATAGATGAGCACACCGATGGAGCTGAAAAAGCCGGTCGCCCGCTCACCGACCCGTTCCAGGGTCGAGCGCATATTCGACGACAGGGCAAATAAGATGACGGCGGCGCCGAAGATGACCCCGCCCTGAAACCCGCCGCCCGGGCTGTGGTGGCCGTGGGCGATGACGTACAGGGCGAAAAGCTGAATAAAGGGGACCACCAGGTGGCTGGCCTTTCGAATGATCAGATCGTAGGGGACCCACTGGGAGTCGATCCGCTCGAACTCCCGCGCCCCTTCGGGCAGCTTGCCCCCTTTTTCAATGCGGATGGTGATTCCGGTGGGCGTATGCCGGTACAGGCGCGATTCGGGGGTTTTACGCCTGAAGACCCGGAGCAATAAAAGGCAGGCGACTCCGGCCGAGAAGATGACGGTGGTCTCGAACATGGTGTCGAATCCCCGGTAATCGGCCAGCACTGCCGTGACAATGTTGGGCACTGCCGTGTCTTCCATGCTGTGCTCGATATAATAGGGAGACAAATAGGTTGCCGCCGGCGAATCGGGATCGCCCCAGAAAGGGAACTCGGTGGTGCCGTAAAAGAGCACGGCGCCAAAGAGGGCCACGGCGATAAATCCGATGGTTTTCAATCCTTTGTCCTCCTCGATGTTCTAAACACCGCCGCCACGAAAAAGACCGTGCTCACCCCCGCCCCGACCGAGGCTTCGGTGAATGCCACGTCCACGGCCCCCATGATGGCCCAGAGCAGGCACATGAGAAAACTGTAGGCGCCGAAAAGAATCGCCGCTCCGAGCAGGTCCCGTACCGCCAGGGCCCCAATGCCGGAGACGACCACCAGGATCAGGATGATGAATTCAAGTTGCCAGATCATGTTCGGTCCCCGTTTCCTCTTTGATCCAGGGGCTCAGCCCGGCCCGCACCCCGGCATCGACGATGGCATGGGTGGCCGTTGGGCTGGTGATAAAGACAAAGACAACGATGAGCATGATCTTCAGGGCGGTCAGAATGCCCCCCATGGTCATCGACTGGGCCGTATAGAGGCTCATGGCGAACATGGTCATGAGAAGCCCCATGGTATCGAGTTTGCCTGCCGGATGGAGCCGGGAGTAAAAATCCGGAAACCGCAGAATGCCGATGGCCCCTCCCAGGAAGAAGAAGAGCCCCACGGCCAGAATGATGGTAATGAGAATGTTCATGGGTTGTCGTTTCCTTTGGGCATATCGCTTCAATTGCCCGTGCGTTTGTCGTAGAGCCCTTTCTTTTTCTGGAAATACCGCGAGGCCGCCAGCACGGCGATGAAGTTCAGGCAAGCATAAGCCAGGGCGATATCCACGAACATATCCACCTGGCGGTAGATCAGGCCGATGAGGATTAACAGGGCCGTGGTCTTGCTGCCGATGGCGTTGACACCGATGAGCCGGTCGAGCACCGTGGGGCCGAAGACCGCCCGGTAGAGGGACAGGGCCATGACCAGGCAAAGAAAGACGCCGGAATATAAAAAAATGGTTTCCATAAAACTATTCACCGAAAATTTTGGCGACCCGCTCTTCCATCTCTCCGGGCAGAGCGCTGCCCGAGGGTTCGTCGATCACGTGCACCGTAAAGATGCCCGTGACCGATACGAAGACCGTGATGGTGCCGGGGGTAAGGGTAATCGAATTGGCAAAGACGAACAGCGCCATGTCGCTGGTCAGCCGGCTCTTGAACCGGATAATCTTGGGGTCGATCAGGGCCATCATCCGCGGGTGAAAGACCAGTTTCATCACATGCATGTTGGCCACAAAGATCTGGTAGATGAGCCAGGGGATGTAGAGGATAAACCGGATCCAGACGCCGGGCAGGGTTTTGAGCCCGGTGGGCGAAAATAGCATATCACCACTGAACCAGGCCACGATGAAGCAGGAAATCCCTCCCAGAGAGAGGTGAAAGGGGTCGAATTTGCCGGACAAAACGATCCAGGTGGCGAACGAGACGAGAAATGTCAAAAAAAACGGGGCTCGGAGTTTTTCCTTCCAAAACGGAGGGCGGGCGGGCGGCTGCGGGGTCTCTTCCGTGGTTTGCCGAACCCGAATCTCAAAGTCTTGATCGGCCAAATCGTTCCTTTCTTCGACTGGCTCGGGCCTGCCGGGTGCCGGCCCATTCAAATAAATGTCGTTCAGCGTTTGTTGCCATCGTCAGCGCCTATGGGAATGTTAGATTTTGCAGAAAAACCGGAAAATGTCAACTGTTTCATGGCCGCTGCCCGTGGGCCGATCCCCGGTGCCGGGAGGGGATTCTCCGGCCGGTTGTGCTCGCTTCCGGTACCCGGGTGGCCTGCCATGGCGTGGAAGAAGGCCGTCTCTGAAGCGCTCCCGTGAAACGTTGGACAGACACGAAATTCGGATTTGGTTGTGGCGATGCCGCCATTGGTGCTTGGTTGTTTCGGGGGGGGCGGGTCAGGAGGGCGGTTCAATCGGGTCGGCGGTTCCAATGGGCAGTTCGATGATGAAGCAGGCGCCTTTGCCCGGTTCGCTGGAGACATAGATGTCGCCGTCGTGGGCCCGGATGATATCGTAACAGAGGCTTAGTCCCAGGCCGGTGCCCTGGCCCCTGGCCTTGGAAGTGAAAAACGGCTCGAAAATCTTCTGGAGATTCTCCCGGGGAATGCCCGATCCGGTGTCCTGAATCCTGATCCGGACGAGACAGTCATTGAAGGCGGTCTGGATGCAGAGGTGGTGACGGTCGGGCGCCTGCTCTTTCATGGCGTGGTGGGCGTTATTGAACAGATTGAGCATTACCTGCTGGAGTTGGTTCTCATCGGCCAGGATGACCGGCAGGTCGGGGGCCAACGTTTCATCCACGCCCACCCGGTCCTTTTTGAACTCGGGACGTTTCAGATCCAGAGCACGGGATATCACGGCATTGACGTTGATCGGTTGGCGGTGGGGAGCCTCTTTGCGCGTGAAAGCCAGGATCGACCGGGCGATATCCCGACAACGGTTGGCACTGTCGTAAATTTTGAGGAGGAATTCCCGGCGCTTTTCAGCCGGAAAATCCTCGCTCAGCATCAGTTCCACGGATCCGGTGATGACCCCCAGGGGGTTGTTGATTTCGTGCATGACACCGGCCATGGTTTCGCCGATGGCGGCCAGCTTCCCCGACTGGATCAACTGGGCCTTGGTAAATTCGAGCTGTTCCTGAGCGCTTTCGGATATCCGGGTGCGGCGGTGGCGCTCCACCCCGCGTTGGACCGCCGCGCGCAGCACCTCTTTTTGGATCGGTTTGTCGATATAGTCGTAGGCACCGGCCTTGAGCGCCTGTTTGGCGACGTTGACATCCGAAATGGCCGACAGGAGGAGCACTTCGGTCTCCGGGCTGATCCGCTTGATGATTTCCATGGCCTCGATGCCGGTCATCACCGGCATGTTGATGTCCAGGGTCACCACGTCAAAGCGCTCTCCGTCCTGGATCTTTGCCACAGCCAGGGCCCCGTTCTCCACGGCCGTGACGTCAAAGTCCCTGCCGAGGATAAAGGCGATGGCTTGCCGCGTGGCCCGGTTGTCCTCGGCCACCAGAACCCGGGGGCGTGGGGCAGGCTGACCTTCTTTGTCGGCCTTTGTCCAATGATCGGTGGAAGGGGTTGTCATGGGCGTGCTCATTGCCTGCGTCAGGGATTGCTTTCATACCGGTGGGCATCATCGACCGGCAGCGGAAACGTGTGGATCTCTTTTTTTATGGCATCAAACGCCTTCTCGGCCGGTTCGGAGAATCGGGCCATGTCGTCATCGACGATCTGCGGGGTGATCAGCACCACCAGTTCGGATTTGCCGATCCCCTTTACCGTGCGGCCGAAGAGGTTGCCCAGCAGCGGAATGCTTCCCAGGATGGGGATCTGTTCCCGGCTCTCGGTTTTGGTGTCGCGGATCAGCCCGCCGATAAAGGCCGTTTCGCCGCTTCTGGCGATCATCCAGGTGGAGACCACGGTGGACTGAACCACGGGGATGCCGTTTTCCAGGGTGGCGGCGTTAATGGTCGGTCTGACATTCAACAATATATTGTTCTCTGCGTCAATGAAAGGCGTGATATGCAGGATTGTGCCGGTATCGATGAATTCGATGGTCTCGGTCAGCACCCCCATGTTGGAGGTGGCGACCTTGTAGCCCTGTTTGCCGCCCACCTGGACCGATGCGTCCTTGCCGTGCACGGCGAGCAGTCTGGGGGAGGCCAGGGTATTGACCCGGGTTTTGGCCTGAAGGGCGTCGATGGCCGCCGAAAACTGACTCCTTGTGCCGGCGCCGGTGATCATGTTGCCGAAAACGCCGGCGGCATTGCCCGCCAGGGGCACGGGCGAGATGCCGGCGGCCACCGTCGGCAGGATGCCCCGGGAAAAGCCGCCCGAACCGAGCCGAACGTCTCCCAGGATCTGTTCCCAATTGACGCCCAGAGACATGTCGTCGGTGAGGTTGACCTCTAGGATACGGGCTTCGATCATCACCTGCCGCGGCTTGACGTCCCAGCTGGCGATCAGGGTCTCGATCCGTTGGATGTTTTCAGGGGTATCCTCCACGATCAGGGTCCGGGACGGTTCATGAAACTCCAGCAACCGAACGTCCGGTATGGCTTCGAGCATCTCCTTGACCTGGGTGCCATCGAGGTAGCGCAGCCGGAAGGTGCGCATTTGGAGCCAGTCGGCCTGGGGGTTCCGGTCTTGCTTGGGTTTAAAAATGTAATAGACCTCATCACGATTGCGGTAACCGTATCCGGCGGCCAGGGTGATGGCATCGAGGGCGCGGTCCAGGGAGACCTGGTTCAGATGAACCGATACCCGGCCGGCCACCCCCTCGGACATGACCACGTTGATCTCCTGGTTGATGGCCAGGGCCGACAGGAGTTCGCGGACCTCGACATTGAAGAAATTCATGGTGATGCGACGATCGTCCGAGGGGGGAATCACCACCCCGGCTTCCTTTGCCCCAGCGTCGGGGGCCGTGTGCCCGTTGCCGGCGGCCGCGTTCAGGACCGTTTCCGTCCGGTCGGCAGGCCCTGTCGGGTCGGCCGCGGCCAAAGCTGTCCGGGATGCGCCCGGGCCGGTGCCCAGAAGGATGGCCAGCATCGCGACAGTCGTCAGCCATGTTTTAATGCCCATCATTTTCCAATGCTCCCAATATGATGCGTTGGCGCGAAGAGGTCAGCCAGACCTGTTTGCGACCGATTTTTTCCACGCGATACCCCTGAATGTCGTCACCGATGCGGACAAAACGATCGTCGATGACCGCAATGGCCTGCCCGCCTGAGACAATGGTTCCCTTGAGGACAAATGGCGGCGGCAGGGGCGCTGCGGGCAAACGTCCGTTGACGGCCGCAGGATCAGCCGCCGCTGGCGCAACCGCAGGCCGGTCATTTGCCGGCGGCTCAAAGAGATCCCGCCGTGCCTCTTGCCAGGCAATGGCTGACGGTGTGGACAAGGTTTGCGGGGCGGTAAAAACATCCATCCCCACGTCAGGGATCTCCATGGCCGCCGCCTTGGTTTCCCCCATGGCGGCCGAGACCCTTTTTTCATCACTGCCCAGGCGCCAGTAGGCCACCAGGACGAAGACCACGGCCAGGACCGCTACGAGGATGGGCTTTAATGATTCTTTGCCAAAGGGTGCCATCAGATCAGTTTCCTCAACTTGTCCACAATTGCTTCGCTGCGTTTAAAGATGCTGGCCGTCAATTCCACCCGGCATTCCTGCTGAGCAGGCAGACGGACCAATTGCAGCTTTTCCATGACCACCATCCGGTTGGCGGTCTCCAGGTCGTGAATCAGGCGGTGAACGTCGGCGAAGCGGCCCCTGAAAATCATTCGAATGGGAATCCGGCTATACCGCATTTCATCAATCGCCGGCTCAGGGACCAGCCCGGAGAGGGTGACACCCCGCTGATCGACCATGGCCTGCAGCGTTTTTAAAAACGGCCCGATGCGATCCGACGCCGGAATGCGTCCATTGAGCAGGGCCATATGCCCCTGGGTTTCGAGCAGCATCTCCTTGAGTTTCTTCAGGTTGCGGTCGGCCATGTCCAGGTCCCTGGATCGCTTGGCCAGCCGCTGGTTTTCCTGCAGGGTCGATTGGTTCCGGTAACGAATCTGCAGAACTCCCCAACCGGTGCTGACGGTCGTTGCTGTCAGTACCAGGGCCAGGCAGAGGCAATGGAGGGTTTTGGGTCCCAGGGTCATGGCTTCACTCTCCGGTCAGTCGACAGGCGATTTGAAATGCCACCGCAGCGCTGCCCGCTGACGTCGGTTCGGTCCCGGTGTGGCCATTGCGCGCAAACTTCAGCGATACGTCGGCAAAGGGCGATGCCATGCTCAACCGGTCCATGAACTCTCCCAGGGCCTCGCTGGTGCGGGCCATGCCGGTCAGGGTCAGTCCGGCCTCGCCTGCCAGGTTCTTGGGCTCATCGGCGTCGAGCCGGGTCAACCAGGCATCGGCCGGCAGCATTTCCGACAGTTGGCCCAGGACCCGGGCATAGGACCGGTGCCGGACGATGGCCTCGATGGCCTGGTGTTGCTCCTGAAGCTGGGTCAACGACTTTCGGGCCTGGTTGATGGCCTCGATCCGCAGGCCCAGGTCATGGTCCGCGGCCGGTATGGATTGGACCGTGTGTCGGGGCCCCAGCACGGCCCGGCTGGTGTAAGCGTATCCGCCCCAGACCAGCACCTGGGTGGCCACCAGGCAAAGAAGCCAGCGCCTACCGATACGATGCAGGTGGCTGCGCCGGGCCAGGTCGGGATCGAGCAGGTTGACCGGTCTCAAAGCCATGGCAACCTCCGCAGCGCCAGCCCCAGGGCCAGGGTGTACGGGGCACCGGCGGACAGATCGTCCAGGGCTTCACCGGGATCGATGCGGTCACTATGCAAGGGGTTGACCGATCGTGTGGGCAGCCCCAGGCGCTTTGCCAGATAGTCGTCCAGGCCGTGAATGTCGGCGCCGTAACCATACAGATGGATATTTTCAAAGGGGGTGACCGACCGTTCGGAGCGCGCATAGCCGATCATTCGCTGAAATTCAAAGACCAGTTCTTCCACCAGCGGGGTCAGCACCTGGTAAACGGTTCGGTACAGCGGGGTTGTTTCGCCATGGTTGCCGTCATTGTCGGGCCGGTCTTTGTGCCGGTCATGGGCCAGGCCGTAGGTCTCCAGAAGAAACTGCGCCTGGCGAACATTGTCTTCCTGGTCGAAATGGGTTTGCAGCCGGTCAATCAGGCTGGCGTGACCCCATTGAATGCGGCGGTGGGCCAGGATCCGGTCCGCTCCAATCGCCGACAGCATGGTGTGGCGGCGTCCCACATGGCACAGCAGGGTGTTGTCGCCGGCGGCTTCAGGGTGAAGAAAGCCATGCAGGCGCATCAGGGAGGAGAGCTGAAAATCGATGGCCGCCACGTCCAGACCGGCCCGGCGCAGGGCGTTCGTATACGGGATCGAATCGGGCCGGTGCATCCCGACCACGGTGGCTTCATAGCCGTTGGCGCCGTCGGGGGCCGGATTCAGGCAGGGGTAGTCGATAATCGCCTCGTGAGCCGGATAGGAAAGGTGTTTGCCGGCCTCGCGCACCAGGGCGGCCTCGACCGTTTCTTTTGTCTCGGCGGTAAAACGGACCGGCAGGCAGAAGACACGGCCGGCGGGCAGAAGGGCCACCGTTCGCCGGCCGGTGAAGACGCGCCTCTTGCGGATCCTTTTCAGGACCGTTGCCAGGTCGTCCGGATCGCCGTCGCCGGTCAGCGACTGTTGGAAAAAACCGCGAATTTTCAGCCCGCCCTTTCGGGGTCGCAACTGGACGGCGCGTACATCGTCATCGCTGATATCGATGCCGATGGGGTATGGACTGCCTGGGAATATCATGGATGGTGCTTTTTCCCCTGTCCGCCGTCAACGGATTGACGACAATGGGCCTTCGCAAAGGTTGAAAACATTTAACCATTTGAAATTTTGGCTTAAAACAGAAACTCTGCATTTAGGCGCTCCGGAAAAGAAACGCACCGTAGCCTTCTTCTGCAATGGGTGTGCCATATTTGAGGGAATCGATCGGCCCCGCTTCAGTACAGCTCCCGGACCGGATGCCACCGCAGGACCCGAACGCGGTCGTTTTCGGTGTCGGCGATGAAAATATGGGCCCCGCCGCGTACCGGCGCCATGGCAATTGACCAGGGTTTATTGATCTGGGCGGCAACGGCCGGCTGGTCGTCGTCGTTGAATCCGGCGGTGCCGGTGCCGGCCAGGGTGGTGATGATGCCGGTGTGCACGCTGACCCCCCGGATCCGGTTGTTGTCCGTGTCGGCGATGAAAAGGTTGCCGGCCCCGTCCACGGCCACCCCCCGGGGTTGGTTCAGCTTGGCGTCGGTGGCCGGCCCGCCATCGCCGCTGTCGCCGGCTTGATCCGGCTGGCCGGCCACCGTGTCGATGATGCCGGTGGCCCCGTCGACCCTTCGAATGCATTGGTTGTCCGTGTCGGCGATGAAAAGGTTGCCGGCCCCGTCCACGGCCACCCCCCGGGGTCTGTCAATCCTGGCGTCAATGGCCGGCCCGCCATCACCGCTGTAGCCGTCGCTGCCGATGCCGGCCACGGTGTCGATGATGCCGGTGACCGCATCGACCCTGCGGATGCAGTGGTTCTCCGAGTCGGCGATATAAAGGTTGCCGGCCGCGTCCACGGCCACCCCCTGGGGCGCGTTAAGCCGGGCGCCGGTGGCCGGTCCGCCGTCACCGCCAAAGCCGCTTTGTTCGGGCTGGCCGGCTGCCACGGTGATGTTGCCGGCAATGTCCACCCGGGCGACGTACTGGTTGCCGGTGTCGGCGATGTAGATGTTTCCGGCTGGTCCGACCGCCACGTCGGCGGGGGTATTGAGCATGGCATCGACGGCCAGGGGCTGGCCCGAGTAGCCGGCGCCACCGGTGCCGGCCACGATCGCCAGGCTGCCCGAGGCGTTGGCCCGGTAGACCATGTGGCTGTCCATGGCGGCGATATAAAGGTTGCCGGCGCTGTCCGCGGCCATGCCCTGGGGCCGGGTAACATCAAACCCCAGGGGCGCGTTGATGGTGTCGATGATGGCTGCCGCGTCCACGGTCCGGACGGCGTTGTTGCCGGTATCGGCGATATAGATCTCCCCGGCCGCGGTCACGGCCACCCCCTCTGGCACATTGAGCCGGGCGCTGACAGCCGGCCCGCCGTCGCCGGTGTATCCCAACGTTGTGCTCTGGCCGGCCACGGTGTCGATCGTGCCGGTGGCCCCGTCGACCCGCCGGATGCAGTAATTTTTGGTGTCGGCGATAAACAGGTTCCCCCCGCCGTCGATCCAGACCCCTAGGGGCCCTTTGAGCAGGGCGCTGACAGCCGGCCCGCCGTCGCCGCTAGAGCCACTGACCCCGGTGCCGGCCACGGTGGTGATGGTGCCGGTGGCCGTGTCCACCCGGCGAATGCGGTTGTTGGCGCTGTCGGCGATAAAGAGGTTGCCGGCCGTGTCCACGAAGACGTCCGCGGGGTTTTTGAGTGCGGCGCTGGTTGCCGGTCCGCCGTCGCCGCCAAAGCCATTGACCCCGGTGCCGGCCACGGTGGTGATGGAGCCGGTGGCCGCGTCCACCCGGCGGACGCGGTTGTTCTGGAAATCGGCGATGAAGAGGCTGCCGGCGGCATCCACCCGGACGCTGCTCGGTTTGTTGAGCAGGGCGATGACGGCCGGCCCGTCGTCGCCGCCAAAACCAGCGGCGCCGGTGCCGGCCACGGTGGTGATGGTGCCGGTGAGCCTATCGACCCGGCGAATGCGGTGATTGCCCGAATCGGCCACATAAATGTTGCCGGCCCCATCCACGGCCACCCCCCGGGGAGCGGCCAGCAGGGCATCGACGGCCGGTGCGCCATCTCCGCCAAAGCCGGAGGTGCCGTTGCCGGCCACGGTTTCAACGGACCGGGCCACCGGGTCGTAGCGGATGATTTTGTGGTTTGCGGTGTCCGCGAAAAAGAGGCTGCCATCCGGGCCCAGGTCGAGGTGGCCCGGTTTGGGGGCCGGGATGGAGGTGACAAAGGGACGGATGTAATAGTCAACGGCAGCGGTGACAGGTCGGCTGCCGTTTTCCGGCGTGACGGCCAGGGTCACGCACTGGGTGTAACCGGCAACGGCGGCGTTTTCGATTCGGCGGGTAAAGGTTTGTCCCTGGTAGACAATGGCCTCTGCCTCGGTGCGAAGAAAGGGATCTCGGGTCAACTCCCACAGGCTTTTTTCGATCAGGGCCTGGCGGCCGAAGGCCGACTGGGCGCTGCCTGCCTGGTCGGCGGTGATGCGGGTCTGCAGGGCGGTCTCCCGGTTTAAGGCCAGGGCCGCGATGGCCACCAGGCCCAGCACCAGCACCAGGCCCAGCAGCACCGAGCCTGTTTCATCCCTCCATTTTGTCTGGCGCCTTGCCATGGTCCGGTCTCTTTTTTTCCCTGTGTTGATGCACTCGTAAAAAGTCCCAAATTTCGTCATGCCTGCGAAGGCAGGCATCCAGAACTATATGAAATGACTGGATTCCCGCCCCCTTCCCGCGAAGGGGCAGGCACCCGGGAATGACGTAAAAAGACGGTTTTTGTCGGCTGCGCCCCCATCCCAAAAAAGACTGAAGTCCGAAGACTGAAGTCCGAAGACTGAAGTCCGAAGACTGAAGTCCGAAGACTGAAGTCTGAAGTCTGAAGTCCGAAGACTGAAGTCTGAAGTCCGAAGACTGAAGTCTGAAGTCTGAAGTCTGAAGGAAGGCAATCCGCAATTTCGTCAATCCGACAATTCCCCAATCCCAAATCCCCCATCCAGTATCCAGTATCCAGCATCCAGCATCCAGTATCCAGCATCCAGCATCCAGCATCCAGTATCCCCCATCCAGCATCCAGTATCCAGCATCCAGTATCCAGTATCCCCCATCCAGCATCCAGTATCCAGCATCCAGCATCCAGCATCCAGTATCCAGCATCCCCCATCCAGCATCCAGCATCCAGCATCCAGTATCCAGCATCCAGTATCCAGCATCCCCCATCCAGCATCCAGCATCCAGTATCCAGCATCCAGCATCCAGTATCCAGCATCCAGTATCCAGCATCCCCCATCCAGCATCCAGCATCCCGCATCCAGTATCCAGCATCCAGCATCCCCCATCCAGCATCCAGCATCCAGCATCCCGCATCCCGCATCACCACAGCCCCGGATCAAACCGCACGGCCCGCACCCGCGTGTGCAGGTCGATGGTCCGGTCGCCGTCGGCCACGGAGAGGCGAATATCCACCACATTCAGGCCCATTCGGGTACAGGCAAAGGCCGTCACATGGTCGATCACCACCCGTGGCGGCTGGGTGTCGGTGGCAATGGCGGTGGCATAGTCCGGAAGGGTTTCGGTCAGTTTCCAGTTGGTCCCATCGGTTTTGTCCAGGGCGAAAAGGACCCTGGATTCGGGCAGTCCGGCGTCTTCATTGACCCGGCCGTCGCCATCCATATCGGCGTCCGGGCGTCCGTCGCCGGCGGCCACATAGGCCAGGGTGGCGTTGTTCCGGGTGTCGAGAAGGCGCTCGCTGACCTCCAGCCTTTCCACTGGCGCGTCGGATGCCGGATCAAAGAGATAGTCCGTATCGGCCACGAACCGGACCAGGCGCTCCATGGCAAACCGTGACCGGGCCACCAGAGCCTGCTCTTTGCGGGTGTGATCATAGGCGGCCAGGCCGGTGCCGAACGTCTGGTACAAGCCGGAAAAGGCGATTCCCATGAGAACCAGGGCGATGAGCAGTTCAAAAAGGGTAAACCCGGCGGTGCCGGTCAGAGCCGCGGGGGGGCCGGGAGGCAGAAAGGCGCGGCATATCCGCTTCGGCCTCACAGGGCCCTGGCTGGCTTTAGTCATCGGTCTTAAGGGTGCTGAACCCGGCGGTCTCCAGACGTACGGTGATCTCCAACAGCCCGCCCAGCCCGGTGCCGGCGTCGGTGATGTCCACAATGGGGGTGAACGTCTGGCCTTGAAACGCGACGGTTTCCTTGCCGGCTTCCTCGGCCGAGCCCAAGAGGGTGGCAAGGTCCACGGCATTGCCCTGGTTGGCGGAAAGGGTTTCAAAATCCAGGGACGTCACCCGGTTGAGGGTGCCCCGGGCCTGGTTGGCCATCACCAGCATTCGCCCCTGGGCATCGACAGCCCCCAATGACGGGGCAAAGGCGTCCATCATGGGAACCAGGGCCAGGGCCATGAGCAGGATCGCCACCAGCACTTCAGCCAGGAGAAAGCCCTGCTGCCCTCGGGCTGCCGAAGGGCAAAGCCGGGCAATATGGAGATAGCAACCGGGGGCGGAAGACCGTGCTTGTTGTTGTGGGTGGTGGATCGGTGGGCGCCGGGGATGAGCGGTGCGGAGGCCGCGCCCGTCAGGGGGGGGTAAAATCCGGAAGCATGGATGGGGCGTTGGGTGTGAAACGACAACCATCTCGCATATTCCTCGGCTCCGTAAGTGTCAATTCGTGTCGATCCACGCATTGCATGTTTCGTGGGTGGACAGCTATTGACGTTTCCAATCCAAAATGTGAATTTTTGTCCAAGGTCAAGTCAATCAAGCTATTGCGCGGAGGCTTAGCCGGCTACGCCGCACAAGCGATGGCGCTGATTGACGCAGAGATTGGGCAAAAAGGCCATTTATGGCTGGAAACTAGTTAACGTTAACCTTGCCGGTCATAGCATCCACGGTGATCGACCGCTGCAGATCGCCCAGGGCAAGGGTCACGGTCGGGTCTGTTTCCGCCACATGGCCGTCCGGATAAAAGACGATGAACATGTCCGTCGGCGCATCGATGATGTCAACGCCTTGATATTCGGCCCGTTCATCAAAATCGACGGCATACCTGGCCCGGCTGATCGGGTGATAGACGATCCCCTGGGAGCTGACCGGGGGGGCATCGTCCAGGTGATTGACCGTTTCGTCCTTGAACCGGAGATCACCCACCTGGAAGCTGTTGTCGCTTTCCTTGATTCCGACATAAAAGGCCCGTCCATATTGGGAGGCCAGGCCGCGGGCGTATTCCAGGCTGTCGGCCATCTGCCGGGCCGCCGCACTGAGTCTGGCCTCGTTTAGGGCCGATGACATGGCCGGCACGGCAACCATGGCCAGGATGCCCACGATCAGCAGGGTGATCAGCAGGTCGGCCAGGCAAAAGCCGGCCGGTTGCCCCCTGCCTGGGATCCGCGGATACGACATGCCATCCTCCCCGCCTCCTGAGCCGGCGGTTTCCGGCCCGGTCAACCGGTTACACCGGGGCTACAGGCTGGCATGCACCGTGCCGTCGGTGGTGCCGTTGTCGTTGGGCAGCAGGATCCCGGTCTTGACGTAGAACTTCCAGGACGTGGTTCCGTCGGCCGCCTTGGTGGTGATGTCGGCTGTCAGGATGTCGCAGAGCACATCGCTGTCAATGTCGAACGGGTTGGTGGGCAACGCCCCCCCCTTGATGTAGGGGCCGTATTTGTAGGTGTTGTCCTTGGTCGTCTGCACCGCGCCGTTGATGTCGGTGTACTGGGTGAGCTGCTCCACGAAAGCGGTGGCCGAGGCCAGCGCCGTGGGGTTGGCGGCCCCGGCATTGTCCTTGGCGCCCGGGTAGGTCTGGTTGTGCTGGGCGTAATAGAGTTCCGCGGCGTTTCGCAGGGCGCTCAGGTTGGTCTGGAGCGTCTTGAGCTTGGTGTCTTCGGTGGAGACGGCCACCTGGGGCACCACGATCATGGCCAGGATGCCCAGCACGATCACGACGATGAGCATTTCCACCAATGTAAAACCCGATTGATCTTTCCATTTTTTGTGCATTGTTATCTCCTCTGTCCGATATCGCGGACCATCCTTCGGTTTCCGATCCCTGGGCGCGGCAGTCGATGACATTTTCCATCGATATTGCTATCGGCCTTTTCACCCATGGCTTTAATTGTTTTTTAATTTGTGGATGGAAACTAATGAATGGCAGCGGCAAGCTTGAACATGGGCAGAATCACCGAGGCCACGATGGTGCCCACCACTGCCCCGAGGCCGACCAGGGCCACCGGTTCGACCAGTTTGGACGCCTTGAGCAGGTCCTGCTCGGTCTCCGCTTCGTAAAAATCGGCCAGGCGCAGCATGACCCGGGCCAGGTTCCCGGTCTCTTCGCCGGTGGCAATCATCTGGCGCACCGAAGCGAGCACATAGGGAAACCGCATGAACGGCTGGACCAGTTTCCCGCCCTGAGAGATGTGGTCGATAATTTTATCAATAAATTCAATGTAGTAAATGTTGCTGTAAATGGTGCGGGTGACCTCCAGGGCCTTGAGCAGCGGCACCCGGCTCTCCATCAAATGGCCCAGGGTGCGCAGCAACTGGGCCGTGTAGATCTTGTTGGTAAGCCGCTTTAACCCCGGTGCTTCCACCAGAAAACGATGCCACATCCGCCGGCCCGGTGCGCTTTGGAATGCCGTGCGTCCGGCCAACGCCAGGCTGGCGGCACCCAGCGCCCAGATCCACCCGTACTGGCGCAGGGAGGCACTCAGGGCCAGCATGATCTTGGTGGTCAGCGGCAGGATGCTCTCCCGGCCGGCAAAGACCAGAAGGAATTTGGGCAGGATGCCCACCAGCACGAAGATCACCACGCCCGTGGCCAGCAGGCACAAAAACGCCGGGTAGGTCAGGGTTGCCTTGACCTGGCTGATCAGGGCCTGGCGTTTTTCCAACATGCCCACCAGGCGGTCGAGGATGGTCTGCAGAAAACCGCCGGTTTCGCCAGCCTGAACCATACTGACGTATAAGGCGTTGAAATACCGGGGATGGCGGCGCAGGGCATCGGAGAGTGAGCGGCCCTCTTCGATGTCGGTCAGGACGGATTGGAGCACGGCCCGAAATGCCGGGTTTGAGGTCTGCCGCACCAGGGCTTCGATGGCCTGGGCCAGAGGGGTGCCGACCTCCAGCATCAGCGCCAGTTGGGAGGAAAAAAAGATTTTCTCCCGGGCATCGATCCCCTTACGGAAAACCGGCTGCCCAAGCCAGGCCAAGGGTTTTTTCTTTTCGGCCGCGGGTCGGATCGCCGCCGGTTTGGGTGTTTCCATACGGATGGCCATGGTGGTTACCGAACTCCCTATGATGACGCTGAAATTTGATGCACTCGCTTCGCTCCGGCTCTTTTTAAGCTAAGATATGGCAGAATTCCTTAATTCTTGTCCGCTGGTTTTTAGCGGATTAGGCACTTTAGGCATTTTAGGCACTTCGAACTTCAAGCATCTAAAGACAGCCCCTTCCAAATATATATTCGCAGCTAAAACCCAACACCGAACCACCCCCCCTCCCCGGCCTACCCATCCATCGAGATCCGCCGGATTTCTTCGATGGTGGTCAGCCCCGCCAGGACTTTTTCGCGGCCATCCCGGGCCAGGGGACGAAAGCCGCTTTTGCCCAGGTATTGCCTCAGGGCATCGCTGGACGGGGACTCCAGGATCAGGGCCTGGAGGTCGTCGTCCATGGCCAGTATTTCATGCAGACTGGCCCGTCCGCGGTATCCCGAATCATAACACCCGCCGCAACCCTTGCCGTGAACCAGCCGGCGCTTGTCGTTCTCATCCAGGCCGAGTTCAAGCAGGACGCTCTTGGAGGGATAGTATCCGGTTTTGCATTCCGGGCAGATGCAGCGGACCAGGCGTTGGGCCATGGCGGCCAGCAGCGCCGAGGCGATCATGTACGGTTCCACCCGCATGTCCAGCATGCGCGCGATGGCGCTGGGGCTGTCGTTGGTATGCATGGTGGACAGCACCAGGTGGCCGGTCAACGATGCCTGGATGGCGATTTCAGCGGTTTCCCGGTCGCGAATTTCGCCCACCAGCAATATGTCCGGGTCCTGGCGCAGCGCATGTTTGAGGAATTTGGCAAAACTCAGACCGATGCCTTCATTCACCTGATTCTGGTTCACCCCGTTGAGCTGGTATTCCACCGGGTCCTCGATGGTGACGATGTTCTTTTCAGGGGAGTTGAGCATGGTGATGGCGGCATACAAGGTGGTGGTCTTGCCGCTGCCGGTGGGGCCGCAGACCTGAATCAAACCGTGGGGCTGGCGCAGCAGGGATTTGAACCGCTTCAGGGTGCCCGCCTCGAATCCGAGTCGGTTGATATCCAGAATGACCTTGCGCTGGTCCAGGATCCGGATCACCACCTTTTCGCCGTGGATGCCCGGCATGGACGAAAACCGCAGGTCCACCGCATGGCCGTCGGCGTTGACCTGGATTCGACCGTCCTGGGGCATGCGCCGTTCGGCGATATCCAGATTGGCCATGACCTTCAGGCGCGACACCACGGCCGGGTGCATGTCGATTTTGGGGGCCATCATTTCATAGAGAATCCCGTCGATGCGGATGCGGACCTGAAAGCGGTCTTTCATGGGTTCCAGGTGAATGTCGCTGGCGCCGTCGCGGACGGCTTTGAGCAAAATACTGTGGGTCAGGTTGATGACCGGGCTCCCCTCGGCCAGGGAGGCGAGTTCGCTGACCGCCCGATCATCGCGGGTTTTGACGATTTCCAGGTTTGCCTCATCCAGGGTGGTCATGACTTCTTCGATATCCACATCCCGGGTGTAGGCGGTTTCGATGGCCGCGAGAATGTCTTCGTCCCGGCAGACCACCGGCTGCACGTCTTTTCCGGTGATCTTGGTGATTTCATCGAACACGAACAGGGCGTCCGGATCGGCGGTGGCCAGGGTCAGTATGCCATTGACGCAGAACATGGGGACCACTTTATAGCGCAGGGCCAGTTCCTTGGGCAGGACATGCACGACGGACGGATCCACCAGGCCCTTGCGCAGCCAGACATGGGGGATGCCCATCTGCTCGGCCAGGGCCGGGATCAGTTCCTCTTCGGTAAGGAGCTGCTCCTGAATCAGGATCTGCCCCAGCGGCTTGCCCACCTGCTTTTGAAGTCGCAGCATTCGGGTCATGTCATCGGGGGTAACCCGCCCCTGGGCAACCAGCAGCTCTCCCAGCCTTCGGCGTTTGGTCGGAAAGAAAGGATTTTTCATAAACTGTCTTTCACCGCTCCGTGCAGGTCATCATAGACCTGAAGCACGTTGATCAGCCGCGTGGCCATCAGAATGTCCCGGCACAGGTCGTTGAGGCCGACCAGTTTTAGATGTCTCCCTTTGGATTTGACGTCGTTGTCCAATTCAATCAGCCATTCCAGACCTTTGCTGTCCATGAACGGGACCGCCTTGAGGTCCAGAATCAGATGGGAGCTGTTTTTTTCCAAAAGGCTTTTAAAAACCGATTCAAAATGGCCGCAATTGGCTTGGATCAGTGGCATCCGCGGGCTGACCACCTCATGGTTGCCGATTCGGGCCCGATGAATGGGTTCGAAATCTGTTTCTGACGACTGGGGTGACATGGGTTGAGTCCTTTTGTTTGGCCGCATGGATCATGGACCAAGGGGTTCCCATACCGGGCCTTGTTGACCCGATGGGTTTCAGGTTCTTTCGAGGCGATAGGTTTCCTTGGGCAAAACAATGCTGAAATGGGACCCTTTGCCTATCTGGCTTTGAACTTTGATGTCACCGTCATGCAGTCGCACGATTTCGGCGGCGATGGCCAACCCCAGTCCGCTGCCCGCCTGGTTGGTGATATTGGCGTCCTGGGACCGGTAGAATTTATCAAAAACCCGTGACAAGTCCTCTTCTGAGATGCCGTAGCCGGTGTCGGTGACATCGATGTACACCCGCTCCCCCTGCTCGCCGATGCCGAAGGTGACGCTGCCACCCTGGGGCGTGTATTTGACGGCATTGCCGATGATGTTGATGACCGCGGCCTTTATCATCTCTTTGTCGGCGTTGAGATAGGGGAAGTTGTCCGGCGGCTGCCGGATGATACGGATGTTCTTTTCGGCAGCCTGGCCTTCAACGGCTTGCAGGCAGCCGTCAAAAAGCCAGTCACTGCGCATCATGTCTTTGGCAACGGTCAGGCTGCCCATTTCCATTTTTGAAATATTGAGCAGGTTCCTGACCAGGTCGGTCAGCCGGTCGGTCTGTTCGTTGATGGTGTTGCAGAACTCCTTTTGCATCTCGGTGTCCGAGACCTCGCCGTCCATGAGCATTTCGCTGTAGGATTTGATATTGGTCAGCGGTGTCAGGAGTTCATGGGCTACGTGGGCGACAAATTCCTGTTTGGCATTTTCGGCCAGCCTCTGCCCGGTGATGTTTTTAAAGGTGACCATCCGTCCGGTGGGCGTTCCGTCATCGTCCACCAGGTAAAGCGCGCTGACTTGAAAAAGCTCGTCCGGTGCCAGGTCATCGAGAGACATTTCGCCCTGGCGTACGGTTCGTGATGAATCCAGGCCTTCGGTGCGGGTCAAAAACTTGACCAGAGGCGGTTGGGTGAAGGTTTGGTCCATGGGGCGGTCGATGACATCGGTCCGGTCCGTTTTGAGCAGGTAGAGCATGAAGCGGTTGATCATGCAGATGTTGTCTTGAACGTCGGTGACGATGATGCCGAAATTGATGGCATCGAAGATCCGTTCGACCTGTTGCTTTTCATAGGTCGATACATCGAGTCGGGCGGCCAGGAAGAGCTTGTCATTTTCAAGTTGGGACAGCCGCCCCTTGATCTGGCCCAGGGCTTTGTGCATGTCGGTCAGCATGGGCTCAACCCGTCTTGGGGTGCCCGCCGAAAGGTCTTTTGTACTCGGTTCCAGGCATGTGTTCACAAAGGTCTTTTGCAGATGTTTCAACGGATTGAGGGACAGGGCCACCCCAAAATAGCTCAGGGATGCCGCGGCCATCATGAACAGGGCGATAAGACCCAACTGACTCAGCCGGGTCAGCGAAAAAATTCGGACCTCAGCCCCCTTCAGGCCGAGTCGAACGGTGCCGACCCGGGTGCCGCCGTCCATGATCGGCCTTGAAAACTCCCAGACCCGCGACGTCGACGCCTCCAGATCAATGGCCTGCATGGTCATTCCCATGGTGTAGACCGACCGGGTGCTGACTTCCTGGGGGATTTGCGCGGCCAGGTTGCCCGGGATCATGGAGACCAGGGGCTTGTTGTCCTGGTCGTGGACGAGAAAGTAGACCAGGTTGTCGTAAGGTGCATACTGGGCGAGGGTGCGCAGGAAAAAATCGCGCTTTTTGGACTGGTAGTCCTCCATGGGATAGAGCGCCAGCAGCGAAATCAGGTAATTGCCCTGGCTGACCAGATTTTGGTGCCCATGCCTTTTTTCCTGTCGGATCTGGTGAAAGGTCAATGTCATGCTGACCAGGAGGAAAAGCATTGCCAGCGTTATGGCTATTCTGGATGATCGCATGATATCAACCTTTGCGCCTGACCCTGATGGGCGCCGTTTTTATGTTTGCCGACGGGTTTCCGGTCGGCGGACGGGCGATTCGGATAACGGTTCACGGCCGGCCCGCCTCTTTTGTCCCGGCAGGTACCGAAGGTGCTCCAAACGCAGACGGTCCCTGTCCGGTCGGGCTCGTCAGTTGCCGGACCCATGTGAGAAAATCGGCGTCACCCAGCCGGTTCGGGTCTGCCGTCAATTTTTCCATCCACGCCCGCAATTGCAAAATATTCTGATTCCGACGCGCCAGCCCCTCGATGCCTTGCTGAAGGCGGGCCATCTCCTTGTCTGCCCGGGTCATCGGCATTGCATCGCCCACGACAACACGGGACGCAGTCGGCGTCCCGCAAATCGGTGACTCCGGCGCCGGGCGATGGTTGGGCGGTACCATCGATGCAATGTTGCTCATCTGCATCACGCCGGCCTCGTCGTGCCACACCCAGGTCGTTTCGGCATATCCCGGGCCTGTGCCGGCCAGCACTCCGACAACCACTGCCGTCCAGAGGGCGAGGGTCCGCGGGCGCAATACGGGAAAAATCAAAAATTTTATGCCGTCGAACAATTTTTCACCTTGCGTCGGCTTGGATCGTAAGCCGTCAGCCATCCGGGCAAAAAAATCGCTGAGCAGGAATGACCGTCTTTATCGCCAATCCCTCGGTGATGTTATCGGCCTTGATATGGGAAACTTTAACCGAACGCATGATGCGGTCAGCGGTTGGCGCGCTGAACCCGGGATGAGCGTCCGGGTTAAAAACCCTTATTGTAAAAAACGACCGAAAATTGTATCGCCCCATGAATCGAAACGGGATCATTCGATCCTTGCGGCCGGAATCGCCAGTGGAATTATATCGTTGTGGAGTGATTGAATATAATGAGAAAAAACCGGATTGAATATGATAGCCGAGCCCCAGGGAAGGGCCAAGAACTCGACGCCATCATTGTCCGTGGCGCCCGGGAACACAACCTTCAAAACGTATCCGTGACCCTTCCCAAAAAGCGCCTCATCGTCTTTACCGGCGTATCGGGTTCGGGCAAGTCGAGCCTGGCCTTTGACACCATTTTTGCCGAAGGCCAGCGGCGCTATGTGGAGTCGCTATCCGCCTATGCCCGCCAGTTCATCGGCCAGATGGAAAAGCCCCGTTACGATACCATCCGGGGGCTTTCTCCCACCATCAGCATCGAGCAGAAATCGGCCGGCAAGAACCCGCGTTCCACCGTGGGGACCATCACCGAGATCTACGATTATTTGCGGGTCCTGTTTGCCCGGGTCGGGGAGCAGACCTGTATCCATTGCAAAAAACCCGTGGGCCGGGGCGACGCCCAGTCCATGGTGGATCAGATTCTTACCACATGGGACGGGGAGAAGATCACCATCCTCGCCCCCCTGGTGGAAAACCGCAAAGGCGAGCACCGTGATTTGATCGACGGGCTCCGGCGCGACGGGTTTGCCCGCCTCCGCATTGACGGTGTGGTCCAAGATATCGAAGATGTCCAGGGGCTGGCACGGCACAAGAAACACACGATCGAGGCGGTGGCAGACCGCCTGGTGGTAAGGCCCGGTGCCCCCTTTCGCCGGCGGCTCACCGATTCGGTGGAGGCGGCCCTGGGCCGGGGCGGCGGCCGGATCGTGGTTCAGGCATCAGGGCGCGAAGACCTGGCCATGAGTGAGGCCCGGTCCTGCTGCGGCACGGCTTATCCCGAACTCGCCCCGGCCCTTTTTTCCTTTAACTCCCCCCAGGGGATGTGCCCGGCCTGTAACGGCATCGGGAGCCTCCTCATCATGGACGAAGACAAGCTGGTGCCGGACCGCAACCTGACCCTGCGGCAAGGGGCCGTGGTCCCCTGGCGTGGCCATTTTGCCAAAAACGGCGATGCCAACGGCTCCTGGGGATCGCGCAAGCTGGCGGCCATGGAGGCCCAGTGGGGCATCGATTTTGACACCCCCTGGCGGAGGCTTTCCGCGGCCCACCGGAAGACCCTGCTCCACGGCTCCGACGGCCGGGAGATCAAGGTCGACTGGCATTCGGAAAAGATTCAGGGCGCTTTTACCACGGCCCACGAGGGGCTGGTGCCGGCCATGATGCGCCGCTACCTGCAGACCACCAGCGAGAGCCAGAAAAAATGGTACGCCGGCTTCATGTCGGAAAAGCCCTGTCCGGCCTGCCGAGGGCGTCGCCTGCGCGCGGAGGTACTCGGCGTCGAAGTGGCGGGCCGGTCCATTGAGGCGGTCTGCGCCCTGACCGTGGGCGAGGCCCGGGACTTTTTCAACACCCTGACCCTGTCGGGCAGTCGCGGGCTCATCGCCGCCGAACTGGTCAAGGAGATCTCGGGCCGGCTGGGGTTTCTCGTCAACGTGGGGCTCGATTACCTGACCCTGGACCGGCGGGGGCCGTCTCTTTCCGGGGGCGAGGCCCAGCGGATCCGCCTGGCCTCCCAGGTGGGGGCCGAACTCACCGGCGTGCTCTACGTTTTAGACGAGCCGAGCATCGGGCTTCACCAGCGAGACAACATCCGGCTTCTAAACACCCTGCGCCACCTGCGCGATATCGGCAACACCCTCATCGTGGTGGAGCACGACGCCGAGACCATCGCTTCGGCCGACTGGCTCGTGGACCTGGGACCCGGCGCCGGTCATCTGGGCGGGCAGGTAGTGGCCGAGGGGACCCCCGATGCGGTACAAGCCAATCTAAACTCGCTCACCGGTCGTTATCTCAGCGGCAAGGAACGGATCGATATCCCTGTAAAACGGAAGCGGCCCCAGGATGCCGGCGACCGGTGGATCGTCATCAAAAAGGCCCAAGAAAACAACCTGGCCGGTATCACGGTTAAGCTTCCCGTGGGGCTCTTGACCGCCGTGACCGGGGTCTCCGGGGCGGGGAAATCGACCCTGATCAACCAGATCCTTTATCCGGCCCTGGCCCGTCACCTTCATGGATCGTCTCTGGCCGTGGGCGCCCACGGCGGCATGGCCGGTCTTTCCCACATGGACAAGGTGGTCAACATCGACCAGAAAGCCATCGGCCGCACCCCGCGCAGCAACCCGGCCACCTATACCAAAGTCTTTGATCTGGTCCGCGACTTTTTCGCCCAGCTTCCCGACGCACGGGAACGGGCGTACAAAAAGGGGCGGTTTTCCTTTAACGTCAAAGGGGGGCGGTGTGAGGCCTGTCGGGGCGACGGCCATATCCGGGTGGAGATGCATTTTCTCGCCGACGTCTTTGTGCCGTGTGAGACCTGCGGCGGGCGGCGCTTTAACGACGCCACCCTGGAGGTGCGCTACAAGGGGCATTCCATCGCCGACGTGCTGGATCTGTCGGTCCTTCAGGCCCGGGACCTGTTTGAACATCATCCGCGGATCCGGACCATTTTAGACACCCTCATGGATGTGGGCCTTTCCTATATAAAGTTGGGCCAGTCGGCCATCACCCTTTCCGGTGGTGAGGCCCAGCGCATCAAGTTGGCCCGGGAACTGGCCAAGCGCGATACGGGACGGACCCTGTACATCCTGGACGAACCCACCACGGGCCTTCATTTCCATGACGTGAAAATGCTGCTCACCGTGCTCCGGCGCCTGGTTGCTGCCGGCAACACCGTGGTGATCATCGAGCACAACCTGGAAGTGATCAAGACCGCCGACTGGATCGTCGACCTGGGGCCGGAAGGGGGCGCTGCCGGCGGCCGCATCGTGGCCACGGGTCCGCCCGAGGACGTGGCCCGCGTTTCGGCTTCCCACACGGGCCGCTTTCTCAAAGACCTTCTCAACGCCGGCTGATAGAGTCCTCCTTACCACGGAATATACAGGTCCTGAAAAAACAGTCTTGGTCAGGGTTCACCGGATTTCCTGCCTGCCCGTGAAAGTCGGCTAAGCAAAGCATATCGCCTATAAAAAACCCCAAAGACGGTTGACATGACCAACTTGGCGACCTACAATGAGACCATGATACACTTAAATGTAAATGAAATAAAAACCCATCTATCAAGCTGTCTTGCAAAAGTTAGCAAGGGAGAAACGGTTATCGTTTGCAAACGCAATGTGCCCATTGCTGAAATTAAGCCCATTGCGGCAATACCAAATAAGAAACGTCCAATTGGGCTATCTGGCAAAGAATATCCCGACTTTCAAATTAGCGACGCGTTCTTTGAGTCACTCCCTGATGATATTGTTGATGTTTTCAATGGCGAACCCTTGTGAAACTTCTACTCGACACCTGCACTTTTCTCTGGTTGACCAAGGGACGTGAAGATCTGTCTGTTGATGCCATTGAGGCTTTTTCTGATCCGAAAAATGAAGTTTATTTAAGTGCTGTTTCTGCCTGGGAAATCAATGTAAAATATCGCATAGGCAGACTGCCGCTTCCTCTTCCACCGGATCAATTTATCCCTAAGGAGCGGAAAAGACACTTGATTGCCCGTTTGGATTTATCGGAACAAGACACGTTGCATCTGTGTAAACTGCCGACACCCCATAAAGATCCGTTTGACCGCATGCTTGTGTGTCAGGCCATTGAGCACTCGCTGACAATTTTGACGCCTGACCCGCTGATTACCCAGTACCCTGTCCGTTCTCTCTGGTAGTCTTAAAGAAGTTCTCAACGCAGACCACTGTGCACCGTCGAATTCGACCGATAGCGCCTGCATGTTACCTCTTATGTCCTGAGTGGTTCAAATTTCAAAAGGGCATTTAACCGATTACTATTGCGTGTTGCTTCCTTGGCGGTGTTGGCATAGGGGCGTTGCCCGAAGCGAACTATTTTCCATCTATAAATGGCCTTTTTGCCCAATCTCGGCGTCAGTCAGCGCAATGGCGTATTTCCGTATCTTGGGCAAGCCCGCCCTGGCGGGAATGAATTGGAAACAGTTATGGGTGCCCTTTTACTCCAGGAACGATTCGCGGACGGACGCGAACCAGCCAAAGGCTCACTTCAGGTTTTAACAGGAGGAAACGAATTTACCGCCATGACGACCCTGCCATCCCTATACGCCCCTTTTCTGGGGTTTGTCACTCTGGTCTGCGGTGCCTACCGGTTTGCCGGGAACGTATTCCGGCGCTGGAATACTTATGCGTTGGAGGGATTGGCCGTTGCCTGGCTGGGGACCATGGGCCTGATGCTGCTGGTGGTCGACCGCATGCGGATCCGTGCCGAGGCCAGCGAAACCCACGCCCTCCGCCTTGAGGGCTTTCTTCCCATCTGCTCTCACTGTAAGAAAATTCGAGACGATCACGATCACTGGCACCAAATGGAAGCATTTATCGGAATCGTTCCGATACGGAATTCAGCCACAGCATCTGCCCCGAATGCATGAAAATGCATTATCCGGATTTTAATATTTCCGACGACAGCGAGTAGAAAAATCTAGCCGCATAGCGCTTTGATAACCAGGCATCCAGGTTTGTCCGATCCAAATCCGTTTTGACGCTCCGAAAACCGGTGGAAGGCGGCGAGACGCCATTTGCGGCCGGTCAAAAGGCAGCCGGGCCGCCGAAGTTCGGCGGCCCGGTGCAGGAGGAGAAGAGAGGAGGAAAAGATGAAGGGGTTTGACCACGGCTCGCCGGTCGCAGATTCCGGCCGGCTGAGTTCCGTTTGATGGTAAGAACCATAGCAGACGGAGATTACCGGAAAATGACGGCAAGATTACCAATCGCTCAACTTAGGTTCAGCTTTGTCCCCATTCCGTTCGGGTGATCAGCCACCGATCATTTTCGCGAATCATTGAAACATAGAGCAGCACCCGGCTGATCCCTTTAATAAACAACACGGTTGCCTCTGCCGTGTGATTATTGATCGAAATCCGCGGGTTATTAAGCTCGCCTGATTTGTAATAATCGCCGTTTATACACTCATGAATCATTGGAATAAAGGCCGGATTCCCGGTTCGTATCTCAGTCCAGAAACCCGGAAGCTCTTTTATTAGTGAAGCTTTCGATACCATTCGTCCACATTCAAAAGTAAATTCTCCTTTATCATGTAATAAGGAGAGATATCTTTCGATATCAAAATGATTCTTTGCATCCTGATATTGATTTAGCAACGAAATGATTTCTCTTTCATCCTGGCTTTTAGGCTCGTATTTCCCTATTGACGTGTCGCAACAAGAAGAAAGAACCATGGCGAGTATTATTGAAAAAAAAGACAATTTAATGTGGCCATTCGTTTTCATCGATACATTCTCGTCAGAATGAATAAACTGTTTGGTCGAAGAGAACGACAGAATCTCTGATATTTTCAACTTCGTGCTCTTCGTGGTCGTTCAGCTCATGGGGGTGATCGCGGCTTTTTTGCGAACATATCAAATTTAAGGGCCGTGAATACACCGAATTTCTTACAACGGGCAAGATGTTTGATCAAGGAAAATATCGACTCATTTCGATCTCCTTCATTATTTTCTGAACTGGGCGTCTTTAATACGGGAGAACTTGTTGCGCAAGTTTCAGGATCCCGTATTTTTCCGATTTCCAGATTCCGCAAAACAGATAGGGCCTGTTGGTTTTTAAACCTTGTGGATAGGGCAACAACAGTTTGATAAGCGATAGAATCATCCATTGGAAAAAGCGGATGACGGGGTCTAAAATGCCTAAATAAAGCAGGGCGATGATAATAAAGAAATCCATACCGATCCAGACGGAAAAGGATATTCTGAACGCTTGGGGGGCAAAGCCCATCAGAATTTTCGATCCGTCGAGAGGCGGCAGGGGGATCAGATTAAAAGCGGCCAGGATGATGTTGATCTGGGCAAAACAATAGAGAAGCTCCGACGTCATACCTGACGGTGAAAGGGAGAGCAGTTGGGTCAAAAAAAGAGCAGCGAACGCCAACAGTGTATTCGTGATGATCCCGGCGGATGAGACCAGTATCATCCCCTTGCGCCGGTCACGCAGCAGGTGGAAATTCACCGGCACCGGTTTTGCCCAGCCAAAGCCGAAAATAAAGAGCATGATGGTGCCCATGGGGTCTAATTATTTGATTCGTCCTGGCGTGGTTTTTTAGGATTTCCCATTCTTTCTTCAAGATAGTGTTGAATATAGGACCGGTTTTTCATGGGAAAGTCCTTGTAATATTCGATTATTTGAAGATCGAGACCCCCCGTATCCCCATCCTCCAATGACTCGACAATTGTTTTGTTCACCATAGCCGGTTCATATGTCGGATCGAGTTCCAGAGCTTTATCAAGGGCCGCCAACGCAGGCATCTTCCGGCCCAGATAGGCGTGACACAGACCGATATTGCCATACAACGCCGGGAGGCTGCTGCAAATACGTTCGGATGCTCGAAAGGCGTGAATCGCTTTTTCGTATTCTCCCTTTACCATCAGCTTTACGCCGACGGCAAATTGTTCCTGTGCCTTGATATGGGTATCCAGGTCCGTATGATACGATTTTTGGATTTCCCTTTCCAGTGAATCCAGCATCTCTTTTGCCTGATGATATATAAAATCCTCTGGATCACTCAGATCCATCGCTTTCCGAAAATATTTCACCATATTCGGGATGTCGAATTTTTTCTTGTACGCGATTCCGAGGTTATAATGTGCTTCAGTCAAATATGGAAAACTTTTCAACGCTTCTTTAAAATGGGTGATGGCCTTCTCCTCTTGGCCATTAAATGCACACAAAGCGCCCATCCCGTAATGCACCATGTGATAATCCGGATGCGTGATGTTGAGATCGGATAATATTTGTTCGGCCTTTTTCAGCTTTTTACTTTCAATCAACGATAGCGCTTTGCCTACAGCTTCCTCCGCTTCCTCGTTCAGCTCAATGGCAAAAGATTTCCCGCCGGATTTATAAAATTTCTCCGTATCGTATTTTTCCGCCGCTTGATAATACGAGCAGCCACCGCAGGACACATTGCGAATGTTAGCACAGCATTTCGGACACACAAGGGCCATCTCATATTGTATACAGCCGCGTTTTCCCAGGGCTTTGTGACAGACAATACATTTTCTCTTCATGATGATCCAGCCTCCCTGAATCGAATGTGGGTATTTCGTTGCACTATTATTGCGATTTTGATTCGCATGCAAGAGTTTATCCGACCCACTTTGGGAGTTCTATATTTTCGATGCGATCCCTGTGTTTTAGGATCGCCCATAAAGGCGTAACAGCGTTCGCCTGAGTATCAAATTAAACTGAAAGGAAAAGAAGCTGAATGGAGAGAGAAAATTTCGACCCTGCCACAGGGCTGGGACGACTTGAGGACCTTGCCCTCGTCGCGATCCGTTCCGGTTGCACCATACCGGGCAGGATTTTCGCATTCGGGCCGCATAGACAAATTGATTTCAGAAAAGCTCAACAACGACATCCAGGCCGGACTGCTGCTACCATTGACCCGGTGGGATGAGTTGTTGCCCGGGATCATCGTGCAACCCGTATACGAGTGGCTGATCATGGAAAACCCGGAATATCAGACCTGATGGCACCCCCGGCATGGTGCGACCCCAATCCCGTCAATCCGCGGGATCCTTTACAAAAGAAAAAAAACGCGCAATAATGCGCAATAATATAATTGTTTGAATTGCGCAATATTGCGCAATAGAGAAAATACGAAGGTCTACTGCTTATGCCGGAAAGTATAAGACGGTCTCCAACCGGGTCGTCTCCATCAATCACGATACCGGCGAAGAACGTGTGGTTTTGGATCCCGCTCCGCCGGGAATTCTGACCGACACGGCCATGGCGGATCTTGTCAATTGGTATAACCAAACGATCCGGGAATATCCCTGGCCCATTTTGACGGCTTCGGAATTCGTATTCCGGTTTCTGGCCATCCATCCCTTTCAGGATGGAAACGGCCGCCTCGGACGGGCCTTGTTTATCCTGGCCCTTCTCCAGTCGGACGATCCCTATTGCCGGACCATCGTCCCCTATATCGCTTTGGACCGGCACATCGAGCAGAACCGGTCGATTTATTATGCGACTTTGCATCGATGTGCAGACGGAAAATTTTCAGCCAATCCAAAAAAGTATGACCTGGAACCCCTGGCCTGGTTCATGGTCAAGACATTCAAAGACGCCTTGACAGATATTCCGCTCTACCGAAAACGATACGACGATCTCCAGGCCCTTTCCGAGTCGGCCAGATCCGTGCTGGACTGTTTCCGCTCCCTGCCGGAAAAGCGACTGACCGTGGCCGAAATTGCCCGTGAATTGCCGATTCCGAGAAGGACAATTCAATACGCTCTCAAGGTTCTGACCGAAAAGGCGTTTGTCCAGCGGTTGGGTATGGGCGCTGGAACGAGATACCAGCTTGTTTTTTAAGGTTCCCGCCGCCTGGTGGCTACCGCCAACAATCTATTTTCACCGGCTCTATCCTTTCCTTTTGGCGAAGCCGCGTCTGTGATGGCCTGTCCAGTCGTAGCCTTTAGGCGAAGTCGGAACGGCGTCTTCCTGCCGTGGCGTAGAGCGTAGACTGGCCTGCGGTTCAAAAACAGTTTTTCCGCTGATTCCCTGCAGCGCGGATTTGTTAAGACCAGTCCTTGTGCCGTTGCGTCGTTGGGTGGAAAAGAATAACCCCAACGCCCTATTCATTGAGAAATGAGGGGCGATCTTCCCCCTGAGTGACAAGGACGATGGTGTCCTGGGTTGCCGTTTCCAAATGGGTGTCTCCCGTTTCAACAAAGTAACACCCCCCGGCCCCAATCCGAACTTTCCCCGCTTCGTCCGATTCAACCTCCATTTCACCTTCGACCACCATTACCTGGACCCACTTGGGATGGTTGTGCCTGGGAATACGCATCCCTTTCGGCATTCGAAAAAAGGCAGACCGGGTATCGTAATCGCCCTCCCAGATTGTGCATTTGTCCATGACGGTCCCCCCGCGTACCGAAGCCTTTTCCCAGGAAAGCGTCTCTTTCGGGAAAAATCGAGTCATACGGATCCCTTTCAAGTTCGGATGTGAACGACAGGGTGTATATTACAATGCGCAAACTTATTGTGCAAATTTGACAACGCCCGCACAAAGTGGTTCCGAGACCCGCCTCTCAATCGGGCCGATTTGTTTGAAGAGGCGGCCGGCCCAAATGAAGCCGGGCCGCCGACGTTCGGCGGCCCGGTGCGGGAGGAGGAAGGAGTGGAGGAAAAAAGATGAAGGGGCTCGCCGGTCGAGGCTTTCATCCGGACGAGTTCCGCTCAACGATACAGACAATAGCAGACAAAGATTACCGGAAAATGACGGCAAGATTACCAATCGGTCATTTTTTCGCCTTGCCCGAAATACAACCCACGGTGATCTTAAAAACCCTTGTTTTGTCTTTGAGTTTTTCGATGTATGCCGATCCTTCGGGAATAAAGTCAGCCGAATATTTTCGCACCAGACCTTCAAGGGCCGTTTGTTTTTCTTCCCCAAAGGACTCCTCGGCATGCCCCCGGACAATACAGCTTTCGTATTTTGTGCCGAACTGATCCGGGAAAACCTCGGTTTTCCCGACCACGCAAAACGACACGTTGGGGTTAGCGGTAATATGGTCGATTTTACTTCCTTCAAGGGCACAATGAAAATAGATGCAACCGTCCATCAGGCAATAATTTAAAGGCACGCCATAGGGCTCGTTATTTTTCGATGATGTGCTTAATACGCCATATTCCCCTTTTTCAAGAAGAGAAATGGCTTCGGTTTCCTTCATGAGTCGATCTTTCCTATGCATTATTTTCTCCCTCTGCCCAACAAATAAGTACTTTTGTAGTGCAACGCTAAACCTCGTTCTTGACTGACTCTCAACCACGGCGTCTGATTTGGATATGGCTCCAAGATCAACCTATTGTCAAAACATTTCTTCCAGTTTTTTTGCTCTTATACAAAAGAATGTCGGCTCTTTTTATGATACTTTCAATCGAGTCGTCTTCTTTAACAAGTGTAGCCCCAATTGAAATAGAGACAGATAGCTTCTCATTTTGATGAATCACATATGAATTTTCTATCAATGAGCGAACCCTGTTCCCCATGGCCTCAAGATCCGTTTCATTTATATTACGTATAATGCCAATGAACTCTTCACCTCCCCATCGGCCATAAACATCGAATGGCCTGGCGTTGGCGGCAAAAGAATCCGCAACATACTTTAAGACCTTATCACCAGTGTCATGGCCATAAGTGTCATTAAATTTTTTGAAGTGATCGATATCTATGAATAAAATGCCAAATGAGATATTAAAACGCTTTTTCTCTTCGAATCTGCTTTGGATTTCTCTCTCTATAAAATTTCTGTTTGCCAATTGAGTAAGATCGTCAAGAAGAGTCATTTTTTCAAGTTCTTTAACCCTCAATTCATTGGCGGCCTGATGGCTAATATCCGTAAATAACTCAATCCCGCCGATTGTATCACCGTTTTCGTCGGCCAATGTACTGACACGAATAGACACGGGTATTCTGTGACCGTTCTTATGATGCATATAAACTTCTGCTTCGCGAGGCTTTCCATCAGCAATGGTTTCAGCAAGAGGGCACATCCCCATGCAAAGACTATTGCCTTCACTATCGATATGGGTGAGTATATTATCAGAACAAGATTTGCCCACTACTTCGTTTGCTGCAAATCCAGAGATCTGTTCAGCAGCTTTATTCCAATACGTTATGGTCCTGTCACGGTCTACGAAATATAAGCCGTCATGAAGGTTTTCAATGACCCTTTTATAAGAAATTTTTTCTAAGTCCATGGGGTCGACTCACACCTTTTTGGGTTGTTGTTTATCATAGGGATTGTCAGCGGCAACCGGCCCGACGAGACATTGTCAACGGCCAGCAGAGGGGCAGGTGTTCAAGCGGAACAGAATTTTGACAATCCCTATAAGGGTTGAATACGCGGTTATTTTACAGCGGGCAGGGTGTTTGATCAAGGCTAATATTATATATGCCTTTTAATGTTGATTGCTTATACTCTGTTTCAAAATTTGAAACGTTCAGTCCTGGTGCGCGATTTCATAAATGCGATCCCGTATGATATCCAGCTCACCATAGAGCCAATAGAGGAATAAGATTTTTTGATTGCCGGGAGACGACGGTAATCAATAAGCGCTCAGCCACTTCGTGGCACAGACCTGTTCCTGCCGTCAGTGAGTTTTTTTATCCAATCGCCGTCTCCCGATTGGATAAAATTCAAGCCCTCTCAGTGCTCTCTGTGTCTCAAGGGAGCGAAGCGAACGGGTGGTGAAAAGATTGTGTAACAGGAAATAGGCTACCGATTCCCCATTTCGCAATTCGAACCAATTCGCCAATTCGAATGAGGTAAACCTTTGGGGCTATGGCAACAACACCTTGATAAGCGACAGAATCATCCATTGGAAAAATCGGATCACAGGGTCTAAAACACCCAAATAGAGCAGCGCGATAATAATAAAGAATCCATACCGATCCAGACGGAAAAGGATATTCTGGACGCTTGGGGGGGCAAAGCCCATCAGAATTTTCGATCCGTCAAGAGGCGGCAAGGGGATCAGATTAAACGCGGCCAGGATGATGTTGATCTGGGCAAAAAAATAGAGAAGCTCCGACGTCATACTTGACGGCGAAAGGGAGAGCAACCGGCTCAAGAAAAGAGCAACAAAGGCCAATATGGTGTTTGTGATGATCCCGGCGGATGAGACCAGTATCATCCCCTTGCGCCGGTCACGCAGCAGGTGGAAATTCACCGGCACCGGCTTTGCCCAACCGAAGCCGAAGATAAAGAGCATGAGGGTGCCCATGGGGTCGAGGTGTTTGAGCGGATTGAGGCTCAGGCGCCCCAGCGATTTGGCCGTCGGATCCCCCATGCGATAGGCGACCCAGCCGTGGGCCAGCTCATGAAAAATAATGGAATACAACAGCGGTATGGCGATGAGGATGAACCCCACCGGATCTTTCAGCAGCAGATTGAGCAGGCCCATGAATTGAGTCCCCGATAACATAGCGAAAAAGTGGTTGAAGAACAAACGATCCTTTTGTGACCCAAAGCCGACGCCAATCCTCTTGTTGGCCTGAACCCATCGCACGGCGTCTGTTCGTAATTGTTAATGCACAATGCAGGAATTATAGCGTTTTGTACAGAGCGCAGGGCCTTTGAGCATCTCCTGCCTTTTTACTGTTGGAGTTGTTGACAACACGGGCGGGTGTTGTTATTGTCTCCAACATGAAGGCCATTAAACTCATTGACACACGTATCGTCTATTCTGAATCGATATTTGCGGAGTTGGTGTTGTGGCGGCTTCCAAAGCCACTGAGTGGGTTCTTACACGAGTTCAAGTACGGGCTTGCATATGTTGTACGCGGCGAATGCGTATTGCGGTATGACAATGAGACTGGCAAGGGCGATCATCGGCATTTTGATGGAAGGGAAAGTGTCCACGTGTTCACGACACCGGAACAGTTGATCGCCGATTTCCAGAATGAAATCGAGAGGTGGAACCATGAAAACCGTAACTCTTGATGTCCGAGATCCTGCCGATTCGATGGCAGATTTTACAAAGGCATGGAAAACAGGCAAATCCCAAAAGTCCGCACGTATCTCCTTTGCGTCTCCGGAATTGCTTTGGAGGGTATTAACCGAAAAACGCTGGGCGCTGCTTAAGGTCCTCTGCGGAGCCGGTCCTGTATCAATTCGCGAAGCAGCGCGACGTGTTGGACGTGATGTAAAGGCCGTTCACGGCGACGTGACGGCACTTCTAAACGCCGGAATACTCATTCGCACCGACGATGGTCGCATCATTTTTCCATTTGAGACTGTTAAAGTCGAGTTTTTATTACATGCGGCGTAGCCGAGCCGTAACCAAAATGCGTATCACCGCAAAGGCGCAAAGATCGCAAAGTTTTTTGGGCACGGATCAGGCGTCGCCTTCGGCTATGCCCGACAGGTGACGCGGATTACACGGATTATTTGTCCGGCCGATCCCCTGTCAAAGACCGATGACCGATGACAGCGGACAGATGACGGATGACGGATGACGGAAGAAAAAAATCATTAGACCCTCCGGCCGAACAAATGGTGCCATGCGACTTCGCTTTTCAAGCTACGCCGCACAGGTGCCCTTTGGGCAGGTGTTCGGCCGTACCATACTCGGTGCCATGCCTAAAACCCAGAATCCCGTGTTCCTACCGTCAGTGAATGTGTTTTATTCGATCCCCAATCCCCCAATTCCCCAATCCCTAAATTCGCCAATCCGGCAATTCGTCAATTCGTCAATCCGTCAATCCGTCAATTTAATATTCTCCAATTCGCTATCCGAAGATAGCTCTCTGGCCCGTAACATAGCTCCCATCGCCTTTCCGAGCAAATCGTTTGACATTTATGGATGTGCTTGGTAAAGCCTGATCAAATCTTTTAGGCAAAATAGAATCCGGAGGACACCATGCACGGTGACCGACCCAAACCCCGCTATCTACCCAGATGGTGGGGTTTTTTGTTTTTAATGCATGTGCTGAATCGCGATCCATCAGGTGTTCGGAACCCTCTTGAAGGGCTTTGAGATAGGCTTTTATGAGGACCCGCATATCATGCTTAATATTTATGCTTGTGGATATAAAAAACTGTAATTGTATGAAGAATCGAAGTTAGAACAGTGATGTAACCCGCGAATATATGGAAAGCAAATTTTATTGAGACGTACTACGCGGGTCCGCCTACTCAATGTTAGCGATTCGCAAAACGAGGAGAATAACATGAAACAGTACAAAGTGTTCAAACACCCATCAGGAATAAATGAAGCTGTTAAGCAAGGCTGGTCCTGGCCTGCTTTCTTTTTCAATTTTATCTGGGCGATGGTAAAAAAAATGTGGGGGCTTGGTGTGGGTATTTTAGTCGGCTTTTTAGTATTTGGAATTATATTAGGATTAGCCGGAGTTGGTAAGGGCAGTGATGCAATAATAAATGTCGTGGCAATTATCGTTAACATCATTTTTGGATTGAATGGCAATAAATGGCGTGAAAACAATCTGATATCTCGTGGGTTTGAGCATGCTGATACCGTTACCGCCTCGAATTCAGAAGGTGCTGTAGCGCTTTTTCTGAAATCCGAGAATGCACGCTAACGAAGACGGTTGCACCTGATCGCAGGGGCCGTACCATTTTGAAATATTATAAGTATGCGTGTGATCTTGGCATATACTAAGTTTTGTGAAAACCCCTGCGCCATGTGAACCGCACCGTTAGCTGTTAGAAAGTGAAAGACAATGGAAAACAATAGCAAGTTAGCCGTTCTTATAGACGCGGAAAATGCTCAGCCAAGCATTGTCGATGGGCTGATGGCAGAGATTGCGAACTACGGGACAGCCAGCGTTAAAAGAAGCTATGGCGATTGGACAGGCCCGGGCCTCAAAGGGTGGAAAGATGTTTTGTTGCAGCATTCGATTCAGCCTATCCAGCAGTTCGTATACACAAAAGGGAAAAATGCGACTGATATTGCGAAGCAATCACCGGATTTTGACCCGCGTAACTACGGGTATGGAAAACTCGGCGAGTTGGTCACGGCAACGAAGCTTTTTGACACAGAGGAAAGGCAAATAGGTGCTGCCCACTCAAAGGCTATTTATGTCCGTGACAAGCGGAAAAAGTGAAAAATTATCTGGGGGTCAATTAGGGTCAAGTTAAAGGAAGGGAAAAGGGGTCAAGACATGACCCTTTGTTTTACGATTTTAATATTATAGAAGTTCTTTTCATTCTTGGTATTGCTTTAGGTGAGGAGGACGGCAGGTAGCAACTAAAACAATGACTAATTCTATAGAAAAACAATGCCCAAAATGTGGCCAACAGTTAAGATTCCCTAAAAACATCGGCGGGGTGCTAATGGCTTGTCCTTCATGTGGGAACAAGTTTTACTCAGATTTCAAGCTGGGTGGTACTAAAAGAAGTGAGCATAGAGGAATATTAACAATTATTTTCGAGATGCCCTATGAAACCATGATGCGTATATGGCGATATTTCAAGTAATAAACGTAATCAGTAGGCAAAACAACTGCAGTGGGGCTTGGAGCCGGGCCACGGTAAGTAATAGAGATTTCAGAGATAGTAGTATAAAAACGTCTCTGAGACGGCCTTAATCGACCAGTTTTCCCCCTCAAACTGCCTTGTTAAGAGAATCCGGCTTCGCTTTCCAAGCTACGCCGGACAGGTCGACCCAGAATGGCGTGCGCAAAGCTGAATATGGTGCGTACCGATTCTGTCAGGCGCGAAAAACAGCCGGCAACCCCTTGCGATAGCAGCGCACCGGGATTTCGTTGAACATGGCGGCCGAGCACATGTTGCAGGAGATGCAGTCGGCTTCTGTTTTCTTTCCTTCCCGAAATTTTTTCACCAGCAGTGGTTCCCGAATGAAGGGACGGGACATGGAGATCATGTCCGCATGCCCCGCGGAAACGATTTCCTCCATTTTGGAGAGGCTTCGCATGCCGCCCACCAGAATCAGGGTGGCGGTGCCCGTCGCCGGCCTGATGGTTTTGGCGGCTTCTAGGTTGTAGGCTTCGGCAAAGCGGCTCTTCGATTTTTCGAAATGCATTTTGATTCGGGCGATCGGGCGCATCCAGGCCGGGAGGGTCTGCACCAGTTCCGGGATGGGGATTTCACCGCGAACGGATTGAAATCCATAATAGGTGCCCCCGCTGACTTCGACGGCCGCAACCCCCATATCCACCAACCAGGCCGCATACCGGGCGGCCAGGTCCGGTGTCACCCCGGTGCGGGGGGTGTAATCATTACCATTCATCTTGACCAGCACGGGCATCGTGTCCGGGAGAACGGAACGAACCCCGGTGACGATTTCCCGAAGAAAACGGAACCGGCCTTCCGCCGATCCGCCGTATTCGTCCCTCCGGCGATTGTAAAAAGGGGACAGAAATTCGCAGATCAGGTAGCCGTGGGCACCGTGGAGCTGAACGGCATCGGCGCCGGCTTCGGCGGCGCGCCGGGCGGCATCAATAAAGGCCTGAACGGTTTCACGAATTATTTCGCGGGTCATTTGCCGCGGCTTGTTCATGGTCACCGGGTCCCGGCCGTGGCCCGACGGCGCCAACGGCTGGGTGCCGAGCACCTTCTTCGGGCTCTGGCGTCCGCCGTGGGCCAACTGAACGGCGACTTTCCCGCCGTGCGCATGGACGGCGTCGGTGAGCCGGCAAAGCCCCGGGATCATCTCGTCGCAATAAATGCCGCTCTGGCGGGGATGCGCCCGGCCGGACGGGTGGACAAACATGTGCCCCGGAATGATCAGGCCCACCTCGCCCTTGGCCAGTGTTTCGTATCGACGGACGATCTCTTCGGTGACCCGGCCATCGGTTTCAGCCAATACCTCATGAGTGGCCGAGTGAACGAAGCGGTTGCGAACCGGCATGTCTCCGACCTGGACGGTATCAAACATGATGGACATGGTTGCCTCCCTGAGTTGATGGATGTGCTGCCGATGGTCGAATCTTATCACAAGGAGAGGCTGATACATAAGATTTTCGTAAGCGTTCACAGGGCATCACGCCGAGGCGTGACTTTGTTCCCGGGCATTTGAAGTACGATTTAGTACGCCCGCATGCCCGGCGCCTTTCATCTGCGGCACCCTGTAAACGCCTACCGTGAAAGGCTTGGAACTTCTTGAGCGTTTCAGCCCAGTTCTTCTGGGGTCAGACCACGCTGGATGAATAGTTATAAGGGCTTCAGGCGAAAAACAAGGGCTATTTTCGCTCTTAAATGGGTGCTATTGGGGGCAAAAAGAGCGGCGGGCGGACAACGTGATAAAACCCCCGACCGGTGCCGAGGCACTCCTGTACGTGCTCCGCCATGGTCTCAAGGCCGATGCGGAAAGCCGCTAAAGAATTTTCTCTGATAAGTTCACTCCGGACGATCGTCGACACGACCCGATCTAAAAATGGGCTGAACAAGGATGTGCGGAAAAACCGCTGCGAACCTGTTCGTCCAGCCGTTATACCGGTGATTATTCGTATCCCTTTAACAGCGCGCCAGAATCTGGTATTCAGTGTTTGAAATGAATGGTGCTGTTAGGCGTTACCGGCTTTACTCGACAATCATTGAATTTGAATAATCGGATACGACAATTTCAGTATATTCTGGAAAGCAATGAAGTGAACCATGGGAAAACTTATCTCAAATCGTGAAGCATTAGGCTGGGATGGATGGTTTGATGAACAAGCTGGGCTTTGCTGCGATCTGACGAGCACAGCGGCACGCGTGGCGGCTGTGGATCGTGGGCAGCTACTGCTCCTTAACGAGATGGGTGCCTTCCGTGCCAAGCTTTCTGGAAAGTATATGTTTAGCTCAAACGTATCGGAGGAATATCCATGCGTCGGCGACTGGGTGTGCGTAGACAAGACACCCGATGATGAATTTGGGCTGATACATGGCGTCTTGGGGCGAAAAACCAGTCTGCGCCGAAAGACAGCAGGAGAATCTGTTGAGTATCAGATGATTGCGGCAAATATGGATTTCGTGATCATCGTTCAGTCGTGCAATTACGACTTCAATCTTAAGCGTTTGGAACGATATTTGGTCATGGTGACGGAGGGAGGGGCATCCCCAAATGTTCTCCTAACCAAAACCGATTTGGTCACCGCTGAAGAGCTGGATTCACAGCTTGCTCAGATTAAGGACGCTGGTATCACTGCACCGGTATTAACGCTGAGTAATGTCACGAGAGAGGGTCATGACGAGCTGATACGTATTGTGTCGCCGGGCAAGACTTATTGTTTCGTTGGTTCATCAGGGGTTGGAAAGAGCACAATTATAAACGGACTTGTGGGCCGTGATGTGCTTGAAACCAAGGTTGTTAGCGGCACGGGCGAAGGTAGACACACAACGGTTCGCAGGGAACTTATCGTTCTTGAGAACGGTGCCATGGTCATAGACAACCCGGGGATGCGGGAATTTGGAATCCTTAATGCCGAGAGTGGAATAGAGACCAGCTTCTCAGATATCTTTAGGCTCGCTTCTCAGTGCCGTTTCAGAGACTGCACACATACAAATGAGCCAGGCTGTAGTGTTATCAAGGCACTTGACGCCAATGAAATTGATCCTGAACACTATGACAATTTTGTCAAGTTGAGCAAGGAGTCTGAGTTCAATCAGAGGTCCTATGCTGAAAAAAGAAAAAAAGATAGAAGCTTTGGCCGATTTATAAAGACTGCAAAGAAAGATCTCTACCGTGAGTAAAGTTATGAATCTCATAACGAAGGCGCTGCACTCGGCCGGCATTTCCGTCTCGCTCCATTGCCGCCGGTGAGATAAGCTTTTTTTGTGCTGACTCCGCATACAATCTTAAACGTTCTGTGTAATAAGAAAAGGAAAAAGCATGTTTGAAAAGTTGGAGAGGATTAACGAACGTCCAAAACCGTTTCAATTTTATACCGCAAGTGATCTGTGGACCGATGAGCATACGTCAAAGCAGATGCTTTCTTACCACCTTAATGAGGCCATTGACCTTTCCTCACGGAATGCAGAATTCATCAATCGGTCGGTGGAATGGATCGTATCTAAATTCGAAATCGGTAAGGACAGCACAATAGCTGATTTTGGCTGTGGTCCAGGATTATACGCAACACGTTTGGCGAAACTGGGAGTAAATGTGACGGGAATTGATTTTTCCAAAAGGTCAATCAAATATGCAAAGGAAGTTGCAATCCGTGAGGAGTTAAACATCAGTTATGTGAACCAGAATTATTTGGAATTTGAAACAGAAGAACGATTTGACCTTGTGATGATGATTATGTGTGATTTTTGCGCTCTCAGCCCAATACAAAGAAACGGGGTTTTGAACAAATTCCATAAAATGCTAAAACCGAGAGGTTCGGTTCTTCTTGACGTATATTCCTTGTCGGCTTTTGATCAAAGAGAAGAGGGCGCAGCATATGAAATGAACCAGCTCAACGGTTTTTGGTCACCAAACAAGTATTATGGTTTTCTTAATACATTCAAATACAATGAAGAGAAAGTAGTTCTAGACAAATACACAATTGTTGAGTCTGATCGAACGAGACAGGTGTATAACTGGCTACAACATTTTGCACTTGAGGACCTGGAAAAGGAATTTGTTGAGGCTGGTTTTCTCATTAAAGAACGCCATGCCGATGTCGCAGGGACTCCATATGATCGAGAATCAAATGAGTTTGCAATCATTGCCACAAAAGCAAATGCATAGGCCTGGACAGAACCACCCGTTGCAGTGGGCAGCCCGGGCCAAGCACGGTGACGATTTCGGTTCAAAAAAGAGCCACATAGAGCCCGGGATACCAACAATGGCGCCGAAGACCCCTAAATACAGCACGTTGCCACCCATCCCCATCCCTATTCCCAAAACCTCAATTGCCCCCAATCTTGCACACCCAACTGTTTTCCAGTATAGGTGGATCCTCCGTTCGGGCTTTGATCAGGCGCTGCTTTTACCTAAGTTGAGCTCAGTTTAGGTTTTAGGATCTCGGACAGCCCGAAATACCGATCTTCCCGCGACAAATGGCTTGAATCCTGGAGGTGCCTGGAATGAACCGTTGCTTGAGGTGGGGTTTTACCCTTGTTTTTGTTTTATCGATTGGTGGCTTTGACGTCAGCCTGGCCAGCGGTGTCGGCGATGACGAGGCCGTGGCGGAAAAACGACTGGGACGCCGTCCGGGGACCGTGGGTAGGGAATTGTTCACCAACTCGCTTGGGATGACATTTGTTTACATCGCGCCGGGCACCTTTACCATGGGCAGTCCTTTACACGAGCCGTACCGCGACAGCGACGAAAAACAGCATCGGGTGACCCTGTCCCGGGGGTATTATCTTCAGGTCACCGAGGTGACCCAGGGGCAGTGGAAGGCGGTGATGGACGCAAATCCGTCTCATTTCAGGAAATGCGGGGATGACTGCCCGGTGGAACATGTATCCTGGGAAGCGATTCAGGATTTTATCGGGAAATTGAATCAGAGAGAAGGCGGGAATAATTACCGCCTTCCCACCGAAGCCGAATGGGAATATGCGGCCAGGGCGGGCGGTGAAACCGCCTTTGCCAATGGCGGAATAACAGAGAAAAAATGCGGCCACGATCCCAACCTTGCCGCCATGGGATGGTATTGTGGAAATGCCGCCAAGGCCACCCATCCGACGGGTCTGAAAAAGCCCAATGCCTGGGGCCTCTATGACATGCACGGCAATGTTTATGAATGGTGCCACGACTGGTACGGTGATTACCCGACCGGTTCTGTTATCGACCCTACGGGACCTTCGGACGGATCGAGCCGGGTCCGTCGGGGTGGTAGCTGGCTCAATAACGCCAGCAACAGCCGTTCAGCCAACCGGGATCGCTTCCTCCCGGTCCGCAGGTACCGCAACCTGGGCTTTCGCCTCCTGAGGACCCCTTAGTGGTCCTATTCTATAAGCACGTTCGCCGATTTTCATGCTCCCACGAGACTCGAAGAGCGCAGAGGGGTTAGATGTTTTCACAGATTGGGAGACGACGATCTGTGAATAGACAACTCCGTCAAGGCTTTCTTGTCTCTGGCCGCCGTCTTCGGGCCGGGGATAAACAGGGAAAACGCTGTGGTTTGATATATTCAGAATTTGGATGGTAAAACGCAGCCGAACCAGGGCTTTCAGTTGGACTCGCTTTGCTCTCCACCGAAGCCTGGCGGTCGACGAGCGGACATTTTTGTCGATCTCACCGCCCCTTGGCTCAACCGCCAGGAACGCAAAGAAATCCTAAATTCCCAAATTCACATTTCAACGTAGAATTTTCGTATCAAAAGGACAGTACAATAAGCCTGTAAACGAAAATTGTAACTGAAGGTATTCATATGGGTGAGGTCCCTACTCTGCAAGATCGGCTGGATGCTGTCCAGGCCAGCGGCATGATTGCCTGTATGCCAACCCACAAATCCCTTATCCTATACTACGATGAAAAAGAGCTCGGCCGTATCCCCCTCGACGATGTGACCGATGTCTCGCTTATAGTCGATTCTTCGGTCAAAAGAAACTACACGATTTTCCGGTGTCTGCTTCTCGGACCGCTGGTTTTGCTCTTTCCGAAAAAAACCATTCAGGAGACCTACCGTCTCTGTATTCAATGGATTGACATGGGAGGCGAATACCAATTTACCTATGTTCCTATCCTAACACGGATCATGGCTGATCATATTCTAAACGCCGTTAAACGGTCGCTTAATCCGGCAGTCCGGCCGGAGCTGGTTCAAAAGATACAGGCCAAGGAGCGCGCCGCCGTCTCTGGAAAAATGAAGCAACACCTATATCCGGTTAAGAACTCGCCGTTTATCACTTGCGAGAACTGCACGATGGAATTTAGAAAATCCGACCTGCCCTCTGGCGGCAAGTGCCCCGTGTGCCGCCACTCTCTCAATAGGAAATAGAGGACAAGGGCAGTTTATTAACCGCAGACCAGTCTACACTCTACGAGCTTCGTCGCGACAGGCACACGCCGATACCCGCGGACTTTTTGGCCCGGCCGACCTGTCCTGGCCAAAAAGGTTGCCCTGTGGGGCGAGCTCTATATAATGGGAACAAGACAACATCGTTGAGGCGCTATCCTGGATAGCGAAGACAAAACCAACGAATATTCTCACCGAGAGGCAGATAATGGGAACTTCAATCACCTGCTGGAGTTTGCAAAATCATAGTGAGCATCGAGACACTTCACCGGACGCCGATAGACGACGCCAGGGAGTTTTTACGTTTGTCCCATAAAATTAAGAGGTCCCCTATAGCGGGGAGAACAGCATGCGATCTATGAAGCGAATACGCTTTGACGAGATCTGGCAGGAGCTTACCCGAATCCTGCTGGCGTTGGGCTTTGAAGACTCTAAGGCGAAAAGATGTGCTCACATCTTCACGGAGAACACCTGTGACGGCGTCGCCTCACACGGACTGAATCGATTCCCGCGTTTTGTCGCAGAAGTCAAGTCGGGCCTCGTCAACACCCAGGTCGAGCCCGAGCTTGTGAGGTCTCTTGGCGCCATAGAGCAGTGGGATGGAATGAGAGGGGTCGGCCTTCTCAACGCCGAGAAGGCGATGATGCGTGCCATCGAGCTGTCACGTGGGCATGGCATCGGTTGTGTCGGACTGAGCAACACAAATCACTGGATGCGGGGGGGGACTTACGGCTTGCAGGCTGCCGCGGCGGGATGCATCGGAATTTGCTGGACCAACACCATTGCGCTCATGCCGCCATGGGGATCGTCCGGGCGGAAGATCGGGAATAATCCCATGGTTGTCTGCATCCCCCGTGGCGATGACCCCGTCCTTCTGGATATGGCCATGAGCCAATTTTCAAACGGCAAGCTCGAAGTCCTTCGGCGGCGCGGGGAACAGCTTCCCCTGGCAGGCGGTTATGATGAGAACGGTGAACTCACCACCGACCCCAATGCCATCCTGGAATCCTCCAGGGCCCTTCCGATCGGTTACTGGAAAGGTTCCGGATTGGTTCTCGTTCTTGATTTGATGGCCTCCCTCATCGCCGCTGGTGATTCAACCCGGGAGATCAGTCAGCGCGAGGAGGAAACCGGCGTCTCACAGGTATTTGTGGCCATTGACCTTGTATCGCGGATGGAGACCGCCAATGTCGACGGAAAGGTGAATGCCATCATTGCCGATTTTCTATCCGCCCCACCGCTCAAGGGAGCCCCGAAGGTGCGCTATCCCGGCCAGGGCATGTTCGCCACCCGCAGGGAAAATCTGAAAACAGGCATTCCGGTCGAGCCTGAGCTTTGGGAGGCGATTCAGCGGTTGTAGTGGGCCAGCGAGCTTATGCCACCTAACGGAGCGTTACAAATTTCGAAAGAGCATATAATCAATTAGAAACCCCGGCGTAGGTCGGCCGGGGTTCCGAAACGCCATCGCCGCTATATATGGCGGCAATCCGGCTCTATAAGCCGGCTTTCTTTACTCGACGGGATACCCCGCCTTTTCCCACGCCAGCCAACCACCATCGACATTTTTGATGTTTTTATATCCCATTTTGCAAAGTGTGCAGGTGGCCAGGCACCCGCGGCCACCTGTCTTGCAGTACATCAAAATCGGTGTTGCTTTGTCGTTAATTTGTTTGTCGATTTTGAATTCCAGCAAGCCTCGTGGAATATTGATCGACCCGGGGACATGGCCCATTTTATATTCCTTGCTCGTACGGCAATCCAGGAAGACAGACCCCTCTTTGTCAAAAATTTCTTTGGCCTCCGAGACGGATACTTCACAGATCTGCTTTTTGGCTTCACTGACAATCTCTTTGGCTGTCATATCCGCGGCCAGAGCCACAGGAATTGTCAGCAAAAGTGCCATAAAGACGGTTGTAAGCACATGCAAAATACGTTTCATTGACCTACCTCCTCTATCGTTTGGCGTTAACAGCACATCCCACTCCATGCGGCAAGTCCGAAGCCTTCACCCGCAAGCACAGATCGCCGCATCTCCACCTCTTGTTCCCAATGGCCACCCGTTTAATCTTCCCGTCGTTTTGTTGGTATCCGGTCCGATGGCACAATAACGGTTTTGTTGGCATTCAAATACCTGGCTTCCACATCTTTAGCATTTAGAAACAGCCCTGATTTTCCATGGCAGTTATTGCAGCTCCTATTCTGCGGTGTCTGCCGCCTGAGGTTGTGTGGTGTTGCCAGTTTCCAGGTCGGAAGCCGGTCAAAATTGGTAAGCCCGTCCTTGACGTAAAAGTTAAAGGAGTTCGGGTCCACGGGTACATGGCGGACCGGCACATACATTTCCGGCCTTCTGTCAGATCGCAATGGATTAAGTCCGATCTTGAAGTTCATCGGAGACCCTTTGGTTTTGAAATATTTGAATCCGCTCTTATCCTTGCCGAAATGGCAGGCATAGCAATTTTTGTAGGGCTGGGAATGACACACCTGACAGCTCACCCGGTCTTTATGAATCCAGTGGTTTTTTGCATTTTCCGATTTCATTTCATAGATCTTCTCATGGCAGTCTGAGCATTTGGGTCCGTTTTCCACTTCGTAGCGATTTACATATGTCTTTCCGTCTCCGTGCATTTCGCCCGCCTTGTGGCATTTGCTGCATTTAAAATACTTCTCTTTATGAGCGTCAGGCTTGAGCCCCTTGTTTTTGCCGAAATACTCTTTTTCAATACGGCTACCGTGACACGCCGTACACACTTGCTGTGTGGGGGGCCTTTTCATAAACCGATGTCCCTCCAGAAGTCCGCCCTCAACCGACTCGGGCCGGCTGATATGGCACTGGCCGCAGCTGCTGTGACAAGATGTGCAGTGAGCCTCCCTGCCGGTATTCACCTTTGCAAAAACCTCTTTTTCTGTACCGGCACGGGTGTCGATCATTTTTTTAAAGGGTGCCAGACTGACGTGCAGGCTCGTCGAGTAATGCTCGGCGATCTCTTCGTGACACATACCGCACGTGTCCGAGGGGTCCGGATAGGACGGGTCCTTGACCACACCGGCATGTGCTTTCTTCCAGTCCGCTTCGCCAGGGTCGCCGCCGTGGCACTCTTCGCAACCGAGTTGACCGTGATTTTCATCTTCGGCGATTTCACTGTCGACAAATATTTTTTCATGCGGAGCCAACGGCTCCACCGCACCGCCTCAGCCCTCCCCTACGGTTTCGATGGAGGCACCGGGTTTGTCTTTGTTGTCAACGGCAATTTTTCGGGTGATTTCGATCAGCTTACGTGCATTGGTATGACAGGTAAAACAGTGGTTTTCTTTTTCGGCGCAAAAGGCCGGTGTGCTGATTTGGAGCAGTAAGATACCAATTCCAGCAGCAAGAATCAAAAGGGTGAAACATTGAAAGCGTTTTCTTTCCATTGTTTGCTCCTTACGGATGACATCATTGGATCGGTACCATGCCCCTTCTCTTCATGATTGTTTTGCCGACCTCGGAAAGGGCAAAATCTACAAAGACCTTGACAGAACCGGTCGGATTTCCACGGGTGACGAAGGAAAATATTTGAGACAGGGGATAGTCCTTGTGTGTCGGCGGGATGCCGTCAACATTAATCATCTTGATTCCTTCACGACCGACAACAGCGCCCCTGGCGATAAATGAAATCGTTCCCGGTATTTGCTTGACCAGTTCGATAATCTGGGTCGATTGGTAGGTTGTATAGTCATATTCGATCGTCTTCATCCGCATGACTTGACGGTGAAAGTTGTTATAGGCACCGGTATTCTTTCCCGGCACGGTGAGCACAACGGGTTGATCGTGTCCTCCAAGCTGATTCCAGTTGGTAACATCTCGCCTGAATATTTCCCGAAGCTGCTTTTTGGTTACATTTTCGGTTACAGACGCTACGTTCACGATGACGGCCAACGCGTCTCTGCAGAAAGGGGTTTCGACATATCCGCTTTCCTTATGACTGAAGTGAAGATTGCGTGTGGTGCTGGCAATATCGCAGACCCCGTTCATCAGTCGATTGACGCAGGTTGGGGACGGGGCGATAAACAGATCGACACGAATACCGGTCGCCCGGGTGAAGGCTTCCAGACGTTCGGTTTCAAATGCCTCCGAGACTTGCGCCGAGCAGCTGTATCTTAGGGTTTCGTCGGCATGAATCGTCGGAGACACCGCCCCCAATTGAACCAATATTAAAAAAACGACCCATATGATGACCCTGTGCGCGTTCTTCATGTCGGTTCCTCCCTCAGACCGCTGTGTGGATAATCAACCTCGGTATACTTCCGGTTTCGCAGGGGAGACACCACTGTTTAAAAAATCACGCTATGCCCTCAACCTCTTCGGGACAATTCGGTATCTCACTACACCCGTGAACAGGAACTGACTGGCGACTGCTATTAAATTCTGAATAAAAATAATTAGGTACGTTTTAAACGCGTTATGAAATGGAAGCTCAAAAAAAACTTGGGCGAAAGAAATTTATTGATGCCTTTTGGTTAAAAACAGCAACAATTGTGCCGTTGCCAGGCTTTTTAAGAGGTCACTTTTTATCTATTTGAAATTAATTATTATTTTCAACGATCAGCTTGCCTTTCCGTTTAAGATGGGGTAAACAAAAAAAACAATATGCATCTTTTTTAGAATACTGAAGAACAAAATACATCTTAAGTCACATCGGAATTCTAGCCGGTACCGGTGTCAACCGTTGGCAGACAAACAGGCAAAACAGTTGGCGCCGGGCAATTGTTTCACGTTATCGGGGAAGCGCAGAAAAAGACAAAGCCGCGTTATCCCGGGACAGGAGTCTGTGATTGCATGAAACCATCTGCAGAATCTCTCGTGGAAAGATACCAAACTATTCTGGACAGTATCACGGAGGGTGTCTACTCGGTGAATCTGGACTGGCGGATTATCTACTTTAATCGTGCGGCGGAAAAGATTACCGGCATTCCCCGTAAAGACGCCATCGGGCAATCCTGTTCCAAGGTATTCCGCAGCAATGTGTGTAAAAACCAATGTGTGGTCAGGGAGACCTTGGGATCCAACCGGCCAGTCGTCAACAAGCCGGTCTATATTATACGGGCGGATCAAAAACGTATCCCCATCAGCGTGACCACCACCCTTTTGAAGGATTCCGGGAAAAAGGTTGTGGGCGGTGTTGTCACCTTCAGGGATCTGACGGATGTAAGCAAACTGAGAAAAGAATTACTAAGGCAGCATTCTTACGAGGATATCATCAGTAAAAATGCAAAAATGCACCGCATTTTTTCCATTCTGCCGCAGGTTGCCCATAGTCACAGCACCGTGTTGTTGAGAGGGGATAGCGGTACGGGAAAGGAAATTTTGGCCCGTGCCATTCACAACAACAGTCCCCAAAAAAAGGGCCCCTTTATTGCCGTCAACTGCGGGGCGCTTCCCGATAGCCTCTGCGAGTCGGAGCTTTTCGGTTACAAAGCAGGGGCTTTTACGGATGCCAAGAAAGACAAACCCGGCCGTTTTGCCCAGGCCCAGAACGGCACGCTCTTTCTCGATGAAATGGGGGATGTATCACCGGCCATGCAGATGAGACTTTTGCGGGTTCTGGAACAAAGGCAATACGAACCCCTTGGTGCCACCAAGCCTGTCGCCACCAATGCCAGGATTGTCACGGCGACCCATCGGAACATTGAGAAAAGGGTCAAAGAAGGTAAGTTTCGAGAGGATCTGTTCTACCGAATTAATGTCGTCGAGATTACCCTGCCGCCACTTGCTGAACGAAAAGAAGATATCCCCCTGCTGGTAAACTATTTTATCGACCGCTTCAACCGCCTGACGGGGAGGCATATCATCGGGGTTTCTCAGAAGACGATGGCATCCCTGCTGCTATACGATTGGCCGGGGAACGTCCGTGAACTTGAAAATGCCATTGAACGCGCCTTTGTTCTTTGTGAAAACGATATCATTCGCATGAGGTGCCTGCCGGATCGGGTGTTGCCTCCCTCGGCCATCGCCACGATCTCACCTGGACTGACCCTTCAGGAAATAGAAAAACGTGCCATCCAGCAGGCCCTTGAACGCAATAATTGGAGAAAAGTTACAACCGCCATGGAACTCGGCATCTATAAAAATACGCTCCGCCGAAAAATGATCCGCCTGGGTATCAAACCATAGACTTGATGCCCATGTCGTCGTCTGCGGACCTTTCCTCCGCATATGTATCCAGCGCTATGCGCTGTCCGTTGTTCCGAGCGGCAAACAATCGGGGACAAAGAAAGGACATCGTATCATGTCGAAGAGGAAAACCGGTAATCCAACCTGGTCAGATGTGAAATCAGTGGTGACGGGCCTCAATCAAAAAGAGTTGCTCAAACTGGTCGCGGATCTCTATCGGTTCTCGAAAGAAAATAAGGCCTTTATCCATGCTCGGTTTGCGGTTGGTGATGACCCAATGGCGCCATATAAGAAGACGATTGAGGCATCCATGTATCCCGACATGTACGAGGACAAACCGGTTCAAATCTCCAAAGCAAAAAAGGCAATTACTAGTTATTCAAAGGCCATTGGTGATTCTCTTGGCGAGATCGACCTCATGGTCTTTTTTGTGGAATGCGGCAACAATTTTACGGTGAATTGCGGCGACATGGATGAAGGGTTCTATGATGCCCTCATTCGGATGTATCGGCGATCCATTCAAAAGATCCTCAGCCTTCCGAAAGACGAACAAAGCGTCTACAAGGATCGGTTGGAAAAAATTATGACCTCAGCTTCTGATATCGGATGGGGTTACCACGATATGCTTTCTGATGAATACTACAGTGCCTTTCCGGAGGACGAGTGATATTCAAACCGAAACCGGTTTAGCTCTTCGCTGAAAGCCGATTGCTCATAGCAAAACCCAGTTTCCATAGACTATCAGCTTTGAGCTTCCTTGGTGATCGGCTGAACAAATAAACCTTGGATATCCCGTTCATCCTGTCAAAAACGTTGCGATCTTTTCGGCTCTGTGATCAAATAATTTTTGATTGCGGCACGGCCGCGCTAAGTGCTTCATGGGGAAAAAACATTACTTTCCCATGGCCTCTTGAACCGCCCGGACCACCTCTTCGGGGCCGGGCTTGAAAATCTTTTCATGGGTGGGTGCTGCGGGCACCGGAATCTGGGGCGCGCCGACCCGCTTGACCGGGCCTTTCAGGGCGTCGAATGCCTCTTCGGCCACCATGGCGGCCAGTTCCGCACCGAAGCCGCAGAAGCGGTTGGCTTCGTGTACCACGACCAGCCGGCCGGTCTTACGAACCGAGTCGAGGATACAGGCCTTGTCCAGGGGGACCAGGGACCGCAGATCAATTACCTCGCAGGAGATTCCCTGCTCGCCCAAGGGTTCAAGCGCCTTCAAGGCGGTGTACAGGGCCGCGCCATAGGCCACGATGGTGCAATCGGTCCCCTTTGATACCATGCGGGCTTTGCCCAGGGGGGTGCGAACGTCGCCATCCGGCACGTCACCGGTCATCCGGCCGAGCATCAGGTCTTCGACCACCATGACCGGGTCGGGGTCAAAGATGGCGCTCAGCAGCAACCCCTTGGCATCTTCCGGCGTGGCCGGCCAGACGATTTTCAGGCCCGGGCTGTGCGCTATCCAGGATTCCAGGTTGTGGGAGTGCTGGCTGCCGGCACCAAAGCCGACGCCGGCCCTGACCCGAACGGTCAGGGGAAAGCTGGATTTGCCGCCACTCATGTAGCGCAGCTTTCCGGCATGGTTGACCAGCATGTCGCTGGCCAGGGTGATGAACGGAAAAAACATAATTTCCACGACCGGCCGCAGGCCCATGCAGGAGGCGCCCACAGCCAGCCCGGCGATGGCCGCTTCGCTGACCGGCGTGTCTTTTACCCGCCTTGGACCAAATTTTTCCAACAGACCATGGGTGGCCCGGTTGGGATCCTGGTGGATGGAAACCCCCACCCCTTCGCCGGCGATAAAGACATTCTCATCGATTTCCAATGCAATGGTGAGGGCATCGTTTACGGCTTGCCCGAATGTTTTTTGACTCATGGCACGACTCCTTTCAGGCGCTGGGCGGTTGGACGAACACATCGGTCAGGGCGGTCCCGGGTCCGGGATAGGGGCTGGCGTCACCAAAGGCCACGGCTGCCGCCACACGCGCCTCGGCATCCTGGTCGATGGCCCGGATCTGTGCTTCGCTGAGCACGCCATCGTCAAGGAGGCGCTGGCGATAGCGCCGGACCGGACACCTGGCCGCCCAGCTTTCCAACTCCTTGGGGTCGACATAATGCTGGGGGTCCTGTTCACCATGGCCACGCATGCGGTAGGTCAGGGCTTCCATAAAGGCTGGTCCCTTGCCCGAACGGCAGTAATCGACCAGTTCGGCGCCGAGGGTGTAAACGGCCTCCACGTCGTTTCCGTCCACGCTCCGGCCGGGCATATCGTATCCGCTGGCACGCTGGAAAATATGCCGGGTCGCGCAATGCTCTTCAGGCCGCTGTGCGCCGGCCCAGCAGTTGTTTTCGCAGACGAACAAAAGCGGCAGCTTCCAGACGCCGGCCAGGTTCATGGCTTCGTGAACGCTTCCCTCGGCCGCTGCGCCATCACCGAAAAAAACCACGGTGATGCCTGGGCCACCCGTGTACTGTTGGGCAAAGGCCGCACCCGCGGCCAGGGGCGGTCCGGCACCGACGACCGTGGAGGTCATCAGCACGTTGACTTCCGGTACGGCCAGATGCAAGGTGCCGGCCTTGCCGCCGTTGACGCCGCTTTCTTTGGCCATGATCTCTGCCATTAAGGCGTTGGGGTCCGCGCCCCTGGCCAGCAGATGGCCGTGGCTACGGTGATTGCTGACGATGACGTCCTCGGGATCCAGGGCCGCAACCATGCCCGCGGCAATGGCCTCCTGGCCATTGGCCAGAATCTGCATGCCCGGCATCCGGCCGGGCTCCTTGCAGAGGGCCACGATCGTTTCCTCGAAGGTGCGTGCCAGGACCATACTGGTATAGAGACGTATTCGAAGGTCTGGGATGAGTTGGCTTTCGGTCATAGAACCTCCTTATTGCTCTTCATTCATAAGTGGTTTTTCGTGATATACGGCAATCTCCGTATTACCAGGACCTGAGAGCGATTTTCGGTGTATGGGGTTCAAGGGAAGTGTGGCGCGAATAAGATTATCCTGTGTATCCCTGTCAAATTGCATTCTCAGCCTGCTTCTTGATAATCCGCAGCATCTCCATGCGGATCAACCCGGAAAACGGCCGGATCAACATCCAGTAGGGGAAAAACTTACGCCGGGCCTCGGCCCCCATGCACCGAATCCGCGTTTCGGTTGAAAGCCGCGTCACCCCCGGTGCGATTTCCGCAAAGGTCAGATTCCACCCGGCTTTGGCATAGCCGGGTATTTCAAAAGCGAGAAATTCTGCCGGCGTCAGGTCGAGCAGTTCGCCGGAGATCTTCCAGAACCTGCCGGCCAGCCCCAACAGAAACTCTTTGGGATACTCCTCATCGAGTTTGATGAACCCGGCGGCGGCAAAGTCGTCAAAGGTCAGGGCGACCCCTTGGCCCTCGGGCGGTTTTTTCCCGGTCAGGCGTGCCGGCAAAAACCGCAGGGACATGAGGAGTTTTACGAATACCGATTCGTTCAGGTCTGCCCCCATGGCGGCATTCCATACCGCCTGAGGCGGGGCGGCAATGCGGATCTCATGGGTTTCGCTGAAGTGGTAGTTGGATAAAAACGCGTCGAGTTTCATGCGGTAAGAACTTTCCGGAAGATTAAGGCCCAAAAGCCTTGATGCCCAACAGACCGGCCGTTTTTTCCAGACGGGTGTCTGCCGTGAAAAGCGGCAGGCCGGCTGCCGCGGCCACGGCCAGATGAAGTGCGTCCAGGGTTCTGAGGGGGGTGTTGAATTGAGAAATCCAGTTTTTTGCCATCATAAAGTGTTTTGCCTCCACCGGTATCTTCCTGAATACATTTTGTGTCAGGTGGGATTGAAATAGCGCGGTGATCTTATTTCCGTCCTGTCGCGATAAATTTTTTTCCCTTATCTTTCTCGACAAGGCGGAGACCATTTCCACTTCGGTCAAATGGCTGACCACCGGCCGCTCCGCTTTGGCCAGGAACGCTTCTACCTTTTCACTCATGGGCTCGGGGCAGTAATAGGCCACAAGCGTACTGGTATCGATATAGGCGATCAATATCGTTCCTCGTCTCTTTGATCCACCACGGTTTGACTGACGGGCTGCCCGGACACCTTGATTCCGGCACGAAAGTTTTTCAGCGAAGGCAGATTGCCGTGGCTTTCCGTGGGAATGAGGCGCGCAATTTTTTTCCCCCGACGCGTGATGACCACCTCTTCACCGCGTTCCACGCGATTAAGCAGGTCGCTAAATCGGCTCCGGGCCTCTTTTACGTTGATTTCCAGCATGACTCACCCCGGCGTTAAGTGTACACCAGCAGTGTGCATCTAACATGATGGCTTGTCAATAATAATGAGAAATAAACGGGATGTCCTCTATCCGTCACCGTTTCTTTTGATGACCGCCCGGGCCGGAATTTTTATTGACATGGCCCCCCTATATATATTAGCAAGTGGTTAAACAATTTTTAAGAGTCTATTATAAAAGGATATATGATGGGACGAAAAGATAAGTCCGACATCAGGAAGCCTGAGATACTCGATCATCTGCAACGGGTGATGGCCACAGAGGGGATTGAGGGCACGACCCTGGCCAAAGTGGCCAAAAGCATGGGGGTCAATTCCGGCCTGCTGATTCATTATTTTAAATCAAAAGAAGAAATGATCATCGCCATGGTTGACCGGCTGGTGGACATATACGGGAATCTCTACCTTCAAAAGCTCGCTAAATACGAAGCGCCCGAGGCCCGGCTGGAATTTATCATGGACACGATTTTCAAGGTCGATCCGATGCTGAGGGAAAACGACAGCGTGTTTTACGCCTGCTACGTCATGAGTTTCAGGAACAACCGCATTCGATCCCGCTTTAAACATATGTTTGATCGTTTCAGGGCGCAGCTTTCCAAGGAAATTGAATCATTCATCAACGCCGGTATCGTCAAGGTGACCGACCCGGTGAAAACAGCCGATATCATGATCACGGTGATCGAGGGGATCAATTTCTACCGAACCATGCTGGTGGATGACGACAAGATCGAAGAAACAGCGGCATATTTTGAAAATTCCATAAGGGATCTTTTAAACAACGGCGAAACGGATACCCCCAACATTAAAAATACGAAAGAAAGTAGAACCTGAGTTGATCTCAATTTAGGGAGAAATCACCGATGACTTTCAACCCCGATGTTGCCGTGATTCTGGTTTATCTCCTGGTTTTGCTCGGTGTCGGTTATTGGTCCAGCAGGCGGATCAACGATTCAAAGGACTATATCATTGCAGGCGGACGCATCAGTTTTCCGGTGCTTTTGGGAACGTTGATCGGGACCTCCATCGGCGCGGCCTCCACCATGGGCAAGGCCGGCAAGGCGTATGAAATCGGTATCGGTCTTTTCTTTGCAACCATGGCTTATGCGGTAGGGCTGATTCTGTTCGGGTTCATGTCGCCCGTTCTCCGCCGGATAAAGGTCTGGAATATTCCCGATGCCCTGTTTTTGCGATACGGCAACGGCGTCCGGATGACATTTGCCGTGATTCTTGTTTTTTCGGTGACGGCATTGTTCGGCACCCAACTGATCGCGGTGGGCCTGGCCATCACGTCGATCATGGGCTCATATGGCATCACCTACACCGAAGCCATCGTCTTTGCCGGTGTGATCATGGTTTTGTATACCATGATGGGCGGTCTTCTTGCCGTCGCCTATACAGATGTGATCCAGATGGTCATCATGATTGCGGCCATCGGTATCCTGTTGCCGGTATTTGTCGTTTACGACGTTGGGGGGATGGCAGCGGCCTCTTATCTCAAGCCGCCGCCGGGGAATTTTTGGGGCGGCCTTACCCCGGCGTATATCGTATCCATGGTGTTGATCGATCTGCCGTTTTGCCTGATCGATCCGTCACTGTGGCAGCGGGCAGCGGCGGCGGACAGTGCCGGGTCCATCAAGAAGGGGATGTTCGTCACTGGCGGGGTATATATATTCTGGAGCTTGAATGTCGTCTTTTTAGGCATTGCCGCCAGCCATATTCTTCCCGGCCTGCCGAATATGCCCACCGGCGGAGACAACGCCATCCCCGGGCTGATTCTTCATTACATGCCTGTGGGGTTAAGAGGGCTCTGCCTGGCGGCCATGATGGCGGTGATGATGTCCACCGCCGACACGGTCCTTCTCATCGCCGGTTCAACCTTCAGTCGGGATATCGTCCGGCCTTTCCGGCCGAACATATCGGATCAATCCGAGCTTTTTATCGCCCGCATGTTCATTCTGGTCATCGGTGTTTTCGGTCTTGTGTTCGCCCTGATGATGACCGGTCTTTTCGACTTGATGCTGCTGGCATTTGCCATCTTTGTATCGGGTGGATTTGTTCCCGTCATGGCCGCACTTTTCTGGACGAAAGCGACCAAACAAGGCGCCATTGTATCTTCTGCCGGGGCGTTTATCACGGTAGTCAGCCTTTACGGCATGAAAGAAGCCCATATTCTGCCCATATGGATCGAGCCGATCATTGCCGCCATGGTCATCAGCTTGATCCTGATGGTGATGGTGAGCCTTGCCACCTACAGGCCTGAAACGGCCACAATTCGTTTGATGGATAGGAACCTTGAACCGGAATTGTGAAGGCAGGGGTGATGAAAACAAAAGGGCCCACGCTTTTTGAATATTTCCCCGACCTGCGGGAGACCATTCCGTGGGTTGATCTGGAAACCACCGAGGCGCCCGTCCACCGACTCGCCCACCTGGGGCACGACAATCTTTGGATCAAACGAAATGATCGCATATCTTCCGTCTATGGCGGCAACAAAGTACAGCGGCTTGAGTTTGTCCTCGGTGACGCCCTTAAAAGGGGAAAGAAAAAGGTCGTGACCTTGGGTGGCATCGGCAGCAACCACTGCCTGGCAACGGCCATTTTCTGCCGCCGGCTCGGTCTTTCCTGCGCGCTTTCCCTTTTCGCCCAGCCCCTGACCCGACTGGTACAAGACAATTTACTTCTCCTTTATCGAAACAATGCGGAACTGACCTTTTTTAAAAATATCCCCATGGCGGCAGTCGATTATTATCTGATCAAAAAATGGACCTGTCCGGGGGGGTATTTCATTCCTTCCGGGGGCTCTTCGCTGCTCGGTATACTGGGGGCGGTCAGCGCCGCCCTTGAACTGAACGATCAGATCCACCGGGGCCTGATGCCGACGCCCCGGTTCATTTTCTATCCGACGGCCTCCAACGGCGGTTTGGCCGGATTGAGCCTGGGGCTTCTTCTTGCCGGCCTGGAGACCACCGTGATCGGTGTCCGTACCGGAGCTTCCCATCTCTTCGGCATGGCGCTGAACACGCCGGGCACCGTTGAAAAAGCCATGAAAAGAACCCACGCGTTTTTGAAAAGCCGTTCCAGGCAAATCCCAGATATCCGTATCCCCACACCGGTTGTGCTCGATGACTACTGCGGAGACGGATACGGTTTCCCGACACCGGCCGGCAGCCGCGCCATGAAGCTCTTTTGGGGAAAAGAAGCGATTCAGCTGGAACCGGTGTATACGGCCAAGGCCTGCGCGGCCTTACTCGATTTTGTCCGTGCCCGGCCGGCATCGGCGGAGACTGTATTGTACTGGCATACATTTAACTCTGTGGACCTGTCCGGGGAGGCGGCATCAATGGATTTCCTTGACCTGCCGACGGTTTTTCACCCATTTTTTTCGTAAATCGCTAAGTGCACATCGTCAGAAAGCGGTTAATGAAATCATACGGCACTGTAATGATGAGCAACCCTTCAAAAAGGAAAATGATATGGCCCGGTCACAAAACGCGCCCAAAGGAGACGATCTTCGCATTGTTCGCATTGAACTGACATCCCTCATGGTCCCGTTTGCCGAAGGTGCGCGGGACGTCATGGAAAAAAGTGACAGCAGCCTGGGCATGTCCATTCCGTCCGAAGAACCGTGGGACGGAGGAGAATTCGTCATTTGCCGACTGACGACCCGCGACGGTAGCTGCGGGCTCGGTGAGGCGTTTGTCTGGCTTCCGGAGACAGGGGTGTCGCCGGCCCAGATTGTCGATGCCGTCAAACACGCCCTGAGCCGTTATGTGATCGGTGAAAGCCCCTTTAATGTGGAAAAGATCCGTCATCGAATGGAGGTCAATGTCAATCGAAGCGATGTCGCCAAAGGCCTGATCGACATGGCCTGTTACGATCTCATGGGGCGTATCACCGGACGACCGGCCCATGACTTCATGGGCGGATGCTGTATGGATGAAATTCCGTTGTGCGCGCTGATACCCCTTGTGGACATGGAGACCATGATCATGCTTTGCCGCCTTTTCCATGATCAGGGTATCCGTACGTTCCGTTTGAAGCTCGGCAAAAACATCCGCAACGATATGGACATCGTCGGCCGGGTCAGGGAAGAACTCGGCGAGGATGTGCGCCTCCGCGTGGATTACAACCAGGCCTATAACCCGGACGAGGCGGTCCGTGCCATCCGCGCCATTGAACCGTTCGGTATCGATTTTGCCGAACAACCGGTGGCTGCTTCCAATTATCCGGGGATGGTCCATGTGCAACAACACGTTGCCATCCCGGTCATGGCCCACGAGGGTTGTTTTTCTCTCCAGGATATCGTCACCCTTGTGAAACTGGGGGGAATCCATGCCATCGGCCTCAACGGCGAAAGGCCGGGAGGGGTCACCAATTGTCTTCGTGCGGTCACCTATGCCGAAATGGAAGGGATGGGCGCCGTCCTTCACAATCAACCCCTGGGGATTTCGTCGGCCATGCAGATCCATGTGGCTGCCGCCCGATACCACTCTCTGGGGCATGATATGGAACTTTTCGGACATCTCATGATGTCCGATGACCTGATTGTCGATCCCATCAACTACGACAATGGCACGGCCACGGTTCCCACCGGGCCGGGCTGGGGGGTGGAACTCGATGAGGCTGCCCTGGACACCTACGCCACGGGGCCGACCGTTGTCATTGAATAGGGAGCATTGATTCATGGAAACCAAACAGCTCAGCCTCTTTGAAGCCTCTTCGATCGTTGCAGGTCTCGGGATCGGGGGCGGCATCATGGCCGTTCCGTATCTTGCAGCCAGAAACGGCGTGATTCCGATCCTTACAATCCTGTTTTTGGCCTACGGGCTGAGCCTGTTGCTTCATCTCATGATCACGGAGATGGTCATGCGGGATGAAGACGGCAAACAGCTTGTGGAGATATTTAAAAAATTTCTCTTTGGAGGAAAGGCCGGCCAGCTCCTCACATGGCTTTTTTTCATCCTGGTGCTGGTCAATTTCTATGCGCTTCTTTCCGCCTTCATCGTCGGTATCGGAGATCTTGTTGTCAACCTGACGGGACTCCCCCTGTGGTCTGCTGAGCTGATCGGGTATGCCTGTGCGGCCGGGCCGATATTTTTTGGTCTCAAGGTGCTCGGCGTCAGTGAAAAACTCGCTATCTTGGGAATCGCCGCCATCGTACTCATCCTGACCGTCGCCTCTTTGGGCAAACCGCTCAATACGGTTTCATGGGTGTCGTGGTCCGTTCGCCCCGCTCTGGCCATGTATGGCATGGTGATGTTTTCCTTCGCCTGTTTTTTTTCAATTCCCCAGGCGGCAAAGGGGCTTGCACACAACCGAAAACTGATCCCCTGGTCCGTCGTCATGGGTCTGGGCATTAACCTGGTGCTGATCCTGGTCATTACGCTGATGGCCATTCTCGTGTCCGAAGAAGTCACCGAACTGGCCATCATCGGTTGGGGAAACGCCGTGGGAACTTGGGCAACGATTTTGGGGTCCGGCTTTGTGCTGCTGGCCGTACTCACCAGCTACTGGAGTACGTCCTATGCGCTGGCCGTCATCTTGGAAGAACGCCTGGGTTGGCAATACCGCACGTCCTGGCTGGCCGCGACCCTCCCGACGCTGATGATCGCCTTGTCCGGATTCACCAATTTTCTTGGATTCATGAGAATTGCCGGCGGAATGCTGGCGATCCTCATATCCATCATGGTGATCCCGGCGTTTCGAGGAAGCAAAAAGCACGGTGCCATTTTGCAGCCCGAGTTTTCCTTGACCCGATGGGGGAGCAGCCCTGCTCAGGTGCTCGTGATTGTCGCCTACCTGGCCGTGGCCATTGGAACGACGCTTGCTATCGATTAACCTCGTTTCCATACATAAATGGCCTTTTTGCCCAATCTCGGCGTCAATCGGCGCCATTGCTTGTGCGGCGTAGCTCGCTACGCCTCCGCGCAATGGCACCGGTTTCCTTGACCTTGGACAAAAATTCACATTTATAAATTGGAAACACCTATGGGCGGCCATCCACTGCAAACCGATTCGTGGAATGGCAATAGCCAATAGCTTGGTTGTCGGGATTGTAATCGTTCTTTTCCGTTACTCGTCAAAGGGGGTAGGACCATGGGTCATCGGGAGACGCTATACCATGGGGGAAGGATTCACACGGCCGACACCAAGCGGCCGGAAGCCAATGCCGTCGCCGTAAGGGATGGCATCATTGTCGCCGTGGGATCCGAACAACAATGCCGTTCTTCGTTGAGCCAGGATTTTGATTCGGTGGACCTGACCGGCGCGGTCCTGCTCCCGGGTTTTATCGACACCCACCTTCATCCGCCGGCCATGATTATCTATGAACTCGGTGCGGATTTGACCGGCGTTGCATCCATGGAAGATCTTCGGCGCCGCATCCGGGAGATGGCTGAAAAAGACCCGTCATCCAACTGGGTCATGGGGCTTCAGTTCGAAGATCAGAGCCTCGTGCCCCCCCGATTGCCGGACCGGCATGATCTTGACAAGGCCTGTGCGAACCGGCCCGTCGTTTTGATGAAAAGAGACGGGCATACGGTGATGGCCAACAGCGAAGCCATCCGAGCTGCCGGGGTATCCGGCGCCACGCCGGATCCGTCCGGGGGAAGGATCGACCGCGAGCCGGACGGGTCTCCTTCGGGCGTATTTCGTGAAACGGCGGCCCAAATCCTCATCGATGCCATGCCCTTTCCCGACATCCAGACCATTGTCGACGCGGCGGCATCGGTGTTTGCCCGGCTGGCGGCAAACGGCATCACCTCCGTGGGCATGATTCTTCAAACCGATGAAGAAGGAATCTCTGGAAGTAAAGGTGTCTTCGATGTGCCCCTCATGGAACTGGTGAGCGACGCCATTCCCATCAGTCTATACACAATTCTGGCCGGAGCTGATATCAACAAGATCAAGGCCGCGCAGCATTCGGTGCTCCATCGTTCGGAACCTGGACGCGGGCGCCGCGTGAACGGCTATAAACTCTGGGCGGACGGGACTTTTGCCTCTTCTACGGCCTATCTGCGGTTGCCCTTTTCGGATGGCCCGGACAAGACCGGTTTTCTCATCCACAAACCGGAAGAGATGTATCGCCGCATGGTCGACGCCCACAATGCCGGCCTGCAGATCGCCATCCATTCCATCGGCGATGCCGGCACACAGGTATGCATCGAACTCTATGACCGTCTGCTCCGTGAATTTCCCAGGCCAAATCATCGACACCGTCTGGAACATGCCTCATTGCTTGACGATCGGCTCATCGCCGACATCGTGCGTCTTGATCTGGTGGTCTCCACCCAGCCGATTTTCATCCATTCCGAAAAAGGCTGGCTTCACCAGCGACTCGGCCCGGATCGCGCCAAATGGGTCTACCCCTTTCGATCCATGCTCGATGCCGGGGTCAGGCTGGCCGGTGCTTCCGATGCCCCCGTGGAAAGCCTGAATGTGCTCCACGCCATCCAGTGTTGCGTGACACGGGAAGGGTTTGAACCCCAGCAGGCCATTACCGCCGACGAAGCCATTGGCATGTTTACCATCAATGCTGCCTACGCCCAGTTCGAAGAAAACGTAACCGGGAGTATCACCCCGGGGAAGCGGGCGGACCTGGTTATTTTGGACAACCATCCGGCCTCCGTGCCCCCGGAATCGATTAAGGATATACAGGTCCAACAAACCATTTGCGCCGGACGGGTCATTTACGATGCATTTAGCACAAAATCATAACAAATCGACACAGCATAATGCTTCCATCGTCCGGCCGTTTGGACTATACTGAATTCGTATTTTGGACCTTTTGCGGTTTTTGTTCCACTGTCGGCCGTATACCGGCAGCCCATCTGCTACCGGAGAAAAAAGATGGAAACACAGCCCTTTCACAGACGGTTTACTGCCCCTGTTGCCGCGGTGTTTCTCACCATGGCTGTTTCCATGGCCGTCTACCATTTTTCCAGGCAACTCGACAGCGCAGCCTTTCACCGGATGCTGGCCACCGTATCCGGGACCACCTGGTTTGCGTCCGTGGCCTTCGGATCGTTTTTTGTCTACGCCGTGGCCTGCATGCGCGGCGCGACCATGGCCGAAAGACTACTGGCCATCTCCGTCACCCCCCTGGCATGGGCCACCAAGGAGGTTTTCCGGCTGACCGAATCCCACACCCTTCTTGAGTGCCTTTACTGGTATCTCAATCCGCTCAACATCTGGCTGGTCTCCTTTATGGTGCTCGAAGCCGGCCTGGCCGATATTTTCTGCCGCTTTTTGATGAAAAAAAGGGGTGTGGCCGTCCGGGTGGCCAATCCCTTATCATTGCTGACGGTCTTTGCCAGTCTCTTTTTTGCCATCTCCTGCTACGCCTGGGGCAAGGGGGAAAACATCTATGTGATCTTTCTGGCCGGATACCGGGCATTGTTCGGTTCCGGTCTCTGAGTAAACATTGGCATAAATGCCATACCGTTTTTTATTCGAATCACCACACACAGAGGTCACAGAGGAATTTTTTTAATTATTGATTGCCGGGAGACGGCGGCAACCAATAAGCGCTCAGCCACTTCGTGGCACAGACCGGTTCCTGACGTTAGTGAATGGTTTTTATCCAATCGCCGTTTCCCGATTGGATAAAATATAAGACCCTCTCAGCGTTCTCCGCGTCTCAAGAGAGCGACCTGTCGGGCGAAGCCGAAGGCGAAGACTGAAGCGAGCGGGTGGTGAAAAATAATCCCGTGCCTGGAAATACGTTGCAGTATTTGAGAATCGAAGCCCAAGGCATGCGTCGCCAAGGGTTACAAGGAGGGTTATCCATGTCCCGATCAACAAAACCCCGAACGGGCGCCGAAGCCCTGACCCGGCGGGACCTGCTCAAATGGATGGGGGCTGCTTCGGCCATGGGCCTGGCAGGCATGGCCCTGCCCGGCCCGGTTCGCACCGCCCTGGCCGGTGCGGGAAAACGGCCCAATTTCGTCTTCATCCTCGGTGACAACCACAATGCCCGGACCATGGGGTGTGTCGGTCATCCATTTATCCGGACCCCGGGGATGGATCGCCTGGCCAGGGAAGGGGTGATTTTTGAAAACACCTTCAACACCACCTCCCTTTGCAGCCCGTCGCGGGCCAGTATCCTGACCGGCGCCTATGCCCACCGGCACGGGGTGAAAAACAACCACACCCCCTGGACCGGGCAGATGAAAACCTTTTTCGAATATCTTTCCGGCAGCGGGTATGCCACGGCCTTTCTCGGCAAATGGCACATGCCGGGAAAGGGTCTGCCTTCCATGCCTTTTCTCGACCTGTTCGTCTCCTACACCTATCGTGAGGGCCAGGGCGCCTATTTCAATTGCCCCATGATCGTCAACGGTAAGGAGACCCCGCCGCGGCGGGAGTACATCACCGAAGAGGTGACCGACTGGGCCATTGATTTCATTCGGGAACGGCGCACCGGAAATGATGGAAGCGAAAACCCTTTCTGCGTCTATCTCTCCCATCGCCCGGGCCACCCGCCGTATCAATCGCCCAGGGACATACGGGGGATCTACGACCATGTTGACCTGAAGATGCCCCGTGAGGTGGACCCCTGGTGGTTCGGAAAAACCAACGGGAACGTCTTCCAGGGGATCATGATGGGCTCATATGAAGACCAGTACCGCAAATACTGCGAAACGCTGACTGCCATGGACCGGGACATTGTCCGGCTCCTGGATGAAATCGACGCCCAGGGCCTGGCCGACAACACCGTGGTCATCTACCTGGGAGACAACGGCATGCAATGGGGAACCCACGGCTGCCATGGCATCCGCGAGCCCTACGAGGAATCGGCCCAACTCCCGTTTATCGTCCGGGCACCCGGCCTGATCCCGGACCCCGGCACCCGCCGCCGGCAGATGGCCCTGAACATCGACATCGCCCCGACCCTGCTCGACCTGGCCGGTCTTCCCGTCCCGGAGGACATGGACGGAAAAAGCCTGGTGCCTATACTGGAAAACAGCCGGATCGAGGGCCGCAAGTCCGTCCTTCTGGAATTCTGGAAATACTATCCGGAAAACACCCCGTCCTACGTCGGTGTGCGCACCCGAACCCACAAATACATCGAATTTGAAAAGGGGCGAGACCCCTGGATTTTCGACCTGGTCAACGACCCCAAAGAAAACCGTAACCTCTTCGGCACCCCCGAAGGCGACCGACTCCTGCCCCAACTGCGAAAAGAACTGGACCGACTTCTGGCCCAAGACTGATGAAACCGGTTAGATTGACCGCGGACTCACACGCACAATCGCAGGCGGTCACAATTTATCCGCGGCCGACCTGGCCGCCGATGACCTTGCATCGCTACGCTAAAGGGAAAGCCTTGTTTATCGATTCCTTAGTTTGATATGCTGGCTGGGTAAAGGACCACACAACGGACAAAGGAGGGGGCTATGCAAAAAGATTGGAAGGTCTCCAGACGTGCCTTTCTGGCCGCAGCCGGCGGCACAATAGTAAGCCTAGGGTTGCCCGGAGTTTTCATTAAGCTCTCCGAGGCGGAGCAACGCGCCCTGGCTGTTGACATCAGACCGGACGGCAGGCCTCGTCTGCCTCCCGGGCAGCTGGCCGTCGAAAAAATTCGGAATATGGGGGGTACGCCGGGAACCGCTACTGCCGCGGACTGGAGCCTGAACATCCACGGTGAGGTGGAAAAACCAGCCTCGCTATCCTACCCGGATCTGCTCGCCTTGGATCAGGTGCATATCACCTGCGATGTTCACTGTGTTACCGGCTGGACCCTTCTGGATTCCCAATGGAGCGGCGTTCGTCTGGCAACCATCCTGGATATCGTCAAACCTCGCACGAGTGGGGCTTTTATCATTTTTCAAGCCGCCGGAGGATACACGACCAGCGTGCCCATCAGCGAGGCCCAAAAAGAGAACGTGATCCTTGCCCACAGCTTTTTTGGTGAAAGGCTGCCCCAGGAGAACGGCGCCCCCGTTCGTGCCCTAATCCCGGATCGCTATTTCTACAAAAGCGCCAAGTGGCTGGAGGGTGTCAAGGTTTCCTCCCAAGATGAGCCTGGATTCTGGGAAAAGCAAGGCTTCAGCAACTCCGCCGATCCATGGAAAGAAGAACGCTACCAGTCGAATCAATGAGGCCAAAGGTTTCGCGTCCCAATGGCGCAATCCGGTTCTGTCCTCCCCCTCTCTGCTTGGATGAGCTGCAGTGATAAATGCGATCAAGGGGTTGAAGTTTTATCGGAATGCGGGACAAGCTAACTGGACGAATTCTCCCTAAGGCCCGGAGCAATATGCAAAACGAGAATTTCGCATGTCCAAGACTCTGAATCGAATCGAGAAAACATACTCGGCCGTGGCCGAGGTTTATGCCGAGGCGTTTTTCGACGAGCACCGGAAAAAACCCATGGACCGGGAGATGCTGGAGCGGTTCGTCCGGGAGATGGGCGACCGGCAGCCGGTCTGGGATTTCGGGTGCGGGCCGGGGCAGACGGCCAAGTTCCTAAAAGATGCGGGCCAGGAAATTTCAGGGCTCGACCTGTCGGAGGAATTGCTGGACCAGGCCAGAAGGCTTTATCCGGATATCCCCTTTCAAAAGGGGAACCTTCTTGATCTTGATTTTGAAAACGCTTCCATCGCCGGTGTGGTGGCCTTCTATGCCATTGTCCACTTTACCCGGGATCAGGTGGAAAAAGCGTTTCAAGAAGTGTTCCGGGTCTTAAAGCCCAACGGAATCCTCCTTTTCACTTTCCATGTGGGCGGGGAGACCCTGCACATCGATACCTTTCTCGGTCGGGAGGTCGATATCGATTTCATGCTTTTCCCCGCGGCGTTCATTTCACAGAGCCTGAAAACGGCCGGATTTACCCTTGTCGAGATCGTCGAGCGAGAGCCCTATCCCGACGTGGAATACCCCAGCCGCCGGGCCTACGTGTTCGCCCGAAAACCTTCTCCGTAAAAAATAGCTTCAGACAGGATTTACAGGATATTCTTTGCCCGCCAGACCGATTGGACGCTTCTTCTTTGGAAGCGATGCAATCGGTTTGATTTCAGCAATGGGTACATTCCGATTTATGGTTGCAATTTTCCGTCATTTGCACCCATAATCCCGCGACCTTTTGCCCCCTGAGACCCGGAAATATTCCGCGGCCTGCCCGGGGGGAGCGGCAAGGGAGCACTTCGAACCCCCCAGAGGAAGGAAAGGCGAGATCCATGGAATGGATTCAAAAGGCGCTGCAGAGCGGGCGAAAGACCCTGACCGAATTCGAGTCCAAACAGGTGCTGGCCGCCTACGGCATTCCGGTAACCCGGGAGGTTTTGGCCCGGGACCGGAATGCTTTTTCAACAGCCCTGGAAGCGATCGGTTTTCCCCTGGTCATCAAGGGGTGCGGGGCCGGTCTGACCCACAAAACCGAAAGCGGATTGGTGCAGGTCGACGTGAGGTCGGAAAAAGAGGCCTTGGCCGTATTTGACCGATTCATGGCGGCCATGACCGGTGAAGACAATGCGGTGTTGGTCCAGGAGATGGTTGCAGGACGTCGGGAACTGGCCGTGGGGCTGGTTCGGGATCCTCAGTTTGGTCCCTGCGTCATGTTCGGGCTGGGCGGGATCTTTGCCGAGATTCTCCAGGACACGGCCTTTCGCGTGGCACCCCTGGAGACAAAGGATGCCCTGGCCATGATGGGTGAAATCCGGGGGCATAAAATATTAGACACCGTGCGCGGCATGGAAGCGGCCGACCGGGACCGGCTGGCGGAGATTCTGGTTGCCATGGGCCGAATCGGTATTGAAAATCCGGAGATTCGCGAGATCGACATCAACCCCATCATCATAGACGGCGGCGGCCGTCCCGTGGCCGTGGATTCGCTGATCGTTTTTGAAGAGCAAGGGGTAAACCAAACACAAAGAGCTTAGCGCGGCATCCTGCGGGGTCGTAGCCTTTAGGCGAAGCCTCAAGCCGCAACAAAACAATTATTTCACCACGAGCCACAGAGGGCACGGAGCTTTTTCGGTTCATTCCCAGCCGGGAGACGGCGGCCGTGAATGAGAATGGCCTGACAGTGTTTGCTTTTCACAGATCGTCGTCTCCCGATCTTTGAAAAATTAGAAACCCTCTGTGCGCTCAGTGTCTCCGTGGTTAGCCATAACTGTTCAGAATTTCGTTAATGAAAAACAAGCGAAAAAGAAATTCTTCTTCCTGATGAAGTGAATGCAAGGAGATTGCCGTGGACCGTGAACCTCTTTTTTTCGATCTGGACGCCCTCTTTTCCCCCCGTTCCGTGGCCATCATCGGCCTGCCCCAGGGGATGAAGACCGGTAAACTTTTTCTCATTGCGTTGCAGGACATGGGGTTTCCCGGTCCCATCTATCCGGTCAACCCCAAGGCCGAGGTCATCGATGGCCTCAAATGCTACCCCAGTGTGTCTGCCATTGCCGATCCTGTGGACCTGGCCATTGTTCTGGTGGGCCGGCAGTTCGCGCCGGAAGTGGTGCGCCAGTGTGCGACGCGGGGGGTCAAAGGCGTGGTCCTGTTTACTTCCGGGTACAGGGAGACCGGGACCGATGAGGGCCGGCGCATTGAGGCCGAGATGGTCGAAACAGCTCGGGCTGCGGGGATGCGCCTTTTCGGTCCCAACTGCATGGGGCTCTACGCGCCGCGCACGGGACTCTCTTTCTTTCCGGGGCTCTCCCGCACACCGGGTCACCTGGGTCTTATCTCCCACAGCGGTTCCCTGGCCAACATCATCGGGCGGCTGGCCGAAGACAAGGGGCTGGCCTTTAGCAAGGTGGTGAGCCTGGGCAACGAGGCCGATCTTCACAGCGCCGATTTTCTGGCCTATCTGGCCGAAGATGAGGAAACCCGCGTCATCGGGGGTTATCTTGAGGGCATAAAGGACGGTCCCTATTTTCTGCGCACCCTGAAACGGGCGGCCTCGAAAAAACCGGTGGTGCTGTGGAAGGTGGGGCTGACCCCCGAAGGGGGCCGGGCCGCGGCCTCCCACACCGGTGCCCTGGCCGGGTCCGAAGCCATCTGGCGCGGGGTGGTCAACCAGTGCAACGCCGTGTCCGTGGCCGGATGGGACCAGTGGCTGGAAACCATGATGGCTTTCTACCTGCTGCCGCCGACAGTGGGGAAACGGGTGGCCATCATTTCCGGCCCGGGAGGACTGGCTGTTTCCGCGGCCGAAGCCGTGGGCCGCTGCGGCCTGAAACTGGCCGATTTGGCTGCTTCGACCCAAACCGAACTGGCCCGACACGTACCGCCCACCGGCACCAGTCTGGCCAACCCCATCGACGTCAGTCTCAACGCCCACATGGATTTAACCATCTTTACCCGGGCCGCCGAACTGGCCACCGCCGACCCCGGCGTCGACGCGGTGGTGGTTATCGGTTCCGGGCTGGATGAGGAGGCCAACAAACAATACGCCGCCTCCATGATCGAGGTGCGGGGACAAACCGGCAAGCCCTTTCTCATGGTGGCCATCCCCGGCATGCCGCCGGAAACTGGTCGGGCCTTTTGCCGGGCCGGGCTCCCCTTTTTCGACACCGCTGAAAAAGCCATGGCCGCCTATGCCCGGGTGGTGGGCTACTATGCCCGGCGGTGCGGGTAGACGGCCTGCACGGGCTCGATACAAGTATTGAAACCACAAAGACACAAAGGCCACAAAGGAAAGCGATGATTTCATGGTTTCGAAAAGATGCTTAATTTGTCTCCCGGCGTCATTCCCGCGAAGGCGGGAATCCATTTGTTTCAGGTAGTCCTGGATACCTGCCTTCGCAGGCATGACAAAAATCTTGACTTCTTCACGAGTTTGTCAAATTGGGGAGGATGAGTATGCCGATTGACTTTTGGGAAGAATTGAATCGCAAACAAACGATGACGTTCGTGAAAAATTAAAAAACACGTTGGCGTTTATGGAGTACGCAAATACAAATACAGGATAGGATTCTATTCTTTGAAATGGTGAGCAATAATGGAGAAAATCGATAAGGGGAAGGGAAAGGAACACCGCCACAGGGGAAAATTCACCGAGGGGCTCCTGGATGTCGAGCGGATCCTGGGTGGGCTCGCACTGCGGCCGGGCCAGACCGTTGTGGATGCCGGCTGCGGCAATGGATACATGTCCAAGATCTTTTCAAGGCAAGTCACCCCATCGGGGAAAGTATACGCCCTGGACCCGGACAGGCATTTTATCGGCGTTCTTGAAGCAGAGACCCGGGGGACCAATATCGTGACGATTGTGGGCGATATTACCAGACCGACCCCCATTGAACCGTCGTCGGTGGACCTTATCTACATATCAACAGTGATTCATTGCTTTTCCAAACTTCAGATGCAGGGCTTTATCCAGGAGGTTCGGCGCCTTATCAAGCCCGATGGGTTGCTGGCCATCGTGGAAATCGAGAAGACGGAGACCCCTTTCGGGCCGCCCCTGAATCGCCGTTTTTCTTCCGAGGAACTGAGGACGATCGTGCCCATGACCCCCGTGGAGACGATCCCGGTGGCAGAATATTTTTTTATGCATACGTTTGCCCATGCGACACCGCCTAAAGTGGCGCCTTGACCTTGACGGTTCCGCAAACATTACCGGCACAACGTGCACAATGTTTTTGACATGATGAACAGGATATCCAGGATTTATTGGTTCGGCTGATCACCTAAAGAAAAATCGCTTTCAGGCGTTCCGGCCGAACCAATGGTGCCATGCGACTTCGCTTTTCAAGCTACGCCGCACAGGTGCCCTTCGGGTAGGTGTTCGGCCAGTGCAGGACCCGAATCCGCAAACAGGATTCTTCGTGCTCTTCGTGTCCTTCGTGGTAAAAAAAGGACTTTATGATGAAACTTCAGCGACTTGGCTCAACGGATCTTCGGGTCTCGGCCATGGGGGTCGGAATGGCCGCCCTGGGGAGGCCGGGGTATATCAACATCGGCCATGGCGACGACCTGGAGCGGAACTATCATGTGGCGGACATGGAACGGCGCGCCCACAATGTGCTGGATGCTGCCTGGAACCGGGGGGTACGCTATTTCGATGCGGCCCGTTCCTACGGTCGTGCCGAGGCATTTTTGGGGAGTTGGCTGCGGGACCGGGGCGATCTGGCGGATACCGTGGTGATCGGCTCCAAGTGGGGGTACACTTATAAGGCCGACTGGCAGGTGGCGGCCCATGCCCACGAAGTCAAGGACCACTCGCTTCCGGTGCTTCGCCGGCAATGGGCCGAGAGCCTGGCGACCCTGGGTCGGCGTCCCGATCTGTATCAGATCCATTCAGCGACCCTTGAAAGCGGCGTCCTGGAAAACACTCCGGTACTGGGTGAATTGGCGCGGATTAAAGGCGACGGCGTGGTGATCGGCCTGTCGGTGAGCGGGCCGAGGCAGCGGGAGGTCATCGAACGGGCCCTGTCCCTGAAAGTGGACGGCATCGGCCTTTTTGACTGCGTGCAGGCGACCTGGAACCTGCTGGAACGATCCGCCGAACCGGCCCTGGCCCTGGCCGCTGGCAAGGGCGTTGGCGTGATCGTCAAAGAAGGGCTGGCCAACGGCCGGTTGACCGAACGAAATATTTCACCTGAGTTCGAGCCCAAGCTGGCATCGTTGAATCGGATCGCCCGGCGGCTGGAAACGTCGGTGGACGCCCTGGCCCTGGCTGCCGTTCTGGCCCGGCCCTGGGCGGGTGTGGTGCTCAGCGGTGCGGCCTGTGTGGAGCACCTGGCCTCGAACCTGACTGCCGTGGAAACGGTCCTTGATGATGCGGCGGTATCGGCCCTGGAAGAACTGACCGAGTTGCCGGAAACCTACTGGCAAATTCGAAGCAAACTGGCCTGGAATTGACGAAACCGCATTGGCCAGCCTATATTGACCCTTATGCTTCTATTGGCGAAGCCATGCGAATGGGTTGGCGAGTCAGGTCGACTGCCAACAAGCTTCTTCGTCTGCGATGGTCTGTGTGTGTCTGCGGTTCATAAATAAAAGGAGGCAACCCCATGGCAACGGCAGTTGTGAATACGGTCACCGGGCCGGTTTCTCCGGACGATTTGGGTGTCACTTTGATGCACGAGCACATTCTCTACGGTTATCCGGGATGGGAGGGGGACCAAAGCATTGCGCCTTTTGACGGACCGGCCATGGTGAAAAACAGCGTGGCCGTTCTGGAGATGCTCAAATCCCTGGGTCTCAAGACCTATGTGGACGCCACGGCCTTAGACGGCGGACGCTGCCCGGAGATCTACCGGGAGGTTTCCGAAAAGACCGGTATTCAAATCGTCTGTTCCACGGGTTACTACTACGAGGGGGAAGGGTCGTCGGCTTACTGGAAATTTCGAAGCGCCCTGGGAGACGCAGCCGAAGAACTCTACGAACTTTATATGCGAGAGATCACCGTCGGTATCCGGGACACGGGAATACGGGCCGGGGTGATCAAGGTCGGCACCAGCAAGGATGGGATCACCGATTACGAATCCATGATGCTCAAAGTGGCGGCAAGGGTGCAAAAAGAGACCGGCGTGCCCATCATCACCCACACCCAGGAAGGGACCATGGGGCCGGAGCAGGCGGCCCTGCTCATCGCCGAGGGGGTCGATCCGGCAAAGATCCAGATCGGGCACATGAGCGACAATCTTGATATGGACTACCAGCAGCGGACCCTGGCCCAGGGGGTATACGTCTCCTGGGACCGCATGGGGCTGCAGGGCCTGGTGGGATGCCCCATGGACGAACAGCGCTACCCGGTGATGATTGAGCTGATCAAAAAGGGGCATGGCAACCGCCTGATGATCTCCCACGACTGCATCCTCAACTGGTTGGGCCGACCCCTGACGCTGCCCGAAGAAGTACTGCCGCTGATCGCCAACTGGAACCCGGCCCACCTGTTTCAGAACATCATCCCGGTCTTGAAGGCGGGCGGTGTCATGGACGAACAGATCGATACCATTGTCCGGGAAAATCCTTGCCGGCTTTTTGCGGCATGATGCGGTTTCAAATCAAAGGTGGCCACGGGCCGTCCGGGTGCCGGTAAAAGGCGGGTCGCCATGGGGCAAATTCATACCCTGATCGGCATCGACGCCGTGGTGCAGACGCCGATGTCGGAACATTATCCCGAATTTCTCGACGAATCCAGGGTGGACGCGGTGTCAGGCTTTCATCGCTCCATGGAAGGGTATGCACCAACCCCGCTGGTTTTTCTCGATGCCATGGCGCAAAAGCTGGGCCTGGGGAAAATCCTGGTCAAGGACGAGTCCCATCGGTTCGGTCTCAACGCCTTCAAGGCCCTGGGGGCGAGTTATGCCATGGCCCGGTTCATTGAGGACCGCCTGGAACTGACCTTGGGAAAAAGCGGTTTCCGACGGTTTTCCGAACCCCAAATTCGAAGACAAATTGAAGATATCACCTTTGTGACCGCCACCGACGGCAATCACGGCAGGGCTGTTGCCTGGGCCGCATCGAAGATCGGATGCCGGTCCGTGGTCTTAATGCCCAAGGGGTCTTCCCGGGCAAGACTTGCAGCCATTGCCGACGAGGGAGCCCAGGCGGCCATAACGGCGTTTAACTATGACGATACCGTCCGCCATGCCGCGGAAATGGCCAGGGTCCGTGGATGGGTCCTGCTGCAGGATACGGCATGGCCCGGCTACACCCGAATCCCTACCTGGATCACCCAGGGGTATACCACCCTGGTGACAGAGGCCCTGGACCAGATGGACAAGGCCGGTGCCGGTCGCCCCACCCATGTTTTTGTCCAGGCCGGCGTGGGCTCTTTTGCCAGTGCGGTGGTCGGTTTTCTGGCCAACCGCTTCAAGGGACGCCGCCCGAAAATGGTGGTGGTCGAGCCGGAACGGGCGGCATGCTTCTTTCGGTCGGCGACGGTCGGTGACGGGCGGCCTCATGGGGTCACCGGGGACCTGGACACCATCATGGCCGGTCTGGCTTGCGGCGAGCCCAGCATGGTTGCCTGGGAAATTTTGCGGGACCTGGCCGACGCCTTTGTTTCCTGCCCTGGCGCGGTATCCGAAACCGGCCTGCGGCTGCTGGCCGAACCCCTGGGGAGGGATTCACCCGTGGTCTCCGGCGAATCCGGGTCCGTGGGCATGGGGTTGCTCCATGACATCATGACCCGGCGCGAGTTGGAAACCTTAAGGGCTGCCCTGGCATTGGACGAAGGGTCCGTGGTCCTGCTATTCAGCACCGAAGGGGACACCGACCCGGAAAGCTATCAGCGAATCCTGGCACGTCGGGGAATTTGAATTCAATTCGCAGGCGGTGACGATATGAAAACAACGCACAAAATACTTCTGGCCGTCGACGGCGGAGTCAATGTGATCCTGGGGGTTTTGCTGATGCTGTTTCCCGTGGGCATCGTGGACCTGCTCGGCTTGCCGCCGACCGATACGCATTTTTACCCCAGCATTTTCGGTGCCGTGCTGCTGGGGATCGGCATCGCCCTGCTGGCGGAAATCGCCGGCAGCAGCGGCCGGTTTCGTGGCCTTGGCCTGGGCGGCGCCATCATTATCAATATTTGCGGTTCGGTGGCACTGATTCTGTGGCTGGTTTTCGGCGCTCTGGAAATTCCCTTACGAGGGCAGATTTTGCTGTGGGTGATCGGGGTTTTGGTGCTCGGCATCGGTCTGGCTGAAATACTGGCCAGATCGTGGACCTACGACCCATGAATTCGCTTCCGACCCTTACCACCGACCGGCTCCGGCTTCGCCCCTTTGACTTCTCCGACGGACCCCAGTTGCGGCGCATGGCCGGTGACCGGCGCATTGCCGACACCACGGTCAACATCCCCCACCCCTACGATGAGGGCATGGCCGAAACCTGGATCGCCACCCACCGGCCTGAATTTGAAGCGGGCCGTCAGGTCAATCTTGCCATCACCCTGGGCACGGGCGGCATCCTGATCGGCGCCGTGGGGCTGGTTATAGAGCCCGACGCCCACCGAGGCGACCTCGGTTACTGGATCGGTGTTCCCCATTGGGGCCGGGGCTACTGCACCGAAGCCGGCCGGGCGGTGCTGCGGTATGCGTTTTCCGATCTTTTGCTGAACCGGGTCACCGCCTACCATTTCACCCGCAACCCCGCCTCGGGACGGGTAATGGAGAAGCTGGGCATGCACCATGAAGGCTGCCTTCGCCGTCACCTACTGAAATGGGAGCAATACGAAGACCTCGAACTCTACGGGATTCTGGCCCGGGAGTGGCGGGCTGCCCTTGACTTGTGATCTCGCCGAACAACCCAACCCGAATACCGCCTCCCTCGCTCGAAACCGACCGAAATATTGGATGGGTTAAAATATGAATTAATTGGTCGTTTCAATGGGCCAAAAAATGGGGTATCCAGGACCTTTAATTCCATCTGGGAGTTTTGTTCATGGGCATCCTGTTCTCCATTGACAAGCGGTCAAAAGAGCCGGTCTTTCGTCAGATCATGGATCGGATTATCGGGCTCGTCGATTCCGGTGCGCTCCTGCCGGGGGCGAGGGTGCCGTCGAGCCGATCCATGGCAGAGCAGCTGGATGTCAACCGCTCGACGGTTTACCGGGCCTATCAGGAATTGTGGTCCATGGGATACCTGGAAAGCCGCCCCGGTTCCTATTCGCGGGTCCGGCAGCGGGTTCGCGTCGCCTCTGCGCCCGGGAAAAGGCGCCCACCCCTTATCCACTGGCAGGGCCGATGCACAGGGCCCACCCGGGACCTTTACGCGGATTCGGTTCGCCAGGCGGCCCTGGTGGGACCACTGGCCGGCGGGGATGTCATCGATTTTGTGCCCCTGGCACCGGACAGCCGGTGCTTTCCCCTGGATGCGTTCCGGAAATGTATGAACCAGGCCCTTTCCCGGGACGGCGAAACGCTTCTCCAATACGGCAGTCCGCTGGGTTACGGGCCCCTTCGGACAGTCATCGCCGAGCGGATGCGTCTGCACAGCATGAACGTCTCGGCGGACAACATCATCATCACCACCGGTGCCCAGAATGCCATCCAGCTTCTGGTTCAGGCCCTGGCGGGGCCGGGGGACCGGGTGGTGATCGAGACCCCGACCTATGCCAGGGCCATGGATATTTTCCGGCTGGTCGGCGTGGAAATGACGCCCGTCGCCATGAACGCCAGCGGAATGGATCTGACGGCGCTGGAACGGTGCCTGGACCGCGCAGCGCCGGTCATGATCTACACCATCCCCAATTTTCACAACCCCACCGGCATCACCACCGACCAGGTCCACCGTGAAACCCTGCTGCGAATTTGCGAAGACCGGGCCATCCCTCTGGTGGAAGACGGATTCGAAGAAGAATTGAAGTATTTCGGCAAACCGGTTCTTCCCATCAAGTCCATGGACCGGAGGGGTGTGGTTGTCTATCTCGGGACGTTTTCCAAGGTACTCTTCCCCGGTCTGCGCATCGGGTGGGTGGCGGCCGAAGAAGGGCTGATCGACCACCTCGCCGTGGTCCAGCGGGCGTCGATCATTTCGGGAAACCTGCTCGACCAGGCGGCCCTGGCCCGCTTTTGTCGGCAGGGGCACTACGACCGGCATGTCAGGCGTTTTCACCGGATTTATCGCCGGCGTATGCAGACGGCCATAGACGCCCTTGAAACACATTTCCCGCGACAGCATGTGACGTGGACCCGACCGGCCGGCGGATATACCCTCTGGGTCGGGCTCAGACACCTGCAAATGGACGAGCCGGGGCTGCTTCGTGCCATTGCGGCCCACAACGTTCGGGTCATGCCGGGCAGCGTCCACTTTCACGGCGACTGCCGGGCTCTGTCTTTCCGGCTCTCCATCGCCCAACTCGATGAATCCCAAATCGAAACCGGCATCGGCCGGCTTGGCCGGGTGCTTGGCCGTCTTTACGAAAAGCGCACCAGCGCACACCGGTGAAACGCCGGCCATCTTTGACAAGGCAAGCCCTTGACAAGCAGAAAAGGAAACGCCATGAGTTCTGTCCTGAGGTGTTCCGGGTACAATCTCGTCAAAACCGACATGGTTCGGGGAGAGGGGTGTTATCTGTTCGATTCCGCCGGAAGGCGGTATCTGGACTTGGAGGCCGGGGTTTGGTGCATGGCACTGGGACACAGCCATCCGAGAATCAACCGGGCAATTTACGCCCAGGGCCAGCGGGTTTCCCACATCGGCTTTCGGTATACCGCGCAGGTGGTCGAGACCGCGGCAGAGGCGCTGATCGATTCGTTGAAAATCCCCGGCGGTAAGTCTCTTTTTTTGAGCTCGGGGAGCGAGGCGGTCGAATTTAGCGTTCAGGCGGCACGGCGTATCACATCACGGCCCCTGCTCCTGACGCTGTCGAACACACATCTGGCGGCATACGGTTCTGCAGGACAAAAAGACGGCGAGGAATGGTTTTGTTTTGACTGGCATGCCTGCGCCGGTTGTACCCGGGCAGACTGCCATCCCGGGTGCATCCTTCTGGCGCCGATCCCGTTTGATCGCGTGGGTGCCTTTGTCTTTGAGCCGGGCAGCTCTTCGGGCCTGGTCCGGTTTCCGCCGCGGATGCTCATCGAGACCTTCGCCCGAACGGTCCGCGGACAGGGCGGACTGGTGGTCGTGGACGAAGTCACCACCGGACTGGGGCGCACCGGTGCGTGGTACGGGTTTGAACACTACGGCCTGGAACCCGATCTGGTGGCCCTGGGAAAGGGGCTGGGAAACGGATATCCGGTCAGCGCCGTGGCCATGACCGGTGGTGTGGCACAATCCCTGACAGGCGAAGGTTTCCGCTATGCCCAGTCCCACCAGAACGACCCTCTGGGTTGCGCCGTGGCCAAGGAGGTGATCGCCGCCATCCAAGAGGAAGGCCTGGTGGAGAGAAGCCGCCGGGTCGGCGCCCGTTTTCTCCGCGGCCTGGAGGCGGTCGGGGAGGGGTGCGGTCTGGTCCGAGACGTCCGCGGCCGGGGCCTGATGCTGGCCGTTGAACTGGCACCGGGTCTGGCGTGCGAGGTGTACCGGGCACTCTTGGACCGCGGATTTCTGGCAGGATACAAGCCCGAGACGAATCTTCTCCGGTTCTATCCCCCCCTGACCCTGGAAGAAAACGACGTTGACCGTTTTGTAGAGAACCTGGCGCAGGTGATGGGAATCATCGAGACCGAAAAGAGGGACCGATGAAAATTTCACTGCGGTTCGACACCGAAGGGATCGATTGGCTCTGGGCCACCGATATTTTCCGGCTTGCGCCCCTGGGCACCCGTGAGCCGAGGAAACTGAAGCGGGCCTTTGAAAACAGCACCCATGCCTGTTTTGCCTGGAATGGGGACCTCCTGGTGGGAATGGCCCGGGCCCTTTCCGACGACGAATACCAGGCCGTGGTATACGACCTGGTGGTGTTGCCCGAATACCAGGGCCAGGGGGTCGGCCGGCAGATCATGGCGGCAATCCACCGGCGCCTGTCCGTGAGGACAATCATCCTGTACGCTGTTCCCGGAAAAGAGTCATTTTACCAAAAACTCGGCTACGCCAAGATGCTCACCGCCATGGCCAGGCGGGCAGAGGATGTGGACGCCTTCCGGAATGAAGGATACATCGAATAGAATCGATAAATAACGGGGACGTAAGTGAAAACTTGACAAACATATTTTGGTGTGCGGTGATGAACCATGCCAAGAAAAGCCCGCATAGATGCCCCGGGCGCGCTTCAACATATCATTTTCCGCGGAATTGAGAAAAGGGCTATTTTCGCGGACGATACCGATTACCAGCGTTTCCTGGAGCGGCTTGCCACTGTATTGCCTGAGACGAACACGCCTTGTTTTGCCTGGGCCCTGATGCCCAACCATGTCCATTTGTTGATGAAGACCGGAGAAATACCCATTTCAACGATCATGCGTCGATTGCTTACCGGGTACGCTGTTCAGTTCAACCGAAGGCATCGTCGACACGGGCACTTATTCCAAAACCGCTACAGGTCTTTTCTTTGTGAGGAGGAAAAATACTTCAAGGAATTGGTTCGATACCTCCACCTCAATCCCCTTCGGGCAAATGTCGTCCATGACTTTGATGCGTTGAGCAACTACCCCTATTGCGGTCACAGTGTCATGCTGGGAAACATCGAACGGGGTTGGCATGATACCGATTATGTGCTCCAGCGGTTCGGCACAAACGTGGGGCAAGCCCGAAAGGCCTATTCGGCTTTTGTCATGAAGGGGATCCCGCTGGGAAGAAGACCGGAACTTGTCGGCGGCGGGCTGGTGCGTTCCATGGGCGGGTGGGTTGCCTTGAAGGAATACCGAGACTCTGGCCGGTCTGTAGCCAGCGACGAGCGCATTCTCGGCAGCGGTGATTTTGTAAAAGCAACTTTGCGTCAGGCAAATGAAGCCATGGAAAAAAGGGGGCGGGCTCGGGCTAAGGGGCTGGATTTGGATCAGGTGAAGCGTTGCGTTGCAGATCTCGTTTCGGTGCCGTGCGAAACCATTACCAGTGTCGGCCGTAAGCGTAAGGTTGCATTGGCCAGGAGTCTGATCTGCTGGTTTGCCGTTGAAAGGCTTCAAATGAGTGCCGCCGATGTGGCGAGGCAACTTTCCTTGTCACCATCGGCGGTGAGCCGGCTCATTGACCGCGGCCGAAATGAAACCCTGCGTTTTCGAGTTGAAGAGAGCCTGCTTTAACCGGAAGAAAAAAGAAACTTGTCAAGTTTTCACTTACGTCCCCCTATAATTATGGAGGAATACCTTGGCATTGTTGGGGAATCAGTTTGGCTACTGGGACCGGGTGGCTCGGGAGAAAGTCTTTACCCACCCGCTGAATGAGAAGGTGCTAACGCAGCTTATAGATCGGAAAGCCCGCCTTCTGGATTACGGATGCGGCTACGGAAGGACCTGCGACGACCTGGTCCGACTGGGATATGCCGACGTTACGGGAGTCGACACCTCGGCGAAGATGATTCAGCGGGGGAACAGGTTATTTCCGCATCTGAATCTGAAAACCCTTGACCTGCCCGACGACGGCATGCTGCCCTTTGAATCCGAAGCCTTTGACGGTGTGCTTCTTTTTGCCGTGCTGACCTGCATTCCGGAAGACGGCGACCAGCGTTGCCTGATCGATGAGATCCGCCGCATTCTGCGGCCGGCCGGCCTCCTTTACGTCAGCGACTACTGGCTTCAGACCGATGACCGGAATGTCCGCCGGTACCGCCAGTTTACTGAACGGTTCGGTCGCTACGGAATTTTCGAACTGCCCGAGGGGACCGTGGTCCGGCACCACCGCCGTGAGCACGTGACGACCCTGCTGCGCCGGTTTGAAATCTTGGATCTTGTGGACATGGAGGTCGTCACCATGAACGGAAATTGCTCCAACGGGTTTCAGTATTTCGGCAGGAAGGCGAGTTGATGGTTTTTCATGAGGCTATCCTGTACGTAGCCAGCGGCACGGGAAACACCCGGGCCGTCGGCAATTGGGCTTGTGCCATCCTCGAAAACAGCGGCATTGCGGCCCGGTCCGCGATGATCGATTCGTGCGATCCCCATGCGCAGATCCGGCCGTCGCAACAAGTCCTGATGGGGATCCTCTTCCCGACCCATGGTTTTCTGCCGCCCTGGTCAATGATCAAGTTTCTCTTCAGGCTTCCGAGAAAAAGGGGGGCTTCGGCTTTCTGTGCGGCAACCCGTGGCGGACTGCGTTTCGGTTCGGTCCAGATTCCCGGCGCGGCCGGATTCGGGCCGTTCCTGGCCGCTCTGGTGTTGGGGTTCAAGGGGTATCGCGTCCGGGGTGTTTTCAGTCTGGACATGCCGTCGAATTTCATTAATTTCCACTGGGGGCTGCACCGGAAGAACGTCGATGCCATTTCGCAAAGGGCGCGCAGGTGCCTGGAAACGCCTATGGCCCGTTTGGTGTCGGGGGAAAGGGTCTTTCTGACCCGCAACAACCTCTGGGAGGCCCTGTGGACCGTGGGGATGTTCTGGGCCATCCCCCTCTTTCCGATCTTCTACCTGATCTTCGGTCGGTTGTTCATGGCCAAGATGCTCTTTTCCTGTGACCGCTGCGTTGGGTGCGGACTTTGTGCTGCCGCCTGCCCCAACCACGCCATTGTCATGAAGACAGTCGGTGGTGATAAAAAACGACCCTTTTGGACTTGGCGCTGCGAAACCTGCATGCGCTGCATGGGTTACTGCCCAACCCGGGCGGTGGAGGCGGGCCATTCCTGGGCGATTCTGCTTTATTTCATCGTCTCGGTTCCGGTGGGCGCCTGGCTGGTGGCCAAACTGAGCGGAGCGATCCCCGGGTTTCCCAATGTGCGGAACTATTGGACTCTGGAACTGGTCAATGTCGTTTATTTCTATCCCGCGATGATCATCGCCTATCGGGTATTCTGGAGCCTGCTCCGGGTGCCTTTGCTCCGATCTTTTTTTACCAGAACCACCCTGACCCATTATTACCGACGCTATCATCATCCCGAAATCCCTCGCAAGAGCCTGGCATCGGCGCGACCCCGAAGACGGTCACGGTAACCGGCGAGGGGGGCGATTGTCACAGGACCCCTCCTTTGCTATGATGGGGCCTCCGATGGGAAAGCCCCCCGGTCCACGGCGGTCCGAATCCTGATTCTCTCTCCCCTTCCGGCTCCAGTGCCGCCGCCCTGGACAAGGCGCTTCCAGCGTCGCGCCGCCCCCGGCCCTGTCCCTGTTAAGAGTCCGTTCACATGCAGAGGAGACGCCCATGAACATTTCCGACAACATCCAGCGTGCCGCAAACTTCTTTCCGGGCCATACCGCCATTATTTTCGAAGGGAACGCCATCAGTTACGCCGACCTTAATGCCCGTGTCCATCGCCTGGCCAACGCAATGACCACCCATGGCGTGGGAAAGGGCGACCGCGTGGCCCTGTTTCTGCCCAACATTCCGGAATTTGCCGTTTGTTATCTGGCCGCGGTCAGGATCGGGGCCATTGCCGTTTCGGTCAATGCCATGCTCAAATCCGATGAACTCAAATACATCTTCGGCGACTGTGAGCCGGCGATGGTGTTCACCACCGGCGAACTTCTTTCCAGCCTCCCTTCCGATGGCTGCCCCGGCCTGGATCAGGTACTCGTCTGCGAAGGGGATTCCCAGGGACGTCCCACCCTGGTGCAGTGGATGGCAAGCGGCGCGGACACGGGACCTATCGCCCATATGGACCCGGGCGACCCGGCTGCTCTTCTTTATACCTCAGGAACCACGGGGTTTCCCAAAGGGGCCACCCTTTCCCACGGCAACGTGGTTTCCAATACCTGGTCCACCGTTCACCATGCCGGATTTACCGCAGAAGACCGCATGATTCTCTTCCTTCCCCTGTTTCACGTCTTCGGGCAGAACTTCATCATGAACGCCACGTTCCTGGCTAGCGGAACCTTGCTTCTTTATCGCCGGTTCGTTCCGGACCAGGTGCTGGCGGCCATCGCCAAGGATCGCGGCACCATGCTTTTTGCCGTGCCGACCATTTATATCCACCTGCTCAACATGAACCTTTCCGACCACGACCTGTCTTCTATCCGCTACGAATTTTCGGCGGCCTCCACCATGCCCAGGGAAATTTCGGCCCAGTGGAGCCAGCGCTTCGGCCGCCCCGTTTATGAAGGGTACGGGCTGACCGAATGTTCTCCCTTTGCCTGCTACAACCACGATTTCCGCCACAAGTTCGGCAGTGTGGGGACCCCCGTGGAGAATTTTGAAATCCGGATCCTCGACGAGAACGACAACGAACTTCCCGTGGGCCAGTGGGGAGAAATCGGCATTCGGGGCCCCGGGGTGATGACCGGGTACTGGAACCGGCCCGAAGAGACCGAAAAGGCGCTGCGCGGCGGCTGGCTCCACTCCGGCGACATCGGGATGGTGGATGATGAGGGATTTGTTTTTATTGTCGACCGGGTCAAGGATATGATCAATGTTTCGGGGCTCAAGGTCTGGCCGGCCGAGGTGGAACAGTTTCTCTACCGCCATCCGGCCATCCGTGAGGTGGCCGTTTACGGCGTCCCCCATGCGGAAAAAGGTGAAATCGTCAAGGCGGCGGTGGTGCTCAAGAACGGATTTGAGACGACGGGCGAAGAGATCATTGCCCACTGCCGGGAACGGATGGCCGTCTACAAGGTGCCGGCCGCGGTGGATATCCTCGATGAACTCCCCAAGAGCGCGACCGGAAAGATTCTCAAGCGGATCTTGCGGGAAACCTCCGGGGGGGCATGATGCCCATGGAGTGATTGACTCGCTGGTGGTGCCGCCGTTTCAACGACCGGTGGGTGGACCCCTGGGGGAAAACAGGGTTGATGAAGAATGTGTCCATGGTATAATGCCCATCCGTTACAGAACGATCCGTGGATGGAAACGCATTGAATCATCCACGGTAACCGATCGACCCTAAAGGACACACGGACATGACCAACGACGACACCCATCTTAAGACCATCGGCTATATCCTCTGGCTTTTCGGATTTACCGGCTCCCACCGGTTCTATTACGGAAAACCGGTCACCGGAACCATCTGGTTTCTCACACTGGGCCTGCTCGGTATCGGGTGGCTCATTGATCTGTTTCTCATCCCCTCCATGGACCGGCAGGCGGACCTACGGTTTGCGGCCGGGCCGGTCAATTACACCGTGGCCTGGGTTCTGCTCACCTTTCTGGGGCTGTTCGGCATTCACCGGTTCTACCTCGGAAAATGGATTTCGGGGATTGTCTACCTGATTACGGGCGGCTTTTTCCTCATCGGCGTTCTCTACGATTTCTGGACCCTCAACGATCAGGTGTCCGAGATCAATGGCGCCCTCTGATGGGCCAGATCGTTTCCATCCATAAATGGCCTTTTTCCCCAATCGGAACGTATTTCTGACAAATGCTATAATGGTACAACACTTATGGCGTTGAGCACGAAGCGAGCGACTCGACAGGGAGGATCTTGCCATGAAAATTCAGCCTTTTGCCCTGGAACGGTATTTCGCCCGGCACGAGTTTTCAGCCAGGCACCTGCTCTCCAGTTCCGACTGCGAGTCCCTGACCATGGCCCAGTTGCTGCGGACCGCCGACCCGGAGACCATGGCCCTGTGGGAGAATCTCAAGCTGGGATACACGGAAACCCCCGGTCACCCGGCTTTGCGCGAGGCCGTGGCTGAAATTTACGACGGCCTCACCGCCGATGACATCCTGGTGGTGGTGCCCGAAGAGGGAATTTTCCTGCTTATGAACGCCCTGCTACGCCCGGGCGATCATGTGGTATGCGCCTTCCCCGGGTACCAGTCCCTGTATGAAATCGCCCGGTCTATCGGATGCACCGTAGACACCTGGCAGCCGGACGAGGATCGGGGCTGGCATTTCGACGTCGGCGACCTGGAGAGAAAACTGCGGCCCGACACCCGACTCATCGTGGTCAACTTTCCCCACAATCCCACCGGTTTTCTGCCGGCCTTCGGCGATTATGCCGAGGTCATCGAACTGGCCCGTAGCCGGGGCGCTTACCTGTTTTCCGACGAGATGTACCGATACCTGGAAGTGGACAAAGCCGACACCCTGCATTCGGCCTGTGAACTCTACGGGCGGGCATTCTCCCTTTTCGGGCTGAGCAAGAGCTTCGGGGTTCCAGGTCTTCGGGTGGGGTGGGTGGCCTCCCGGGACCGGGACGGTCTTGATCGCATGAGCATGCTCAAGGACTACACCACCATCTGCGCCAGTGCGCCCAGCGAGATTCTGGCCATCATGGCCCTGAAGAGTCGAAAATCCATCATCTCCGGTCACCGGGAACGGCTTCTTAACAATCTGGCCGTGCTGGACCGGTTTTTCGCTGAATATCCCGACTGCTTTCAGTGGGTCCGGCCAAAGGGGGGCTCCATCTGTTTTCCGAGGCTCAAGATCGACCAGGGCGCCGAAGCTTTCTGTGACACCCTGGTGGAAAAAACCGGCATCATGTTGGTCCCTTCGACCCTGTTCGGTTATGGCGACACCCACGTGCGCATCGGCTTCGGTCGTGAGAACCTGCCGGACGTCATCGACCGGTTTGCCGGATATCTTGACGCCACCTTTCGTAGCGGAAAAAGCTGATCTGCCAATGCTGGCCACAGCTTTATGGCTCGTTTGTTTTCTTGGAAGGATTTCTTATACAACCGCTACTACTGGTTGTCCAGAACCTGCCGCACAGCCAGGGCCAGGTCTATTCTTTCAACCGGCTTTTCCATAAACGCGCGTATCCCCATATTCATAGCGCGTTCTTTTGACATCATTTCACTGTAGCCGGTGCAGAGAATGATCGGCTTGTCGGGGCGAATCTGGAGGACGGCTTCAGCCAGTTTATCTCCGGTCAGGTGGGGCATGGCCATATCGGTGATGATCAGGTCGAAACGATCCGGACTGTCCTGAAACCAGCGCAATGCCTCCACGGGATTTGTGGTGCCGTGGACGCCATAACCGAGGGCCTCAAGATGCCTTCGGCTCAGTTCGGCGATGGGCTCTTCGTCGTCGACGAACAAAATGGTTTCACTGCCGGTTGGCATTTTGTGTGCGGCCTTGTGTTCAGCGGGCTTTGCGGCGTCTGCGGTTGTCGGAAAAAACAATTCAAAGCGCGTGCCCCCGCCTTTGCGCGGATATACCCGAATGCTCCCCTTATATCGCTTCATGAGTCCATGGACCGTGGCCAGTCCCATCCCCGTGCCTTTTCCGATATCTTTTGTTGTAAAGTAGGGATCGAAGATTCGGCCGAGGTTTTCCGGAGAGATGCCGAGCCCGGAATCGCTCACGGCCAACCGGATATAGTCGCCGGTGGAAAGGTCTGCGGCGGACGCGGCTTCGTCATCCATTGAAACCGGTTGGAGGTCGATCTCGATCACCCCGCCTTTTCCGTCCATGGCATCAGCCGCGTTGTTGATCAGGTTGATTATGATCTGATGAAGGTGGCCAGGGTCGGCCGCCACCGCGGGAATTTGTGCGGGAATGCCGTATCGGAATTCGATACTCCGGGGAATGGTCGATCGAAGCAGTTTCAGTGACTCCTTGATGATTGGCGACATATTCATGGGCTCCGGGCGTACGTCGCTATGCCTGCTGAAGGTCAACAGTTGACGGACCACATCGCGCGCCCTAACGCATGCGGTGAGAATTTCATCCAGGAAATCTTGTGTGGGGTGGGCGGCCGGGGTCATATCCTGGGCAAGCTCCGCGTTTCCCAGAACAATACTGATAATGTTGTTGAAGTCATGGGCGATACCGCCGGCCAGGGTGCCGATGGCTTCCAGTTTCTGCCGTTGCCGAAGCTGTTCTTGAAGCTTGAGGGTCTCCTTCTCGGCACGGATGCGGGCCGTGATATCCCGACCCGACCCACTCACACCGACCGGCCGGCCGGCGGCGTCCCTGACAAGAACGTTGTTGAACTCCAACACCAGTTCACTGCCGTCGGCGGTGGCAATGGTGGCGATTCCCGTGTCGTTGCCCTGGCGTAAAATCCTTTCAATGTACTCGTCGAATTCTTGCCGAAATCGTTCCGCGATGAAGTCCCGAATATTGATATCCAGGGTCTGGTCGTCATCAACGCCGAATCCTCTTTTAAACGCCGGGTTGGTTTCCAGAAGATTTCCGTCCAGGTCGTGGAGGAACAACAGGTCGGATCCGTTTTCGAAAAGTGTCCGATATTTCTTCTCGGACTCCTGAAGCGCGTTTCGGTTGATCTTCTGTTCCATGAACAATCCGTCCAGCTCGGCCTTGATCAGCAAGATGGACTGAAAGGCAAAATAGAACGGATGATCCTGGTCTACGGTTTCCGGAAGATGCTGGGATCCTTCCATCTCCCAGTTGAGGGCGTCGATAAAAGAGATAAGTTCTTCCGCATATTTTCCTGACGGGTCATTTTGGTTTTCCGGAGAACTTTTGGGTTCTGCCTGGCTCATGGCCTTGTCTTTGCGGATCAGGTCGAAGGCGTGATCGATATCCGTGGCCACTTCGACCTTAAACGGCATGGACGGACTTGCCATCCGGGCAGCCGTGGCAATGAAGGTGTTGACGCCATAGAAGATGTACGTGCGAAACGGATGCGTTTGGTGCCATTCCCGCAATGATGCCATATGCATCCGGCGGGACTTGCGGTCAAACCCGACGAGCCCGGAGACATCCACAACGATGTATTCAAGATGCGAATCCGGAGAAACCTTCCGTTCAGCGTCCCGGCGCATGGCGTTGATTTGAGGAACTTCTGCCTCGCCGAGATATCCGGTGGAGATAGAATGAAGAATGTGGTTGTCGATGATCCCACTTCGGGAGTTGAATTTTCCCGAATCAATGTCCCATGCGTTTTCGGTATATCGTTCAGCGGGTACCAGTGTCTGGGCGTTGTTGAGGTATTTCGACCGTTTTCCGAAGACAAAGGGACCGGGGTCGATGCCGTGGCTATGGCTTAGCCTGAGCGCGAGTTCGATGGCCTCCTTGTAGGTTTCGACCACAAAAATTTCGCGATCCGTGGTATTCAACCGGCTGCCAATCTTGACAAAAATTCGCAGCAGCAAGGAGAGGTTACAGAAAATAAGCGACCGTACCCGCTTTTCCTGAATCATGTATTGGGCAAAATATTTTCTGGCCTCCAGGGTGGCATTCTTGAAGCGGGCATAGTCTTCGATCTGGATGTACGGTTTGGTGCCGCCGGATACGTGTTGTACCACTTCCTTCTTGAGTTCCAGAACGGCTTTGGCGCTCCCCAGATCGGCCATGCCCGATGGCCCACTGTAGAGGATCGATTTTCCGATGACAAGAAACCGGGCCACGAAATGATCGTCCAGGGGCTGTTCATGCCACCCGTCGGCGGTGGTTACCGGGAGTCCGGTGATGGGACAAAAATGCGTCATCGAAACGGCCCTCCACTAGGGAAGATTAAACCGATCGCGCAGCCGGGACGAAAGGTCTCGGATCAGGCCAAAGGCTTTTTCCACGGTTTTCTCGCCGTCCGGGTTGACCAGACAGCAGGTGGCAGGTGACAGCAGGCTGCGTGAGAGGAGGTGGTCGCGGTCAATCCCCTTTTTGGCCAGCGCTTCCCACAGATCGACAAGTCTTCGTTCCAGCCCCTCTCCGCTCTCTTTTTCAAAGGGTTCGACATTGGTGGGCACCACCCCCCAGACCAGGGTGCCGCCCCGGTCCAGAAAGCGTTGAATGGACGGCGCATAGCCGGCGAAGATATCGCCGTTGGAATAGACGTCCAGGGAGAGAATGTCCATGTCCATCCCCAGCAGAAAATCCCAGTCCGGATTGCCGCAGAGGTGGATGCCGCGGGGTCGGTCGATCATTTCGAAAAAAGCGTCCAGATCCGCTTTGGCTTTGACGGTATCGTAGCCGGAAAGAGCGCTGAAGAGAAACTGCAGTCCCGGTTCGTCCACGAACATGAAGGCGTTGGGGTTGATCTCTTTGAGACGGGCCAACTGGACATTGATTCGCTTGGCCATGAACTCGAACATAAACGGGCGGATGGTGTCGTCGAACAGGATCGGTCGGCGATCCTGGTCCAGGACGTTGAGTCCGAAACTCACCGGGCCTTCGAGCTGGCCGCGGATGGCCGGACGGCCTGAAAAGTCCATGGACAGGAATTTATGATAAACTTGGGAGTATTCTTTGCTGATGTCAAAGGTGGCCGGGTCGTCGAACCGGGCCATGGTTCCCTCGAACTCTTCCATAAATTTTTCCATGGAAAAGGCAAGGGTCTGCTTTTGAACGTCCAGCAGAATGCCGGGAAAGTGTTCGGCAGCCTGGACATACATATCTTCGTAGTAATTGAGGCGAGGAAGCTGGGGCCAGAAGGGGATGTCAAGGGACAACGCCATGTCCAGGGCGCGATCGGCGTCGGTATGGGGCATGACCGCCATGGCCGTGGTGAGCAGGTTTCCGGGAATGGGCATGGCAACCCCCTTTTTTACTTTGGTTCTGAAATCCATGTTTCCAGGCGTGGTCAGGGTGAACCGGCTATGCCGAGACCATACGGCAAGTGACTATAGTCACTTTTCCCGGCAGCATGCTGCCGCCTTCCAGGGGCAATCCAAGGCCACGTCCTATGGGCGCCGATTCTTTACTGCTCTTCGTCGAAATAGATGATATGGGCCACCATCCGGTCAGCCGTGACCTTGCCTTCGCAAACGACCTGGCCTTGGATCGATTTGCCGGCTCGGTGTACGCTCCGGGGATCACCGGAAATCAATGGGTGCCAGTCTTCCAGACCCTTGCCCTCGGCCAGGCGCCGGTAGGCGCAGGTCTCCGGCAGCCAGTGCCAGGCAATGACCTTGGCCGGGGTCAGGGCCAGGCAGGCGGGTACCTGCCGGGTCCGTTCAGCGTAGTCCTTGCATCGGCAGGTCCCGATGTCTATAAGGCGGCAGGCCACGTCCGTGTAGAACACCTCTCCGGTCTCTTCGTCCTCGAGTTTGTGCAGACAGCATCGGCCGCAGCCGTCACACAAGCTCTCCCACTGGCTGTGGGTCATCGCCTCTAATGAGGTCGTTTCCCAAAAGGGCGGTTGTTCTTTTGGCATGGTCATTGTTGGATGCTCGTTTTACCCTATGGTTGTATTAAAACGTTCTTGTCCATGCGTGCTGGCTTATTGAACTGACTGCCGTTGTTGCATAGATGCTGGTTTCTTGATTTTGGATACTGGATATTCAGGAACACACAATCAGTGAAATCGAAACGATTGTACCATCCAGTATCCAGCATCCAGTATCAATTGGCTCCGGCAACGATTGCCGCAAAATGACCCGAATGAAACGCAAAGCGTTATGCAACCATAAGGTTTACAATGGCCACCGGAGGTGACGGGCAATCCGTTCCATTATACTTGCACTTGCGATCCTTTTTCCACTTCGGCAATGCGGTCTCTAAGCACATCGGGCATGGCAGCCTTGTAATTTTTCCCGTAATCGAACACCACCAGTTCGCCTTCTCCCAGGGCCGCGATTTTGCCGTGCCGGTGGCTGACCGCCACATAGGCCATGGTGAAGCGATCTTCTCCGGTGGAAATCACCCGGGCACCTACGGATACGCGATCCGGGTAGGTCAGGGGGATTTTGAAACGGCAATGGGCGGCCGCGAGAATGGGGCCGATGCCGATTTCTTGCATCAGTCCCATGAGATCGATTTTTTCGAAATAGGCAATTCGTGCGCTTTCAAAAAACCGGAAGTAAACGGTGTTGTTGACATGCTGGAACGCGTCCATGTCGCCCCAGGCCACCGGCACCTCAATGACCACCGGAAAATCTTTCAACAATTCTTCCATTCCATGCTCCATGAGTCGATTTACATTTTTCCAGTCGAAGCGCTTCCAATATATAGCGTTTGTCAGAAAATTGTTCCGATGCCGGTGGTTCGGCAGGCTTTTCCGACTAACACAAAACCTCCAAAAACAGACGGTTACAAACGCTATAATATTTTGGTCGTCATGGCTTCGAATCGATGCCCGCTTGGGGCAGTATTGCTGTTATTTAATATAGGGATTGTCAGGCCTTTCCAAAACCCAAAATGCCGATCATATTGGACAGATTGAAAATTACCTGAAACGGTATGGAAATATGACATTCCCTATAAATGCAAGATAACCACCACCGGGACGATGGCAAGAAGATAGAGCGGCGAAGCCGCGTTACATAGAATTGCGCCGCAATTCTATTCGGTAAACCCCGGTGGCAGGCCGCCGGCTTCGGAATCAAAGGGCGCACCGCCGTCCCCGGGGCCGTTTTCGACGGCGGTCCCTTTTTTGTGGATTTTGAGCATCAGGCCCGATTCACGGCCTTTATCCTCGAAACGACCCCGGGCCAGTCTCAGGGCGCCGGTGGGTTCCACCACGATGGCGGCCGCCGGGGCGATGGGACAATGGTGCTGGCAGAAACCGCATCCGGCGCACCGTGTTTCCATAACAAAGGGGACGGCCACGGAAATGCCCGGCACCTGTCGCAATTCGATGGCGTCGTACGGGCAGACCTCGTCACAGACCAGGCACCGGCGATCCCATTCCCAGGCCAGGCATTTATGGCGAAGCACATGGGCCGTTCCGACCTTGGCCCAGATCCTGTCTTGGTCGGGAATTCGACGAATGGCCTGGGTGGGGCAGACCTCGCCGCAGGCGTGACATTTGGGTTCGCAGGGGCCGCGGCGCGGTGTCAGGACCGGGCTGAAAAAGCCGGTCAGGCCGGCTGTCAGAGCGATGGGCTGAAGGGTGTTGGTGGGGCAGGCTTTCATGCATTGGCCGCATCGGATGCACAGGGCGAGAAAATCGGCTTCGGGTATGGCCGCCGGTGGACGGATCAAATCAGCGCCGGTCACCTGACCGAGGCCGGGGCGGCCGTGCTGCTGGTTCAAACCGGTCAGCGAAACCAGGGCCGTTGCGGCACCGGCCAGGCTGGCTGTGATAAATTGCCGTCTTTGGGGCGGTGTTGTGGTCACCGGCAGGGCCGGCCGCGAATTGCGTCTGAAATCAATGGCATGGACCGGGCAGACCCCCACGCAGGTCTGACAGACGATGCATTCGCGATGGTTTGTGGTCAGGGGGTTTTCGCCGATGGCGCCCACCGGACAATTTTTTGCACACAGGCCGCAGTCGGTGCAGGCGTCGGAAACGGTTCTTCCAATGGCCGGCCGGGGCGACAGCAGGGCAAAGGCGGCACCGGCCGGGCAGAGAAACCGGCACCAGAACCGAGGCGCCAGTCGTGAACCGGCCATGAGAAGCACCATGAAGAAAACGGTGATCCACTGCAGGTCATAGCGCCGGATCGGCACCTGGGCATAGGCAAGGGCCGGCAGGTTAAGAAAGTCGGCCGCGGGGCGCAGGGCCCACAGGGTCAGATCGGCGCCGAGACAGAGAATCGGATAGAGGATCAGACCGTAAAAGCGCGTGATCCAGGCCATGGGAGAGGCGAGAAAGATCAGGGAAATGCCGAAGGCGGCCGCGGCGAGAATGAAAACCAGTACCTGGTATTTGATCCGGTGAAGTCCCCGGGGCAGGTTTGCTTTTCGGCGGGCGCGGACGGCGCCGGTGAGGTGCTCGGCGATATCCAGGGTGGTTCCCATGGGGCAGATCATGCCGCAGAAAAACCGACCCATGATCGGGGTGAGGGCCAGCAGGAGTGCCGCCACCCATAGGCCGGCAGCCAGGGTCCGGGCACTGAGCCAGGTGCCGAAGAGCACCAGCGGGTCGGTGCGCAGAAACAGGTCCACCGGCATCGGGGCAACCAGGGGAAAGGCGGCCAGCCATAGCAGGACGATAAAGAGTGCCAGCGACAGGGTCTGAACCCAACGTTGGAAGGTCATCAGGCCTTGACCCTGCGGATGATGAGGTTTTCAATGTCCATCCGTCCGAGCCGTCGTTCGTGGGCCAGCCGAATGTGTTTGACCTGTCGCGGCTGCATGCGGCGGCCGTACCAGGGAAAACTCGCTACCACCTGGGCGTCGGCCGCCACCATGTCCCGGGAGGCGATGACCTGACCCGGCTCGATGACCTTGCCCGGACCGGCCGGCCCGTTGGTGGTCAGCACCCGGCTGGCATCGACGACCACCAACTGCGGTTTGAGCACCGTGGCCAGGTCGACGATGGCCGGTGAAAGGTCGTAGCGGTAGTGCATGATCCCGCGGTCGTAGATCAGGCCCATCATGCCCTTCATGGAGAGGCTCACCCCGGTGCTGCCATGAGATTTGGCCACCGGGGCGGCGATGAGCACATCACTATCCAGAACATCGCCCATGACGTCGGTCTGTTTGAAGGTCTCCCCCTGGGGAATGGGGGTTGGCCTGAAGAACCGCTCCCGGTCGAGTCCCTGGACGATGTCGCCGTCAAAGACACTACACGCCGTCTTGACCCCTTCGATGCACTGCTCCTTGCTACGCAGGGTGTGGTCCAGCACGCGCACCCGGCCGGCGCCGGCCTCCTGGCACATGGCCACCAGTTCCCGGACCACTTCCGGATGGGTGTTGGAGGCGCTTTCGCCGCGGCTGTCAAAACTCATGTTCGGCTTGATCACCACCTTCTGACCCGGTCGGACAAAAGCGCCCATGCCGCCGAGAAGGTTCACGGCCGCCCGGGTGGCTGCTGCCGGGCCTCCTTCGGCCACGGCGATGTCCGGAAGGCCTGCCGCCATCACCTTTCGGGCGCTCCAGATCACCGATGGCCCCAGGGCCAGGGCCAGGGCCGTCTGTAGCTGGGTCAGGAGAAATTTTCTTCGATTTACCGGTAAGGTCTCAATGCTTTTTTCAATCATGGCGCCAATCCTCTTTGCCTTTTCTTGGACCATACGATCGTCAGGAAAATGGTTTCGTATGGGTTATAGCGTTTGTCAGAAATACGTTCCGATCCACCGGTGCACGATAGGGGCAGTGTGGCACAGACGGTTTGCTTTATCGGCGTTCGTGAAACCGGTTGTGCACAGAACTACAATGCCAGGGCAAAAAGGGCACCGTCGTAATCGGGTTCCTGGCCGATTTCCGGAACGAGTTCGGTATAGATGACCTTGCCGGTGGCATCCAGGATCACCACGGCCCGGGCCAGCAGGTCTCGAAGGGGGCCGTCTGTGATGGTCACGCCGTAGTGGCGGCCAAACTCCGGGTTGCGAAAGGCCGAGACCGATACCACGCTCTTGAGCCCTTCGGCGGCGCAGAACCGGGCATGGGCAAAAGGCAGGTCCATGGATATGCATAGCGCCACCGCATCGGGGTGATTTTCGATTTCATTGTTGAAACGCCGCACGGAGATGCTGCAGACCGGAGTGTCGATGCTGGGGAAAATGTTGAGAACCATCTTTTTCCCGGAAAAATCCTTCAGGGAAATCTCGGAAAGGTCGGTTTTGACCAGTTTGAAGTCCGGCGCCTGGGTGCCTGGGGCCGGCAGCTCGCCGACGGTCTGAATCGGACTGCCTTTGAGGGTGATTTGAGCCATGGGTGTCTCCTTTCGTGGGTGTGCGTTTGTGCGTAACCATCCGGACGTCCCGAATCCCGTCATCTCTCCGGCCTGACTTCAGCAAAACTTGCGTCATCATATTTCTGACAATCTGTACTTAGGTCGCTCAAAGCCTGGATCACCGTTCTTTCAGCCGGACCACGGTCCTCCCCGTCAACCGCCCCTGAAGGATTTGATCGATACGGTCACTGAGTTCGGGGAGCCCGATTTCCGTGGTCAGGCGGTCAAACCCGTCGATTTTCCAGGGGCCGGCCAGATTTTGCCACAGGGTTTGCCGGACTTCGGCCGGGAATGCCGCCGAGTCCACCCCCAGAAGGGAAACGCCTCTGAGGATGAAGGGAAAGACCGATGTGGGCAGGTCGCCGCCGGCCACCATGCCGCAGCAGGTGACTGTGCCGCTGTAATGGGTCGATGCGATGGCTGTTGCAAGAATGTCGCCGCCCACGGTGTCTATGACCCCGGCCCATCGGCTGCGCAACATGGGGCGACCACTTTTGTCCACGGCCTCTTCTCGGCTGAGAAAGGTCCGGGCGCCCAGGTCTTTCAGGAAGGCTTGACCCTCTGGCTTGCCGCTGACTGTTGCCACTGAAAAACCGAGTTTGGCCAAAATGGCTACGGCGATGCTTCCCACGCCGCCGGTGGCGCCGGTGACCAGCACTTCCCCCTGGTCGGGCGCTACCCCGTTTTGGGTGAGCTTATAAATGGAGATGGCGGCCGTGAAGCCTGCCGTGCCCAGCGCCATGGCCTCTTTCAGGGAGAGCCCTTTCGGGCACGGCACGGCCCAGGCCGCGGGGATGCGAACGAACTGCCCGAATCCGCCCGCCGTGTTCATGCCCAGATCGTAGCCGGTTACGATGACCCGGTCACCTTGGCGAAAGTCTTCGTGGTCGCTGTGGGCGACGACCCCGGCTGCGTCGATGCCTGGCGTGTGCGGATATTTCCGGGTGACCCCCCGGTTGCCGCTGGCGGACAGGGCATCTTTGTAACGGAAGTTCCCTTTTTCAAAGCCACGCTTATGGCATATAAATAATTGAAATTAAGCGCTTTTACGCCGTTTCGG
>JAEINQ010000138.1 GCA_016342285.1 Desulfobacterales bacterium
ATTGGCGGGTCGGGCGTGAATGTGCTTAATACCACCGTCACCAATGTGGAAGCCCTCATCGTGGACGCCAACGGCGCCAGCGCCAACGGTATTTGGGTGAAAGACTCCGACGGCCTGACCATCGGCGGAGCGACAGGCGCAATTAGCGGCATTTTTGGTTCCGTCTTTGGCCACATGACAATAGACATAGCCGCGGCGGGCGATCTGACCACTACTGAATTGGTCAGGGCAACCTCCACGGATGGGGATGCGAGCGTCTCCCTTTCCGGCGGCAATAATGTGGGCCTCAGTGCAGCGGTTCAGGCAACGACCTATTACGGAGCTGTCATCGCCGATCATGATGCCAGCGTTACCATTACGGCGGGCGACAGCCTCACCTCCGCGGCGGCCGGAGACATTCTTGCAAGAGCCTTTGACGCCTCCAATAGCGGCAGCGCCACGGTCACCATCGACGGCAACGGAACTGGCGCGGACGTCGTTACGCTCGCCGGTGATGTGATTGCCACGTCCAACGCCGGAAATGCGGCAATAAACGTCAGCGCGCAAGGAACTAACGCTGCCGCATTGACTATGAATGGCGCTGTGGCCGCTACTGCTTCCACGGCGGGTAATGCTTCCGTTCTCATTCAATCTCAGGGCGCCGGCGGCGATGCGGCGTTGACTGGATTGATTACCGCCACCGCCACGGACGGAAATGCTTCCGTTATTGTTAATAGTGCTGGCGATGTGACTGTGAGCAACGCTGTATCTGCGACAGCAACCGATACTGCCACAGCTGGCACTGACCGTGCAGCATCCGTGAGTATTACGGTTGGGGAAAGTTTTGCATCCAACGGTCCTGGAACCATTTCCGCCACCACGGCAAATGCTGGTGGAGCTAATACCGGCGACGCTTCCGTGACTATTAACGGCAGTGGTGCAACAGCCAATATGACAGTCATAGTGGGTGGAGCTGTCACGGCCCAATCTGTCGGCGGCACAGCAGACGTGAATATCAATGCCGCAGGCATCGGGGCCTCAGCACTGGTTACTAGCGCCACCGTCCAGGCCATAGGTTCGGGAACCAAGTTTTCTGTGGACCTCACCTCTTCCGGCACAGGCGGCATTCTAACGGTTGGCGGAGCAGTGAACGCAGGAAACGGTGCGGGTGCAAACAACGCCACAGGCAGCGTGAACATCACATCCACCCAGGGCGCTATTATCATTAATTCGCCCATCAGCGTCAACCCCGTAAGCAACGGTGGTACAGCCAACGTACAGGGAACGGGGACGGTTTTGATCACGACTCAGGGCGGTAATAATGATAACATCAACCTGAACCAGGCCATCAACGTGGATGCCAAGACCGGTACGGTGCAAGTGTTGGCGGGTAATGACGTCTTAATGGGCGTTAATGGAGATGTAACTGTCACCCGTGTTGGTCTTCCAACCTTTGGCGACGTGGACGTGACTATCACGGCGAATTCCACGGGTACTGGCAACACTGGCGTCCTCACAATGGCGGATGGCACGGATGTTAATGCCGGGTCAGGCACAGTCAGCTTGAGCGCCAAAGGAAATATCACCCTGGGCCAGATAGAAACCAGCGCCGCGGGCGGCACGGTCGTCACCATCGATTCCACAACCGGTAATGTGAGTGATGGCGGAGATGTAGGCGGAGCCGACATCATCGCCGACGGTGCAGATGCCGTTACGGTCATTACTGCAGCCACCGGCATTGGGTCGGGGAACGCCCTGGAAACCACCATCGACACCCTGGACGCCAGTGTTACCGGCAGTGGCGATATTGATATCGCGGAAACCAACGGCATCATTCTTTTTGAAGTGGACACGACCACTGGCAATATTACCGTCACTGCTGGCGGTTCAATTAACGCACAGAATGTGCAGGCTACCGACGGCTCGGTGACCCTGACGGCAGCTACGTTGCTGACCGCCACCCTGGTTAACACCATTGATTCTGGAGCAGTCGGTAGTTTTGATGTCAATCTGGTTTCTACAAACGGCAATATTGTTTTAGGGAACGTAACGTCAGATTATGATGTTTTCGGTACGGCCAGCAATGGACATATTGCAGACGATGGAGACACAGGTGGCATAGGAACCACACTTGTTACATCCGGCAGGAACATAAACCTCACAGCCGATACCGGTGCAGTTACAGGTTACATAGGAACAGCAATACCCATTGTTCCTACCGATCTGAACCAGTTGAAACTTGCTGTGGATGTTGCTCCTGCTAATGCGCTTAATTTGGTGGCTGGCGGTAATATCCAGGTTTATCGGCCAGGTGACTTTAATCTAACCTCCTTGACAGCTTCGCCGACGCAAGTTGCCCAACAGGTGCTTGTTGCGGCGGGCGGTTTTTTAACTGTAGGCAACAGTGTTAATGCTGGAGATGATAATTTAACCTTGGCAGCCCTGGGGGGCCATTTGACCCTGGCTGATGCAATAACGGTGCAGTCCGCTGGCAGTGTGCGCCTGTACGCCGCTGGGGCAGGAAATGATGTTATTTTTACTAACACCACTTCCGCAGCCCAGGTGATCGCAGGCACGGACGTGTATGTCCAGTCCGAATCCGGTGCGGTTTTGGCAGCAGGCACGGGTGTGAACATCACGGGCGGCGGGGCTGCAACCAACACAGCCGTGATTACCGCTGGGTCCGGCATTGGCACGGGCACGGGCGCCAGCGCCGTGGAAGTCAACGCCTCCATCATCGACGCGGAATCCGTAACCGGCGGCATTTATCTGTTGGACGTGGGGGCAGACGGAGTGTCTATCAGCGCCGACGCCACCACCAGCGGCGACATTAATATTGCCGGTGCCACCGAAAACATGACCCTGGTGGACGTCAAGACCTTCGACGGCAATATTGACGTCACCCTGGGCGGCGGTTTTAATGTCAACGTCACCTCCGTGCAGTCGGATTACAACGCGGCCACTGTGGGGACGCACGACATCGCCATCGAAGCCACCACGGGCTCCGTCTACTTTGGTGCCGCAGGCGCAATCATTTCCGACGACGATGTGAGCGTGATTGCCGGCGGAGGCCCGCTCTATACGGATACGGGGCGCACAACCGTTGCGATCACCGCTGATTACGCCTATCTGGAGTCGTGGGACAGCGTCAGCGGCGGTTCGAACGCAGGCGTTCACGAGGAATTTGAAGTTTCTCTGAACAGCTTGGAAGCCCGGTTCGGTACGGACGGTGGGACTTCAGATGTTTTTATGATTTACAATGACAAAGCCCTCACCGTAGGAGGCGGGGCTGCAAATGGCATTTTCGCCGGCAGCGGGACAGGCGCTTACGTCGGCCCTTCAGCTACTCTTAGCCTTGGCGCCAACGGAACCTTGTCAGTCAACGAAGATATCAAGGTTGTCAACCTAGGCGGTTTGACAGACGTTGACCTTTATGTCGACGCGGGGGACATTGTGATTGGGGCCGCAGCACAGGTGATTGCCAGGGCCTCCACAACCGTGAATGTTACATTGGACGCAAGCGCCGGTAATAATGTGATTATCAACGGCGAAGACGCGGTTGGCGCTTCCGGCGCCGCAGCCAGCGTT
>JAEINQ010000052.1 GCA_016342285.1 Desulfobacterales bacterium
GAACCGGATGCGGGAAAACCGCACGTCCGGGTCTGTGCGGGGGGCGCTGGGTAACCGGCGTTCCTACCGCGAGATGCTCACCTAAAGAAAGGAAATCAACAATGAAAAAATTTTGGGCATTAATTCTATTGGGATCTTTAATCTACTTAAGCGGTTGTTCTAATCCCTCAACTCCTGCTGGGCATGAAGGCTATGTAAAAGAAAATCCTAGGATATTTGGCAAAGGTGGTTTTAGGGGAGCATTAAAAGGCCCTCAAAATTATGGTGTATCATTATGGAGAAATGAAATTGAAAATGTTGATTTTCGACCTCAAACCTATGCTGAAAAATTCAATATCTTAGCAAAAGACGAACTGAATATCTCTTTTCGTTTCCAAACAATTATCAAAGTTAAACCAAACACAATTAAATCAGTTGTAGAAGAATTTGCAGGATCAAAATTTTATCCAAGATATATAAAAGAACCATTACGAGCTATGGTAAGGGAAAATGTACAAACGCTTCAAAGTCGTCAGGTAAAAGAAAAACGAAAAGAAATAGCAGAAGCGGTAATGAGTAAATTAACCGCTTATTTGTCTGATACGCCCTTTATCGCAATATCTGGTGTTGTAGGTAATATCGATTATCCTAAAGTGGTCACAGAAGCCGTTGAAAAAAAGTTAGCGGCCAAACAATTGTTGGATGAAAAAGAAACTCAACGGGAAATTGCTAAGAAAGATGCTGAGATCAGAATTGAAGAGGCAAAGGGCATTGCAGAAGCTCAAAAAATCATAAACTCAACCTTGACAAAAAATTATTTACAGCATGAAGCAATAAATGCACAACTCAAAATGGCATCCTCTCCAAACCATACAACTGTTTATATACCTTCAGGTGCTAATGGAATCCCATTAATCGGAACAGTTAACTGAATTTATTAAACTTACAAGAACGTGAGGATTGAGAAATGATTAAAGCGATACGACTGGCGTCAGGGCCCGGCTCGATAAATATGAGCGAATGGACACCATTGATTGAAGCAGCAGATCAAGCGTTTGAGAAAATGGGGGGGGTCTGGGGTCGCATCTTAAATATTAAATATTGACAAAGCCGGCCCTTTCCCGCTAATGGTTATCGTATTTGGATAGATTGGCGTTTCAATCGATTCAATCTTCCGGGGGGATTTCATACGATGGACAGACCGTTGCGGGTGGAATATCCAGGCGCCTTCTACCATGCACGATACGTTGCCATTTATCTTTCAAGGAATTTCACGGGTCGTAGCGGCAAGGATCTGGGAGAGTACCTTGACAATGTGTCCGGAGCCGCCATTACCATGCGGCACAAAGCGATGGCGGATCAAATCAAAAAGAACAAAAAGCTCAATAGCAGGATAAATCGATTGGAAAAACAAAAAATTAAAAATTAAGATGTGATCCTATGACCCTGCTGACCAAAGGAAAGAAGAAGAATCGAACGGGATCGGTGCGCTCGAACTGCCTCCTAATGCCCCAAACACCACTAAATCCAAATGAAATTGAAAGGACAGCCGAGTCCTGCGGCCATATTCTTACCTTGATCAAAAGCCCTGCCCGTTGTACAAAACTCTGTAAATTCGGGATTATGCCTTACCGAAGTTGAGCGATTGTCGAGGCTTGCCCGCCTTTGGCGTGTTGCCGCAGATACAAGGAAGATGTTTTTCCGCTATAGTCCTTTATGCGGGAAGGCATCTGATGCTGTAGATGGGGTAAGATCGGCAATCCCGACCTGTCGGGTCGACTTGTGGGGCATAGCTCGAAGAGCGACGCCCCAAGCTGAAAGCGAAGCCTGAAGGGTATTAAATTACGAAAGACAAAATAGGATGTTTATCTTTTAATATCGTTTGTTTATACTTTATTTCGAAATTTGATACGCTCAGTTTGGGTCTTAATAAATCCAAACAGACGCCGTGCGCGCGGTTCAGTCCAACAAGAGTATTGGCGTCGGCTTCGCGCCGCAAAAACTCTAGTTCGTTCTTGAAAAAAGTGTTGCGTATTGCGCAATACGCTATATAATATAATTCGTGATAAAATCTTTTAAACATAAAGGGCTGCGTAAATTTTTCGAGATGGGTAGTGTGTCCGGGATTCAGCCAGGCCATAAACAGAAGCTGAGAATACGCCTAATTGCACTTGATACAGCGACATGTATTGAAGATATGAACACTCCAGACTGGCGGCTCCATAGTTTAAAAGGTGATCGTGTAGGATTATGGGCGATCGATGTTAGCCGTAATTGGCGAATCGTTTTTAGATTTAAAGATGGTAACGCCTATGTTGTAGACTATGAGGATTGTCACTAATGGCTATGTATAACCCTCCCCATCCTGGGAAATTTATTCAGGAAGTTTATTTGGAGCCGCTGGGTATTTCGCCCCGGAGTGTTGCACTGCGGCTTAAAGTCTCCCCTTCAACATTTATAAGAGTATTGAAGGGACAAAGTTCTATAAGCCCGGCAATGGCTCTCCGTTTATCCAAGTGTTTAGGCCGTAGCCCTGAAAGCTGGCTCCATATGCAGGATAGTTATAGCCTTTGGCATGCAAAACAAAATGTAGATCTTTCTGAGATAGATCCCATCCAAGTATCTGCTTAATTATATTATGAATTAACAGAACAATTTACTGCACGGGAGCGCAAAAAGCGCTCGCCCCGTGAGCAATGCGTTATAAAAAATTTTGCAAGGGGAATACGCGGTGGAAAAGCATTTTGATTTTATTGTTACCGGTGCAGGGCCCACAGGTCTTGCGGCTGCAATTACCGCCGGACGCCTTGGGGCTTCATGTGTGGTCCTTGAAAAGGGAGGCAGGCCCGGTCCCGAACCCAGAGGGGAAAGCATCGCTCCATATGCATTAATGGATGATCTTCTCGGCAAGGACTGGTTAAAGAACAATTCCTCAAACGATCCCTCCTTTAGAAGGTTTCACAGCCCGATGGATCGCAAAAACCGGCTCATCAATGTTCATCAACCCTACTATTTTTTCCACTGGCATCATCTGATGGATCATATGAAAACCCTTGCCGTTGAGGCTGGGGCCGAGTTTTTGTTTAAATCGGAAGTAACGGATTTGATCGAAAGAAACAGCCGCTGCATCGGCATTAAATACAAGGATAAAAACAACAAAATCCATGAGATAGAAGGAACAAGTGTTTTGGGGTGTATGGGGCATAAAGATCCTTTGGGCAAACGATTCGGGATTAAGAGAGCGGAGATAGACTGTCCTACGATGAAGTATTACAGCGTTAATGCCCCCCAGGTGAACCTTTCGGAACATCCCAACCTTCAGTTTTACTTGATTCCTCCCAAAATGCTTGATATCGCCCCCAAGCTACCGCCGGCCGTCGCCTATGTTTTTCCATTGGCCGATGGGGAAATGGAAGCGGGATTAATGCTTCGTCTGGGGCAATTGAATGGTTTGGAAGATGTTGAAATCCCCGATAACAAGCTGATGCATAAAGTATGGGATCATTTAACAGAGACCTATCCCGGTTTTTCCGATTTCTTTAAGGGCGCAGAAACGGATTATAAAAAGTTAACCGTTATCTCCAACCGCCGTCTATTTGAAAATGTTATTCCCCATGAAAGGGGCGGGCTTATATTTCTCGGAGACACCATCGGCTTCAGCGAAGCGAACGGTTCGTCCGGGTTGTATTTCGGTATGGCACAAGCCGATTTCTGGGTCCGTCTGATCAGGGAGAATATGGGATCGGAGAGTGATATCTGGTCTGAAAGTTTTATAAAGACCGCCAAAAAAAGATATAAAAAATGGCCGGTGTATAGACATATAAAAAAATCATACAAAGACATTGTCTTGGCCGAAAAGATAATGTTCAAATTCTGCGGCTCCGACAAATCGTTAAATAGATGGTGGACACCGCTTATGGCTCTTTTGCAAATGAAGAGCTGAAGCAAGCAGCCGGATCCATTGCCTGTGAAAACAAAGGGGTCGCATCTTAAATATTAAATATTGACGAAGCCGGCTCTTTCCCGCTAATGGTTATCGTATTTGGATAGATTGGCGTTTCAACCGAATCAATCCTCCGGGGGGATTTCATACGATTGCCAGACCGTTGCGGGTGGAATATCCAGGCGCCTTCTACCATGCACGAGACGTTGCCATTTATCTTTCAAGGAATTTCACGGGTCGTAGCGGCAAGGATCTGGGAGAGCACTTTGGCAATGTGTCCGGAGCCGCCATTACCATGCGGCACAAAGCGATGGCAGATCAAATCAAAAAGAACAAAAAGCTCAATAGCAGGATAAATCGACTGGAAAAACAAAAAATTAAAAATTTAGATGCGAGACCCTTTTGCCCCTTCCCGGAGATGACGTGATCGAACCCGGGGCGTTCAAATACAAGAGCCCCTGTCCGCCCAGCGGTTCCCACCGGTACCGGTGGACGGCTACGGCCAAGGAGAAGACCGGATTTTTCTCCGGATCTCTTGGCAAGACGCAGATGACCCGGAACTATCCCTGAAAAAAATTGAGCTTGTAATGTATATGACTACAGTATACAGGTAGGCATTATGGGACGCGATTTCTTGCAAGTTGCCGGATTCCAATGGGATGAGGGCAACATCGATAAGAACCTATTAAAACAAAGGGTTCAGAACTGGGAATGCGAACAGATTTTCTTTAATGAACCGCTGATTGTTTTAGATGACCCAAAACATTCAATGTCGGAAACAAGATGGGCCGCTTTCGGCCAGACCGATGCCGGACGGTTTCTTACCCTTATTTTTACCAAACGAGACAAATTGCTCAGGGTTATATCGGCAAGAGATATGAACCGGAAGGAAAGGACGTTTTATGAAAAGTCCGGATAAACGAATCCCGAAGTTCAAAAACGAAGATGAAGAGCGGGCGTTCTGGGCGACGCATTCCCCACTCGACTATTTTGATTCCCAAAAGGGCAAGAGCGCTTCATTTCCAAGACTGAAACCGTCCCTCAAATCCATTTCGATTCGCCTGCCCGAGGACATGTTGGCGGAACTTAAAATACTCGCCAATAAAAAAGATGTTCCGTATCAGAGCCTGGCCAAAATTTACTTGGCAAGGCAAATTGCTTTAGAGCGTGGCTCTTTTAATGGTTTTTGATAAATTCTGACTGTTCGCGATATCTGTTTGCTGGGAAATCCCATATTGTATCGAGTGTGCGATCCGATTACGCAGGATAAGATCCATGCCATCAAACCGGTGGTGGATGTGCATGATACCATGATGGCGTTCCGGGCCAGGTACAAGGCGGGACGGTCCATTGCCGCACCCCAGATTGGAACGACCAAACGATTGATCTACATGAACATCGATCAGCCTGTCGTCTTGATCAACCCGGTGTTGAGGGGGGACGCGGAGTCGCATCTTAAAAGTTAAATATTGGTTGCGAAGAATGAATATTTAAGACGCAATCATTTTTTTCTATTCAACGATAATTGCAGCACATTTTACCCAAAGGATTTAACAAGGTCGGTCGCTACGGGCTTTTTGCCCGCTCAAACCGCTTGCTATTGCAGGGCCTGCGATATCAGTTGTTGTTAGCGGAGAGAACGAAACTGGCGTTTTTGCCGGCAGTCGCCGAGACGGCCGGAAATGTCGAAAGCAAGCCAAGCCGGCTGTGTCCCAGCTGCCACAAGGGGGTTATGAACAGGGTGTTTGCACCCAAACCGGATAACAATAACCGTTCTCCGCCAGGGGAGGGAATATGAACCGAAACCAGCATCCTTGGCGGTCAGGCCAAATCACGCCAAAGGCGTGATGCGTCCTACCTGCCCGCGAACATCACAAGCAGCCATAGGTTTGAAAGCAATGGGGAGGCTGGCAAAGCCCTGTGGCCATATCTTTACCTTGATCAAAAGCCCTGCCCGTTGTACAAAACTCAATAAATACGATATGGTGCCTTACTTTAGTTGAGCGATTGTCGAGGCTTGCCCGCCTTTGGCGTGTTGCCGCAGATACAAGGAAGATGTTTTTCCGCTATAGTCCTTTATGCGGGAAGGCATCTGACGCTGTAGATGCGTAAGATCGGAAATCCCGACCTGTCGGGTCGACTTGTGGGGCATAGCTCGAAGAGCGACGCCCCAAGCTGAAAGCGAAGACTGGAGGGTATTAGAGTTCGAAAGACAAAACAGGTTTTTATCTATTAATATCGTTTGCTTATACTTTATTTCGAAATTTGATACGCTCAGTTTGGGTCTTAATAAATCCAAACAGACGCCGTGCGTGCGGTTCAGTTCAACAAGAGTATTGGCGTTGGCTTCGCGCCGCAAACCCTACAGTCGTTAGGTCAGCTATAAAAAGCAAGTTTAATGGATTGATATGATAATAGAAATAGATGGGCATAAATTTGATGCCGTTTTTGAAGAGGGCAAATCGCCAGAAACTTGCGAGGCTTTTCGCAAAGCAATACCGTTTGAAAGTCAAGTCGTTCATGTCCGCTGGAGTGGCGAGGGTATGTGGATTCCACTTGGTGACAGAGATTTTGGTGTTGGATATGAAGATGCTACATCTTATCCAACGCCTAGTCAGGTACTATTGCACCCTAAAGGGAAAAGTGAAACAGAAATACTAATAGCCTATGGTTGTGTTCACTTCGCATCTAAGGCAGGCTCGCTCGCTGGAAATCACTTTGCAACAATTACCTCCAATATAGCCAAGTTAAAGGAGATTGGTGTATCCACTCTGTGGGAGGGTAGTAAAAAAATACAGTTTTATTAATGACTTAAAACCTACAAGGCTAATTCAGCCGACGCAAAAAGCTGCGCGGCTGATTAGCGGCGATATCTGTAAAAATTTATGAAAGCTATCATATCAACGACTATTAATACTCAAGAAAACAGAATGTGGGATGAACTACAAAAGATATCTTCTTTAATGCATGTTGCATCACCCTTGCTTGAGTTCAAACCATTGAGTGGTAGCAGATTTCCTAAATTATGGCATGTAGGTGAGGAATATCAACTTAAGCTGTTCTTTTTGGGTATAGTCCCTCTGGGAAGGCATTCCATAAAACTCGTTGAAATTGATCCCGAAAAGAAAGAGATCATTTCAAATGAAAATGGATTATTCACAAAGACTTGGAATCATCGGATCAAGATAGAAACGATTGATAGCCATCGTATCACTTACACTGATGAAATAGAAATTAAAGCTGGAGTGCTTACTGTATCAATTTGGCTTTTTGCACACTTGTTCTATAGACATCGGCAGAGAAAATGGAAACAATTAATTAGCAGATAACAATTCGCTGGAGAAGCGACCCAAAAACCGCGCGTCTCAGCTCAACCGTTATACAAAAAGTGAGGAAAACTCATGAATGAGCACGAAAAAATAAATTACATCGAATTTCCGGCAAAGGATATACCGGCCATGAAAGCGTTTTTCGCTGAGGTGTTCGGATGGTCATTTGTCGATTATGGCCCCGAGTATACGGCTTTTTCTAATGCTGGTATCGACGGTGGATTCTGCAAAGCGGATTTGGCGGTTTCAACAAAAAGCGGCAGTGCCCTCATCGTATTTTTCAGTGAGGCGCTTGAAAAAACCCAAGCCAAAATTGAAAAGGCCGGCGGTTTGATTATTAAACCCATATTTTCATTTCCCGGTGGACGCCGTTTTCATTTTAGTGACCCCAATGGCAACGAATATGCAGTGTGGTCGGATATTTCCATAGATTAGAAAAGAGAGCGTTATGGGCAAAACAGCCGTTGTCATAGGGGCCACCGGATTGGTCGGACGGGCACTGGTAGACCAGCTTGCCAATGCCGGTCACATTGAAAAAGTCATCACGCTGACCCGTCGGCCGGCCGGTCATGCTTCTGCAAAGGTTTCCAATCATGTCGTGGATTTCGACCATTTGGAGGACTACGTGTCATTGTTTGGCGCCGATTTCCTGTTCTCGTGTCTTGGCACCACGCGTAAGCAGGCTGGCTCGATTGCGGCCCAGCGAAAAGTCGACCTCGATTACCAGTTTAAAGCCGCACAACTGGCAGCCGACAATGGGGTGCCGCACTATCTGCTGGTTTCGTCCAGCTCGGCCAGCGATAAAAGCAACAATCCGTACCTGAAGATGAAGGGTGAACTGGAACAGCGAATTCAAGCCTTGCCGTTTAAACGCGTCAGTATTTTTCAGCCGTCCCTGTTGATGGGTCAGCGGGAGCATTTTCGTCTGGGGGAAAAGCTGGCAAGCTGGGTGTTGCCTGCTTTATGCCTCATTCCCGGCCTGCGTCGCTTCCGACCGATTACCGGCGAACAGGTGGCGGCCAAAATGATACGGGTGAGCCGGCAGCCGGGCGAAGCGTTAGAATGGTTTCGACTCGATGAGATATTTATCCAATAACCGCAAGAACGTTATGTGAATTTCCCACTCAAGCCGCCGCCGGGCAGGGCCGGTTTTTTTAACAGTTGCACTGGCCGCGCGGGTTGGCTTTACGATCCCCCACTGTCATTTTGTAGGCGTTCGCAGGGCACCGCATCTGCTTTGTTCCCGGGCATTTGAAGTACAATAGAGTACGTCTGCATGCCCGGCGCCTCACATCTACGGCACCCTGTAAACGCTTACAGCGTGAGGGTATGGAACTTCGTATCCTTTCACCTCCGTGAACAGTTACAAACGGCCATATAGGCAAAGATCGCAGGATCAATCACCATGGCAATTCGTTGGCCTGGCCCCGATTCCGGCGTCAGCTACGCCGCTGTTCCGAGTCCTGGACCGTATTTTTATGGGTACCTCGCCTGACCTGAGATAAAGAAATCAAAACACTTGCCGATACTGGAGTTAATGGACCGTGACTGGGACGGTCCGGCCCGATGCGGTTGGGTCAGTTCGGATCTGGTTTCAAAGGAGGCAGGGTGACATGAAAAAACGATTGATCCTGACGCTGTTTCTACTGGTTGCCGGACCAGCAGCCATCATGATCGGCGGAGGGACCTATTTTTTCGTCAAAAAAAACATCGATGGACTGGCAGAGCAGATCAAGCGCGATGTTCGAATCGAGCTGGCGAACCGGTTCAAAACCTTCGATGCGCTTCTCATGGGCGTCGAGAGGGAAATCGACGCCTCGATCCGGGAGGCACTGCCCGCCTTGGCGGCCGACCTGCTGCGTCTTGACACCGATCTGAAGGCGATTTCCGCCGACGTCCTCCGCAGCCATCTGGACCGGTACGGTTTCGATGACGTCTATGTCATCGATCGCCGGGGCATCGTCGTCAACACCACCTTTGCCAAAGATCTCAATCTCAATCTGAGCGCCCTTTCCGACTTTTTGAAAAATCGTATCCAGTCGGTTTTTGACAGCGGGGGGGTCGCGGTGGACCGGATCGGGTTTTCCACCCTGACCGGCGTGGTCAGGAAATACGCCTATTTCAACCCGGCCGGCTGCGATTATATCGTGGAAATATCCATTGACCTGGTGGAATATATCAACAACCAGCTCTCATCGGACTATGCGACCTATCTGTTCGATTCGTATTTCAGGGAAGTCATTCGGGCGAACACGTACGTCAAGGATATCGACGTTTTCATTGTCAACCAAGCCGCCCGATGGTCGCTGCTCCATAGAGGGGTAAAACTCGAAGCGGATGTTGCCGACCGGCTGCTTCGCCAGGGTGGTTTTCAGGTGGTAGACGGTGACCGTAGCACGGTCTACTCCTTGTTGACGCTTGACAAGTCCAGCATGGACATTGCCGATAGCCTGCCTGTTCTGGGTCAGACGGCCTGCACCCGTGTCGTGTATGATTTCAGCGCTCTGCATGCCTTTCCGCGGGGAATCCTCATCCAGGTAGCGGTATCGGCAGCGGCCGCTGCACTCGTCGCCTTTCTCTGCGGTTCCTGGCTTCTTAACAGTCTTTACGTCAACCGCATCCTCAAGCTGAACGAAGCGGTCAATCTCATTGCCGAAGGCAGCGAAGTCAAAAGCATTCCCGTCACCGGTGATGACGAGATCGCCCAGATTTCCGAAAGCATCCGGACCATGCAAACAAGGATCACGATGCGGGAGGGACAGCTTCACGAACAGATCATAGCCAAACAGAGATTGAGCGCCTCCCTTCAGGAGAGCGAGGAATACCACCGCAACCTGTTCGAAGACTCACCGGTCGCATTGTTCTTGCAGGATTTTACAGGTGTCGCCGAACGGGTCGACCAGCTTCGATGCTCGGGGGTGGGCGATATCGAGGGGTATCTGCTCGATGATTTCGAAGAGGTGTCCCGTATGGCCCGTTCCGTTGTCATGAGCAGCGTCAACCGTGCCGCCCGTCACCTGTACAAGGTTGAATCGGGGCAGGAACTGGGCGACCTGCTAGGCCGATCGCTGGTGAAAAGCGACCACCGGCATTTCATCGACCAAGTTCTCGCTTTCACCGACGGGGCCGATTGGTACGAAGGCGAGGGGCGGAACCGAACCCTGGACGACGAAATCCTTTATCTGTTGATCCGAAAAAACGTTATCAGCCGGAAGTTGTATGGCCTATCCAGGGTTCTGGTTGCCATTTCCGATGTCTCCGAGGTGCATCAGGCCTATCATGAAAAGGAAAGGCTCGAGGCCCGACTGCTGCAGGCCCATAAGATGGAGGCTATTGGAACGCTTGCCGGTGGGATCGCCCACGATTTCAACAACCTGCTCATGGGGATCCAGGGCAGGACCTCACTGATGCTCGCCAAGCTTGACCAAGGGGATCCGAAGGCCGAAGGGCTCAAGGCGGTGGAGGCCTACGTGCAGGATGCCACCCACCTGACCCGGCAGTTGCTGGGCTTTGCCCGAGGGGGTAAGTTCGAAGTCAAACCCACGGATATCAATTGGCTCGTCCGGCAGCAAACCGAAATGTTTCACCGGACCCGGAAGGAACTGACCATCCGTCTCAACACAGAAGATGAGCTCTGGACGGCCGAGGTCGATCGGGGCCAGATGAAACAGGTGCTGATGAACCTGTATGTCAATGCTTGGCAGGCCATGCCGGAAGGGGGGACGCTGCACATCGAGACAAGCAATGTGGTTCTTGATCAAACCGTTGTCAGACCCTTCAATCTCGAGCCGGGGCGCTACATCCGGTTTTCCGTCAACGATACCGGTGTCGGGATGGACAAAGCGACTCAAGCACGAATTTTCGAACCGTTTTTTTCCACGAAAGAAAAGGGCCGGGGGACGGGGCTCGGCCTGGCTTCCGTATACGGCATCGTCAAAAACCACATCGGTTTCATCAATGTCTACAGTGAACCGGGACAAGGGACGACCTTCACCGTCTACCTGCCGGCATCGGCCAAAGCGGCGGTGGCCGACCAGCCGGAACCCAGTGAAATCGTCTACGGTTCCGGCACCGTCCTGCTGATCGATGATGAGGACATGGTGCTGGAGGTCGGGACCGAGATGCTTGAACTTTTGGGGTACACCGTGATCAGCTCGGAAAGCGCCACAGACGCCATTTCAACCTATGAACAACACCATGGCGATATCGACCTGGTGATCCTCGATATGATCATGCCGGAAATGGGCGGCGGCGAGGTCTACGACCGGTTGAAACAGATCAACCCCGACCTCAGTGCCCTCCTTTCGAGCGGATACAGCATCAACGGGAAAGCCTCGGAGATCATGGCACAAGGCTGCAACGGGTTCATCCAGAAGCCATTCGACCTGAAGCGGTTGTCGGCGAAAGCCAACGAGATCATCGCCGGATAGGGCGGCGGCGCTGGAGAATTGGGGTCGCCTATTAAAGGGCGTGTCACGAAATTTGAATCTATAGCGGAAAAACATCTTCCTTGTATTTGCGGCAACACGCCAAAGGCGGGCAAGCCTCGACAATCGCGTAACTTAGGTTAAAGATAAACAGCTACACAGTTTTTTATGCAAGCATAAACCGAAGGGGCGCTTGAATGAACGTGACTGATAACGTGTTGCCCGACGCCATTCGAGCAAAGCTTTTCAAAAACCATGTACAAGGGGCAATTGTCCGGTCGGTTGCCTCTTTGATTATGTGGCTGTTCGCTCTATTTGCTTTTTGGGTCGATGAAATCAAGACCTCTCACTTTATCGGTATCAGTTGCTCGGTTCTGTTTCTTGCTTTGATCATTCCCTTGGCACTGTTCATTTTCAAACGGATTGCCCGCAATAAAGCTTACGCCAATTTCTCTATTTTCATCAACATGCTGGAAGTCATTGGATATACAGTCATTATTTATTCGCTGGGAGGAATCGAAGCCACGTACCTTACCCCTATCTATGCCGCCTTAATTACGTATCAGGGGGTCATGGCACCTCAAAAAGTGCCATTTCTTATCGCAAGTTTCTGTGCTTTTGCCTTTGGATCGGTGGTGGTATTGGAAGGATTGGGCATCATTCCCAGTCTAAACGTTGATCCCCATTTCGATCCATCAGTGGCGTCTCAATTAATTTATGTTTCCGTAGTAATTGGTTTGCTTTTTATTGTCGCTTATATTTCTTCTTTTACGGCCGGCATACTAAAACAAGGGCGGGGTCGGCTTCGCCAGCAAAACAAGGAACTTGAGGAAAAAGCGATCCAATTGGAAAATTCCCGGCGCGAGCTGAACGAAGCCCACGATGGATTGGAGACAATGGTTGCAAAATTACATAGTGAGATCGCCGAGAGAAAGCAGGCTGAGGAAGAGCGTGAAAAACTGATAAATGAGCTTAAGAAAGTCTTAAAAGAGATCAAAACATTGAGAGGTATATTGCCAGTATGTTCGTTTTGCAAAAAAATTCGAAATGATAAAGGTTATTTTGAACAAATAGAAAGTTATATTCATAAACACACTGGAGTTGATTTTAGCCATACAATTTGTGTCCAATGCATGAAAGAACATTACCCAGAAGAGTACGAGACCGGCGCGTGAAATTTAAAGGGGTCAGGTCTTGAAACTTGAATTTTGGGTTTTGTTTTGGTAGTATTGGCTCTGTTGTTGATATCCATATGTTAAGGACGGAGCATGGCATGGCAAGGCCTTTAAGGATAGCGTTCGATACCGAATTCTCCGAAGATCCGACCTTTTCAAGAGACCTTAAAATCTTTCTGTCCAAAAAGATCACCGGTGAAAAGCTCAAGAGGATCGGGGACTGTTTTGGCATCAGTGATTCGGCGGTGTTCCATGCCAGCCGTCGGTCCGAGAAAAAAATCGATGCGGATCGAAAGCTAAAAAAAGCCGTTCAGCAAATTGAACGCAGACTTAAGAAATCAATTTTCAAGACCTGACACTCATACGGTGTATACGGAAAGTGAGGAAAACTGATGAATGAACACGAAAAAATAAATTACATCGTATTTTTCAGTGAGGCGCTTGAAAAGACCAAGGCCAAAATTGAAAATGCCGGCGGCTCGATTATTAAACCCATATTTTCATTTCCCGGTGGACGCCGTTTTCATTTTAGTGACCCTAATGGGAACGAATATGCTGTGTGGTCGGATAGTTCGACATGAGGGAAAAACAGTGGTAGATTTAAAAAGCGTAAATATTGCGGTTGAATTCAACACGGTTCCAGGAAAATCGATTTGATCGGATTGCTTCCGTTTTCGAAAGGGCGCAGAAGAAGGTAGGGGGGAAAAATGGACTTTGAGGTGCTGGGAGAGTTGATCGAAGTGGCCGTGGACGATTTGCACCCGGATTATCAGACGGCCAAGGACCTGGCCAAGGTCCGGGCCCGGGAGATAAACTCCAATGCCATGCTCCTTGCCTGGCACAGCGGCTTGACCGGCGACCACCACCCCAAGATCCGCTGCGGCAGCGATCCGCGTCCTCCGTGGATCGTCTGGGCCGCTGTCCGCGGCGCCAACCTGACGGTGAGCGTCAACGGTGGGGCTTATGTCTTTTATTTTCTTTTGTTTTATGAAAAGTCTGGATAAACGAATCCCGAAATTCAAAAACGAAGATGAAGCGCGGGCGTTCTGGGCGACGCATTCCCCCCTTGATTATTTTGATTTCCAAAAGGGCAAAAGCGCTTCATTTCCAAAAAGAAAACCGTCCCACCAATCCATTTCGATTCGCCTGCCCGGGGGCAGTGCCGGATCAAACGACAACGCCGCCCAACGATTCCCCTTCGGCAGCGTGTTGCAGCTTCTGGTCAAAGCTCAGCAATACCAATTCGGGAAATTCCCGGTGCAAGGTTTTGGCCGCCGCCAGATGCCAAAGATCGGCACCACGCAAAGGCCATTTTTCAGACAGCAAGCGAATGGTTCGGGATTCCGGTAGGATACCGATATGTCGCCATGGGCCGCCCCCCAATGTCTCGAAAGCGGTTTGTGCGGCGGTGGCCGTCAGCAGACCCTCTTTTTTCATCCGCGAGATGACGGCACTGATCTCGGCATCGGCCAAGGTGGAAATGAGATGGAGACCGCTTTTTTCCACCCATGCCAGGGCTGTGTCACTGTGTCGATCCATGATGACGGAAGATATCAAGGCCGAGGCGTCCCAGTAGATGACAGAGGCGCCGTCATCCATGGTTTCGGTCCTCTTGCAGATATTTCTGGGCGATATCAACAACGCCGGGGATGGCGATCGGCGATGGACGCTTTTTCCGACTCCCTGCAGGGGGCTTGGACAGGAGGCCCTGATCTTCCAGCCGTTTGATTCGATCCGTCAAGGATAATTCCTTCTCCTTCACGGGAACAAGCCTGCCCACCGGCCGTCCCCGATCGGTGATCAAAATTTCAGCGCCGCCATGGACCATTTTGAGGTACTTGCTCAAATTGGCTTTGGCCTCTCTGATGCCGACACTCGTTACCGGCATGCTTCCCCCCTTTAGCGATTCTTATTTTATATGGTTTGTGGTCATTGTAGTCACAACGTTGCGGATTGTCAATTATGGTCCATTGCCGTTGCAGGGGCAGGCTCTGCGACGACAGGCATCGAGAACTATCTGAAGTGACGAGATTCCTGCTTTCGAGGGAATACGGAAAGAAATCTTCTTTGTGGACGAGGCAACATCAGCAAGGGCGGGCAGGCCTTCCACAATCGTTCGACTCGGGTCGAGATATGATTGACATTTCCCATCTCATTTATTACGGTGATCATGATCACTAAAAAATCAAGGTCACGAAAGGCAGGGAATGGCATCACCGTCCGTTCCAAGGCAACCGGCCGCCACCCATCGAGAAAACCAAAAGGCTCAAACCCGGGCATTGATTCTGGAAACCGCCCGCAACCTCTTTGAAGAGGCAGGGTTTGAAAAAGCAACCATGAGGGCCATCGCAGCCCGGGCCCAGATGGGATATGGCACCATCTTCAAACATTTTACCAACAAACGAGATCTGCTGGCCGCGTGCCTGCACGATGCAATCGACGCCACGCTGGCGGATGCATTTGAGTCTCTTCCCGCCGAGGCCGGCCTGCGGCAACAGTTTATACATCTGGCCCGGGCGCTGATCCACCACTACGGCCGCCGGCCCCAACTCTCCAGGACCCTCATTGAAGGGATGATCCATGTGGATGGCACCTGGAAAACCGCTCTGGACGGCCAGGTGAACCGGTTCCTGGTGACCCTGGAGGATCTGGTACAGACCGCCAAAAACCGGGGTGAGATCAGAGACGATGTGGAAAGCGCCCTGCTGGCCCTGTCCTTATTCTCCACTTACTTGATCATCTTGGCCATGTCGTTGCGGGCAGCCCGCTTTGATCCGGAGCAGACCATCCACACCCTGGATCAGCTTGTGGATCTGCACCTCACCGGCGCCACGACCCATTAGGAGGCACACGTGGCCTATCGCAAATTCATTGCCTGGGATGCCCGATCCTGCACCGGTTGTCGCCTGTGCGAAGCGGCCTGCTCCCTGGGGGACGGAGACGGCATTTCACCGGCCATGTCCGCCATCCGTGTGGAGGAAGACCGAATCCATGTGTGTCGCCAGTGCGATCCGCCTGCCTGCGTTGCTGCCTGTCCGACCCATGCCCTGGATGACGGGCTCCCCTCGGACGCCTGCCTGGGGTGCGGGTTGTGCGTTGCGGCCTGCACCCATGAATCGATCTTCCAGCCTGGCCCCAAAGCCCGGCCCATCAAGTGCGACTTATGCGGGGGGGAATCTCCAAGGTGCGTGGCCATCTGTCCTTCCGGTGCCCTGGCCCTGATGGGCAAGGGCTGCTGGGCCGCTTTGGGCCGACGGGTGCAGCTAAACTGGGGGCGGATGAGAGTCGAAATCGGCCTTGTTCTTAAAACCCGGAGCAACCTGCTGCTGTTGCGCATGGCTCGCAGCCGGATCGTCCGGGTCAGGGCGGGCAGGCCGGACACCTGGCTCAACCGCCTGGTGCTCACCCCCATGGTCAAGCCGTTTGAAAAAATCTTCCATTCATCCCAGGAGAAGCAATGATGGCCGGATATGTCGGAAACATCATGCACGTCGATCTCACCCGCCAAACGGTAACCTGCAGCCCCCTGCCTTCGGCATTCATCGACGGGTTCATCGGCGGCCGGGGAATTAACAGCAAGCTGGTGCATGACGGACTGGGAGAAAATATCGATCCCCTCGGCCCGGAAAATCTTCTCGTGTTCGGGGTGGGGCCCCTGGTGGGTACCCTGGCGCCTGGCGCCGGACGCTACACGGTTTCCTCCAAATCGCCGCTCACCGGGCTTTTTGCCGACGCCAATGCCGGCGGCCATTTCGGTCCGGAACTGAAATTTGCCGGCATCGACCATCTGATCATCACCGGCAAACTGGCGGCACCGGGGTATCTTTACATTTCCAACGGACGGGCGGAATTCCGGCCGGCAGATCACCTCTGGGGCCTGGATACCTGGCAGACCGAGGACCGGTTGCGCCGGGAACTGGGCGACAATCGGCTGCAGGTGGCTGCCATCGGACCGGCCGGGGAAAACCGGGTGCGTATGGCCTGCATCATCAACAACAAAAGCCGGGCTGCAGGCCGAACGGGCCTGGGGGCTGTCATGGGCGCCAAACGGCTGAAAGCGGTGGTCGTGCGCGGTACCGGCGCTGTGCGGGTGGCCAACCCCGAGGCCCTCAAGCGCCTCACCAGGGAACTGACCGGCAAGATCAAAAAGGCGTTTTCCTACGCGCTGATGTCCGAATACGGCACCCAGAACTTTACCATGGGGACCAACTTTTTGGGCGCCCTGGTCATCCGCAACTGGTCCGGATCAGCGGATTTCGATCAATACAAACGGGTCAGTCCCCAATTGATCCGCAAGAAGCACTATGTCAAGCGCAAGGGGTGCTTTGCCTGCCCCATCGCCTGCGGCCATCTGTGCGAAGTCAGGGATGGAGAGTTTGCCGGTGAACGGGGAGGCGGCCTTGAGCACGGCGTGACCACCCCTTTTGGCATCGGCTGCGGCATCAGCGATACCAATGCCTTTGTCCGTTTCAACAACAACTGCAACCGCTACGGTGTGGATGCATTGGAGTTCGGGTTGATGATGGGGGCGGTCATGGAGTGGTCCCAGAAGGGTCTGGTCAGCAGGGCCGATCTGGGCGGGCGCTCCCTGACATGGGGCGACTACCATGGGGTGTTGCAACTCTTGGACGACACTGTTCAGCGACAGGGGTTCGGCGCTGTTCTGGCCCTAGGCAGCCTCAAGGCTGCCGAAATCGTGGGCGGCGATGCGGCCTCGTACCTCAACCATATCAAGGGGCTGAGCTGGGGCGCCGATGATGTACGGCCATTCAAGGGATATGCCCTTTCGCTGGCCACCTCCACGCGGGGCGCCGACCATCTGCGCGGCATGCCGACGGAAGAGATTTTTTACAGCGTCACCGATCCGGCCAAAGCGATCTCCTACGACAAGGCCGATCTGGTCATCCATTATCAGCGGATCAATACGCTGGCCGATGCCCTCGGCCTGTGCAAGTTCACCACCCAATCCCTGCTCCAGGCCGTTGGCTTGGAAGACATGAGCGCCATCTACCACGCAGTCACCGGGGAGGAAAAAAGCATGGCGGCGTTGATCCGGGCCGCGGACCGGATCTACGATCTCGAGCGGATGATGCATGTCCGCGACGGTGTCACCCGCGAGGATGACCTGCCCAGGGGCAAGTGGGCCCACGAGCCGGTCCAAGACGGTCCCTTCAAGGGCGAGTTTTTCGATAAGGCGCTTTTTAACCGGATGCTTGATGACTACTATCGGCGGCGCGGCTGGGATGTGGCCACCGGCGCCCCACAGGTGGCCACTGCCCCTTCGGGGCCCGTCTTGCGGCCATCTTAAATCTTGCACCGGATTCTTCGATCGGATCGATTCCGCCATCATGGAAACGTGAACCCCGCCGGGATTGCCGATCTCATCCCATCGACAGCGCCCGATGCATTCCCGCATAGGCGGCGATAGCGGAAAAACATTTTCCTTGGTTCTGCAGCAACACGCCAAAGGCGGGCAAGCCTCGACAATCGCTCAACTCCGGTGTTATTATCCAGTCGATATCGCGATTAACCGATTTCAACCCCGGAGGGTCTCCCATGTGCGACACCTTTGTCGTCCTGCCGCCTCAAACCGCAGACGGCGCTGTCATTTTCGGCAAGAACAGCGATCGAGAGCCCAACGAGGCCCAGTCCCTGGAGTTTCATCCGGCGGCCGGCCATGCCCCCGGCGCCACGGTTCAATGCACCTACATGGAAATCCCCCAGGCCAACGAGACCTATGCCGTGCTTTTGTCACGGCCCTTCTGGATGTGGGGGGCGGAGATGGGGGCCAACGAACGAGGGCTAGTCATGGGCAACGAGGCGGTCTTTACAAAAATGCCCGTTGACAAGACCAGCGGGCTGACCGGCATGGACCTGCTGCGCCTGGCCCTGGAACGGGCCGATACGGCGGAAAACGCCGTGGAGACCCTGGTAGCGCTCCTGGCCGACCACGGCCAGGGGGGCATCTGCGGCTACGAAGAAAAGCGCATGGGGTACCACAACAGTTATATCGCGGCCGATCCCAACGAAGCTTGGCTGCTGGAAACAGCCGGCCCCCTGTGGGCTGCCCGGCGCATCACAACGGCCTACGCCATCAGCAACGGCCTGACCATCGGTGAAGACTTCGACCGCAGCCATCCGGATCTCGTCGACACGGCAAAAAAAAGGGGGTGGCTGAAAAAAGGCGACAATTTTAACTTTGCCCGATGCTATTCGGACTGGTTCTACACCACGTTTTCCGCCTGCCGAACCCGGCAGGAGACAGCCGAAATCTATCTCGGCGAACATGGCGAAAGTTTCCATCTTCCGGCGGCATTTTCCCTTCTTCGAGACCACGGACCGGGTGAATACAGGCCGGACAGCCACTTTCTGGGCAACCGGATCTGTGCCCACGCCGGCAACGCCCTGGCCAGAAACGCCACCCAGACCACCGCCTCCCTGGTGGCGCACCTGTCCCCCGAAGACCGCACCTTCTGGGCTACTGGCACGGCCGCACCCTGCACGGGCCTCTTTAAACCCCTGTGGTTTGAAAGTGGCGGGTTGCCCGACATCGGCCCTAAACCCGGCGCTTTATACGACCCCGAAACCCTCTGGTGGCATCATGAAGGGCTTCACCGCAGCGTGCTGACCGACCACGGCCGGCGTCTCCCCGCGTACGGCCAGGAACGTGACCGCATGGAAGCCCGATGGGTGGCCGATGCCAAGGGCGTCGAAGAAAAAGACCGGCAGGCCTTTTCCGCCGCCGCCTTTGCCGACGCCCGCAGCCGCACCGACCAATGGATCCAACAGGTCCGGGCCATCGCCCCTGAAACCCGCCAGGGATGGATCTACCGGCGATACTGGGAAAAGCAGAACCGCCAGGCGAAAATGCCGGCCATTTTTTGAAGGCCCCGTCGAAGATGGATGTCACCGGCCAGTGCCGATCCATGGTACTTACCCATCGATCGCTTACCGGTAATGGGGCTGCATATAGAAAATCCACGCCCGAGGGACGTGGATTTCTACTTCGCTATCAATGGTGTCGAAACGCCCGCTAAAGAACCCGATGGGGCAGGCTCTCGGTCCGGCCGGCCGGGGTGATCTCGATGTAGTCCAGCTTGCGCTGGAGTTCGGTAATGGTGGAGGCACCGCCGTAGGTCAGCCCCGAACGCAGCCCCCCGATGATGTCGGCGATGATGGCGTCCTCGTCCTCCCGGTAGGGGACTTCGGTGGCGATCCCCTCGGCGGTCTTCCACTCGGCCACACCGCCGTGATAGTCCTGCTGGACCTCACTGCTGGCCATCCCCCGGTAGGTTTTCACCTTTTCTTCAAGGCCGTCCTCGCGCGTCTTGGTGATCACCGCACCGGGCGTCGGCCGGGTACCGGCCAGCATGCTGCCGACCATGACAAAATCAGCCCCAAAGGCCAGGGCCTTGACGATGTCGCCGGCATAACGGATGCCGCCGTCAGCCACGATGGACCGGTCTACCCGGGCACAGTTGCGAATGGCGGTGAGGTTCGGGACGCCGAAACCGGTCTTGATGCGTGTGGTACAGACGCTGCCGCCGCCGATTCCCACTTTGACGATGTCCACACCGCAGGAAGCCAGGAAATCGGCACCGGCGTAAGTTGCCACATTTCCGGCCATGAGACACAGCCCCTCGCCCAGCAAATCGCGGATCTCCTTGATGGTCTTGCCCACGTAACGGGCATGGGCATGGGCCACGTCCACGCAGAACCGGTTCGCACCGGCGTCACGGAGGGCTTCGGCCCGCTCCAGGTCTTTTTTCGTACAGCCGATGGAGACGAACGGGGGATACTGACAGTCCTTGAAAACCCGCACATTGTCTTCGATGGACATGAACCGGTGCAAGACGCCGACGCCGCCTTTGGCCCCGATGAAATCCGCCATGGCCGTCTCGGTGATGGTGTCCATATTGGAGGTCATCACCGGCAGGGCAAGGGTCAGCTTTTCCCGCTTGCACGTCATGGAAATATCGACGACTTTTCGAGACTCCCAGTGGTTATAGGACGGCACCAGCAGGATGTCGTCGTAGGTGAACGCTTTCATTTGTACTCCTTTAAGCCTTGGACATTGGTTATTGGATATTCGACATGGTTCTTACACCTTTTCCTCCGTCTCTTCGCAATGGAAAATCCTGGTGTACGGTTCACCACTGACGTGGTGGCGTGTGTCGGCGTAAGGGGGATAAGGGTCAGAAATATTTCATTTCCTCAAAAGGCGGTTTTCGTCCGACAATGCCTTCCAGCATGACCAGTTCGGCATCCTTGTGATTGATCATCGGCGCGACTTGGATGCGTTGGGGTATTTCAAGGCGCCCATGGCGATGGCGTTTCGAATCAGGGCCGGCACGGCGGCTGGCCCCCCGATACCGGCCATGAGCAGCGTTTTCAAAAACCGCCTTCTACCGTAACTGTCTGTGATCTTCCTCACTGTTCCCACCCCCGCCGGATCGGCCCGCATACGGACCCCGATGGCGTGCCCGGATTCAGTTTCCGGCCACTGGCCGTCGATGGACGGGCTCTCTCCGGTGAAAAGCCGCCCTGTCAGATCAATGGAAATTCCAGAGTTTCGTGCATTATAACCAGAGGAAGGGTTCAGCGTCCATGGCAAAGATAATAGGGTAACAGGTCCCGGCCCTGGGGCCCCGGTTTGGGTTTGCACCTTGAAGGGGCTGCGATAATTCGCATCCAGTTCGAAATGCCTTCTTCGAATTGCATCTAAGGCGCCAGCCCCTTTTCCGCCATCTCCATGAACCGGTTGAACAGCGTTTCGTGGCTGATTCCATAGGCATCGTGGAAGTATTTTTTTCGCATCTGCAGAACCTGCAGGATCCCCAGGATCTGCCCCCAGACAATGAGCATCAGTTGGCGCGGGGTCATGTCGGAGCGGATGGTACCGTCGGCGATACCATCGGCGATGGCCCGGGTGACCATGTCGGCGTCGGCGTCGGTGACGGCCTGGCAGGCTGCCCTTAAATCGCCGGATTCCGGATCGGGCACTGCAAGGCTGTTTTCAGCCGTATCCGGGTAATATACACAGGTTTTGGCTTCAAAGATCATGATCAGTTCGGCGTATTCCGGGTTGGACAGAGAAAAATCGAATAAAGCCCTTCCCAGCGCGCCCAGACGGCTTCGTCCCGGTCCGGCCCCGGCCCCGGCATAGGCCTGTTGAAGCATGCTGTTTAGGATTCTCAGTCCGCGCAGCACCACGGCCAGAAAAAGCGCCTCCTTGTCCTTGAAGTAAAGATAGAGGGTGCGCTTCTTGTATCCGGCTGCCGTGGCAATCTGATCCATGGTGCTCCCCCCGTAGCCGTTTTCAAAAAAGACCTGCTGGGCGACATCCACGATGCGGTCGGCACGCTGGGCCTTTTCCAAGGCTTTCCGTTCCGATGGGTCCATTACTGCCTTCCTTTCAAAAGCGGAAGTTTTCATTGACAATTAAACGGCATGAACACTAATACACCATGGTGTAATATTCAATCAATAAGCATGAATAATTGACGGATTGACGGATTGACGGATTGACGGATTGGCGAATTGGCGGATTGACGGATTGGCGAATTGGCGGATTGACGGATTGGCGGATTGGCGGATTCGGTTTTTGCCGCCCAAATGCAGTGGGGTTGTCGATGAAAAAAAATGCAACGATCATCCTTATTACACTGTTCAGCGTTTTGGTATGGGGCGCCCCTGCTGTTTCGGGACCGGCCGATTCCGGCGGAAAAACCGTGGCTATCATCGAACTGGCCCAGGAAACCAATGCGTTTTCACCGGTTCCCACCACCCGCCGGGATTTTGAAGCCCGAAGCCTTCTTTACGGAGAAGAGATTATCGCTTTCAGCCGGATTCCCCACCCGATTTACCCTTTGGATACCATCGAAAGTTGGCGATAAAGGAGAAGATTTTGACCGTTTCCGCAATCATCCTCTTCTATGTTCTCTTCCCTGTTCTGGTCATCTATCTCTGCCAGCGCTATCCGGCCGCGGACAAGATCGGCGCCGTCATCATCTGCTACGGTGTGGGGATTCTCCTGGGCAACTGCGGCGTGTTGCCACCGGTCGCCGGCAAGGCCCTGGACGGCATCACCACGGTTACCATCCCCCTGGCCCTTCCGTTGCTGCTTTTTTCCCTGGACGTCCGCAACTGGCTGCGGATGGCCGGCAAGACCATGATCTCCCTGTTGCTGATCCTGGTCTCCGTGACGGTCATGGCCATGATCTGCCACCTGGTGTTCGGGCCGCGAATCGAAGAGGGGTGGAAGGTCGCCGGTCTGATGATCGGCGTCTACACCGGCGGTACCCCCAACCTGGCGGCCATCAAGACGGCGCTGGATGTCACCCCGAGCACCTATCTGGCCGTACACACCGCGGACACGGTGGTGTGCGCCGTCTACATTCTTTTTTCCATTACCGTGGCCCAACGGCTCTTCGGCCGGTTCCTGCCAGCATTCACCTTTGCGGGAACGGACAGCGGCAATGTCCCCCCGGACGATGTTAACGATTACACCGGCATTTTTTGCCCGGCAATCGTCTCCGGACTGCTCAAAGCCCTGGGGCTGTCGATGCTGATCTTTGCCGTCGGCGGCGGGCTCTCTGTGGTGGTCCCCCAGAATGTGTCCATGACCACAGCGATCCTGGCCATTACGACCCTGGGTATCGGGGCATCGCTGGTGGAACGGATCCGCCGCATTCCCATGACGTTCCAGTTGGGCCAGTACCTGATTTTGATCTTCTGTCTGGCTGTGGCTTCCATGGCCGACCTGACCCGGCTGGTTCACACGGCACCGATCCTGTTGCTGTATGTCACCGTCATGGTCTTCGGGACCCTGTGTCTGCATCTGATCCTGGCGGCCTTTTTCCGGATCGATACCGATACGGTGATCATCACCAGCATGGCCGCCATCTGCTCGCCTCCCTTTGTCCCCATGGTGGCCGGTGCCCTGAAAAATCGGGAGATCATCGTTTCCGGGCTGACCACCGGAATCATCGGCTATGCCATCGGCAACTACTTGGGGGTGCTCTGCGCCTATCTGTTTAAAGGCATTCTCTGACCCATTGCATTTCCTTGAAAAAATGGATGTTTCCGGGCCTATACGCTCCTAAGTTGAGCGATAACCGATGAACCGATGCCCCAGGGACAATTCATGAAGAGAAAGAGCATCATCGTTGCGACTGTCGTGATCGTGTTTTTGGTTTGCCTGGTGCGGTTTGTCGGGTTGTGGGGGGCCAGCGGCGGGATCTATGACTTTATCGCCGGCCAGTTCGACCCGGGTCCAACGGCCATCCATCCCCAGACCAGCATCATGGCGCCGCGAAGCCCGGCTTTTGGGATCCGTGCGAAGATCGATCTGTCGGCTCCCGTCAACGAGATAGCGCCCGAATATCTCTCCTTTGCGCTGGATAGTTCCCAACTGGTGGGCGGAAAGTGGTGGAACCCCAAGGCCGACACCGTCGAAGTCGGCTCGGGCACGGTCCACTCCCCGGTGTTCGACTTCAACCGCCCCCGTATTGACCTGCTCGCCTCGGCCCTGGCGCCGGCCTACCTGCGCATCGGCGGATCCGAATCGGACAAGATCTTTTACGACATGAAAAGCCGTGCCGCCCACGTCAAAGGGGTTCCCGACGGCTACCATCCATTCACGAAAGGCCTTTTTGGGCCGGATGCTGAATCCGGAAAATCTTGACGAGGCCGCCCACTGGGGAGGTAAGATTGCCGACCTGCGGGACAAATACCTGCCGGGAAAAGAGGTCTGGCTGGGTGAGACCGGAAACGCCCAGTTCGGCGGCGAGCCCGGGGTGTCAGACGTGTACATCAGCGGTCTGTGGTGGCTGGACCAGCTGGGACTGCTGGCCAAAACCGGCCACAGCGTGGTGGTTCGCCAGACCCTGGCCGGCATGACCTACGGCATGATCGAGGAAAAGACCCTGTTCCCCAAGCCCGACTACTGGAACTCGCTGCTCTGGCGACGGCTCATGGGCCGGGCGGTTTTCGATGTCCGCAAAGACGGCGACAACGCGGATAGATTGAGGATTTACGCTCACGCCACCCCGGGCGATAAAAAAGGTGTCACGGTCCTGGCCATCAACCTGGACCATGAACGACCGGCCGAGGTATCTCTGTCCGATTTCAAGGGACGGCCTTTTTCACTCTACCGGATCAACGGTACAATGATCGTCGGCAAGGAAGTGCAGCTCAACGGCCAGGTTCTGAAAGTCGTCAACGACCAAACCCTTCCCAGAATCGAGGGTTCCTTGCAGTTGGCCTCCGACAACCTGAAAATCACCATCAACCCGCTCTCTTATACCTTTGCGGTCTTTCATTAACCGCAACTGTCAAAGAAGCTTATGAAAAATTGTCTTGATGAAATAAAAATTGGATTTATAATGGCCTCAAACATCCGCCGAAGGCAATGATACCAAGCAACAGGCCGGTTCATGCTTAAACAGGGAACCCATATCAGCAATAGACACGGTATCGGTTACATCATCGACCAAAGGGGCCGGCCGGTACGTTACAAGCCCTGGCTGGGCGACGCCTTTGCCTTTCTCTATGACGGCATCATGCGAAGGTCGATCTTTCCGAAAAAATTCGGCGGTGATCTGGACAAGCACCTGAACATCCTGAAGCAGGAATTGGCCGGACTCCACAACCTCCGCGTTCTGGAGCTGGCCGCCGGAAGCGGCAATATCGCCGATATCCTGAACAACGACAATTCGTACACCGGCACCGACATCAGCCCCGGCCTTTTAAATCGGGCGCAAAAACGTTTCAACGATGCCGGATTTTCAATGGCCGAATTCTACGTTGTCAGCGCGGACGGCCTTCCCTTCGAAGACGACAGCTTCGATGTCTGCCTGTGCAACCTGTCTCTGAATTTTTTCAACCACATTGACCGGGTGTTCAGTGAACTGAGGCGGGTGCTGGCACCGGGCGGGCTCTTTTTGTGCAGCGTGCCGGTCCCGGAGCGGAAACCGGCCGCCAGCAAGATCCGCGGAACCCTCTATTCAGAAGGGGAATTGGTCGACCTGACCCACCGGTACGGATTGACTTTCGATCCCATTGACGCTGAAAACGGAGCGGTCTTTTATTTCAAGGCCATATTGCACCAGTAAAAACAATCCAAAGGTAAATTCGGACTTTTTACGAGACCATCAAATTTGGGCTGTTCCCGTTGACTTGACCGCCCGATCCCGCAAGTGTAAGTTACATCCCTTGACCGCGTTCAGGGGACCGACACTGCCCATCAACGGTGATGGTTTACAATCCGTTCACAAAGCCATGCCGCCACCCCATGGATGCACAAACCGACAACCGAATGTGGCGTGCGGGGGCTCAAAGAGACTGGCATTTATGGTATTCAACATCGTCATCGTCGAAGACGATCCCATCACACTCAAGCGCATTCGTCACCTCATGGAAAAGGACGGCTTCCGGGTTGCGGCATACTCCCGTCCCCATCCTGCGCTGGACCATATCCGTCAGGAACCGTGTGATCTCATTATCTCCGACGTTCGCCTGCCGTTCATGAGCGGCTTTGACCTGATGACCCAGGCCATGTCGCTGCCCGCCGCCCCCGAATGCATCCTGATTACGGGATTCGCCTCCATCAATGATGCCGTCCACGCCACCAAAGAGGGGGCGTTTCACTATCTGGCCAAGCCGTTCAGTCCGGAGACCCTGCGAAAAGTGGTTGCCCAGGCGCTGGAACAGCGCACCCTGAGGAACCCGCCTGCGGCTGACACGGGAAGGGAACACAACGCCGCCGCCCCGGAAATCATCGGCGAAAGCCCCTCGATCCGGCTGCTGCGGGAAACCATCGCCCAGATCGCCCCCACCGACTGTAACGTGCTGGTCACCGGAGAATCCGGTACGGGCAAGGAACTGGTGGCCCGGTCAATTCACAACAGCAGCCGGCGCTCCCAGCATCCTTTCGTGGCTTTCAACTGCGGTGCGCTCACCGAAAGTCTCATCAACAACGAACTCTTCGGGCATGAAAAAGGCGCCTTCACCGGCGCAGACACACGCGCACCGGGGTTGCTGGAAACCGCTCACGGCGGCACGGTCTTTTTTGACGAGATCGGGGAAATGCCGCCATCCATGCAGGTGTCCCTGCTACGGGTCATCCAGGAAGGTGAACTGCTGAGAGTCGGCGGGCGCAAGCCGATTCCGGTCAATGTGCGGATCATCGCTGCCACGGCGGACAATCTCAAGACCGCGGTTGAAGAGGGCGTGTTCCGCAGGGATTTCTACTACCGGATCAACGTGGTCTCCCTTCATGTTCCCAATCTGCATGAACGTCGGGAAGACATCCTTCCCCTGGCCTATCACATCCTGAACAATATCAAACGCAACACAGCTAAACCCATCTCCGCCATTTCCACCGACGCCATGCAATTGCTTTCCGGCTACGCATTTCCGGGAAACGTGAGAGAACTGGAAAACATTCTCCACCGTGCGGTGGCCGTTTGCCCGGGGGATGTGATCCGGGTTGCCGATCTGCCGCCTGATCTGGCGGAGTTGGAACTGCGCACCTACCACCGCCCGGAACACACGCTGGTGCCCCTGGATGCCCTGGAGGAGGACTACATCGTCCATGTGCTATCCCAAACCGGCGGCAACCGCGCCAAAGCGGCCAAAATCCTTGGTATCGATCGCACGTCTCTCTGGCGGAAAATGAAGAGACACGGCCTCCAGTAAAATCTTACCGCTCCCCTGGCCGATATCTGCAAGTAACCGCATCGGTTTGGTAAGCATTCACAGGGCATCACGCCGAGGCGTGACTTTGTTCCCGGGCATTTGAAGTGCGGAATAGTACGTCTGCATGCCCGGCGCCTCGCATCTACGGCACCCTGTAAACGCTTACCGTACGGGGATTCGAAACTCCGTATCGTTTCAACCCCGTGAACAGTAACTCGGTTTGCCGCCCCCGAACCGAAAACCGTTTCCTTTTGCATCGCTATCGTTCGGTTCTGCAACGTTTTGGGCCACCCCTGGTTCCCTTCGTCGTGGGTGTGCTGCATCCCCTGCCGTTGCGCATTGCAACATGCGGACCGAGACCCGCATCCCGCCAAAAACCAATTTTCTTGTATTTAATCAGGCCACTGCAAATCACTCGCCTCTTGGCATGCCTCTTGCAAAAGATATTTTCCTTTTTCGCTCCGGTTTCCGGGAGGAACCATGTTTCGGCAAATTTTAATGGTCTTCGAACACACACTGGCCAGCGAAGCGGCCGTGTCATACACCATCGGATTTGCCCGGCGGATGGATGCGCCGGTCACCTTGTTGATGCTGTCGCCCATGGCCTTTGTCCGAACCACATACCTGGGCTCACAGCGGAACGCTTTGCAGCGGATCGAGGACCACGCCGGCAGATTTCTCGCTGAATGCACCGAGCGATTTGTCCAGGAGGGACTCGAAGTTCACTCGGCGCTCCGGGTGGGGGATCCGGCACAGGAACTGTTGAAATACCTGGCCGACCGACCGCCGTTTCAGGCGCTCATCTGGGGCGGCAGCGGGGAGTTGCCTCCCAGAACGCACTGGCTGAGCCGCGTGGCGGATACGCTGGAATGCCCGCTGCTGTCGGTCAACAAAAAAAACGGGCCGCTGGGCCTGTAGACATTGATGTTCAACGCAAACCCTTATCTTTGAGCGGAGTGGTTATGGCACCTTTGACAACTGAAATGATTCTTGTCCTCATCATGATTTCGCTGGCCATTTTTCTGTTCATCGTGGAATGGGTACGCGTGGATGTGGTGGCCATCATCATGATGGTGACCCTGCCGCTGCTCGGGCTGGTCACGCCGAAAGAGGCGTTCATCGGACTCAGCAGCAACGCCGTGGTCTCCATCATCGCCGTCATCATCATCGGCGCCGGACTCGATCGCACCGGCCTCATCAATCGCCTGGTGACCCCGGTCATGAAAATCGCGGGAAACAGCTCCTCACGCATTATCATCGCCATCTCAATGACCGTGGCCGTTATCTCCAGTTTCATGCAAAACATCGGCGCTGCCGCCCTGTTTCTGCCGGCCATCCAACGTATCAGCAAACTCCAGGATATCCCGCTGAGCCGGCTGCTCATGCCCGTCGGGTTCAGCGCCATCCTGGGCGGCACCATCACCCTGGTGGGCTGCAGCCCCTTGATCCTGCTCAACGACCTGCTGGCGCCGTTCCATCTCGAGCCCTTCGGCCTGTTCGACGTCACCCCCATCGGCCTGGCCCTGGTGGCCAGTGGCATCACCTGCTTCGTCCTGCTGGGCCGATGGATACTGCCCCAGGGCACAGAGTCCAATCATGACGGCGCCGCCGAGCAGCCGGCCGAAACGGTCGCCCAAGATCTGGAAGAAGACGGTGCCATGTTTGAATTGACCACGCCCGAGGATTTTACCCATTACCGCGATCCGGTGATTGTACGGGACCTGCGCGAGCGCTACCTGTGCTGCGTGCTGGCCATGAGTGAATGCACGGGATTCAGCACCAATTCCCCGTCGGCAACGGCGGAAATTCACGCCAATATGAATCTGTTGGTCCACGGCCGAGAGGAAAACGTTCGTCGCATGGCCGAGCAGGAACTCATGATTTTAAAGGATCAGCTCGACACCCACAAAACAGCACTCGATCCGACACACGCCGGCCAGGTGGAGGCGGTGGTCTCTCCCCGGGCCACCATCATCGGCAAGACCCTCAAGGCGGTCAACCTCCGAGACCGGTTCCGCGTCTCGCCGTTGAGCCTTTATCGGCAAGAGCAGACCTACCGCGCCGAAATCGGAGATATCCCCCTGCAGGCCGGAGATGTCATCAGCATTCAGGGCACCTGGAAGCGCCTGGCCACTTTGCAGCAGGAAGGCTGGCTGCTGTTCAACATCCCCACGGAGATGGAATCCATGCGCCCGGAAAAGGGACTCTGGGCCGGCATCTGGCTGGCCGTGGCCCTGTCCATGATCCTGGTTTTCAAAATCCAACTCTCGGTATCCCTCATGGCCGGGGCCCTGGGCATGGTGATCACTCAGGTGCTCTCCATCGATGAAGCCTACCAGGCAGTGGACTGGCGGACCATATTCCTGCTGGCAGGATTGATCCCCCTGGGCATTGCCACGGAGAAAACCGGTACGGCCGCCTGGATCGCCCACACCGTCTTGAGCGTCATCGGCGACGTGTCGCCCCTCGCCCTGCTCACGGTGATCGGCATCCTCTCAACCCTGTTTACCCTGGTCATCTCCAATGTGGGCGCCACGGTACTGCTGGTGCCTCTGGTGGTCAACATGGCCCTGGCGGCCCACACCGACCCCCGGATGGCCGCCCTGGTGGTCGGCCTGGCCACGAGTAACTCGTTCATGCTCCCCACCCATCAGGTCAATGCCTTGTACATGGGACCGGGCCGGTATCGCACCATCGATTTCATGAAAGCCGGATTCCTGATGAGCATCGTCTTCCTCGTGGTCATGATCGCGATGATCAAGCTGATTTACGGCGTCTGAGTCGCCCGCATTCACAGTTACCACACAGCCTCAATCACACGGAAAGGAATCTGCACACATGGCCATCATCACCATATCCAGAGGCTCTTACTCCATGGGCAAAGCCGTCGCTGAAGCCGTCGCCGACCGTCTGGGGTATGCGCTTTCAAGCCACGAACTGCTGCTGGAAGCTGCCAGCGCATTTGACGTACCGGAGATCAAACTTCAGTCGGCCATCCATGACGCGCCCGGAATCCTGAGCGGTCGCCGTCGTGACAAGGAGTTCTATCTCGCCTGTATCCGATCGGCCCTGACCACCCGCGCCGCCGAAGACAACCTCGTTTACCACGGTCTGGCCGGGCATTTTCTACTCAAAGGGATCCCCCACGTATGCAAGGTGCGGATCACCGCCGATATGGATGCCCGCATTGCCACCGAAGCCGATCGTGAAGACATTTCACCGGAACAGGCGCGCTATCGCATTCTGGCCGATGACAAGCATCGGCGCGACTGGACCCGGGCCCTTTACGACGTCGACCCCTGGGACAGCAACCTCTACGACCTGGTGGTGCGTATCGACCGGTTGCGCGTGGCAGACGCCGCTGACTTCATCGTCCATACCGCATCCCGATTCCCGTCCACCGAGAGCAGTCGCCGTCAGGTCCGGGATCTGGCCCTGGCCTGCCGGGTCAAGGCCCGACTCATACCGGTCACTCACGACATTTCGGTGACCTGCCACGATGGGAACATCGTCGTCTATGCGAGCAAAAAGGTACCCGGCGATCGACGAATGAAAGCCGCCGTCGATGAACTGAAAACCGCCCAGCCGGATATCCGGCACCTGGAAATCCACTGGGCGACCCCGGCACCGGACGGCGCCATCTGAACCCGCCGAGGCCCATCGTCGGCCTCAGGCACGAAAAGGAGTGCACCATGCCCATTGTCATCGTATCGGCAGATGTCCCGGAAATCGAGCAGCAGATCGCGGAAATGACCGCTGAAAGCCTTGGTTATCGGATCGTCGGCCCGGACATTCTAAAAAAGGTTGCTGAGAAATACGACGTCCCTGAGGCAAAGTTGTCCGAAACCCTCACCCAGCGCCCGTCCCTTACACGAGGCCTTCCCACCAAAAAATGGGAGTTCCTGCTCTCCTGCATTGAGCAGGAAATTTTAGAGGCCCTCAACACCGAGGGCACCCTGTGCTGGGGAACCGCCGCGCACCTCTACGTTAGGGGGGTGGCCCATGCCTTGAAGGTGCGCATTATCTCCGATCCTGAAAAGAGGGTCCGGTCCATTGCCGAGACACACGGGATCGACCTCAAGCGGGCACAACGGATTCTGGCGAAAAAACAGGGGCTACGGGAGCAGTGGTCCCGCGCCGCCTATGATCGAAACGAGCTGAATCCGGCCAATTACGACCTCGTGATCAATCTTTCCCAGATTTCCCCCGAAGAAGCGGTTGCGACCATCACCACGACCATCGGCTACCGCAAATTTGTGACAACGACCTATTCCCGCAACTGCATGAAAGACCTGACGTTGGAATCCAGGGTCCGCCATCGGTTGATCCCCGAGATACGAGACATCAAGGTCATGGCCAGGGATGGGAAAGTGGTGGTCAACACCATGGGCCTGAAGCGGGAGATGCGCAAAAAGACCGAAACCATCAAGGCGCTGGCCGGCACCGTGAAGGGCGTGACGTATGTGGAAGTCCAGGTCAATCTGGACATTTTCAGTGAAGCCATGCAAAGTATGAGATAAACCAGGAGGCGCCATGACGGAAACCGTAGAAGTTCTTCTCATCGACGACGAACCCATTGTTGGAAAACGGTTGAAACCGGCAATCGAGAAAATCGGATGCAACGTGGAAACCTTTCAAGATCCCACCGAGGCCATGGCCCGGGCAGAGGAAAAGCATTTCGACATCGTCGTTACCGATATCCGAATGGACGGCATTGACGGCATGCAGGTGCTTAAACGGATGCTGGATAAGAATGCCGATACCAAAGTCATCATGATCACCGGGTATGCCATGATGGCGCTGGCACGCAAATCCATGGCACAGGGGGCGTTTGATTTCATCGCCAAACCTTTTCGTCCTGACGATCTGCGCGCCGTCATCACCCGAGCGGCCGAGGCCATCGGCAAACCCCTTGCCGTGCAGGCCGCCCCGGAGCACAACGGATAACGGACCGGGCCGGCGCCTGCCGCGCCGGACAACTGGAGAGACCCATGCATCAACGCAAAGCTGACGGCATCCCGTCGAATGAAGCCGCGCACTCGCGGGTTCAGGGGGTGTACAGAGACATTGAGATGATCGAAGGGGCCCGCCAAGCACTGATGGCCCGGCCGTCGTTCAGTGTCCGGCACCAGATTTATCTGGCATACCTGCTGGTGTTTCTTTTCGCTTCCGGCACGGCCACGGCCCTGATTTACAACGTCCACCAGATTCAACAGCGTATGGAGTTTCTGGAGTTTGCCAACGATGTTTCCGCCAAAATCCAGCAGGCGCGCCGCTACGAAAAGAACTTCTTTCTCTACGGGACCAACCTGGATGATGCCTTGGAAAACATCCACCTGGCCCGAGCCAATTTCGTTCACAATGCGGAGCCGTTTGCAAAAATCCTGGGACGCCAGAAGGAGCAAACGTTTCTGGTCAGAATCGAATCCTACGAAAACCTCCTCGAGCAGTTAAAATCGGTTCAGCGCAAGGACCCCCTCCAGCTCAACGACCCCGTGTTCCGAAGCAAAGTGGAGCAGGAGTTGCGCCAGTTCGGTAAAACCATGATCCAGAATGCCCAGTCACTCATTGGACAGGAAAAAGAGGTGTTGCAGCGCACCCTGTCATGGTCCCAGAATCTTCATATCATCACGCTGCTGGTACTGCTGATCTTTCTGGCGGTGCACGCCTACCTGCTGATCCACCGCATCTATACCACGCTTAAAAAGTTTTCCGATTACGCCAAACGTATTGCCGACGGTGACCTTACCCCCATAACGCCTCGCCGGCGGTTCCGCGATGAGTTCACCGAACTCGCTATGGCCATCAACGAAATGATCAAGGAAATGGAAGCCCGGGAGGCGGCGCTGATACAGGCCCACAAGATACGGGCCGTGGGAACCCTCACCGCCGGTGTGGCCCATGAACTCAACAACCCGCTCAACAACATCATGCTCACGGCCCATATGCTCATGGAGGATTTTGCCGACCTGCCCGATTTGGAGAAGATGGAGATGCTGGGGGAAATCGTGGAAGAAACCGGCCGAGCAAGGGATATCATCGCCAACCTGCTTGACTTTGTCCGGGAAAGCACTTCGACCATAGAGCCCATCGATTTGGAACAGACGCTCACCGAAACCATCCATCTGGCTCAAAACCAGGTAAAAATCTCAGGTATCCACATTGAGCTGCAGGTCACGGACAACCTTCCGGCGGTTCATGGTGACAGGCAGAAACTCAAGCAGGTCTTCCTCAACCTGATCCTTAATGCCGCCGATGCCTCCGAAGAAGGGTCGACGGTCAGGGTCATCGCCTTACCGGCGGAGAAACCACACCACATTACCGTGAAAATCATCGACAACGGCACGGGTATCCCCCCGCACATCCTGCCCTCCATCTTTGATCCGTTCTTCACGACGAAGGAAAAAGGCCGGGGAACCGGGCTGGGGTTGAGCGTCTCTCAGGGTATTGTTGCCAAGCACGGCGGCAGTATCCAGGTCGAAAGCCAGGTCGGCAGCGGTTCCGTATTCACCGTCAACCTGCCGATTACCACCTTTTCCAGAGAAATTGCAGGCCTTTAACCGCCCGTTAATTTTATCTGCAAAAACCTTGCGTTGCGGTCACAAAAAGCCTTACACTCATATGGACCCGGGTCTTCATGACGGCCCCGGCATCGGCTGTCTCGGACATGACCCAATGATGCGATGAGGTAGCATGCAGTTGACTCCTTCAACCATTCGCGGCCAGATCATCATGGCGTTTCTGGCATGTTTCGTCTTTATGGGCGCCATTATTGCCGTCAACTTCAGCAGTTTCCGACAACTGTCGCGTTCGATGCAGTTTTTTGAGATCGCCGAAGAGCTCAACAGTACCATTCTCGAGATGCGCCGCTATGAAAAGAACTACTTCCTCTATCGCCAGGCATTCAGCTATGAGGAAAACGTTACCTACACCAACAAACTCGAGCTGATGCTGCAACGGGAGAACGACAACCTGGTCGAGACCATCGGCCGGGACAACCACAAGCACTTTCTCGCCTACGTGAAGGAATATGCCTCCCTCATGGAGGACCTGCACCAGAGAGCCTGTGCGGCCAATGCCTGCTCCGAGTTGGAGTCCCGGATCCGCGGCGTCGGCCAGAATCTGTTGACGCTTGCCGATCATCTGGTATCGACCGAGCGACGGACCATCTCCCGCCTGCTGCAGCAGATGGTGCCGATGCCCCTGATCAGTCTGCTGGCGCTCGTGTTCCTGCTGGGTTTTGTTGTGTTTTACGTGGGAGAAAAGGTGGTCCGCCCACTGGCGCGGATCACACGGGAATCGGAGGCCGTGGCCCAGGGCGCATTCAAGCGCATCACGCCTTACGGCGGGGATAAAAACGAAATCCACCATCTCGTGTCCACCGTCAACCGGATGATGGAAGAGTTGGAAAGCCGCCAGGATCAACTGGTCCAGTCGCGCAAGATTGCCTCCATCGGCACCCTCACCGCCGGCATCGCCCATGAGATCAACAACCCCATCAACAACCTTTCCCTGATTCTGGAATCCCTGGCTGAGGAAGGCGAAGACATGACCCCGGACGAGCGGGCCAAGCTCTACCAGGAAGCCATGGACCAGGCCGATCGGACCAGCGAGATCGTCAAAAACCTGCTGGAGTTTTCGCGTGCCAGCCACCCGCGGGTGGAAACCATCGACATCGAAGCCATCGTCAACAAGACGGCGCGGCTGATCACCAATGAAATGAACCTGAAAGGGATCTCGTTTGTCAAGCAGGTCGCCCGCGACCTGCCTCCGGTGCGCCTCGACCGGGGGGGGCTCCAGCAGGTGATGCTCAATCTCTTCCTCAACGCCATTCAGGCCATGGAGCGCGGCGGTGAGCTGAAAGTGGTCATCGGCACCCATGATGACGATGGCGAGATCCGCATCGACATCATCGATAACGGTCCCGGCATCCCGCCGGAAAACATCGACCAGGTGTTCGATCCCTTCTTCACGACCAAGAAAGAAGGCTTTGGCACGGGGCTCGGGCTCTCCGTCAGCTACAACATCATCAAGAAAAACAAGGGCCGGATGCAAGTGGCCAGCCTGCCGGGACAAGGGGCCTGTTTTTCCATCTTCCTGCCGTTTCACGAAACCGGGGAGGCATGATCCATGGACCGCTTCCGCATCGCCGTCATCGACGACGAGCCCATTGTCGGGCGCGAGATCAAGCGGGGTCTGGCCCGGGAAGGATATGTCGTCGACACCTTCCTGGACGCCGAAACCGCGATTGCCCGGCTTGCCCGGCAACCCGCGGACCTGATCCTGTGCGACCTGCGCCTGCCCGGCCAGAGCGGCCTCGATGTGCTGGCCCATGTCCGGGTGCGCTACCCCAACAGCGAGGTGATCATCATAACGGCGCACAGCACCGTGGATTCGGCCATTGAGGCTATCCAGGCGGGCGCGTTTCATTACATTCTCAAACCCGTCAAGATGACCGAACTTCGCGTCCTGGTCCGCCGCGCACTGGACAAGGTCCAACTGGTGCGAGAGAAGGAGGCCCTCAAGGAGGCGCTTTTCTCCCAGTGCCGCCCCTCCGACATGATCGGGAACAGCGCGGCCATGCGCCGTGTTTTCGCGATGATCGAGAAAGTGGCCCCACTGGACTGCAACGTTATCATTCAGGGTGAAAGCGGCACCGGCAAGGAAGTGGTGGCAAAGGCACTTCACCAGCGCAGTCACCGCCGGGAGCAGCCGTTCGTATCGTTTAACTGCGGCGGTTTCACCGAGGAGTTGATCGCCAACGAACTTTTCGGCCATGAAAAAGGGGCGTTCACCGGAGCTGCCGAAACCAAAATCGGTCTGCTGGAAGCGGCGCACAAGGGGACGTTGTTTCTCGACGAGATCGACCAAATGCCGCCCAGCATGCAGGTCAAGCTGCTGCGATTTGCCGAGGAACGCACCGTGCTCCGGGTCGGCGGGATCAAGCCCCTGGCCGTTGACGTCCGGTTGATTGCGGCCGGCAATCAGGATCTCAAGGAACTGGTCAAGGCACAAACCTTCCGTGAGGACCTCTTCTACCGGCTCAATGTCGTACGCATCGTGCTGCCGCCCCTGAGAGACCGCAAAGACGATCTTCCATTGTTCATCAGGCATTTTTTTAAAAAATACAGCCGTGCTTTTGAAAAAAAAATCGACGGCATATCCGAAGAGGTGCTTGAAATCCTCGGCGAGTACCCTTTCCCCGGCAACGTGCGTGAGCTGGAAAACATCATCGAGCGGGCCGTCGCCCTCTGCGATGGCGTCAAAATCACCGTGCGGGACCTGCCGTCCGATCTCAGGGAGCTGTCCATGAGCCACCTCCAGCCCCCGAACCTGCCGACCCTGGAAGAGTTGGAAAAGAAACACATTCAAGACGTACTGGTCAAAACCGGCCATAAGAAACAACTGGCCGCCGCGGTCCTCGCCATACCGCGGACCACCCTCTGGCGCAAAATGAAGCGCTACGGCCTCGACTAATCCCTTTGCTCCAATGTTCCACATTGAAACAATTACAATAACGGCTTGATATAATAGTTTTTTTATCTGCTCCCCCGCCTGCGCAATCCCCGATATCATTTCATAATGAAACAATATCGACATCTCGTTTTCGCCATCTAAACGATAACAAGCTGTAATAACAGTAAATAAATTGTTGGCACGGTCTTTGATAACATGGGGGGCCAGGCAGGCACCCATGACCGGAGATCGGCGCTGATGTCGGAAAAACGTATCCTTGTTCCCCTGGAGGCTTCAGAAAAACACCTGGAAAGCCTTCACTACGCGCTCGCTCTGGCTGAGCGGCTCCAGACGCATGTGTATATCCTCCAGAACCACACCGGCCCCGCCCGCCCCATGTCGCAGTCATCCTGGCTGGACGCGGCCCTGGCGGATCTCATCGACAGCGCGCGCCGGTCGGGGCTGAACATATCGCATCACCTCGGTACCGGCGAATGGAAGGAGGACATTGTCGGGCTGGTGGCAGCAGAAGGCATTGACCTGGTGGTGTTCGGCGGAGAAAACGATACGTGGAAGCGTCTTCTCGTTAAGCTCAAGCCGCTGATCCCTTCCCACATCATGCATGTCAAGCAAAAACACCACAACAGCGATTCCGTAAAGGAGGGCGACTTTCGATGACCATCGTAATGATTTCCAGTCTGTATCAGAGCGGCAGCGAGGAGTTGGCGCAGGCCCTGGCCCGCCAGACCCGGTGGCCGGTGCTCGACCGCAAATCAATTCTTGAGAAGGCGCGGCAAATGGGAATCCGGATCGGGCGGCTGGAGACCGCCATTGTCAAGGCGCTGGCGATGCCCGAAAAACTGGCCCGGGAAAAAGAGCTATACCTGGCCCTGGTGACGGAGACCCTGTGCAAGATGGCCCTGGAGGGGAATCTTATCTATCACGGGCTGGCCGGTCACCTCATGCTGCCGGGTGTCACCCACCGGTTGCGGGTGGGGCTGACCACACCATTTGACGTGCGTCTCAACCGGGCGGCGGCTGCGCTCAACGTCACACCGGAACGGGCGGTCTCTTATCTGGAAAACCTGGACGAAGACGTCGCCCACTGGATGAAGTTCATCCACCGTACCGACGGGCGCAGCCCCGACCATTTCGACGCTTTCTTCAACCTGGAAACCCTGGGGTTGGCCAATGCGGCCGCCATCCTTCACCGCATGACGGATCTGCCCGAGTTCCAACCGACGCCGGCCTCGAAACAGTTGTTGAAAGATATTTCCCTTACCGCCCAGGCCAAGCTGCGGCTGGCCATGGACGAGCGAACGTCGAATGCCGATCTCCAGATCCATGCCAATAATGGCGCGCTCACCGTCACCTATCCCCCCCAGCAGGAACAGGTCCACGAGCACATCCCCGGCATTCTGGAAACACTGGAAGGATGTCGTAAAATCCACTGCACCATGGCCGAAACCAATATTTTGTGGGTTCAGGAACGCTTCGAACCCGAGTCGGATAACTTTCGCCAAATCATTCAGTTGGCCCAGCGGTGGGGGGCGGCCGTTGAAATGCTCCGCCTGATCCCCCCCGGAGAGCAGGCTGTCGACGACACCGGTGCCGGCAATGAAGGCCATTCTTTCGCCCGGCCGGTTTGCACCATGGCCATGGACGGCGGTGTGGAAGACGACGACCCGGACAACCCTATCGACGACGGCGGCCTGGCCCGGACCCAGGACGCGCTGGTGGCAATAGGGCGTTCGGGCGGACGCAAAACGGTGTGCGGCGGCTACGAACGGATCCTTGAAACCACGCGCGGCAACGGCCAATACGCGCTGGTGGTCATCGGCAACATGTTTCTCTCCAAGGGGCATTCGACCCGGACGCGATGTACGCGTGAACTGGTCATGAGCATCCGGGATCGGCTCAAGGCGCCCGTTATCACCGAAGACGAACTGAAAACGCGGTTTTTGTTCGGCAAGCGGCAGGCCTTGGCCCTGGTGGGATTTCTGACGATGGTCGTGATCATCTACAGCCTGGTGTTCACCCATCAAGAGGCGCTCCTGGCCTTTTTGAGCGGGCCGCTTCACCAGAAGGTCAAATGGCTGTCCCCTCTGGCGATGGTCGTTTTCGTTCCCCTGCTGGCCTATATTTACGGAGAGGTCGGCGGGCTTGCACTGAAGATCATCAACATTGACTGAAAAATGGTTTCAACAGCCGGGAGGAAAGCATGCACGAACTCATGGCCATTCAGTATATCGACATCAATTTGGCAACTGCCCTGCAGGTCGTCCTGCTGGGGTTTATCGGCGGGGTGCTCAGCGGATTTATCGGCAGCGGCGGGGCGTTTTTTATGACCCCGGGAATGATGAACCTGGGCGTCAACGGCGTTGTGGCCGTTGCCAGCAACATTTCCCACAAATTCGGCAAAGCCCTGGTCGGATCGAAAAAACACGCGGCAGCCGGCAACGTGGACAAAAAGCTTGCGGGCTTCATGCTTTTTACCGCCCTTATCGGCATCCAGATCGCCGTTGCCATCAACAGCTATCTCTTTAATAGCGGGGGTGGCCACGGGGCCGGTGATAGCCCCGGCGCCAACCTCTACATCAGCCTGGTATTCGCCTTCATCCTGTCGGCGGTGGCCATCTCCATGTTAAGAGACACCCTCAAATCCGGCGGAGAGGGCGGCGAAGACAGCGGGCCGTCCATGAAAATCGCCGAGGCCCTGGCCCGCCTGAAGCTTCCTCCCGTCATCTCCTTCGAGGTTGCCGACGTAAAAGTGAGCCTGTGGGTGATCATGGTCGTCGGCATCGCCACCGGCTATCTCGCCGGTACCATCGGCGTCGGCGGTTTCATCGGCGTGCCGGCCATGATCTACGTGTTCGGCGTACCCACCTCGGTGGCCACCGGCACGGAGCTGTTCCTTGCCGTCTTCATGGGTGCCTTCGGCCTTTTGAGCTATGCCTACCAGGGCTTCGTCGACCTGCGCCTGACCATGCTGCTGTATCTCGGCTCGCTGGTGGGGATTCACCTCGGCGTTTACGGAGTAAAGGTGGTCAAGGAGAAATACATCCGCATGGCCACCAGCCTGATCATCCTGCTGTGCGTCTTCAGCCGGATTATCGCCATCCCCGTCTACCTGCGTCAGTTGAGCATCGTCAACTACCCGGCCTGGATAGATGCCTACCTTAAGGGCGGCAGCAAATTCTTTCTTTTCGCCAGCGGCATCTCCGGGGTCTTGTTCATTCTTGCACAGGTCGTCCGGGCGTATCGCCAGAGAAGAAAAATTCAAAAAACCTTACTCGTCGTGAGAGACCCCCAATGGGAAGCCACCCAGACCCCCAAGGCGGCGTGATGCCACAAAAAGGAGGAAAACCATGGACAATCGTTGCGAAATACTGATCGTCGACGACGAACCCATCGTGGGAGACCGATTGAAATCCTTTCTCACCAAGGACGGCCATCAGGTGGAAGCCTTCACCGATCCGGGTGCCGCCCTGGCGCGACTGGATGGGAAAAGATTCGACATTCTCATCAGCGATATCCGAATGGGAGAGATCGACGGCATCCAGATCATGGAGAAGGTATTTGAAAAACGCCTGCCCATCAAGGTGATCATGATTACGGGCTACGCCACCATGGAACTGGCCCGTGAATCAATGACCAAAGGCGCCTTCGATTTCATTGCCAAACCGTTCAAGTTGAAAGAAATCCGCCATACGATCCAGCAGGCCATAGCGTCACTGGACGCGGAACGCGGGCCGTCATTGGCGTCGGCGTCTTCGGCATAAACGGTTTCCACCGGTTGCCCCGCGGCCCGTGCAGGGCCCGGCGGGGCCAATCCGGCAGATACCGCCAGCGGATACAGGAGTGATAGTCATGGTACATTATCGAAGCCCCATGGAGAAAATACTGGACCAGAACGAAAACGACACGGTCATCACCAACCCCAGCGAGCCCGGCAGAACATTCTGGCGAAAACTGAAGTACCGTTTTGCCTACTGGAAGAGCCGCTGGCAGAAATTGATGGCACGATCCACCTAAGAAAACCGAGGTCTCATACTCATGCGCAATTTAATTATGACGACTTTGTTGATTTTGTTCTCGATTAGCGGTCTTGCCCCTGCTGCTGCAAATGATATTTTTGAGATAGAAACCGAGGGCCGTTATCGAATGGCGGCTGGTTCCTCAGTTGATTTGGCAAAGAAAGTGGCACTTTTCACCGCCAAAAGAAAGGCGATTGAATTAGCTGGAAGATACCTTTCACACGACAGCCTTATTAAAATTTACGATCTGGATAAGGAAGAAATATATAGCCTCGCAGCAAAAGAGACCCAGGCAGAAATATTAATGGAAAAGTGGGAAACAGTCGAGAAGATCACAACATACCGAATTCGAGTCAGAGTCCAGGCCCAAACCTCTGATTTCATCAAAGCAGAGATGGCTGACGCAGCCTTGGAAAGAAAAGAATCAAAAGAATCTTATCAAGAAGAAATGGAGCCGCATATTTCTGTCGAAATTGATCCAGGAGGGGACATCGCCAAGGCATACCGATTGATACGAAAAAAGAAATGGCGAATGGCGACGATTTATTTGAATCATCTGGAGAAAAAATACCCGGACTGGGAAAAAATCTATATGGCCCAAGCCATTATCAATTAAATTTTTCATGATCCGGTGTTTATGAAAAAGGCGTTGAACTAGGCCTGTCGTCTGGCAATCAAATAGCTTGTATGGAAAACGCCCATACGGCCACGTTCAAACAGAGCTGCAAAGGGCTCGGCCGTGTTGCCGAGTTAATCGCCCGAGGCCCCAAACGGCCTGCAAAACGTCTCTTGCCGCCCCTGGCCGGTGGCGCCGCGGGCATACCCTCCCCTTGTATTTTCCGATCTCCTATTATACTCAATTCGAAACCCTAATCGGATACAATACTGCCGTGTGGAGGTCAGAAGATGAAGATCCACGAAAAAAATGGATAATTGGTACCTGTATATGATCCGATGCCGCGACAACAGCCTGTATACCGGCATCGCCATCGACGTGGCACGCCGGCTGACCGAACACCAGTCGGGAAAAGGGGCAAAATACCTTCGCGGCAGGAGCCCCCTTAAGCTCGTCTTTGAAACAAGAGTCGGCAGTCGGGGCGAGGCACTCAAAATCGAACAGCGGGTGAAAAAACTTCCCAAACACAAAAAGGAAGCCCTGGTGCGGTCCAACGGCGACGTCAATCCAATGCTTTTTTCCTTAAAAAATGCATGACCCCCACCCATGCCCCTTGTGCCGGTCTTTGTCGACAGAATGGTTCCGCCAGGACCGGCGGCGTGAATATTACCGATGCCGGACATGCCTGCTGGTTTTCGTGAAGCCGGACCGGTTCTTACCCCGGGATGCTGAAAAAGCTGAATACAATCTGCATCAAAACAGCCCGACTGACCCGGGGTACCGAAAATTCCTGAGCCGGCTCTTTCTCCCGCTCCGTGAACACCTGTCTCCGGGCGCCCGGGGCCTGGATTTTGGATGCGGTCCCGGGCCGACCCTGTCGGTGATGTTCGAAGAGGCCGGCCATGCCGTGGCCCTTTATGACCCGTTCTATGCCCCGGACACTTCAGTACTCGACAACACCTACGATTTCATCACGGCATCGGAGGTGGTGGAGCACCTGCATCGACCGGGGGAAGAACTGGACCGGCTGTGGGAGCGTTTAAAGCCCAGCGGCATATTGGGCGTCATGACGCAGATGGTGATCGATCAAGAAGCCTTCTCCCGCTGGCGCTACAAGAACGACATGACCCATGTATGCTTTTTCTCCAGGGAAACCTTTGCCTGGTTGGCCGCCCGTTGGCAGGCGGAAATGATTGTTGCCGACACCGATGTCATTTTGTTTCTTAAATCGGCAGGGGCACAGCCGCCGGACTGAAAAGGCCTTGTTGACAGGCCCGAATTTTTCACCACGAAGGACGCGAAGAGCACGAAGGGGTATAATAGTAACTTTAGCTGCGGGGTCGATTAAAAGAGCGGGCATGTTGGGGATTTTTTACCATCGCATTCTGTACCTGTTCACGGGGTTGAAACGCACAAGAAATTCCTAACCCTTAAACGGTAAGCGTTTACAGGGTGCCGTAGATGCGAGGCGCCGGGCATGCCGACGTACTATTTCGTACTTCAAATGCCCGGGAACAAAGCAGATGCGGTGCTCTGTGAACGCTTACCGCATTCTTGTTGCACGTGTCAGGGGGCACCGACAGAAACCATGAGATACAAAACAGTGATCGACAGCCGGGTTTTTAACTTTGCGGACCTCAAGACCCTCATGGCCAAGGCATCCCCCCGCCGGTCCGGCGATCAACTGGCGGGGATCGGTGCACAAAACGACATGGAACGGGTGGCGGCCCAAATGGTCTTGGCCGAGGTGCCCCTGAAGCGGTTTTTAGACGAAGCACTGATCCCCTACGAAGAAGATGACGTTACCCGCCTGATCATGGACGACCATGACTCGGAAGCCTTCGCCCCGGTCAGCCACCTGACCGTGGGGGATTTCCGCGACTGGCTGCTGTCAGACCAGGCATCCCCGGCTGTTCTGACCGGTCTTGCCGCCGGGTTGACGCCGGAGATGGTCGCTGCGGTTTCCAAGATCATGCGGATTCAGGACCTGATCCTGGTGGCCCAAAAGTGTCGGGTGGTCACAAAATTTCGCAATACCATCGGTCTGGAAAAACGGCTCTCCACGCGGCTTCAGCCCAACCATCCCACGGATGATCCTGCCGGGATCGCGGCCAGCATCGTCGACGGGCTTCTTTACGGCAGCGGTGATGCGGTTATCGGCATCAATCCGGCCTCGGATAACCTTGAGGCGACCCTGACCCTGATCCGCATGCTCAGCGATATCATCGAAAAATACCGCATCCCGACCCAGGCCTGCGTTTTGTCCCATGTCACCACGACCCTCAAAGCGATTGAAGCCGGTGCGCCGGTCGACCTGGTCTTCCAATCCATCGCCGGCACCCAAAAGGCCAACGAGGGTTTTGGAATCACGCTGGATCTGCTCCGGGAAGCCCACGAGGCAGCCCTGGCATTGAAACGGGGTACCGTGGGAGAAAACCTCATGTATTTTGAGACCGGCCAGGGAAGTGCCCTTTCGGCCAACGCCCATGGCGGCGTGGACCAGCAGACCTGCGAAGCCCGGGCTTACGCGGTGGCCCGCAAATTTGCCCCCCTTCTGGTCAACACCGTGGTCGGATTCATCGGCCCGGAGTATTTGTACAACGGCAAACAGATCATCCGGGCCGGTCTGGAGGATCATTTCTGCGGCAAGCTGCTCGGCCTGCCCATGGGCTGCGACGTCTGCTACACCAACCATGCCGAGGCCGACCAGGACGATATGGACATGTTGCTGACCCAGTTTGCCGTGGCCGGAGGCAATTTCATCATGGGGGTTCCCGGGGCTGACGACATCATGCTCAATTACCAGGCCACCTCATTTCATGATGCCCTGTATCTACGCCGGGTCCTCGGCCTGAGGCCCGCTCCCGAATTCGAACGCTGGCTCATTGACAACCAAATATTCGACAAGGGTAACCGGCTTCTTGAGCACCGAGCCGTACCGCGCATTTTTCATCGCGCACTCCCGTCCGGGGGGGGAGTCATGACCGGAACAAGTTCTCCCATCGTTGTCCATGATCCCTGGCAGACGCTGAAGCGCTTTACCAATGCCCGCATCGCCCTGGGCCGGGCCGGCATGAGCCTGCCCACCCGGGCGCATCTGGACTTTCAACTGGCCCACGCCCAGGCCCGGGACGCAGTGGCCTTGCCACTGAATTTTCAGGAATTGGCGGAAAAATTGAATCGGCGGAAAATTCCAAGCATTCGGCTGCAAAGCCGGGCACCCGACCGGCAGACATACCTTCAGCGTCCGGACCTGGGGCGCCTCTTGGATACCCCTTCGGAAAAAAGGCTGGCCGATGCTGCTTGTCCAAACCATCCACCGGATATCGCCCTGGTGATCGCCGACGGGTTGTCATCCAAGGCCATTGATGGCCACGCGGTGCATTTTGCGGACCTCCTTGTTTCCGCACTTGAAAAAAGACGGTTTCGGTGTTCTCCTGTTTGCCTGGTCAAGGAGGGACGGGTGGCAGTGGGGGACCATATCGGAGAGATCTTGTCTTCGCGAATGACCGTTGTGCTGATCGGCGAGCGCCCCGGACTCAGCTCCCCGGACAGCATGGGTATCTATTTTACCTATGGGCCGAAAAGAGAGAAAACCGATGCGGACCGCAACTGCATTTCCAATATTCACGCCCGAGGCCTGTCTTATGACATCGCCCTGGAAAAATTGCTGTTTTTGATAGCCCAAGCAAATCGTTTGAAGCTTTCCGGTATCCGGTTAAAGGACGACACACCTGCCCATCACCCCCTGGGTCAGCAGAAAAAAGGAACCAATTTTTTACTGGCGTGAGTCAAGCTGAAAGAAAAGGATTTTTCGGCATATCCATCTATCTCTGACGTTATCCCAACGGCCTGGAAATCGAGGAGCAAAACATGGCATTTTCATGGAAAGATCGACTCAAAATCAACACCATCGCATTTCTGGCGACCTGGTTCATGCGGATCTGGTTTTTCACCGTCCGGATCGAAATCATCGACCGAGACATTTACGACGACTATTTTCTCCAGCGCAACGGCAAACACAAGGTCGTCGCCGGGTCCTGGCACCGCCACGCCATCTTTCTCTTCTATTTTTTTCGCAACCTGGGTGACCGGTTGATCATGATCAGCAGAAGCCGGGACGGTGAGATGACGGCGGGCATCGCCCGGCGTCTGGGCTACACCCCCGTAAGAGGCTCTTCATCAAAGGGAGGCGGGGAGGCGCTCCAGGCGTTGATCGATACAATGAAATCAGAGGAAAAGACCTATTTATGCGGCACCCCGGTGGACGGCCCGAGAGGACCGGCCCGGAAGCTGAAAAAAGGGATGGTGATCCTGGCCCGGGAGACCGGGGCCTATTTTATCCCCATGGCCGCTTCCGGCACCCGGGTATGGACCTTTCCCAAGGCATGGGACCGAACCATTTTGCCCAAGCCGTTCAGTAAAATGGTGGTCGGTTTCGGCGAACCCTGCAAAATTGCCGCGGATCTGGAAGGGGAAGCCCTTGAAGCAAGGTGCCTTGAGCTGGAAGAGGAACTCAACACACTCACCGACCGGGTCGATGGGATCAGCGGATACACGGGCAAGTAAAAATTCTATTTTCTACCACGAAGGACACGAAGAGCACGAAGGGTTATAATACATGATGATTTCAGCTTCGTGTGCTTCGTGTGCTTCGTGCTCTTCGTGGTGAATGAAAAAAATTGGCATGTTTGTGACTTTTTACGAAAGCATCAACTTTAGGCATTTCACACTTTAGTGCATTTTAGGCATTGGACGACAAATGAAACGGCATAGCCAATGGACTCTGACCACGCCACAGGACGTTGATTCCAACTGCGAATTGAATGAACACCCCTGGTCGGCATTTTTACCGGGTGCAGCTCAGTCATTAACGATGATACCGATTTTTCCCCTCACCCCCGATTCGGCCAACCGCTGCAGGGCGGTCTTGAGATCGCTGACCGGATAGACTTCGGCCACGGGTGTCGCCAGTTCTTTCCCGTCGATCATGTCTGCAATCTTCTCCAGATCCGCCGTCCTTGGCTGGACAATACATACTTCGCATTTTTGGCTGGAGAAAAGGCTTCGGATTTTCCCAGTTACCAGCCCAAGGGAGGGCAACAGGGTAACATAGACGCCTTTGGGCGCCAATATCCCTGTAAGTCTGCCCAAAGACGCATTGGACACAACGTCAAAGACAATATCGAATTTTTCAAACAGATCTTCTATGTTTTCTTTGCGATAATCCAGAACATGGTCGGCACCCAAGGACCGGATGTAATCCAGGCCGGCCGAACCGCAGGTTCCCCATACTTCCGCGCCGAGGCCCTTGGCGATCTGAAGGGCATAACTTCCCACGCCCCCGGAAGCGCCGTTGATCAACACCTTTTGTCCCGCCGCGATTCTCCCGATATCCACGAGCGCCTGAAGCGCTGTGCTGGCTGCCGTTGCAGCGGTCGCCGCCTCGACATGGGAGACGGAGGCCGGCTTTTTGGCGATGGTATCGCTCTTGACAACGACGCAGTCGGCAAAACTCCCCTGGATCGTTTTTCGTGAATACGGCAGGAACCCAAAGACCTCGTCGCCGGGTACAAACCTGGACACTCCAGCACCGGTCTCTTGAATCACCCCGCTAAAATCGTATCCGATACCGATGGGGGGCCTGGCGGAATGGATAAACCGCCCGCCGTCTTTGCCTGAGATAACCTTCAGATCGGCAGGGTTGATGGCTGCAGCCCTGACGCTGGCCCGAACCATGCCGTGGCCGAGTGCCGGCTCAACGCAATGGATCTGTTCGATGTCGGCGATGGTGCCGTATTTTTTCATGACGAAAGCTTTCATTGTGCTCCTCTCTCTCGTTTTCCCGGATGCCCGACGCTAACGTTCCGGCCCATTGGAAACAAGCATTTTTTCTCGGTATGTTTTGTGGGGTCTAAAAGACCCTTTGCCAATACTGCAAAATAGGCACGCGATTTGATATGTCACCTCGCGCGTCCATGGGAAAACACTGAAACGCCGCTCGTTTTGACCCGCTTGAATTTTTGGTCGGTTCCCTTGTTGTTGGCATCCACGGGTCTTTGACCCAAGGCGGTTCATGGAGTAAGTGTCATACACTATAATTCTTCATCAGAGGGTGAAGGACAATTCCTGACATGAAGAGCATATAAGATCTGGGTC
>JAEINQ010000053.1 GCA_016342285.1 Desulfobacterales bacterium
GAACCTGCCGACATGGTGCATGCGATTCGTCATGGCCACGATTTTGACGGTTACGTCTCGGATACCCTCGCCGAAGATCCCGGCGCCCCGATTGACAGCCTGGATCAGCTCCAGATGGCGGCGGGAGATTACACCAGTTTGGCAGAGTTTCTAACCTTCACGGATGTCATCAAGAACGGTTCCGGCAAAAACAAAGCCGGTGTTTCGCTCATGACCATCCACAAGGCCAAGGGGCTGGAGTTTCCGGTGGTGTTCGTCATCGGCATGATGGAAGGCGTGTTGCCCAACGCCAAAGGCGACATCGAGGAAGAGAGACGTATTGCGTTCGTGGCCATGTCGCGGGCCATGCGCCTTTTGTATCTGACCTATTCTCGTAGCTACATGGGTCGCACTGCAAAACCGTCATCGTTCATCAAAGAGGCCCTTCCTGCCGAAGCCACACCAGAGCCCGCTGATCCTACCGAATAGCACCTGCTGAATCGTTTGACGATTTACCTCTCTGCGTAGATTGTCATCGGCACTTCACATCTCAGCCCCGGCGCATCCCTGTGACATTTTACCCCTGTAGGCACATCGTCAAACTGCTTTTTCCTTAACCCGGTTGCCCGGTCTGTCCGTATGAACGGCGGTCCGGGCAATCATGTCCACATTCACCATCAACCCAATGGAGGAAATCATGAAAGCAACAAGCACACTCGAAAATGTAATCACCCTGGTCCACGAACAATCTGCCAACCATTACGATGAAACAGTACCGGTAGCGGATATGCGGTTTGCGTCCCTGGAACGAATGGACATCGCTGGGCAATCGTTTGGCGTGCTTCCAAGCGCCCAACGTCTTCTATCCAATCGCCTTCGGGTCCCATACAGCTACCTGGCCCGGTGCCCCGAGGAGCTGCAGGCGGAAAACCTGAATTACTGGATTGAAAGAGAGGCCCGGAATCGTCAGGCCTTGTTCTGCCGGTTTGACGGCAATGACGTTCGGGCCGTGTTCACCGAGCGTTACACCGCCATCGACCACATGGAGGTTCTGACCAAGATGCTCGAATATGGCTTTGACCCGGCCAGCGAGATCCAGCTCTCTCTCGATGCCTCTATGATGCTGCTGAAGGTGCCGGAATACGCAAGAGCATTCCATTTGGCCGAGAAAGACAAGATCGTACCCGGCATTGCCATTGGGAATTCGGAAGTCGGAATTTTAAGTTTGTCCATTGAGGCGTTCTATTACCGGCTGGTCTGCACCAACGGCCTCATCGCCAAGACCGCCGTAGACGCCCGCTACAAGCACATCAGCAGAAAGGTTATGGATGAGTTTCCTGACATCCTGCGCGGTGTCATCTGCCAGTCCAGGCACGGACAGGACCGGTTCATGATTAGCTCGCAGACGTCGGTAAGCCATCCTGAGAGTACGATTGACACGTTTGCCCGGCAGTTTCAGATCAGCCAGGAGGAAGCCCAGATCGTCAAGCAGGCCTTTTATCTGGAGCAGGGAGGTACGATGTTCCATATCATTCAGGCCTTCACGAGGGCTGCCCAGGACCGGAGTTTGTCCGCATCGGATTCGTATCGGCTGGAAAAGGCCGGAGGTGCCATTCTTGGGATGGTGAAATCGTAACCGCTGCAACATCCATTCGTTAAGAGCCCTCATGGTCCAACGGGTCATGGGGGCTTTGCATTTTTCAGGGAGGCTTAAATGAGAAGAATCTACAGCCACACTTTTGCCAAGGAATCACAAGAGGACATGTTCGCCGCCGGTCGGTTCAACCCCTGCATGGAAATCACCTTTCAGGATCGCAATGGCAAACACACCCATAAGCTCAGCTCCGGCACCGGTGATGTGATCCATGTTTACCGGGAAGCCGGAGAAACCTTTGTGCTGTCGGTCAATGATCCCCTTGGCTATGTCGGTCTGGAGGTGTTCGACGGCAGGTACCGGGTCACGGAGGTCTTTCTGCAAGGGGACCAGGTCAAAGAGGTGCTGGGTCGCGATGACCTGGCGCCCTTTACTATAATCCGACGTCTGTTGAACCGGATCGCCTGACACGGGCAAACAACCAAGTAAGGCCCCTATGGCTGGAAAGACAGGCTGTAGGGGCTTTTTGCATTTACAGCAAAGGAGCTTTATTCATGAACGATTATTGGAACGCCGTCTCCGGCAAGCATCAGGACAAAATCCGGGACCTGGCCAAGTCTCATGGCATCACCATCGACCGGGCCTTTGGCAACATCGTACGTCATCTGGAATGGGAGATGGGTCAGGTGGCCGTCAATGGCCATTTTCAGCGGTATGTGACCGCCCAGAGAATCGAAGGGATGATTGACCTGATCACCGAATAGACACTTTTTTAAACATCAACGAGAGCCCTGCAGGACGCGATTCCTGCGGGGCTTTCTTTTTGGAGGGATTGCTATGACCAAAGAACAAAAGGCCAAATATGAGGACACAGAGGCTCTCAGGGACATCCTGAAACGGACACTGGAAGGCAGAAAGTTCCTCCTCGATTGTGGGCACTGCGTCACGTTTGGGTATTACCTTGGCAATAACATCACCATCTACAACGGCAAGAAACTGAAAATCATTTGCAGCCAGTGCGGCTATTAACCTTAAATCAGACTGGAGGTGAACAATGTGCGATTTCGATGATGATTTTGGGGGCTTTGAGGATGGCGGTCTCATGGATGAGGGCCACATGGATGACGATTCCATGGAGGATCAGTTCGATGATGCCATGCCCGGCGATGATCTGGACGATACAGATGGTCTTGACGATATGACCGTTCCCGAGGATACTGACACAGATGGATTCACCGGGGAGGACGCCTTTTTCCTTGGCAGCGCCATGGGATGGGCCTACGGGGAGGGCCGGGAGGAGGCTGAGCGGCGAAGCCTACTAAAAAAGGAGTGGCGCGAATCCAAGAAAAATGAGTAGGATGGGGCATGCCTTGAGCGATAAAATGGGCAGACAGGAATGGCGTTCCGGCGCGGAATGCCATTCCTAAGGTGCTATATTACAATGATTTCGGAATATTGGCGGGATTGGCAAACAATGCTCGGCCCCTCAGTGTAGCCACCTCAACCGAGGGTTGTTGGCGCCATTCCTTTGATCGCCGCTCTCTGCCCTGTCACGTTTCCTGGTTGCGTCCAGTAGCAATTCTGGAGTATCCTGAAATCCTATCTCGAATTGGTCTCATCACTGCTGGCCTATACCTGACGCTGTAACGAATACCATAGGAATCCTTGATTCTTGCAGCATTCAAGGATGCACGAAAGGGTGAGTTTTCAAAAAGACCAAGAAAACTCAAGTATACAGCGACTATGTGTGAAACTGGCAGAACTCAAGGATGATGCAAGTATGGTGCATCCAGTGCTGGATTTGATGAATATCGACTGACCACCACATTTAGTGGTTGAGAAAATGTCCAAATGGATTGCTTATCTGATCGGAGGGCACGGAGTAACCCGAATTCCTACTGCGACCAAAACACAAAGGAAATGAGGTGCAAGATGGAAAAAAAGAAAAAGATCCTCATCGCGGATGATGACACCCATGTACACGAAATGATTACGGTTGTTTTATCTCCTGATGAGTTTGAGATCATGCATGCCTACGACGGACAGGAGGCCGTGGAGCATGTTTGCCACGAACTGCCGGATATTGTAGTTTTAGATATCATGATGCCCAAAAAGGATGGCCGGGATGTATGCCAGGAACTCAGGGCGGATCCAAGGACAAAGGATGTCAAAATACTGATGCTGTCTGCCAAAGACCAACAGTTCGACAGAATCGTTGGGCTTGAGGTTGGGGCTGATGATTATGAAACAAAGCCTTTTTCTCCGGTTCTTTTGGCCCGCAAGATCAAAAGGATGTGTGCAAAGGAATAACGGTGTCCCTGGTACATATTCTTGTAGCATGTGATTACCTGATACTCATAATTTAAATTGAACATGGAACATTCAACACCGAACACCGAACACCGAACACTGAATCATTCACAAAGGCGCTAGCACAGATGAAAAATAAATCCAAGACAACTAAATCCATCCCATTTGCTGTCCTTTTCCTGTCTATTACTTCCTTGCTGTGTGTGTCGTTGGCGCATGCACAGGCGAAGCAGACCGTCACCGCAATCTACATTCCGTTGGCGGACCATTATGCGGGGATTGTGGCTTATGAGAAATACCGTGACAAGATGCTGCATGCCGATTACCGGATCGAGCGGATGAAGAGCTGGCCCCTGCTGCGCGCCCGGTTCATGTCCGGGGAAGTGGACATGGCATATATCATCTGCCCGCAGGCGATGGACATGTTTCGCGAGAAGCCCGGCTTCCGCTGGGTGAGCCTGATGCATCGGGACGGAAATGCACTGGCAATCAATGACCAGTTGAACATTGATGTGAAGCTCCCCGCGGAACGTACCCGGCGGCTTCCGGACAAAAAAGTCGCGGAGGCATACGTAAAAGCGAAGCAAAAATTAGGACAGCCGACGGAGTGCGGCGTGCCCCATCTTCAAGCCACCCACACTGTGGTTCTATACAAGTACCTCAAGGACCATGGGAAAACCCTGGGGCTGGACTTTGGTATGAACAATGATGTCATCGCAATCGAAGTACCGCCGCCCAAGTCGCCGAGCTTCATCAAGAAGCAAAACAGCCGGGGGATTCCGGCCTCGTTCGAGCAATCGCTCCCTTGGGCCGATGTGGTTGAAACCCAAGGCTTCGGGCATGTTGCCTGGTACTCCAAGGATGTCATAAAATGGCCGCCCCACGGCCATGTGGAGTGCATCGCCATTGCAACAGATGCCTGCATCAAGAAGAAACGCGACGCCCTCCAGGAGGTTATCCGCTACATACACCAGGCGGGGCTCGATCTCGAAGCCGCCAGGAAGGAAGGCGGAGCCGGCATGGCGGCAATCGTGGACATGATCCGCAAGCACATTCCCGAGCACAATGCGCAGGCCATCAAGCAAAGCCTGCGCATAGACCTGGATGTCATCAACTACCGGCATCTGAATGTCGACAAGGCCGGGCTCAGGCAGATTATGGATTTGGCCGTGGAGGGCGGTATTATCAAGGAACCCATTGATATAGATGCCTTTGCCGATGAGAGTTTTGCCACGAAGATCACAGACCAATGATATGCGTCAATCCCCGGCTATGGATTTGATTGCGCGCGGAAGGATCGAAAAATGAAAGTGAATGGAAAAGACAAAGGGCATGTTGCTGGTATTTTGAACGCCGTTTCCCGGCCGGGACTGACCCGAACGCTGATAATGTGGTTTCTGATAATGGCCCTCGTGCCTCTTACGGTGATCAGCGTTATAAACTTCATGCAAGCGAGAGAGAGCCTGCAAAAAACCATAGTCGAAGCGCAACAGGCGACGATTGCACTGAAGAAGACCATTATTGACAATTGGTTTTCTCACCGATTTCTGGATCTTAAAAGTCAATCGACAAACCTTGAAAACACTCTTTTCCTCGGTGAACTGCGAAAAGCCTTTCAGGCCGGAGGCAATGATGTCGGAAATTTTGTCCGAAGCTATCGTTGGGCATCGATAGTTGATGAGTATGGCGCCGATCTGAAGGCTTTCCGGAGGATCTATGGATACTATGATGTCTTTCTAATAGACTCGGACGGTAACATCCTCTTCTCCGCCATGGGCGAGACTGACCTGGGAACAAATCTGTTTACAGGACCGTATTCCGATACGCTCTTTGCCCGCAGCGCCAAAGAAGCCCTCGAGAGCGGACGCCCAACTTTCTCTGATTTCGAGTTCTATGCTCCGTCCAATAACGCTGTTACCGGTTTCCTGGCTGCTCCCATTGTTGCTGAACACGGGGAAAAGACAGGCATTTTTGCCCTTCAGATCCCCATTGACCAGTTTGACGTCATCATGCAGAACAAGACAGTAATGGGCAACACAGGCGAGATGCGTATAATCGGCCCCGATCTGACCTTGAGAGCCGATTCGGAGATAAGCGAAGATGAAAAGATTCTAATCACAAAGGTGGATACTGAGCAAGCCCGGAAGTGGCACCGGGAACACGTCGTGGGGGATACGCATGCGCATGACGAAAGAGAGAATGCATCTGTCTACAGGGACCACCAAGGGCAAATGGTCCTCGGCTCGCATGATTTTATAGATATCGCCGGAGTCAGATGGGGGCTGCTTGCCGAAATCGAGGAGAAGGAAGCGTTCGCGTCCGTCGCCCGCCTGAAGTGGGTTGCCTTGATGTTGGGGATGGCAACGGCGTTCATTGTTTTGATATTGGCCAGCCTGCTTGCATGGCGAATAGCCACTCCTCTGCTGAACCTGACAGCGGTCGCGAGGCGGGTCCTGGCGGGAGAGAAGGATGTGCGGGCTGTCGTGTCCTCCGGTCATGAAAGCAAGATACTTGCCGAGACGTTTAACACGATGCTCGATACACTTGATAAAACCCTTGCGGATGCCGTGGAGAGCAGGGATAGAATTGACGGCATTCTAAAGTCTGTTGCCGATGCTCTGATTGTCACCGATATTTACAATAATGTTGTTTTAATGAACCCCGCGGCGGAGGAAATGCTGGGTGTGGGTTTCAGTCAGGTGGTCGGCAAGCCCATTGATTTGGCCATCAATGAAAAGACACTGCGTGAAAAAGTCACGGAAACCCTTGATAACAAAACAACCGGGTATCAATTTGATTTTGAACTGCGGGGTGATGATCCGAAGCGTCCCAGGATCATGCGTGCCCGGACTTCGGTTGTTTTTGATGGCGAATCCCGTGAAACCGGCATTGTAACGATCATTCATGATGTAACCCACGAACGCGAAGTGGATCGTATGAAGACCGAGTTTCTCTCTACTGCAGCCCATGAGCTCAGGACGCCACTCACATCCATTCAGGGATTTTCGGAGATTCTTTTGATGCGGGAGGATCTGAGCCCTGATGAAAAAAAGAAGTTTTTGACGTACATCAACAAGCAGGCGGTTGGTTTGGCCGGTATTATAAATGATCTTTTGGATATATCCCGCATTGAGTCAGGACGAGGATTTACCTTGAACAAGGCTCCCTGCAATGCAGGTGATGCCATACAACAGATAATCCCCTATTTTCAAGAACAATACAAGCAACACAAGTTTGAGGTGGTTCTGCCTGAAGAACCTGTGGAATTGAATGTCGACAAAGAAAAAATGGGCCAGGTCTTAAAAAACCTTCTCAGCAATGCTGCCAAGTATTCCCCTGGAGGAGGTTTAATTAAGGTAATTGGAGAGGTATTGACAGACCATTATCAAATATCCATTGAAGACCAGGGTATGGGAATGACACCTGAAAACATAGACAAGATATTTGATAAATTTTATCGGGTTGATGCCTCTAACACGGCTATTGAGGGGACAGGTCTGGGCACAACCATTGTCAAACATATTGTTGAGGCTCACGGAGGAAAGGTTTGGGTAGAGAGCGAACTGGGGAAAGGAACGACGGTAAGGTTTACGATCCCTATTGAAAATAAAGGCACATAAAAAAAGGAGGAAGTTTGTAAATGGCTAAAAAAATAATGATTCTTGAGGATGATGAAGCCACTGCCGAGCTCATCAAATTTTACCTGAAAGAAGAGGGCTTTCAAGTTTCCATATCATCAAAAGGAGAGGGTTTTGTTAATATGGTGGCCGAATACCAACCTGATTTGATAACCCTCGACGTTATGCTGCCGGATTCGGATGGCTTTACCATCTTTCGCACATTGCAGCAGGACGAGCGTACCAGGGATATCCCGGTCATATTTGTTACTGTAATGGAGGCAGATAAAGAAAAGGGACTCAAAATGGGTGCATGTGGCTATGTAGTCAAACCATTTAAGGAAGATGAACTAAAAGTAACAATAAAATCTGTTCTGGAAAGGGAGTAATGATATGAGAAAGATTCTCATAGTGGATGACCAGGTAGAGGTTAGAGAGTTGGTGGAGGTGACTTTAAGGGTGGAAGATTACGAGATTTTTCAGGCCAAAAGCGGGGAAGAGGCCGTTGAGATTGCCAGGGCTGAAAAACCGGAACTGATAATTATGGACATCATGATGCCCGGGGGCATGGACGGCCTGGAAGCAACCCGCATTATAAAGAATGACCCGGAGACGAAAGACTGCATTATAATCATGCTGACCGCCAAGGGCCAGCAGGCTGATAAAGAAGCAGGCTTGAAAGCAGGGGCAATCGAATATTTTGCCAAACCCTTCAGCCCGCTTGATTTGATAAAGAAGGTGGAAGAGGTTTTGGGGTAGAAGAAATTCAGCAATTGAAGTTAGCGGCTATCTGTCAGCCTTTTAGTGCCTTATAGATGATTTTCTTGTTTTTTTTCAAGAAAACTGTCTTTGAGACACTTATACCCCCTTGCGGGGTGTTAGCTGTTAACTCAATATATATTGAAATTTAATGGAGGGTTATAGTGGAAGAAAGCAAATTATCAGATTATTCTTCGAATCCTGATCAATTGAAAAAATATGCAGATGACCTTGCCAAAGTTTATCAGTCTGAAAAACAAAAAAGAAAAGAACTACAAGTTGCCAATAAGCAGCTTGTTAAATTTGCCGATGATTTGAACAAAACCGTTAAGGAACTCCAGGGAGCCTATCTCGATACTATTAACCGGCTTGTTTTGGCGGCTGAGTACAAAGACGAAGATACGGGCGACCATATTATCCGCATGAGCCGATACAGCGCTTTTATCGCTGAAAAGTTAGGGTTATCGGCCAGAGAAGTTCAGAATATACGCTATGCCGCTCCCATGCATGATGTCGGTAAAATTGGAATTCCTGACAGCATTTTGATGAAACCCGGCAAGTTGACGGACGAAGAGTTCGATTTTATGAAAACTCATTCCACTATCGGAGCAACAATATTAGCAGATTCAAAAGCCGAGATCCTGCAGCTGGCCTGGCAAATCGCCATTTCGCACCATGAAAAATGGAATGGTCGGGGGTATCCCCAAGGGTTTTCAGGGGATAAAATCACCATTGCGGGGAGGATTGTCGGCTTGGCAGACGTTTTTGACGCTCTCACTTCCAAACGCCCTTACAAAGTTCCTTATCCTATCGAAGTGGCCGTAGATATCATTAAGAAAGAGCGGGAAGAACATTTTGATCCTGATGTGGTCGATGTTTTCCTGGAAAATATTGACGAATTTGTAAAAATCAAAGAAGAAGTGGGCTCAGCAGAAGATGTCTCGCTTGCTGATTTTGTGCGGAGTGAAAGAGACCAGGCCGGAAAAGGAACTTGATACTTGGAAAAATTTTCATCCGCAGATTACGCAGATTACACGGGATTTTTTTCAAATTATTGCTGCTAAAGATTTTCGCTTAAGGGCGAAGGTTTCAGACTGTACGAATGGAAAAATGGATAAAGAATCCTATAAAAGAGAATTTGAACGTCTTTCCATTGATTTTGTGCTGGAGGTGTATTCCGAAGATGTTGAAGGGAAAAAATTCGAGGACAAATCTGTCTTGGAAAATGTTTCCGGTGGAGGTGCAAAATTCCTAACTAAAAAATCCGATATGTATTTCCCGGGCCAATTGCTGGAAATTGCTATTTTGTTACCAGGAACCGATGAAATGGAAACTTACATGAAAGCAAAAGCAATTGTTGTCAGAATTGCCCCTTCAGATGATTACGAACAAACCAACAAGAATCCGGAAGCTTTTATTGCAGTTAAATTTGAAACACACTTAAATTTCGTGAGGATCAGAGAATAATCAAGTGGAGGACCAAAACCCAAAATCCAAAACCCAAAATCGGGAATACCATAATTCCAAAAGCTTTTTAGTAAAGACCCGGATTGTTTTGGCATTATTGGGAATCCTCCCTTTTCTCATCGTTGCTTATCTGTTTCATTATGGAAATATCGATGTTACATATACGGTCGTTACCTTTTCTGCATTAGCGTTATTTTCTATTCTCACCGGGTTTATTCTCCTGAGAAAATCTTCGGATCAACTCATAAATTTATCAAGAAAAACCAGTATTGCAAAGGATGGTGAAAGTAACGGTCCCATCAAAATTAAAGCGGATCAGGAGCTAAGCGATATCGCTGAAAACTTTAACGTCATACTCAATAAATTTAATAGTGTGGACAGGGATATGAAGGAGCAAAGCATCCAGCTTATGAGCTATGCCAGAGATCTTACTCAATCCTATAAAAGAACGAAAAAAGAAGAAGAATTAAGAAGCAGGTTGAGCCGGTATGTGGGAGAGCACCTGGTGGAAAAGCTGATTAATTCAAAGAAGGGCGCGTTCCTTGAGAATGAAAGAAGAGAAGTGACCATTCTTTTTGCAGACATCAGGTCTTTTACCTCCATCTCTGAAAGGATGGCCGCTGAAGATGTGATATCCATGTTGAACCAGTTTTTTAGTGTCATGGTAGATATCATTTTCAAAAACAATGGAATACTTGACAAATTTGTCGGGGATCAGCTTATGGCTGTATTTGGGATTATTTCTTCTGATAGCAGTGCCCCCTACGATGCCGTAAAAACGGCGATAGAAATGCAGGATGCCAGCGAGGATCTGATGACCTTAAGGCGTAAGGAAGATAAAGAGACCTTTGAGATAGGTATTGGAATCAATACAGGTAGCGCCATTGTTGGAAACGTAGGCTCTGAGAACAGAATGGACTATACGGTTATCGGCGATACCGTAAACGTTGCCGGAAGATTACAGCAGATGGCAAAAGGTGGCGAGATCATCATCGGTGAACTGACATATAGCAAAACCCAAGGGCTTTTCACTATACAAAAGAGGGGTGAAGTGTGCGTCAAAAACAAGATTGATCCGGTTATGTGCTATGGGGTGTTAAGATGAGTTGAGGAGAAGAATATGGGGAAGAGATTTCTGTTCCTGACCATTTGCAGCATTTTCCTTATAAGCAACCTGCCGAATTTGTATGGACAAACAGGAAAAACATACAAAGTCGGAATATCTGTCTGGACCGGTTATCCCACAAGTGTAAAAGGGTTTAAGGAAGCCATGAACGCCGGCGGGCTGGTTGAGGGAAAGAATGTTAAGTACCTTTATGGAAAAAGCGGGCTTGAAAGGGAAAAACAGTATGAGATTGCCAGGGGCTTCAAAAAAGAACAGGTTGATCTGGTCTATTCCCTTACAACCCCGGGTACCACCATTATAAAAGAGATTATGCCGCACACCACGCCGATCGTCTTTTCCATTGTTACCTATCCTCGGATGTGATGGTGGATAGCTCTATATCACCGAAATGGTTTTGGAAGTTGCCAAGGACGAATTCATAATTGCGGAGCGTATTTTTTTTTCACGTTCATCTGCTGATAATTGAAAAAATGGGTGATGCACTGGGAAATCTTCATGGTGGGCCTCCTTTGGTTGTGGGTTAGGGAAATGTTTTGACGCCGCTCGGTCAAATCGGCTATTGTTTAGGATACCAAAAATATAGGCAAAAATAAAATCGGCAGTGAATACTTTCTGTCAATATGAGAATGGTTGAGTTTTGGCCAGTCTAATAAAATGCCAAGAACAGCGACAATGTATGAAACTGGCAGGAATCAAGTATGCAAGTATCCTGAATTTTAATAAATTTTGTGCATAAATGCAAGATAGACGTAATGAGGTCTGAATTTTCTATTAAATTAGGCGGGTTAAGCCGAAAACGATCCGCCCATACCGAATGGCGGATTTAGGAAACTTACAAGACTCTAGGTAATTGAATACCGGAAACGTTTTTTGTTATTGTACTGTGAGTGAGGCTATGGACACCCGACACCAGTTCACCCTACTGATCGTCGATGACGAACCAGATGTGCAAAACGCCATACGACGATATTTTGGACGCGCTCCCTACCGGCTGCTGTTTGCGGACAGTGGTGAGGGTGCCTTGGATATGCTGTCGCGAAATTCCGTTTCGCTGATGCTGCTGGACCTGAAGATGCCCGGTATGGACGGCCTCGAAGTCTTGCGTGCCGTGATGGCACAACGGCCGGAGCTGAAGGTGATCATGCTCACCGGCCATGGCGGTGTCCAGGAAGCGGTGGCGGCCATGAAGCTCGGCGCCGTGGATTTTTTCGAAAAATCGATTTCCCCGGACGTGTTGAAGAAGAAAGTCGACCACCTACATGCGATGTGGCAGCTGGAGCGGGAAAACCGCTTGTTGCGCGACCGCCTGGACGCGCGGTTTCGGTTCGAGGGGCTGATCGGTGAGTCACCACCCATGCTCAAGCTTAAAGACATGATCGCCAGGATTGCACCCACGGACACCTCGGTATTGATTCAGGGCGAAAGCGGCACGGGAAAAGAGCTGATCGCCCAGGCCATTCACCACCACAGCATCCGAAAACAAGAGGCTTTTATCCCGGTAGATTGCGCCGCCATAAATGAATCGGTGATAGAGAGCGAGCTGTTCGGTCACACCAAAGGTGCGTTCACGGGAGCGGATCAGGCTACATTGGGGTTGATCCGTTCCGCGGACAAGGGGACCTTGTTTCTGGACGAAATCGGTGAGTTTTCCGTGGCCATGCAGGCCAAACTTCTGCGCACCATCCAGGAGCGAACCGTGCGGCCGGTGGGGTCCACGAAGATGATCCCGGTCGATATCCGCATTGTGGCCGCCACCAACCGCAACCTGGTCGAGGCCATCGCCGAAGGCGGTTTCCGGCAAGACCTCTATTACCGCCTGAGCGCCGTCACCCTGCACGCCCCGCCCCTGCGGGAGCGGGGCGATGACATTTTGTTGCTCAGTCGGCATCTTGCCAAGCGCCTGGATCGAGAAGGGCTCGCGCCGAAACAATTGTCCGACCAGGCGCTGGCGGTGCTGAGCGCCTACCAGTGGCCGGGAAACGTGCGTGAGCTGGAAAACGTGATCCGCAGCGCCACGGCTTTTTGTGCAGACGATATGATCGGCCCGGACGATCTTTCCATCATCACGACATCCCCGGCCGATGCTCCCGGCACCATCTCGCCCGGAGCCGCCAGTATGGCCGACTATGAAGCCGAGGCCATCCGCAATGCCCTCGAGCAAACCACCGGCAGTCGGCGCGAAGCCGCCAAAATGCTGGGCATCAGCGAAGCCACCCTGTACCGGCGGATCAAGCAATACAACCTATAGCCCTGCCATCCCACCGGTCATCCGAGAACCCAAAAATGCTCCGCAGTGATTCTCTCATGCAGGGCGCTGTCTCTGTATGAGAGAATCTGCTTCCACTTTATTGCAACCTGAGAGACGCTTTTCGCCACAGCCTATCCCTCCTTCTCCTGAAATCCCGATATATCAAATAGTTGAGTATGGTTGTGCAAACTGGCACCTCTTTTGCTTTTAAGTCCACCAAACCAAACCGTTGGCGCGAAAGAGCGGGGGAACCAGACGACATGAAAACAAAGGCAATAGGATCACCAGGCGGTCTCACACACCGATGCGTGGTACTCGGACAAAATTTCGCGATCCGTGAGCTGCTGCACGTGCTCGGGTTTACCTTCACCAGCATCGATGTTGTCGAGGCGGTGGGGGATATCGACCATCTGCCGGAGGCCGTGCGGCCTGATGTTTTGCTGGTGACCGATTCCATCGCCGGCGGGCTCAGCCGCTTGAAGCTTGAAACCGCCAAAGCCAAGCTGATGCCGCGCGCGATCATTTGCCTCACCAACGGCGTGGACGCGCAAACAGAAGTTACACTGCGCGCCGTGGGGCTGTCTTTTTTGGGGACCGCTGAAACGTTTTTCAGCCATGCCGATTCGGTGTTGAAATGTTCGGTCCGAAGACGGACAGGATCACCGACACCGCCGTGTGATGCGCAAAATGCACCAACCGACGCCAGATCCCATTTGGCCCAAAGCGTACAGGGTCGGCTGCACAAATCGACCCGATCATTTCAACGGATGGGGTTCCGGCTGATCCCCCAAACGGTGGCTGTTCTGGCCGTGGTTCTCATGCGATTGATCGAGTTGGCAGTCGGCCTGGTTGTCAGTGCGTTGGTACTCTTGCCGGTCTATCTTGTCCTGCTGGTGCGTTATCTGGTTGCCGGAATTCCCGTCTTTTTCCCCCGAACCATCGTCGGGCATGGAAACCCGGTGACCATCAGGGCCTTCAACCGCTGCGGGCCCTTGCAGAACCTGCCGTTGTTTGCTGAGTTGATAACCGGCCGTCTGGCACTGGTGGGCACCGCCATTGCCGATTGGGACGCACGTCCCGTGACACCGATGCAAGGGTATATCCGGCGGATCAAACCGGGGATCTTCTCCCTGTGGCAGGTGCGTCGCGCCAGCCGCATCGCCCATGAGGGCCGCGAAATCGTTGAATGGGAATATGTGTTTAAAAAGGGACTGGTGTACGATCTGTTGCTGTTGCTTCGGGGGATTCCAGGTCTGGTGTATGGGGCCGGCGGTCAATCACCCTCACCGGTCTTGCGCCTGCTCGATCTGGACATCGCCAACCTGACCATGGCGGATGCCATCCAGCGCATCAAGCAGGCCGCATGCGGGGACAGGCCATGCAGCGTCTTTTTCGTCAACCCCGATTGTCTCAACAAAATGGCCACGGACAGGGACTATTTTCACATCCTACAGCAAGCCGATTATGTATTGCCGGACGGCATCGGCCTGACCCTGGCCGGAAAACTGCTGCAAACCCCGCTCAAAGAAAATATCAACGGAACCGACATGATGCCTTTTCTCTGCAAAATGGCCGCGTCCCGCGGGTACTCCCTCTTTATGCTCGGCGGCCGGTCGGGGGTGGCGGCCCAGGCGGCCCGGCGACTATCAGAGCGGTATCAGGTATCCATTGCCGGCACCGCCCATGGCTATTTCGATCGCTTCAAAGAGAGCCAGCAGGTGATCGACCAAATCAACCGGTCCGGCGCCGATATCCTGCTGGTGGGTTTGGGGGCGCCCGAGCAGGAAAAATGGATCATGCGACATCGGCATCGGCTCGCTCCCAGAGTGCTGATGGGCGTGGGCGGGTTGTTCGACTTCTACTCCGGCAACATTAAACGGGCGCCGGTTTGGATGCGGGAAATCGGCTTGGAGTGGGTCTATCGAATTCTTCAGGAACCGGGGCGCATGTGGCGCCGTTATGTGCTGGGCAATCCACTCTTTTTATACCGTGTGGCGCGATGGCGGTTTTTCCCCATACGCAATCAACATGAATAGAAGGACCGCCGTAATGACAACCAACGATGTCCGGAAACGGCAAAAGCAAATGATAACCCGTCTGTCGCAAAGCGGGTGGCGGGCCCATGTGCATCATAAAAGCAGGCTGTGGGCCTGGAACATCACCATCGGCCTGGCCATCGGCCTGAAACGGACGCTTGACCTGTTGATATCCTTAGCAGCCCTAATTCTGCTTTGCCCTTTGTTCGTGCTGACGGCCCTGGCGATTTATTTGGAAAACCCCGGGCCGGTCTTTTACGCCCAGACCCGCGTCGGCCAAAACGGGCGGCATTTCAGGTTTTACAAGTTCCGCTCCATGATCGTCGATGCCGACCGGATGAAAACCCATCTGGCCAGCCACAATGAATCTGCGGACGGCGTGATCTTCAAAATCAAAAAAGACCCGCGGATCACCCAAGTGGGACGGGTCATTCGAAAATTCAGCATCGACGAGTTGCCGCAGCTGGCCAACGTGCTCAAGGGCGACATGAGCCTGGTAGGGCCGCGGCCGCCGCTGCCGCAAGAGGTGGTTCAGTATACCCTCGAGCAGCGCAAGCGGCTGCATATCCGCCCGGGCATCACCTGCATCTGGCAGGTAAACGGGCGCAGCGATATTCCCTTTGCCGATCAGGTGCGGCTGGATCTCGAGTATATTCAAAGCACCGGCCTGCTGACCGACCTGAAGATTCTGTTGCAAACCATTCCGGCCGTGCTGACCGGTAAAGGCGCCTATTAAACCAATAAGGAGAAGATGTCATGCAATTTCAAATTCAAACCAGTGCAGACGGCCCGATTGCCATCGCAACGCTCAGCGGGCGTCTCGATGCCGCCAACAGCCGGCAACTGCGCCGACAGTTCGAAGGCTGCCTCAGAGCCACTGATCGATTCGTGTTCGATTGTCAAGCGCTCGATTTCATCGACAGCACCGGCCTGGGGGCCGTTGTCGCCTGCCTGCGCAAGGCGCTTGCCACCGGCGGCGACATTCGCCTGGCTGGTGTTTCGCCCAAGGTCAAACTGGTTTTCGAACTCACTCAGGCCGAAAAACTGTTCACCTTTTTCACCAATGCGGACCAGGCCCTGGCGTCGTTCGCCGATCAGCAGGCCTGAACCGGGGGGTAATACCATGAAGACTTTTCTGGTGATCAAAGCTGATACATTCGACTGGCTGCAGGCGGTTTTTCCGGATCGCTCGCCGCTTTTGGCCTCGGTGTGCAACAAACCGCTGTTGGAGTACCTGTTGGACTTTGCGATCCTGTGCGGCAGCCGTCATGTCCGCCTGGCCACCGATATGCCGCTTGCCGAGGTGGAAGCGGTGTTCGGCAATGGCGGCCGCTGGGGGGTTGAACTGACCTATGCGCCGGTTCGAGAAACAGACGATCTGGCGGCGGCATTGTTAAAAAACAGCCGTTATTGTGCGGGCTCACGACTCCTGGTGATGCAGGGGTGTTTTTTCCTGCATTACGATCAAAACAAGGACTACGCGTCGTTCATGCAAACCGCCGCCCCCGGCAAACTGCTGACCTGCGCCACGGGCCGTATCCTGATCCAAGATCAAGTCCCGCAACCATCGCTCCCGATGGACGTCCCGCCGCCGCCCCTGGCCCTGACGCCGATTCGGTCGGCCGGCGATCTTTACCGACTGTCCATGCGTGTTCTGGACCGCGATGCGCACCTATATGTCCTTCCCGGCTACAACAATGAAACGGATGTTTACATCGGCCGCAACGTCATGATCGCCCGATCCGCCCGGATCGAACCGCCGGTGATGATCGGCGATAACGTCCAGATTCATAAAAACGCCGTTGTCGGCCCGAACGCCGTCATCGGCCGCAATGTCATCATTGACGCCCACAGCAGGGTTCAACACAGCGTCATCCTGGACAAGACCTATGTGGGGGAGCATCTGGTGCTGGATCGCAAGCTGGCCGGTGGGTGCCGCCTCGTGGATCCGGGAAAAGGAACCATGGTGCAATTGGAGGATGCCCATCTGCTCTCGACCGTGCAGCCATTGAGCCGGGGACGAAACTGGTTTCAACGCCTAGGCCATGGCCTTCTGGCGGCACTGCTGTGGGTCGTCCTGGCAATGCCCTATGCGGCGCTGTCGTTCATCCTCAAGCGGCAGGGCCGGTGGCGCCGGTCGGAAGAGACCTATTGGGCCGACCATAACGGCCGCACGATCCGTCTTGCCGGGGTTTCATTCAACCCATCCGGCCTTTGCGGGAGAATCGCGGCCTCTCTTGCCCTGGACCGCTACCCGCTGCTTGGCAGGGTGATGCGCGGCGACCTGGCCCTGATCGGAACCCGTCTGTTGCCGGCGACCGAGACCAACCGGGCGATCCTTGCGGCGGACAATAGCTACTACCCCGGACTTTTCAGTTATGCCGAAGCCGAACCCTGGCCGGTGCCGGAGTCCGATCAAGATATCGTCAATCGTTACCACCTTGCCCATCGAAACCTTTGGTATGATTGGGGCATGATGGTCAAGATCCTCTTTAACAAACTGCACGAGGAGTCTGTCCTATGCGAATCGATCAGCAAGTGATGAATAATATTTGTGTGTTCATGCCCCGGGGGCGCCTGGATGCCACCTCGGCCCCCCTTTTGCGGGAGCGGCTGACGGCCGGCGATACCATCGACGGCCGAATAGTCCTAGACTTTTCCTCCGTGGACTTCATGGACAGCAGCGGATTGGGGACTTTAGTGGCCAGTGCGCGCCGGCTGCGCGCACAACAAGGCGACCTCAAACTCGCCTGCCTGGCCGACAAAGTGCGCCGGGTGTTTGAGCTGACCCGCGCCGATCGCCTGTTCGATATCTACGACGATCCAGAGGCGGCCGTCAGCAGCTTCGCACCGGAGAAATCGGCATGAAAGAACGCGTCACCCTGGAGCTGCCGCCGGACCTCCGATTCCTGCATCGGGCAGCCACCGCAGGGGCCGAGGCGGCCCGTCGCGCCGCTTCAGCCGTTGATATGCAAAAGCAGGATGCTTTCGTCCACGCCGTTGAGCTGGCCGTAAGCGAGGTCTTTACCAATGCAGTCAAGCACAAGCGCGCGGCGTCGCCTGCTTGGCGTGTCCTTATTCACTTCGGCATCGATGCCGGTGATCTGGAGGTCATCGTCAAGGACCGCAATCCCCGCTTTGGTTTGGGCAGCGTACCGCTGCCGGATGTCGATACGCTCCCGGAAAGCGGCTACGGGCTGTATCTAGTGAAACAGGTCATGGACACCGTGACGGTTCACCGTGAAGCGGATGGCAATGTCGTCACCATGACCAAGACCGTCAAATCGGAGGATGCAACATGATATCCATAGTTATCGTCAGCTACAAAACCCGTGACATTTTGCGCGGCTGCCTTACGGCGCTCTGGGCGCACCCTCCGGGGTTCGAAATGGAGGTATTTGTGGTGGACAACCATTCGGCGGACGGATCGACGCAGATGGTGCGTCGCGAGTTTCCACAGGTGCGCTTGATTGCCAACAGCGAAAACCGCGGTTTTGCCGCCGCCAACAACCAGGCCTTCCGACTGGCCAAGGGACGCTATGTCGTCCTGTTGAACCCGGATGCCTTCGTCAAGCCGGGCGCCATCAATGCAGCGGTGGCCTTTATGGAACATACGCCGCAATGCGGGATCAGCGGCGCCCGCCTGGTGGACCCGCGCGGACGGCTGGACCCCTCGGCCAGACGGTTTCCCACCTGGCCGGCCAAACTGTTCACCCTGAGCGGGATGAGCAGCCGCTACCCTTCCTCACCGGTATTCAACCGGCATGATTTCGGCGGCTTTGCCCATGATCGGCCCCGGAAGGTGGACTGGGTCCCCGGCACCTTCGCCGTCCTTAGGGCGCGCATGCTGGCCGAGATCGGTTTTTTCGACGAGCGTTTTTTTATCTACTACGAGGAGACCGACCTGTGCCGCCGCGCGCGGCACAACGGCTGGCAGGTGTATTTTGCTCCGGACGCCGAGGTCGTTCATATCGGCGGCGCCTGCAGCCAGACGCGCACGGACAAGGTTTACGACCCGGCGGGGGCCCAGGTGCTCAGCTTCCGCATGCGCAGCGAATGGCTCTACCACCGCAAAAACGGCGGTCTGCTCACTGTCCTGGCCAATGCCGGCGTGGAGCTGGGCTGGCACCTGCTGCGTCTTTGGATTAACCGGCTGCCGGGCCGCCCGGCGGCATTATCAAAACGAACGGCATCCGCTAACGTGATCCGGATGATCCGGCAAACCCTGCACGATACCGCATTCGGTCGCCGATCCCCGGCAGCGCCATGGTGAAAACGATGAGATTTTTTTCCAATATTCGCGCAGATCTTGAAACCTACGACGGCGATTGGAGCGCCCAGGGGTTTTGGGCCATGCTGATCTACCGTTTCGGCCGATGGCGCTACACCTTGCGGCCGGCGGCAATCCGAAAACCCTTTTCTCTGGTGTACAAGATCCTCTTCAAACTGGTGCAGATCGCCTGCGGGATCGAGTTGCCCTGCGAGGTGCCGATGGGCCGCCATTTTCGCATGGATCACTTCGGCGGCATCATCATCAGCGGCTACGCCCGTTTCGGCGATCACTGCATCGTGCGCAACGGTGTCACCATCGGTTTGAAAAACCTCGACGAAAAATGCGCGCCGCACATCGGCAACCACGTCAACATCGGCGCCGGCGCCAAACTGCTGGGCCCCATTATCATCGGCGACCATGTGGACATCGGAGCCAACGCGGTGGTGATTACCGATGTGCCGGACAACTGCATCGCCGTGGGAATACCGGCTGTGATCAAACCCAAGCGCGGTTCCACGACGGGCGGCCCGCAGGCGTTTATGGCCGACGGCTCCCCCCTTTCGACCGTTTCCCAGGTGGCCGGACCATGACTCATCCAAACCCGGCAGATCCTTCGCCGCAAGGCCGTCTGGACTTTCCCGATTTCGCCAAAGGCTTCGCTATTCTGGGCATCGTGCTGTTTCATTACTTGCGGGGCTATTTTGCTGGATGGGCCGATCATGCCGTAACGGCGGGCGGCGCCGGCGTGCACCTGTTTTTGATGCTTTCCGGCTTCGGGCTGACCCTGTCCGGGAATCCACCGGTGAATCCGCTGTCGTTCTACAAGCGCCGGGCCTTGAAAGTCCTGGTTCCTTACTTCATTGCAATCACCTTGATTTTTATCGTCAACCAGCTGATGCCGCTCTATCCGAACAGAGGATGGTATGCCTGGCTGGGGCATCTGTTGCTCTTTAAGATGTTCGATGAACGTATCGTCAACAGCTTCGGTGGCCATTTCTGGTTTTTGTCGACCCTTGTTCAATTGTATCTGGCCTATCCCTTTTTAGCGGCAATGCAAAAACGCTTGCAACCGGCACTCTTCTTATTGACGGCCCTGGCGATCTCTTTGATTTACGGGGGGCTGCTTGCTGTTACCGGCAAGGCGGACCTCAAGGTGTATAACAGCTTTTTTCTCCAGTATCTTTGGGAGTTTTGCACCGGTATGCTCCTTGCCCGCCGATTTGCCGACAAAGACTACGCCTTCTGGCGGCAGCCTATCGCGATCCTGGCAGCAGGAGCGATCGTCGGCATGCTGTTGACCGCCGTATTGGCTTTAAGAGGCGGTCCTGTCGGAAAGATGTTCAACGACATCCCTTCCGCCATGGGGATTACCTGCCTGGCGGCCCTGACTTTTGCCCTGCTGAACCGTTTTGCCCGGCCGGTCAAACGGGCGGTGCAGTTCATCGGCGGCATTTCCTATGAACTGTACCTGACCCATATGCTGGTTTGGGGGGCGATCCTTGCGGGATGGGCTGCATACGGCGCAGGTCCCGTCGTGTTGCCCATGCGGCTGTTGGCGCTGGGGGCGGCCTGCGCTGTCGCTTATGGCTACCGGTCGCTATTGGCGCCGGTGTGCGTATTATGAAAGGAAATATTATGAATGTTCTGGTGATCGGCGGTGCGGGCTATATCGGCAGTATCACGGCGCGGCTGCTGCATGAAAACGGGTTCAAAGTGGTGGTGGTCGACAACTTATCGCGGGGCCACCGTGAGGCGGTGCAGCCGGGCATCCGCTTGATCGAAGCAGACCTGGCCGACACCCATGGGTTGCGCCACGTGTTGATATCCGAACATATCGATGTGGTTATGCACTTCGCGGGCCTGATCGAAGTGGGTGAGTCGATGGCGCAACCGCTGAAATACTACCACAACAACGTGGCCCTGAGTATCGGGCTGCTGGAAACCATGCGGTCCGCCAATGTGCGGCAGGTGATTTTTTCATCGACGGCAGCCGTTTACGGCTCCCCTGAAAAGGCGCCCATTTCAGAATCCCATCCGATCAGACCCGCCAGTCCCTACGGCGCATCCAAAGCCATGGTGGAGCAGGTGCTGGACGACATGCACCGTGCCGGCGACATCGACTATGTGGCCCTGCGCTACTTCAACGCCGCGGGTGCCCATCCGCTGGCCGACATGGGTGAAGACCACCGCCCGGAGTCGCATCTGATTCCGCTGATTTTAAAATCCCTGATCCACGGCAAAGGAAACCGTGCGGCCCTGAAGGTGTTCGGCGGCGATTACGACACGCCCGACGGTACCTGCATCCGCGATTATATCCATGTGCTCGATCTGGCAGCCGCTCACATGGCGGCCCTAACGCATTTGGTCGAAGAGGGGCCCAGTGGTGCCTACAACCTTGGAAACGGCAGGGGGTTTTCCGTGCTGGAGACCATCCGTGCGGCGGAAGCGGTCACGGGGCTGGAAGTGCCCTTCGTCGTCGAGGGCCGGCGCCCGGGAGACGTGGCCGTTTTGACGGCCGACGCCGGAAAGATCTGCGTCGAGTCGGGCTGGCGTCCCTGCTACCCGGAGCTTGAATCCATCGTCGCCACGGCTTGGCAGTGGCACCGCAGGCATCCGCACGGGTATGCGGGCTGATGCCCGCAGCCAAGCGGATGATCGGATGGCGGGAAGCTACAACCGGTGGCAGCGAGCGAATCCCGATGAAAAAAATTCCTTCCTTAGCGGGAGTCCTCAATGAAGCGGTATAGGCAGTTTTAGCACACCCGAGGGCTCAATCCAGCGACAGGATATAACCGTCGACATCCCGCTCCACCTTCGTGATGCCCGGGTGTTTTCGTTCCAACTCCTGGAGGAGGGCGTCCCGGTTCTTGATCTTCTGCAGCAATCCTTCCTTTTCGGCCAACAGATCCAGCGATTCCAGGGCGCGTCGCAGGGTGATTCTAAAGCTGTTGATTTCCACCGGTTTCAAAATGAACTTGTAAACCCCGGCCTCGTTAATGGCCTGCATGGCGATGTCGAGTTCCGCCAGAGCTGTCAGCATGATGGTCAAAATATGCGGATAATCGCTTTGGATCCGCTTGATCAGGGTTAATCCGTCCATCTCGGGCATCATGTAGTCGCTGACCACCAGGTCCACGTTCTGCGCTTTTATTATCCGCAGGGCGGCCTTACCGCTTTCGGCCGTCAGGACCCGGTACGGCTCTTTTCGCAGCGCACGGCGCATGCTGGATAGAAAATCAACTTCATCATCGACGATCAATACGTTTCGATGTTTCTTCATAGCAATTCCTCCATGTGTGAATTGGGCTCAATGTCTGCTGCAAATGCTGAAGCCGCAACTGATTGCCAATTGTTGCTGAGGATACATGTTCCCATCGGTTCTTCGATCGCGCCCCATAAATATGCAATATCGGTGCCATATCCTATCAAATTCCAAGCCTATCCTTTCATGTTAGTTAATCGGGCCATGATTGGGACCTAGATCAGATGCAGGTGGGATTGCTGTATAATCTTAAGATATCAAATTGTTATATTCATATGGCCAAACCCAGCGCACTTTGATTCGAAGTGTGGGGGGTTCCCTTCGCCGGATCTTGTGCCCTCAGCCCTGATCAGCGGCCATCGGCGAGTGATAACCGGCAGTCTCTCAATCTGACTGAGATTTCCTGCCTCTCTTTCCGCCTGACAGTCCTTTCCCGAGTGTCTTTGCAACGCAAGCAATGTCATATTGCCATAATTCCAATGGGTTGTTTAACTGAATGTCACTTGGCACACGTTTTGAATTAAGACAGGCGAGAAAAGAGCAGTTCGCCCCAGGGTGAAATGCGGCAGTCCAGTTAAAAGGACCTGTAATTTAAATTGGAGAAATGCAGATGAGATGTAACAACCTCCGCAACGGATTCGGGCAAAAGCGCGGGCTCTTTTTCACGGCCCTTTCTGTGCTGCTCCTTTCGGCATGCGCCGGGATCTCGCCGAAGCCCACCGAGGCCCCATTGGCGGCAGACGGCTTTCAGGTGGACCGCCCTCTTGAAGGCCAGACATTTGCCTCGCCCGAGATGATCCGGTCGGTGACCCCCCAGGGGGCTTACAGCTACCGCGTGGGTCCCGGGGATATCCTTGATTTGACGGTGTGGAAGCGGCCGGAAATTTCCGCCGCCAATATCGTTGTGGGACCGGACGGAACCATTACCATTCCCCGGATCGGCATCATCGATGTGCGCAGCCGTCTCCTCGGGCAAGTACGGGAAGAGATTACCGCCAAGCTGACCGTGCTGTACGAAAAGCCGGAAGTAACCCTCGCCATCCGGGAATTCCATAACAACAAGGCCTTCGTCCTGGGCCGGGTGGTCAAACCGGGGGTGGTGAACTTCCCCGGCGAGGGGACCCTGCTCGAAGCCCTGGCCCTGGCCGGCGGGTTGCCCTACCATGGTAAAGAGACCTTTTTAACCAAATGCGCCATCATCCGGGGCCGGGATATCGTGATCTGGATCGACCTGATGGACCTGCTGAACAACGGCAACATGTCGCTCAACGCCCGCATCCATAACAACGACGTGATCTTTATTCCCGAGGCCGAGGATGAAACCGCCTTTGTCATGGGTGAGGTGGCCAATCCCGGGGCGGTCCAGCTGAAACGGGGACTGAGCTTGGTCAAGGCCGTCATGCTGGCCGGCGGTCTGACCGCCGACGCCAATCCGGAGATGGTTTTCATCCTGCGTCAATCCGGCGACAAGGGCGAGGTGCGCCAGGTCGATCTCAAGCAGATGCTGGAACATGGCGACTTCAGCGGCAATTACGCCCTGCGGCCCAACGACATCGTTTTCGTGGGCCCCACAGGAATGCGCAAGTTCAACTACGCCATGGAACAGCTGCTGCCGACCCTGCGGGTGTTGAACCTTGCGACATCGATCGGCGAGACGTTCGGGCTGATGCAGGAATTCCGGCGCCAGGTCTGGGGCCAGGAAGGATTCGTGAGCGATTAACATGATGAAAACAGCCACACCAAATACCATACTCCCGAGCAAGCTGGCGGCAAACGCCATGGCCGGCATGGCGGCAACGGCTATCTATCTGGTCAGCCGGCTGCTGCTGACGCCATTGGTTCTGAGCTACATCACCCTGGCGGAATTTGGCCTGTGGTCCATGTGTTTTATAATCCTCTCTTGCGCCTCCATGGGGGCCTTCGGCGTCAACACCACCTACATCCGGGATACGGCCCGGTTTCACGCCCAGGGTCGGGATGCGGAAGTCAACCGGCTTCTGTCCACCGGAGTGTTCGCGATGCTGGTTTTCTGCATCCTGTTCGGGCTCGGGCTGTTTTGCAGCCTGCCGGCGATCCTCGATGGGTTTCATGTGGCGGCGCAGATGCAGACCACGGCCGGGGTGATGATCCTGGGTACCGCCGCCGTATTCGGTCTCGACCTGACACTGGGTGGATTTCGATCCATTGTCGAGGGACTGCAGGAGATCGCCCTGGTGAAAAAAATCTATACCGCGGCCGCTTTGACCGAGATGGTAGCGATCGTTTTCTTCCTCAGCCAGGGGGCCGGGGTCCGGGGGCTGCTCTATGCCTATATCGTCCGGGTGTCGCTGGAAACGGGCGCCTGCATGCTGGCGGCCCGCCGCCTGTTGCCGGCCCTGCGCGTTTCACCGCGGTTGATCAGCCGCGATCACGCGCGCCGCCTGTTTATTTTCGGCGGCAAGGTGCAGGCACTGGGCGGGATCGCCATCTTTCTCTCCGCCCTGGACCGCATGGTCATCTCGGCCATGATCGGCCTTTCCGCCGCCGGGCTGTTCGAGGTGGGCCGCAAGTTTCCGTTCACCGCCAAAAGTGTTTCAGCAGCCGCTTTCGGCCCTTTTCTGCCGGCCGCCGCTAACCTGAAAAGCCCACCGGACAACGGCGGTTCGGGCCTCTGGACGGCTCGTCTGAAAGCCTATCTTCAGGTTGCCCTGCTGGCCCTGTGCATCGCCCTGATGCCGATCGCCTGGATGCCGACCGGAGTCGGTTTGCCGCCGGTGGTTTCGTGGGCGCTCGTGCTGCCGGCCGGCGTCGGCGCTTTCCTGCTGATCCGGCGACTGGGCCCTGACGTCAACGGACGTAAGCAGGTGCCCGTCGGGCCCCTGCGCAGGCTTTATCTCGACGGATTACGCCATATCAACCTGATCAACACGATTCTCTTCGCTTTTCTGGCCGCCGTTGCCGAGCCCCTGATCACGGCCTGGGTGGGATCGGAGTATGCCACCGCCACCGGGGTAATGCGTCTTCTGGCCGCCGGCTATATGATCCAGCAAAGCACCGGACCGGTATCGCTGATCTTCCGCGGTATCGACCGTTGCGGCCGGGAAATGGAATACCTGCTCGTGCAGCTGATTTTGGCCCTGGCCTGGATTCCGGCAGGAGCCATGGCCTATGGTCTGACCGGTGCTGCGGCCGGCATCGCCGCCGGCAATGGGACAGCGGCCATTTTTTTGTTCTGGCGCAGCAACAGATCTTTTCAGGTAGGCTTGCGGGATTTCGCCACCCACACCCTGAAACCGACCCTGCTGCCCCTGATCCTGGCTGCAGTCGTTTACACACTGACCCGCCTGTGGCCATGCCCTCAGCGGGCGGCCGCGGTGGTGCAAATCGTCGTGTTGGGTCTGGGCTATATCGGGCTGCTGTTGCCGCTGACCTGGAAGCTGGTGCTGACCGCGGATGAGAAGAAACACGTGCTGGCCTTGAACCCGTTTCGGCGGAAGGAGAGGCAGCCGTGCTGACATGCCAACCCGATCCTGCGCCGCTGCCGCTGGGCCGATCCGGCAAATCGTTGGACATCATCGGGTTTGCGACCCGCTACGGGTTGCTGGCCCTGGTGCTGGGCGCCTTTGTATTCTGCCTGCTGGCGCCGGTGGTGCTGATGTTAAGCCGTCCCAACTATGACGTGCAGGCGGCACTTAAGATCGACCCGGTGGTCCCCTCGCTGATCACCAAATCCGAAGATCCGTCCATCATCAACTATTTTCACGACTATGCCCGCACCCAGGCGCAACGTATGAAGGAATTCCAAGTGTTGGCGGGAACGATCGGGCGGCTGTCCCCCGAAGAGCGGGCCGCCGTGCTACCGGAGGGGCTTGCCGTTGAGAAAGCCGTCGCCATCCTCGAAGCCATGATCCGGATCACGCCGGTGCACCGCACCCATCTAATCGAACTTACCGTGTCCGGGCCCAAACCGGAGGGCCTGGCCCCGCTGCTGAACCATCTCATGGCGGTTTTTCTGGAAAAAATCCGCCGCGAAGCGGAAATGAAGGACCACGAACGAATCACCTACCTGGAGGAAAAACGGCAGATGCTCGCCGAAGCCATCGATGGGATGGAGACCCAGCTGCAAACCCTTGCCGAAACCATCCATACCGCCTCCTTTTCCGAAGATTTCAATGTGCTGCAGCAACGATCCCAGCAGTTGCAGAAGTTGGCCGTGGAGGCCTTTGGGGATCGGGTAGTGGCGGAAAAAGCCTATCGGCAGAGCCAATTGAAGGCCGAGCGGTCGAAGGCGCTCTCCCTCGACCCCATGGTGGACGAAGTGGTCATGAAGGACCAGTCCATTGACTTTACCAGTTCCTGGACCTATCAGCAGCTGCAGCAACTGCGCGGCAGCATCGACGGTATCACCCCGCAAAACCCCGATCGCATCCGGGTGGAGCAGCGCATGCAGGCCATGCGCGATTATGAAAAACAGTTGCGCCGCGAAGTGCGCGATACGGCCGAGAAAATTCTCCACGGCAAGCGCGAATACGAACTGGAACAGGAACTGATCGAGGCCCGCAAAAGACTCAAGGCGGCCCAGGCGGCCGAGGCGGACATCCTTGCCGCCCTTGCCGACAGCCAGCAGCAGGCCGGCCGCATCAGCAAGGGGTTGATCGAGGGAGAGGCCCTGAGACAGCAGCTCGATCACAGCCGGGAATTGCTGTTTCGCATCGACACGCGGATCCACGAACTCATGGCCGAGAGCAAGGCGCCCTTGAGGATATCCATCGAATCGCCGGCCCGCCAACCGATCGCCCCCGTCGGCTCCAACACCAAGAAGCTGCTCATCCTCTGTTTGGCGGCCGCATTCGGCAGCGTAGGCGGCGGTCTGTTGGCTTATGATTTCCTGGACAACCGCATCCGCAGCCCGCGCCATATCCAGCAAGCCCTGGGGCATCCGCCGACCTGGCCCCTGTCCAAAGCCCCGGAAGAAATCCCCTTCCACCGACTGCTTGCCATGGCACCCGACACCCAGCCGGCCAAGGCGATCCGCAGCCTGGCCATTCGGCTCAATCGTGAAAGGGAGCGCAGCGGCGCCCGGGTGTTCCTGTTCACCGGCGTGGATCCGGGAACCGGGTGTTCCGGGATCACCCTGAACTGCGCCCGGGCACTTTCCGAATTGGTTCCGAAAGTGCTGGTGGTGGAAGGCAATTGGAACCATCCGCAACTGTCCCGGATCGCGGGCCAATCGCGGCCGGTCGATGCATTGACCTCTCTGTTGGTCGAAATGGCGCCCTACAAAGGCGGTATAGTGCATGATCCTGAGTACGGAGTCGATCTGCTGCCGATCCATAACGACTGCTTCGACAAAGCGGCCCGCAATCAGCTGCACACCTTTATTCGACAGGCCAGAGACCATTACGACGCCATCTGCATCGATGCAGCCCCGATTCTGCGCTGCGACCTGACCGAATACCTGGCGGTTCAAGCCGATGTCGTGGCCTTGATAAGCCAGGGGGACAGCACCCTGTTCCGGGACCTGCGCCGGGCCGCCGAAATCCTGGTGCGACTGGATGTGCCGGCCATTGCGCCGGTGCTCAATTGGGGGGCAACCAAGCAACACGCCCGGATCGGCCGATTGCTGGCCAACCTGCCGGGCATCGGCAAGCGTCTCTCAATGCGTCGCCAAATAGTAACCGATAGGAAGAAAAACCATGCCTAAGACCGTCTCCAGCCATCTGCCGGTATTGTTCGGCTACCACGCCTCGAACATGGGCAACAGCCACGTACCGCTCTCGCTATGCCGCCATTGGCAGGCAAGCGGCCGCGATGTCCGGCTGACCGTGCCCAGCGCCGACGACCACCTGTCCTTTCCCTGGATGCAGCCGGCCATGGCCGGTCTAAAAAAAGGTCTTGTGTACCGTTTCAGCGGCCGGGCCTATCCCCGGCGAGCCGCCGAATCGCTTTTTTTCAAAACCGCGGCCGGCAGTCCGGTTGTCTATTTGTGGGCCGGGCTTTCGCTGGATATTTTCAAGCGGTTCATGGACCACGGCGTCCGCATCGTCATGGAACGGATCAACTGCCACCAGGCCACGGCCCGACACATCCTCGAGAAAGCTTACGCGCTCTGGGGAATCGACTGGCCGAACACCATCTCAAGCGAGCGGATCGACGAGGAAAACGAAAAGCTGACCCTGGCCGACGCCGTCTTTTGTCCCAGTCCCATGGTGGCTCGTTCCATGATGGAAAACGGCGTGGCCGCGGAAAAGCTGCTGGCCACCAGTTATGGATGGTCGCCGGAGCGCTTTCCGGCTGTGGATCATCCCGGACCGGACAACTCCCGCCCCGTTTTTTTGTTTGTGGGCACCCTTTGCGTGCGCAAAGGCATTCCCCTTTTGCTGGAGGCCTGGCAACGGGCCGGCATCGACGGCGAGCTGATCCTCTGCGGGGCTATCGACCCGGAGATCAGAAAACTTTTCGAGGGTATTCTGGAAGGGAAAAATGTGCGCCACGTACCCTATACCCGGGATATCGGTCGTCTGTATCGCCAAGCCGACGTGTTCGTGTTTCCCACCCTGGAAGAGGGCGGTCCCATGGTGACCTACGAGGCCATGGCCCACGGACTGACTCCCCTGGTCACCCAAATGGGGGCCGGGGCCGTGGCCCAGGACGGTATCAACGCCCTGGTGCTGCCGGATAATCATCCGGATGCCTGGGCCGAGGCCATGACCGCCATGGCGGACAACCCGACCCGCCGGCGGCAGCTTGCCGCACAGGCCAGGTCACGCGCCCGCCAATTCACCTGGTCCAGGGTCGCCGATCAGCGGGCCGGTCTGCTGGAAGCCAAGTTCCCACAGCTATGGCATGGATGAGCGGCTGGCCGTGGCTTCCTTTCCTCCACAGAGCGACCAGCGGCGGCAATACTCTTCAACCGTCACCGCACTGTTCATTGGATGCCCATTCGGTTTCAGATGGATGCGGCCCGGCTGGCCGATCTGCATCAGCTGCACGGCATCCAGGAACCCTCTCTCAAATTGCAAGGCCCCCATCAGCAGGTCTCTGCCGCTGATTGACCAGGCACCCCGCAGTTTTCGGACCGCATAGAAAATTTTGAGTTATTACAATAAGATAAATTCATATCAGCCTCTGGCACGACCGTTGCTATGTATCCATGGCGATGCGGTAGTTTCCAGCACCGCACGTTTGTTTTACCACGTAACAGGTGAAGAACCATGACCGACGACTCGCATATTTCCGCAACCGACCCGGACTGGACCAGGGAAACGCCCTTTGCGGAGCGCTTCGAACCCTGGAAGTACCTGCTGGCGGCCATTCGCCGATACCAGCAGATAGTATCAACGCGCGGTCCGGCTCGCCTCTTGCGACCCTGGATCGTGCTGCGCCATCGATTATGGAGCGCGGTCTGCGGGGCCGATATTCCCATCAACGCGCAACTGGGGGGCGGTTTGCTCATGCCCCACCCCAACGGCATCGTGATCCACCCGGATGCCCAGATCGGGCCCAACTGCCTCATATTTCAACAGGTCACGCTGGGTACCGGGCCGCGACCGGGCCTTCCCAGGATCGGCGGGCATGTGGATGTCGGCGCCGGGGCTAAAATTCTGGGTGGCGTTTGCATCGGCGACCACGCCCGGGTCGGGGCCAACGCGGTGGTGCTGGACGACGTGCCGGCCGGTGCGACGGCGGTGGGGATTCCGGCACGCATCGTGGCCCACCGGAAGGAGAACCATCATGAGGCATGATTCCATGCGCCCCCTTTGCCTGGCTTACGCCGCCGGACCGGGCGACGTGGTTCGCACCTTTGCCCACTGGCAGCGCGGCGAGGACGACCCCCACCAGCTGGCGATGACCTATAGCGGTCAGTTTTTCGATGTCTGCCGTAGGTTAGGCGCACGCGGGGTGGTCCTGTCGTCCTGTTCCCGCGCCGACCGGGTAAGGACCGAACAATTCCACGTGGAAAACCTGCCCAAAGGGCCGATGCGGCGGGGACTCGGGTTTCATCTCCGGCAGATCGCATATGTGCGGCATGTGGTCAACCGGGCGGTGATCCAGGGCGCGGACCTGCTGGTCGTGGCCGACGCCACCGGCCATTTTTTCCCGCTCCAATGGTTCGCCCCCCGGCGCATGGGCCTGGTGCCCAGCCTGCACTGCACGCTGTGGCCCAAATTCAGGCCGCCGTCCAGGCTGCAAACCACCATAAACCGTCTCAATGGCTCCCTATTCCGGCATCGCGCCGCAGCGATTCTCTGTTTGTCCCGGAATATCGAAAAACAGGTCCGCATGGTTTCAAACCAGGATCCCAGGCCGATCATCCCTTTTATCCCGACGTACCGCAGCAGCGTTTTCGATCATGTTTCAAAACCGCCCGCCCAACCGCCGTTCAATCTATTGTTCGCCGGCCGCTTGGAGCTGGAGAAGGGGATTTTCGACCTTTTGCAAATGGCCATCGATCTGAAACAGGCCGGGCAGACCCACATCCACCTGCATCTTTGCGGCGACGGCTCCCGGGAGACGGATCTCCGCCAGGCCGCGGCCCGCGCGGGAGTGGAAAGCACCTTTCACATCCACGGTTACTGCTACAGACCCCAAATGCAGGCGCACATCTCCCGCAGTCACGCCCTGGTCGTGCCCACGACCTCGGCATTCGGAGAGGGCTTCAACAAAGTGGTGGTGGAGGGTATACTGGCTGGCCGGCCGGTGATCACCTCTTCAATCTGTCCGGCCCTCGAGGTGGTTACAGACGCCGTCGTGGAGGTGGCCCCGGACGATCCCGACGGCTACCGCCGGGCTGCGCTGCGACTGGCAGCCGACCAGGGCCTGTACGATGCCAAACGAGAGGCCTGCCGCAGGTTGCAGGCGCAATTCTACGATCCGGCGCGCTCCTGGGGCAGTGCCTTGTCACAGGCGATCGAGAGGTGGCCGGATGACCGTTAGCCATCACGGCAATATCCTGGTGCCGCTGGTCATGTTCGGATGGATCCCGGTGGTACTGCTTTTGTTTTCCCGGATGGAACCCAAAAAGGCGGCCGCCGTGGCCTTTGCCGCCGGATGGATGTTTCTGCCGGTGGTGGCCTACCGGTTCAAGGGGCTTCCGGACTACACCAAGATGACGGCCACCTGCGTGGGCATTCTGCTGGCGGCCTGGATATATGATCGTCAAGCGCTTCTGAACTTTAGACTCAAGGCGGTGGACCTCCCCATGGTGCTGTGGTGTACCTGCCCGTTTTTCTCCTCGGTGGCCAATGGCATTCAGGGGCTGGGCGTGTACGACGGGCTGTCCGAAACCATGTACCAGAGCATTACCTGGGGACTGCCCTATTTCATCGCGCGGGTCTATTTCAGCGACCGAGAAGGGTTGGCCGTGCTGGCCAAGGCCGTATTTATCGGCGGGCTGGTTTATATCCCCTTTTGTCTGTTTGAACTGAAAATGAGTCCCCAGCTCCACCGGTTGACCTATGGGTATCACCAGCACGATTTCCTGCAAACCATCCGCGGCGACGGATTCCGGCCCATGGTCTACATGGAGCACGGCTTGATGACGGCCATGTGGATGGTTTCGGCATCCTTTATCGGGATCTGGCTGGCCCACGCAAAGGCCCTTCCGGCGCGGATCCTATCGATCCCCAGCCCCGCGCTGATCGTTCCGCTGCTGGCGACCACGTTGCTGCTGAAGTCGGCCGGTGCCCTCGTGCTGCTGCTGCTCGGTTTGAGTTTTTTGTACCTGTCCAACAAGACCAAAAACGCCCTGCTCATCTGGGTGTTGCTCCTGGTTCCCCCGTCCTACATGGTGCTGCGCACTACCGGCATCTGGAGCGGCGAGAACCTGTCCGGCATGGTGGCGGAGAAATTCAACGCCGAGCGCGGCCAATCCCTGCAGTTTCGTTTCGACAACGAAACCATCCTGATCGACAAGGCCCTGGAGGGCACCTTTTTCGGCTGGGGGGGGTGGAACCGGTCCCGCGTATATGACGATGAAGGGCGGGATATTAGCATCACGGACGGACTGTGGATCATCACCCTGGGCACCCGGGGCATCTATGGGCTGACCCTGCTGCTGCTGACCGTACAGCTTCCCATGCTGCTGCTGTTGTATCGTGCTCCTCCCGGCAGGTGGCATACACGAACTTATGCGCCGGCAGCCGTCCTGGCCGTTATCCTGTGTGTTTACATGGTGGACAACCTGTTGAACGCCATGGTCAACCCGGTTTTCATGCTTTTCAACGGTGGTCTGTGCGGTTTTTTGTCCCAGGCGCCTCAGCACAAAGGGATCACATCTGAAATGGCCGCCGCAACAACAGATCTTCCGGCCCGGACTGGGACGCGATTTATCACCGTCATGCCGGCCATCAGCCCCCGGTACATCGGCGGCAGCCGTCCATCGCGCCGAAACGCCTGAGAACGGTAACTTAAAGGAGAGTTGAAACCATGCATAACGCATCTATCCAAAAGGGGATTATTCTGGCGGGCGGTTCCGGCACCCGGCTGTACCCCTTGACCCGGTCGGTTTGCAAACAACTGATGCCGGTTTATGACAAACCCCTGATTTATTATCCGTTATCCGTCCTGATGCTGGCGGGCATCCGGCAGATCCTGATAATCACGACACCGCAGGATCAGGAGCCGTTTCAACGCCTGCTGGGGTCCGGGGAGCAATGGGGCCTTTCCATCCAATATGCGGTCCAGCCCAGCCCGGACGGATTGGCCCAGGCGTTTCTCATCGGAGAGTCCTTTATCGGCGGCGATAGTGTCTGCCTGATACTGGGTGACAACATCTTTTACGGCCATGGCCTTTCAGGCCTGCTCCAGAGCTGCTTTTTCGGCCGCGGCGCCACGGTGTTCGGCTATGCGGTCAAGGACCCGCAGCGCTACGGCGTGGTCGCCTTTGACAGCCACAAGCAGGTGGTGGGCATCGAGGAAAAACCGCTTCGCCCACCTTCCAATTTTGCGGTGACCGGTCTTTATTTTTATGACAATGACGTGATCGCGATTGCCAAAAACGTCAAGCCCTCCGGAAGGGGGGAGCTGGAAATCACCTCCGTCAACCAAGCCTATCTGCAGCGGGGGGAACTGCGTGTGGAACTGCTGGGCCGCGGCACCGCCTGGCTGGACACCGGCACCCACGCCGCTTTGCTCGACGCCGCGGTCTACGTCAAGGTGTTGGAGGAACGACAGGGGTTCAAGATCGCCTGCCCGGAGGAAATCGCCTATCGCATGGGATTCATCGACGCGCAGCAGGTGGTCCGGTTAGCGCACCCGCTTCGGAAAAACGGCTATGGGCAATACTTGCTCGACATCATCGAAAACGAGGCGGCGGCATGAAATTCGAACCTTTATCCATCCCCGATGTCATCCGGATCACCCCCACGGTGGTCAACGATCAACGCGGGCTTTTCATGGAAACCTGGCGGGCCGCGCAATTCGCTCAAGCCGGTATCGAAGCCGGCTTTGTCCAGGAAAACCAGAGTGTTTCCCGGAAGGCCACGCTGCGCGGTCTGCATTATCAAATCCGCCGACCTCAAGGCAAGCTGGTACGGGTGGTGGTCGGGAAGATCTTTGATGTGGCCGTTGATCTGCGGCGAAGTTCGCCGACCTTCGGACGCTGGGTGGCAAGCACACTGTCCGCCGTCAACAGAGCCATGCTCTGGGTCCCGCCTGGGTTCGCCCACGGGTTTTTGGTGCTCAGCGAAACCGCCGAAATGATTTACAAGTGCACGGATTACTACGCACCGGAACATGAACGCGGTATTCGCTGGGACGATCCGGAGCTGGGCATTGACTGGCCGATGGTAAGCGGTGACGCGCCCTTGCTGTCGCCAAAGGATCAACTCGCCAAGCAGTTCCGGGATGCGGAGGTGTACGAATGAAAGTACTGTTGGAGAAAAAAAATGAATCATAACCTGCTTGTCACCGGCGGGGCCGGTTTCATCGGCACCAATTTTGTTCGTTATTGGCTCCAATCCTGCCCGAAAGACCGGGTCATCGTATTGGACGCGCTGACCTATGCCGGCCGGTACGCCAATCTCAAGGAGCTCGAGGAGAACCCTCGTTTTGCTTTCGTCAAAGGCCGTATAGAGGATCAAGCGCTTTGTGAGACGCTGCTCAAACAATACGACATCGACACCATCGTCAATTTCGCAGCGGAATCCCATGTGGACCGATCCATCGAGGGCCCCGGCGCTTTTGTGCAGACCAATGTCGTCGGTACGCACGCGCTGCTCAAGGCGGCCCGCAACGTGTGGTTGTCGCCAAGCGGGAAAGCGAAACAGCACCGTTTCCACCATGTCTCAACCGATGAGGTGTTCGGCTCCCTCGGGCCGGAAGCGCCCGCCTTTTCAGAAGACTCCCCTTACCGCCCCAACTCGCCTTACGCGGCCAGCAAGGCGTCGGCCGACCATCTGGTCAGGGCCTATCATCACACCTACGGTCTGAATACCACCATCAGCAACTGCTCCAACAATTACGGGCCCTACCAGTTTCCGGAAAAATTGATTCCCTTGATGGTTGTCAACATTCTCGCCGGGCGCAACATTCCCGTCTATGGCGATGGATTGAACGTGCGGGACTGGTTGTACGTTGCCGATCACTGCCGTGCTATCAAGCAGATCCTACAAATGGGGGAAAGCGGCGCCGTCTACACAGTCGGCGGCAACAACGAGTGGCGCAACATCGAAATCGTACGGCTGATATGCGGATTACTCGACGCGCAACTTGGCGCATCGCCGGCGCTGATGCGCCAATACCCCTTGTCACCGGCCTCCCGGGGCAGGTCATCCCAAACCCTGATCACCTTTGTGGAAGACCGGCCCGGCCACGACCGGCGTTACGCGGTGAATGCGGAAAAAATCAGAACGGAGTTGGGCTTTGTGCCAAAGGAATCCTTCGAGAGCGGCCTTGGCAAAACGCTCCAATGGTACCTGAAAAACCGGGACTGGTGGCAAGTGCCGACAGACCAGCCAACCCTTCGATCAAAAGGAATCACGCGATGACTCAAGAAAAACAGCTGCGCCTGGGCGCATATGGCAATAAGACAATTCTCCTTTTATGGCTGACCATTCTGGCAGTAGTGGTGGCCGGCAGCCTGATACCCCATGCCGGACCGCCGGACGCCGGTGTGGGGCTGGACAAAGCGCTGCATGGTATCCTGTACGCAATCTTGGCCGGTGTGGCCATGGGCCTGTTTCACGACCGCAAGACAGCCCTTTTTCTGGCCGTGGCCGTGGCGCCCACAGGCTTCTTGCTGGAGATCGCCCAAGCGCACATCGCCGGTCGTGCGTTCAGCGCAGGGGATCTGCTGGCCAACAACGTCGGCGTGATCACCGGTTTGGGCATAGGGATTCTCTGGCGCCTGAAAAGGCATTATGCCCGGCTATGCACTGTGGATCTCTCATTGGGAGAGACGCTCTCAGACAAGGCATACGAGATGCGACAGGATCCGCCTGCTCCAGGCGCCCTGTCGCAATAATATGCTGTAATATCAACTATTAATAATTTTCCATATCAATGGCACGCCATTTGCTGTCACAATATGGAAAAACGAGTGCTGCCCAGGGTAATGGCTGCGCCCCAAAACACATGGAGATATACGGATGCAAGTTCATTCAATGGTTCAATTAGGCTTGAAACATGCGTGCAATACTGGAGCGGAAACCCTATATCTGAAAACGGGAATCGACAGGACCAAACCGATCACATTTCACGGCCTGGTCAACGAACGCTGCAATGCCCGCTGCCGGCACTGTGAGTACTGGCGCCTGCCAAACTATGGCGAGGAACTTAGTGTCGCCCAGTGGCAGGCGGCCCTGATGGGTATCAAGGCCTTTGTCGGTGCCTATGCCATCAATTTCAGCGGCGGCGAGCCCCTGATGAAGAAAGGCTTCATCGATTTGCTGGCGTTTTGCGGACAAAAGGGGATCCAGGCTGGGGTGACGACCAACGGCGCCCTGCTGACCGAAAAAAAAGTCAAAAAGATCGTTGCGGCCCGTCCGTTCAACGTCAATATCTCCGTTGATGCGCCCGCTGAGGACATTCACGACTATTTTCGCGGTGTGCCGGGCCTGTTCGACAAAGTCTGTGCCGGCATCCGGCGTTTGGTCGCCGAACAGTACGCGCAGCAGATCTTCTTTCCGGTGATCGTCAAGCCAACCATCACGGCCCTCAATTATCGGCTATTGCCCGACCTGGTTCGCTGGGCCAGAAAAATCGGCGCCACAGCGGTCAATTTCCAGCCATTGGGCCGCTGGACTCCCGAAACTTATGACGAGTTGTGGATCGAACAGCCGGCGTGGACGGAACTGGCGCAAGTGATGGAACAATTGATCGAAATGAAGAGGAGCGGCGCTCCGATCATGAACAGCGTGGAGAACCTGAGGATGGTGACGGCCAATTTCCGGGAGGAAAAGGCCGATCCGCGCCATATGCCCTGCCGCATCGGATTACAGGAGTTTTATATCCGCCCCAATGGCGATGTCTGCCTCTGTTTTCATTTTCCGCCGGTGGGCAACGTGGCCCGCCAGAACGCGCGGGAGATATGGCGCGGAGAAGCGGCCGGCAAGATCCGCCGGGCCACCACCCACTGCAGCCGGCTCTGCCTGGCCACCTGCCATTCCCATAAGTCGCTGATGCACAAGGCGGCTCAGGCTCTGAAATTATTCAAATCCGGTCGCCGGGATACCATGCCGGCCTTGGGAGAAAGCGCATGAGCATGGTTCGATCCCACTTGCCCGGTTCCTCACAATGGCCGCATATCGATTGCGTGATCATCGGCGTCAACTGCGCGCAAACCCTGGCCCGTTGCCTGGCTTCGATCCAGTCCGCCGACTACCCCACAGAGCGGCTTCATATCTATTATGCGGACGGCGGCTCCATTGACAGCAGCCTTGAGATTGCCGCGCGGGTTACCGGTGTCACCATCATCTCGCTGTCACCGGAATATCCGACCCCGGGCCTGGGCAGAAACCGGGGCTGGCAAAAAGGCGCATCACCGATTGTCCAATTCCTCGATTCCGATACCCTCCTCGATCCCGGCTGGCTGAAAAAAGGTGTTTCCGCACTGGACGGCGCGGCTGTCGGCGCAGTCCTGGGGCTGCGTCAGGAGATGCATCCCCATCGCTCGCTTTTCAACTGGATCGGTGATATTGAGTGGAACGGGCCGGCCGGCGAGGCAGACTGCTTCGGCGGCGATGTGATGATGCGCCGCAAGGTTCTGGAAGCCGCCGGTGGATACGACGAGGTGCTGGTGGGCGGTGAAGATCCCGAACTCAGCCGGCGGGTCATCCGCGCCGGCTGGCGTATCGTTCGGTTGCCGGTGCCGATGACGCGCCACGATCTGGCCATGACCCGGATTGGGCAATACCTGAAACGGGCCTTTCGGTCCGGGTATGGATTTGCAGCGGTAAGGGAACGTGAATCCCGCCAAAAAAGCGATTTCTGGCGCCATGAGATGCGAAAGATCGTCATCCGGGGCGGTGGTTTTGTTCTGTTCTCATTGTTGGGAATGTTGTTGATGTTCAGCGAATCGGTCAATCTGGGCGCCGCCGGCATGGGCTGCCTGGCGGCCGGCATATGCCTCCTGCTGAGGCCCCGGTTGTTTCTGATCAACAAATTCAGGCGGCTGCACAGCCTGTCGCGCCAGGAGGCCAATCGTTATGCCTGGCACTGCAGCGTGGTGGTGGTGCCCCAGCTGTTGGGTGTGGTCCGTTTTTATTGGGGCAAGTGGCTGAAGCGGCCCCTGCGCAACCGCCGCCGGCTGCCGTCAACCGCCTCAACCGGTCCACAGGGAATAGTATTATGAGAAAAATCGCCTATTTGTGTAGTGAGTACCCAGCAATCTCCCAGACTTTCATATTCCGGGAAATTGAATCCTTGCGCCAGGCCGGCTTTGACGTCACCCCTGTCTCGGTTCATCGGCCGGCCAACCTGGATGTGATGACCGAGCGTGAAAGGCAGGAGGCCGCCGACACCCTGGTGATGACCCGCCTTCGCCTGCCGGCTATCCTGGCGGCCCATCTGCGCATGCTGCTGCGCTCTCCGGCAGGGTATCTACGGATGACTGCATCGGCCCTGTCGCTACTGACAAAGGGTCCCAAAAACCCCTTCAAGGCCCTGGCCTACTGGGTCGAAGCGGGTATTTTGCTCAATTGGTTGCATCGACGGGGGATTCGCCACATACACGAGCATTTCGCGGCCCCCACCGCCATCGTCGCCATGTTGGCCAAACGCTACGGCGGCGTCTCCTACAGCCTGTCGGTGCATGGTCCGGATATCTTTTTTGTTCAGGATTCCGAACTTTTGGCCGATAAGGTGAATAAGGCGGTTTTTACGCGCTGTGTCAGCCATTTTTGCCGCAGTCAACTGATGCGCATAACTTCCCCGAACCGGTGGCCGCACTTTCACATCGTCCGTTGCGGGGTGGATCCGGTGGTGTATGACCGGCGGCCGGCAACGGACAATCCCGTGCCCGAGATTCTGTGTGTGGGCCGACTGGTACCGGCCAAGGGACAGCATGTGCTTCTGGAGGCCTGTTCACTGCTCAAGGACCGCCGACGCTCCTTTCGGCTCACCTTCGTGGGCGACGGAAAAGACCGGGTCTCGCTGGAACGATATGCTGCGGCAGCGGGGTTGAACGGCCAGGTGCGCTTCACCGGCCCGTTGGGACAGGACGAGGTCCGCCATTGCTACAATCAGGCGGATCTTTTCGTCCTGGCCAGCTTTGCCGAAGGGGTTCCGGTAGTACTCATGGAGGCCATGGCCAAAGCGATTCCGGTGGTTTCCACGCGCATTGCCGGCATTCCGGAGTTGATCGATCACGAAGAAAACGGATTGCTGGTCGATGCCGGCGATGCGGAAGACCTGGCCCGGCAGATGGAACGGCTGATCCTCGATCCGGCCCTGCGCGGCCGGCTGGGCGCGGCCGGGCGGGAAAAAATTAGCAGACAGTATCATTTGCACCGGAACAACCGGCAAATGGCTGACCTCTTTCAAATGGAGGGGGTGGTGCCATGACGCTGATGGAGCTCTTGGCCGCCGCTATGCTCGGGGGGATGTGCCTGCCGGTGAGTTATCTTTTGGTGGTGACCATCGCCGCTTATCGGTTTAAAAAACCGATAGCCCCCGACACCCCGCCGCTTCATTTGGGGGTGCTGATCCCGGCCCACAACGAAGCGTCGGAAATTGGCAAAACCATTCAGGCGGTTTTGGCGAGCGATTATCCCAGCGACCGCCTCACGGTGATGGTCGTGGCGGACAACTGTAACGACCGTACGGCCGAGGAAGCGCGAATGGCCGGTGCCCAGGTGTTCGAGCGCCGCGACCCGGCGCATCCCGGCAAGGGCCAAGCCCTGGACTGGTTTTTGTCCCGCTGCAAGGATCGATACCGCCGCTTGGATGGCATCGTGATCATCGATGCCGATGTGGCCATCGACCGGTTATGTCTGCGGGAAATCAGCACCAGCCTCAGCCGGCCGGACGTGCAGGTCGTGCAGGCTTACAATGGCGTGAGCAACCCCCGCGCCGGTTGGCGGCCGGCGCTCTGCGATGCGGCCTTTAACGTGTTCAATCACCTGCGCATGGCCGGTGCGATGCACCTGGCGGGAACGGTGGTGCTAAAAGGGTTGGGCATGGGATTTCGTACCTCGGTGCTGCTGCGTTACGGGTGGCCGGCCCATTCCATTGTGGAAGATCAGGAGTTTACGCTGATGCTGCTGGGCGACGGCATCCGGGTGCATTACAACCCCGATGCGGTGGTGCGCAGCGAGATGGTCACTGGCGGCGACCGCGCGGCCGGTCAGCGCTCCCGCTGGGAAGGCGGACGGTTCGCCCTGATACGGCGGATGGCGCCGATGCTGTTTCGGCGATGGATCGCAAGGCGCGATTCCCGCTTCTTGCATGCGTTGTGCGAGCTGACCCTGCCGCCGCTTTCCCTGCTGGTATTGGCCACCGGGTTGACGACCATTTCAACTGCCCTGTGGCTGCCGCAGTGGCTGCGGCTTGTGGCCATGCAGTGGCTGGTCCTGGCCGGGTATGTGGCATCCGGACAGATTCAGCGCCGGGCGTCCCTTTCAACCTGGCTGTATCTGGTTGCCGCTCCGTTTTTCGTGTTGTGGAAGATTCCCCTTTACCTGAAGATGGTCATCGGAAGCCAGCTGCTAGATTGGTCCCGCACCTCCAGGGAGGGGGATGTCAACAAAACCATAGCTCCATAAATCGTCCCATGGGGACAAGGAGAAAAACCATGAAATACCTATCGATTATTGTACTCTGCACCTGGCTGGGTGCCGGCACGGCTCTATCCGGCGATCTTGCCGAGGTGAAGGCACGCGGAGTCCTGCGGCATCTGGGCGTACCCTACGCCAATTTCGTCACCGGCGCAGGCGACGGGCTTTCCGTGGAACTCATGCAGCTGTTTGCCGCCCATCTTGGCGTTCAATACCAGTATGTGAAAACCACCTGGAGCGATGTCATTCCCGATTTGGTGGGCAAAGAGGTGCGCCCTGAGGGTGACAATGTGACTCTGGGCAAGGGCAGACCCATCAGCGGTGATGTCATCGCCAACGGCCTGACGATCCTGCCCTGGCGGCAAAAGGTGGTTGCTTTTTCCGCGCCGACCTTTCCCACCCAGGTGTGGCTCATCAGCCGCGCAGGCTCCGGCCTGAAGCCCATCACCCCTTCGGGGGATATCAATAATGATATTGCGGCGACCAAGGCCATCGTTGCCCAAAAGAGCCTGCTGGGCAAGGCCGGGACCTGTCTGGATCCATCCCTGTATCACCTTGAGGAGGCCGGGGCCAGGACATCAGCGCACCCCGGCAACCTCAATGAACTGGCCCCGGCGGTCATCAACAGGATTTCGGACACTGCCATTTTGGACGTACCCGATACATTGGTAGCCCTGGGAAAGTGGCCCGGGCAGATCCTGGTGCTCGGACCCATTTCCGAGCAGCAGGAAATGGCGGTCGCCTTTCGCCCGGACGACACCGGTCTGCTGCGGGAATTCAACGTCTTTTTTGGTCAAATCCGCCACGACGGAAGGTATAAAAAACTGGTGGAAAAATACTATCCGGCGGTCTTTGACTACTACCCGGAGTATTTTGCACAATAGGCCCATTGCATTATAAATGGAGCAATTCATGGCGGTAGGACGAGAACCGAAAAACCGCCCGGGGATTGCCCCGAAAGCGGACAATAAACAGAGCATTGCCGTATGAAAACCAAAAAGCCTCAGAACATCCCCCCGACCGTGTCGGCGGAGGGTGCCCCAACAGCGGCGAAAGGCAACTGGCGGTGGACATTTGTTGTGGCGGTGGTCATGCTGGTCGGGATTGTCAGCTACCTCCTGTGGCACAGTTACCAGACCCAGACTCGACTGCAAATGGCCGCCATAAACCGATTGGCGGAAGACCTGAAAGGCCGGGCCAGGGCTGCGGATTATTTCATTCTGGAACGTGAGAATGACGTGCGCGAGCTTGCCACCGGCAATACCGTGACGGCTTATTTTTCCAATAAGTCGTTGGGCATGAGCGAGGCGTACGGCCTGAAAGGAAGCTTGAACCTGATCCATCGGCAGTTCAGTCACCTCAACGAATCCGTCATGCTAGGCGGGGATGCGGTTTACACCCGCCTGGCGCTTTTTTCATCCGATGGCGAGCAGTTGGTCGCATATCAAAGTGTATCGCCATGTCCGATCCGTCAGTGGGATTGGCAAGCCATACGAAGTACGGCTGATCGGCAGGCGGCCACTCTGTTGGACAGGGTGAATCCCCCCTACCTGGTTTTCACTGCCCCTGTGCGTCTATCCGGGGAGATCGTCGGGTATATTGCCGGCTGGGTTTCGCTCAATGTTATTCACCGTCACTTTATCGCCCTCGAACCGACGTCCCCGGGGCACCCCTCAGGAGCCAACACCGGCTCGATCATACTGACCAGCGGCGCCGAAGGGCAAGCTACGCCTCCCATCGACACCCGCTTGCTGCAAAACCTGAAGCAGGAACTGGCGCGGGATCCGGTCCCGGAAAACCGTCCGCTGGCCGGACACATCCGTAAAATTGGAGACCATGAGCGGCCCGGTGCCCATTTCTTGTTGCCCGGAGGGGGCCCGGGCAGGAACAATCTGTTTGTGGCTGCCACCCGATTGTCGCTTAACGACATTCACCTGGTCCACATTATCGAGCAAACCCATCTTGGCGATCCCCACGGTCCCCTCCGCCTGCTGATCATGCTGGCTTTGATCAGTGCCACGGTGGTCGGCATCGCCTTTGTGGCCCTGCGACACAGCGTCAAAGCGCAGATGCTGGCCGGCAGGCTGGCTGAATCCCAAAGGAGGCAAAAGGAAATCGGTCGAATCAATGAACAACTGAAAAACGAGATCCTTCAGCGGAAGACGGCCGAGAGCCAGATCACCAGTGAAAAGAATTTACTGCGCAGTCTGATCGCCGCCATTCCCGACCTGCTTTACTACAAGAACGTTGATTCGGCTTACCTGGGGTGCAACCCTTCTTTTGAAGCCTTTTGCGGCCAAAAGGAATCAAGCATCCTGCATAAGACCGCTTTTGATCTGTTTGACAAGGATTTGGCGGCAGCGTTTCTTGAACAGGATAAGGTGGTTCTCGGCAAGGATGAAACCGTACAATTTGAACACTGGGTCGATTACCCCGACGGACGGCGTGTATTGCTGGATACCAAGACAACACCCTACTACTCGGAAGCAGGTCAAGTGCTCGGTCTGATCGGCGTCAGCCGGGACATTACCGCCCGCAAACTGGCGGAACTGGCGCTGAATGAGCAGCGGGAACGTTTCAGGGATCTGGTGGACATGCTGCCGGAGGCGGTATTCGAAACCGACATGAACCTTCGTATAACCTTTGCCAATCAGCGCGCCTTTGAGCTGTCCGGCTATGATGAAGCGGATCTCCAGGCAGGGGTAAACGGTCTTGATTTGATCGCCCCGGCAGATCGTGACCGGGTTGGCGCATTTGCAGCCGATCGGTTTCAGGGAGAGGATATCGGGCCAGTGGAATATCAGGTTTTGAGAAAGGATGGGTCCACCTTCCCTGCCCTTTTTCATGCCAGAACCATCATCAAGCGCGACAGGATTTCCGGCTTAAGAGGCATTCTCATCGATATCACGCAGCGCAAGTTGGCCGAAGAGGCGCTACGCAAGGCAAACGAAAACCTGGAGCATCGTGTTCAGAAACGCACCGCCGAGATCCAACAGATGCACGGACAGATGCTCATGCAGGAAAAGATGGCCTCCGTGGGGCAGCTGGCGGCGGGCATCGCCCATGAATTGAACAACCCCATTAATTTCGTGCGCACCAATTTCGCCACCCTGACCGAAAACTTCACCGACCTGGTGGAGGTGCTGCATTCCTATCGCGGACTCGCGGACGGCTATGACGCCCGATACGCTGCAGCAGCGAAGATCGCAGGGATCCGCGCCAAAGAGAAATCTCTCCAGATCGATTATCTCCTGGAAGACATTCCGGCCCTTTTCAGTGAATCGGAGCGCGGTTTCGAGCGCATTGCCCGCATTATTCAGAGCATGCGCGACTTTTCCCATGTGGATCATACAGGCAGGCGGACCTATTTCAACATCAATAAAGGCATCGAGGATACATTGGTGATTGCCAAGAACGTATACAAATACCACACGGACGTGAAAACCGATCTGGGCAAATTGCCGGAGATCCCGTGCCTGCCTGAGCAGATCAACCAGGTACTGCTGAACCTGATCGTCAACAGCGCCCAGGCCATTGCGGAAAAACCAGAAGACGGTAGAGGTTCGATCGCCATCCGGACCTGGCATGAAGACAACCATGTCTGTTGTCAAATTGCCGATAACGGCCCGGGGATACCGGCGGCGATCCGTTCGCGCATTTTCGAACCCTTTTTCACCACCAAGGCGCCCGGCAAAGGGACCGGTCTGGGATTGAGCATCTCCTATGACATTATCGTACACAAGCACCAGGGCAAGTTGGTGGTGGGCTGCCCCGAAACCGGCGGCACTGTATTTACCCTCCGTCTTCCGGTGGAGGTGCAACCGGAGGAGGCAATCGATGAAGTCAGCCAGTGACGTATCCATCCTTTTTGTGGATGATGAACCCTATATGCTCAGTTCTTTGCGCCGGTTTCTGCGCAAAGAACCTTATCAATCGCTTTTTGCCGACAGCGGCCGGCAAGCCCTCGATATCCTGGCGACACAACCGATCGATATTATCGTCAGCGACCTGCGCATGCCGGAGATGGACGGGCTGTCGCTCCTGAAGCGTGTAAAGTCGGACCACCCGGGGGTCTTGCGCCTCATTTTAAGCGCCACCCGGGACATGGAGCACACCATCGCGGCCATCAACACCGGCGAGGTGTACCGGTTCATGGGCAAGCCGCTGGACCCGGAAGTCTTTAAACGTGTCCTCAGGGACACCGTCGACCATCACCTGCTGATTGCCGGGCGCAGGGAAACCATGGCGGAAATCGAAAAACGCCTGCTGCAGTCCTGCCCGCCGCGAGATCTTTACGGTGCGGACATCGCCGCCCTCATGATCCCGTCGGGCCAGCTGAACGGCGATTTTGCCGATTATTTCGTTTACAGCCCGCAGCAGGTGGACATTTTAGTCGGGGATGTGATGGGCAAAGGCGTTCAATCCGCCCTGGTGGCGGCCGCCATCAAGCACCAGTTCGCTAAATCCCTGGCGGTCTTTGATTGCCATGTCACCCCGCGGATGTCCTGCCCGCATCTATCACATGACAACGCACACTTTGCCAAAGTCGTTTCCGGGGTTCAGGCCGCGTGTATCGAGGATCTTCTGGAGCTGGAGATGTTTTGCACCCTGGATTTCGCCCGGCTGGACTTGCTAACCGGCCGACTTCATCTTTTTGATCTGGGCCATTGTCCGGTGATTCATTTCCACGCCGAAACCGGCGACTTTACCTTGCTGAAAAGCAACAACATGGCCTTGGGAATGGTGAAAGAACCAGAATACCATGCGGTTACGGCAAGCGTGAATCCGGGGGATGCTCTGCTATTCCATACCGACGGGGTAACCGAAACCCAATCCGTTGCCGGGGAAATGTTCGGCGTTGAACGGTTGGCCGAAAAGGTGCGGGCAAACCATCACCTGCCTGCTGCACAGCTGATCGAAACGATTCGTACAGAGGTTGCCGTTTTCAGCGGTCGCGGCCGGTTTGACGACGATTTCACCTGTATTGCCGTGCGCATTGAAAGCGTCTGATAATATATGACTGCCGGGTTCTTGCAAACAGCACCGGGCAAAAGGATAGAAAAGCGATGAAAACAATCCATGTTCTGTTTGTAGACGACGAAGCGTTTACGCTCAATGCGTTGGAACGGCTTCTGCGCAAGGCACCCTACACTCGGCACTATGCTGAAAACGGCGCGGCGGCGCTTGAACTAATGGCCGCCACACCGATTCAGGTCCTGGTTACGGATATGAAAATGCCGCAGATGGATGGCTTGTCATTGCTCAGACAGGTCAAGGAGATGTATCCCGACACGGTGCGCATCGCCCTGAGCGCCTACACCATGACCGGGCAGCTGCTGCCCTGCATCAACACCGGCGAGATTTACCGGTACATCACCAAGCCGATTGTGCCCGCAGAGCTGCGCCAGGCCCTCGACGATGCCATCGATTACTATCTTTTACGCAAGGACCGCATCGAACTGGTCAATAAACTCAAGGAGAAAAACAGACAGCTGCAAGCCGCCCTGGACTACCAGGAGCAAATCGAAAAACAGCTGCGGCAGATGGCCATTACCGACGCGTTGACCGGCCTGTTTAACCGGCGTTACATGGGTGTTTCTTTGGACCATGCATTCGAACAGTGCTTGCGGTATAAAGAAGGCCTGTCCTGCCTCATGCTCGATCTGGACCATTTTAAACAGATCAACGATACCTATGGTCATGCCTTCAGGGATTTTGTCCTCCGGGAGTTTTCTTCTCGACTGAAAAAAGCGATCCGCAGCGCCGACCTGGGCTTTCGCTACGGCGGAGAAGAATTTGTCGTGCTGCTGCCCCATACGGATTTGGAAAAGGCCAAGGTGATTGCCGAACGCATCCTGCAAGCCTGCCGAACGAAGCCATTTGAGAACGACGGTCAATCCGTGGCGGTCACCGCGAGTATCGGTGCAGCCTGTTTCAAGGCCCATAGTCCGCAAACCGCGGAAGAGATGCTGGCAACGGCGGATAAACTGTTGTACGCGGCCAAGCAGGGCGGGCGGAACCAAATCTGCTAATAACAAACTGATTTCAGCCGGCATCGCCGTTGTGGGGGCGAATTTTCTGCCCAACATGACCATTCGTTACGACGGTCAGGTGGAGACCTCGGGTGTCCACGCGGATGCGGCGGACCGGGTGACGGCTTCATTCGTGATCCCGGAAAATGCCCTGAACGGCAACCGCATCGTCGAGGTGACCGACGGTGTCTACTCGGCGCAGGCCAACCTTCAGATCAACGATCCCCTTGTCATTACCCGCATCGAGCGGGTCGTGGTCGAGCGCAACCATCAGGACGAGTCGCGAGGTATACCAAGGTGTTCACATTGACATGAAGGCCGAATGCGACCATTAGTGCTCGGTCACAACGAGTGTTTACTAACTACAGAATGCAACCGATAGTGTCCGTGATCAAGGATTGCAGATGAATCCATGAACACTGGTACACTCATAGATTATTATCCTAAGCGCAACTTTCATTGACCTGGAAAGATCAAACATACCAATCCAATCCATGGTGGTTAAATATAGCCTTTTCCTATAGTCATTCCTCGGAAATAAACCTTCCAGATTTGGCCGAACAAATAGAGCTCTACGCCTATCATTGGTCTGTGTCGGTCGACGCGCTTCCATCACGGAATGACTGACTCATTCCAGATGTGCCAAACTCTGTCAATAATCGCTGTCTCAGTACCATCCCATATTCACCGTAATCGCCCAATGTTCACCGTAATGTTGCCAAGATAACGTTCAGGCAGCCCATCACCACGTCCTATCGCTATACCCACAGCCCCAACCGGTGCGTTTGCTCCCAACTAACTGCCTCCATTAA
>JAEINQ010000054.1 GCA_016342285.1 Desulfobacterales bacterium
TATTTGTCAAGAGAAGAATTATATTATTTGCTGATATTTCTGGATGTTACAGAAATTGACTTTTTACGAACGAGTCATGATTGAGCGGTTCAGAACCCAAAAGCGTTCCAGCCTGGCCTGGGATGAAAAGCACCGGGTACTCACCCGCATCGCCCGTCGGACGATTCCCCGGGGAGGCCTGATCCGGCCGGAGGATTTTTTCGGTAAGTATGACTACAAGTACGAAGGGTAAGAACCTCTTTTTGCGTATAAACGGGATACTCTGAATCGAAATCGAAATCGCAATCCAAATCGAAGCACCTGAAATGTAACGGCGATATGACATCTTTGATTTGAATTAACCGCAGAACAACGTGGACTCTCGCAGACCTATCGGCGTTGTTGGCGGTCGACCTGACCGCCAACGGCTCCGCATGGCTTCGCCAAGGCACCGAAACCGCCTGAGTCGGAGTGTCGATGGCTTGTACCTGCCTTCTCCTGATGATCCCCGCGTCCATTGGGCAGGAAGCAATCGAAGCCGACACCGATACCGATTTCGATAGCGATTTCGATTCACGCCCGCAGGCAGCCTTTCCTTCCGAACCCTGTTTTTCGGTCCATCGCTTAAAATAAGGATTCAAAAATTCGATCCGGTTTTCCTTGCCCCCTGACCCCCTGGAATCCTCGAACCCTTCATGTGAATAAACGGTCTGGATCTTGCATCCTTTTGGGTGAACACCGTCCCCATCGGCGGATCGGCCTGCCGCGGGGTAACATCTTCGGTATCTGTTAAAGGTATGAATAAAAAGAGAAAATGCATTGCCATCGTCCAGGCCAGGCTCTCTTCGACCCGGCTTCCGGGCAAGGTGCTGGCCCCTGTGGCCGGACTTGAAATCCTCGGCCACGTGCTGGTGCGTCTGGCGGTGTGTCAAAATATCGACGAGACCGTGGTGGCCACCACGGTCAACCCGGCTGACGACCCGTTGGTGGATTACCTTGAAACGAACTTTCCCCGGATCGGTTGCTTCCGGGGTGAGGAAGACGACGTGCTGGATCGCTACCTGTCGGCCGCCCGGGCTTTTGCGGCCCATACCGTGGTCCGGGTCACCTCCGATTCGCCCCTGATCGATCCGGCGGTGGTCGATGCCGTGGCCGCGGTCCGGGCCGCGGGCAATTACGACTATGCCAGCAATTCCCTGTCTCCGACCCTGCCAGACGGCCTGGACGCAGAGTGCTTTTCCATGGCAGCGCTGACCCGGGCCTGGGCGGAGGCGACCCGGGTCGAGGAGCGTGAGCACGTCACTCCCTATCTGCGCATGCACCCGGATCGTTTTTCCCTGGCCAACCTCGCCTGGCACCGGAACCTGTCCGGCCTCTGCTGGGCCGTGGACACCCCGGCCGACCTGGACTTTGTGCGGCAGCTGGCCGGACACCTGGATTTGATGGACCCGGCAAACTACGGATTCGAGCGGGTCCTGGCCGTGCTGGCGTCCCATCCCCAGTTGGCTGACGCCAACGGCGGGGCCGTTCGGGATCACAAGCTCGTCGAGCAGTTGCCGCAAATTTTTTCCGCCCATGGCCGGCGTTTCGACCATCACCCTCTGTCCCTGGAGATGCCGCGATGAACTACCCTTTTTTCAAGCCCGGATCTTACACCTTCTTCACCCGCGAGGCCATTCGCCAGGGGGGGCTCAATTACCCCAAGATGCTCAATGTCGAGCCGACCAACCACTGCAACTTCAACTGTGTCATGTGCTCGCGTCGCCGCTCGGGCCGACCCCTGGGGTTCATGTCGTTAGACCTCTTCGACGCCATTCTGGCCGACGTGCGCCGGTGTGGAAAGACCATCCAATGGCTTACCCTTCACAACGACGGCGAACCCCTGCTTCATCCGGATTTGGCCGTGATGGTCCACATGGCCAAGTCTTCGGGGGTCGTCGAAAATGTTCATTTTAACACCAACGGCCAGCTTCTCACCGAGGATGCGGCCGCGGCCCTGGTCCAGGCCGGACTGGACGATATCACGGTGAGCATCGACGCCCTGACCCCGGAAACCTTCGCCCGGGTCAAGCGGGCCGGCGACCTTGCCACCGTTGCCGAAAACACCCGCCAGCTCATGCGCGTCCGGAAAAAGCTCGGCCGATCCAATCCATGGGTCCGGGCAAAGATCATCGACATGCCCCTGACCGCCGGGGAGATCGACGGTTTTTGCCGGTCCTGGCGTCACCGGGTGGACGAGGTGCAGGTCCAGCCCATTCACAACGCCGGCGGAGGGATTGCCCTCGATTCCGCCCCGGGCGCTCCGGACCGTTACCCCTGCGCCCTGCCCTGGTACGCCCTGGCCGTCAACTGGAACGGCACTGTATCTCCCTGTTGTGTCGATCTTTCCGGGGAAAACATCGTGGGCGATCTGCGCCGGGAGACCCTTCAGGCGATCTTCGTTCGCGGTTTGATCCGGACCTACCGGGAAAAGATGCTCAACGGCCGCGAGGCGGAGCTTTCCCCCTGTGCCGGCTGCAATGTCTGGCGAAACGGGGTCAATATTTTCAAACCGCTGGATCACGAAGAACGGAGGCAATCCCATGCTGCCTGAGCACCGATCCCTGGAACGATCCCGGGAATACCTGGCCCGGGCCGAAAAAGTCCTTCCCGGATTTGCATCCTGCTACAGCCGGGCGCCGCTCTCCTACGCCCGGGGAAGCTATCCGTCCTATGTGGAGCAGGGGAGGGGATGCGAACTCATCGACGTGGACGGAAACGTCTACATCGACACCACCATGGGCCTGTGTCCGGTGATCCTGGGATATTCCCATCCCAACACCCTGGCCGCCCTTTCCAAACATGCCGAAAAGGGGCCGCTTTTCACCCTGCCCCACCGCATGGAGGTGGAACTGGCCGAAAAGATCGTGGAGATGGTCCCCTGTGCCGAGATGGTGCGTTTCGGCAAGAACGGGGCCGACGCCACCACCGCCGCCATCCGGCTGGCCCGGGAGGTAACCGGCCGGGATCACATCGCCATCTGCGGCTACCACGGCTGGCAGGACTGGTACATTGCCACCACGGATCAGAACGGCGGTGTTCCCCGGTCGGTGGCAGCGCTCTCCCACAAGTTTGCCTACAATGATATCGACTCGCTCAAGGCGCTCTTTGATGGCTACCCGGGACAGATCGCCGGGGTGATCATGGAGCCTATGAGCCTGGCCTGGCCCGAGCCGGGTTTTCTCGAAGCGGTACAGGCCCTGACCCGTAAAAACGGCGCGATTCTGGTCTTTGACGAGATCGTTACCGGCTTTCGCTGGTCCCTGGCGGGGGCCCAGGGGGTTTTCGGGGTCACGCCGGACCTGGCCACCTTTGCCAAGTGCATGTCCAACGGATTTCCCATTTCGGCCCTGGCCGGAAGGGCCGATCTCATGGGGCGCTTTGCCATCGGCCATGCGTTCTGGTCCACCACCTACGGAAACGAGAGCCTATCCATGGCCGTGGCCCTGGAGACGTTGACCTATCTTCAGGAAAACCCGGTGATCGATTTTATCTGGGCCCAGGGAAAAAAGCTTCACGATGGATTCAACCGCATTGCCGCGGAAAACAGTCTGGGCGAATACTTCGAATCGGTGGGGGCGCCGCCCCGCAGCGTCCAGGTGTTTCGAAATCCGGAAAAAATCCCGGACCTGGCCGTCAAGACCCTGTTCCAGCAGGAATGTGTCCGGCGCGGCGTGATCACCCTGGGGTGTCACAACGTCAGCTACGCCCACACCGACCCCTATGTGGAAAAAATCTTATCGGTCTACCGGGAGGTTCTGGGATTCATGGGAGAGATTTATCGAAAAGGGGAGAGGGTCGAAGACCACCTGGACGGCCCTGCGGCCGAACCGGTGTTTCGGCGGATGTGAGCCTTCTTTGTGACTTTGGGTCGCCCCTGAAAGGGGCTGCCCTACAAAGCTCTGAGTTCGAAATACTTTAAATGCCTAAAATTATGGAATTCTGCCATATTTTAGCTTTAAAAGAGGGAGCGAAGCGACTCCATAATTTTAGGCATTTCGCATTTTAGTGCATTTTAGGCATTCGCTGATGGATACATCGGCATAGCCAATTGACTCTGACCACGCCTGCACGACGTGGATTCCGATGTCGCAAAAAAAGAGGATTGACATGAAAAGAAAAAAATTGGAACGGGTGCTATTCGTCTACCCCAACAGCGGCGCGTTGCGCATTCCCCTGGCCGTGGCCATTCTTTCGGCCATTCTCAGGGAGACCGGCGTGGACGTGCGGGTCTTTGACACCACTTTTTTCAAAATCGAAGAATCCCTGGACTACACCTTGATGGAGAAACGGGGGGTGGTCAAGAAGACACGCCTGGATGAACTCATGGGCGATCTGCCCGAGGTGAACATTTCCCGGCAGATGCGGGCGGCCGTGGAAGACTTTGATCCGGACCTGATTCTGGTTTCGGTCATGGAGCGTCATTTCTGGCTCTTCGACATCCTGGTCCGGGCCTGCAAGGGCGCCCGGCCCGACGTGCGGATCATTGCCGGCGGGATCCTGCCGACCCTGAAACCGGAGATGATCCTCGACCACCCCTGCGTGGATTACGTGGCCCATGGTGAGGGCGAAGACTTCGTTCGGAACCTGGTCCGATGCTTTGGAAACCCGCGCGGCTTTGATAACCTGCCGAATCTGCTTCGCCGCGACCGCTCGGGCCGAACCCGGGCCAACGCCCCGGGACCGCTGGCCGATATGAACGCCATCCCCTTTCAGGACTGGAGCGATTTCGACCGACGCCAGCTTCTTAAACCCTATGACGGCAATGTCTGGATCGGGGGGTCCTTCGAGTTGAGCCGGGGCTGCTTCAAGTCGTGCACCTTCTGCGTGGCCCCCCAATTGCGCTGCGCCTACGGCCCGGAGACGGCCAAACGATACCACCGGACCAAGGACCCCGCGCGGGCCGTGGCCGAGATCAAAGAGAAAAAAGAGCGGCTCAACCTGACCTTTCTGGCCATGTGCGACACCGATTTTCTCTTCGGCGTTCCCTACGAGACCCTGGCCGAATTCTGCCGCCTGTACAAAGCCGAGATCGGTATCCCCTGGATCATCCAAGGCAGCGCCGAGTCTTTCAGCGAGCGCAAACTGGCCGCCATTGTCGATGCCGGTTGCGTGTCGGCCTCCATCGGGGTGGAGAGCGGATCACCCCGCATGCGCCGGGAGGTGATCAAAAAGCGCGTCTCCCTGGGGCGGATCAAAAAGACATTCGACCTGTGCCGGGATTACAATTTCCGCACCACGGCCAACTACATGATCGGGCTCCCCTACGAAACCGAGGCGGACGTGAGGCAGACCATCGCCTTGAACCGCCAGATCAACCCGCCGTCGGTGGCCATTACTTATTTCACCCCTTTTCTGGGGACCGAACTCTATGATCTGTGCGTGGCCGAAGGCTTCTACGACGGGTTTGATCCCCACCAGAACGTCTACAAATACTCGCCGCTGAAAATGCCCCAGCTTTCCGCACCCCGGATCGAGGAACTGATCCGCATCTTCATGGACGAGTTCGAATCCTTTAAAAGCGATATTCATAACCTTCCCCCTGAGATGGTGGCACAAAACAACCGCCTGGTCGACCAGGTCTACGGCCCCGGCGGGGAACAGGAGAGTTGGCCGAAACCGCTGGGCCGGCCCGGTCCGGACGCCCGCACCGGTTTTTCGGACTGTCACCCGTGACCGCCGAGGGAGGAAACACCATGGAGATGAATCCGGCCCCCCGTCCCCCCCTTGTCGATCCGCTCGCCAGTGAAGCGGCTTCGGACTACGTGCGGGTTTGCGGGGAATTCACCGATCGCATGTTCTGGCCCCTGAAGATGTTTACCGCCTTAAACCTCTTCCTGTGGCATATGGACGCCTTTGAACGGGATGAAGACCCGGTTCCGTTGTTCGTCGATGTCTTCACCCGGGCGACCCGGTTTCTACGGCAAGCGACCGCCTCCGGAACCGGTATGGCATCGTTTCCTCCCCCGGCAACGGCGGCTTCTGGGGCCGAAGGCTTCGAGCAGCGGATTTTCGGGCTTTTCAGCGACGTCTGGGTGGGATTGACCGATGACGTCTATTTTGACCAGTCTTATGAGTTTACCCGGCAACGGCTGGAAAAAAACGAGATCGCACCCGGAGACCTGTTCGGCTCCAAAGTGGTTCTGGATGCCGGGTGCGGCAGTGGAAAGTTTTCCTGCGCCCTTGCCCGGTTCGGCGCGGACCGGGTCATCGGGGTCGATCTGGGGCAAAAGGGGCTCTCTTTTGCCCGGGACCAGGCGGCCAGGGTTTCCTACGGCCACCGCCTGGATTACCTCTGCGGCAGCCTGCTCGATTTGCCGTTACCGGATGCCTCGGTCGATCTGGTCTGGTCCAACGGCGTCGTCCACCACACCCTTGACTATGAACGATGCATTGGCGAATTTGCCCGGGTGGTGAAACCCGCAGGGACGCTGTTTCTCTATGTCAACGGACGGTTCGGGCTCTTCGAGTTACTGCTCGACACCCTCCGGACGGCCACCGCCGATGTGCCCCGGGAGCTGTTCCAGCATTTTCTCATCCTGCTCGGTATCAATTCCGGTCGGATCTACTGGATTATGGACTGCCTCTACGCCCCCTATGAATGGAAAGGCCGGGCCGAAGTGGTCGCCATGCTGGAGCGGAACGGTTTTTCAGAAATTCGGCAGTTGACCCGTGGGGTCGCTATCGACCAGATCGAGCAGGTGTCGGCCGGCCTGCCCCATGCCGAAGCCAAATACGGCGAAGCCCAGTTGAAATTTGTCGCCACCCGGACCTGATTCGAAGCGTCGGAGCATTTGATGGCAAACAAAGAGAAAATATTTCTGTTCTGGGGAGAAGATCTCCAGCAGTTGGCCCCCGGGATGCTTGAGGCGCACCACCGCGCCGGAGAGACGCTTCTTCCCGTCAACGCCGGGGCCATGCACCTGGTCCGGCAGGCCGGGCTCCCATTCGTGCTGCCCGAAGACTGGCTCGGCACCGAGGCCACCTTGAAGGCCCGGTGGGCAGCCGACGACTGGGAAGCGAAGTGGTTCGTTCCGGCCGGGGAGGCCCTGTCCTCGGACGGCATCTGCTGGCCGATTTTCGACAAGGAAGCCCTGAACTGGTACTGGCGGGATTTGACCCTGGCCGATGCCATGGTCCGGGCCTGCCGGGAGCGCGGCGTGGGCAACGTCTCGCTGGTGGTCAACAACCCCCTTCGTCCGGCCCTGGCCTACAGCCGGTCGGATGTGCCCGGCCATCTGCTCAAAGCCGCTTTGGGCGGACGGGTGAAGGTGCATGAAACCGCCCACGATCCCTGGCCGGCCATCCTTTCACCGGCCATCGCCCTGGACCGTTTGCGAAAGGGGGGCGAAACCCTCTCCCCGGACCGGATCGCCGGCCGCATCGTCCTGGCCATCAACCCGGGCGAGTTTCACCGGTTCGCCCCGGTCGTCGAAGAACTTTGCCAGCGGTTCGTCGACCGGGTGACGGTGATCGCCCTGTGGCCCTCACCGGCCGAAATCGCTGCCCTTGCTCGATCCTGTCCGGCGGAGGTCTTCTCTCCTGGCCTGTCCCCGGCCATGGACGCCGATCTGGGCAAACGATTTTTTGGCGGATATCTCCAGGCTGCGGCCGCGGCCGATGGAAAAGACTGGGCCGAGGCCCTGGCCCTGACCCGGTTCCAGTTCCAATACTATTGCGGTTTTCGGCTGCCGGTTCTGGCTGCCAATTTCCGGGCGTGGTCCGGCTTGTGGCAGGCCCATCGACCGGCCATGGTGATTACCAGCAGCCTGCCGGACAGCGAATCCCAGCTTCCGGCCCTGGCCGCGGACCGGGCCGGTATTCCCACCCTCTCCTTGCCCCACGGCGGATTCGGCGCCCGGGAGCAGGACTGTCATGCCCGGACCGTGCTTTACAACTGCGAGCCGACCCGGCGGGTCTACGCGGCGGCCGGCATCGGCGAAGATCGCCTGCGGGCTTGCCGGGAAGTGATCAGCGAAAACGAATACCCCACGGTCTCCCATGGGGTTTCGAAGAACCGGAAAGGCTGGCGGGTTCTGGTGCTGACCAATCCGGTCAAATTCGACGCCAGTCTGTTCAACACCACCATGATCGGCAGCCAGATGGCCGCCTTGAAGATTTTGGCCGACCCGCCGGCGAATCTGGCCGGGGAGGTGGACCTGGTGATCAAGACCCATCCGGGCCGCCACGACCACCCCCTGTTTGAACTGGCCGGCAGCGGACTGGCCGAACACGTGCTTCCGCCCACCGTCCCCCTGGCCGACGCCCTGGAACAGGCCGATTTGGTGGTGGCCCTGAACTACTCGGGAACGGCCCTGATCTACGCCCTGCAGGCGAGAAAGCCGGTGATCTTTTTCTGGAACGACCCGTTGCTGCTCAGGCGCAGCCATTCCTACCGGCACGCCCACCTGATATTGCCGGCCGGCGAGCGGGTCGAAACCGGCCAGGAGCTGTGGCAAGCCGTGGAACGGTTTTTCACCCATCCGGCCTTTGCCCAAGGCCTGCGGAATCGGGCCGACGTCTTTGCCCGGACCCATCTTGACACGTCGGCCTATCCTTCCCTTTCCGACATCATCGGGGAGATGATGACCGGGAACCCGATTTCCAAGGAAGGATCCACGCCCATGACCCGTCGGCCCGCCACCCAGCCGGTGGAAAGCCTTTTCCCCGGCGTCTCGGACCTGCCCGTGGACATGGCCGGCCACGTTCCCGAATACGGCGGCATGCCTCCCGAAGAGTTGCGGATTCTGTGTGCCGTGATCCGGGCCTGTCAGCCCCAAACCATATTTGAAATCGGCACCTTCAAGGGAGGGACCACCCTTCGCATGGCAGCCAATAGCCAGGCGAAAATACACACCCTGGACCTGCCCCCCAAAGGGCACCGGGATCACCGGGCGCCGGAGATGAACGATCCGGAGCTCGACGTCTACCCGGATATGCCGGGCATCCGGTTTCGCGGCTCACCCCATGCCCGGCGGATCGAGCAGGTTCTCGCCGACAGCCGGACCTTCGACTATTCGCCCTATTTCGGGAAGATGGACCTGGTCTTTGTCGATGCCTGTCACCACCATGATTTTGTGATCCGTGACAGCATGAACGCGTTCAAGATGCGGGCACCCGGCGGAACCATCATCTGGCACGATTACGCCGACTATGCGCCGGGCGTCATGCGGGCATTGGAAACGGTCCACAGCCGTTTTCCCCTGGTGCACATCGCCGGAACCAGCCTGGCGGTCTATATGGAAAACCCCAATCACCATGGAACGGCCACGGGGTCGGAGGCGACCGACGTCGCTGCAAGCGGTGTCTGCCGGAAAGACCGGCCGAGTGCCCAATCGTTGCTGGCCGCCATTGCCGAGGATCCCGGCCAGGCCGACGTCCTGGCCCGACTGGCCCTGGAGGCTGCCGGCGAGGGCGACCTTCCCGGTGCCAGGGAATTTCTTCGGGATGCGCTGATCCTCGACCCCGCTCACCCCTTCGCCGGTGAACTGAGGCGTCAGTTGGCTCAATGAAAGCGGCGAAGCCGCGTCTCATAAATTCGCGCCAGCGAATTTATTCGTCAACGAATTGACACCGGCCGCCTGCCCCGGCGGCCATGGGTCCGGTTTCGGATCGTGCCATCGCCTGTGAAACCCTTTTTTGTCTGCTCCCATGGTCTTTCGGCCCCGTTTTACCCTTACCGATCCGTTTTTTCATTCAAGGCACGCAACTTGCAGACTCCGGTGCCAGAAGGTTTTTCGCCATGCCGGTCCGAGCCCCATACCGCGTGCGGACCGCAAAAGACAACGAACCCGTCAGAAAATACAACCAAATGGAATCATGATGATTCAGGCCACCATCGTCATCCCGACCCGCAACCGCGCCCGGTCCCTGGAAAAGGCCATCGCCGCCTTTGCCCGGCAGGATTTTCCCCGCACGGGGTATGAAATCCTCGTGGTGGACAACGGCTCCACCGACGATACGGCCGAGGTCGCCGCCAAAGCCGGTGCCGAAAACCCTGGCCTTAACCTGCGCGGTGTTTACGAACCGGTCCCGGGCCTGCTCTCCGGGCGCCATCGGGGTGCCCTGGAGGCACGGGGCGACCTGCTCTGTTTTGTCGATGACGACATCGAGGTCGCAACGACCTGGCTTTCGGCCATTGTCGAGACCTTCACCGACGAGGCCGTACACCTGGTCGGCGGACCGAGCGAGCCGCGGTTCGAGGCCGTTCCGCCGGCCTGGATGGATCGGTTCGTGGATCGCCGAAACGGCCGGATCAACTGCGGTGACCTGAGTCTTTTTGATATTGGTGACCGGACCGTGCCCATTGATCCGACCTATGTCTGGGGACTGAATTTTTCCATCCGCAAACAGACCCTGTTCGATTTGGGCGGATTTCATCCAGACTGCATTCCCAAGCAGCTCCAGCATTTCCAAGGTGACGGGGAGACCGGGCTGGCCTTGAAGATCCGGAAAAAGGGCCTGGCGGCCGTCTATGTTGCCGGAGCCCGGGTGGTCCATCATATCCCCCGGGAGCGGCTCACCGTCGCCTACTTCGAGGACCGGTATTTTTATCAGGGCGTCTGTGACTCCTACACCGGTATCCGTGAGGAACGAGGCGTCGGCGATGAGATCGACTGTCCATCAACCGGCCCGGTGGCGATCCCGACCGACGGCACGCTCTACGACCGGTACCGGCGAATCGTTTACGATCGGATCCAGGCTGCCCATGCCGCCGGTTTCCAGTTCCACCAGGAGGCGGTCAGGGCTGACCGCCGGCTTCTGGACTGGGTCCTTCGGGACGATTACCTCGATTTTCTTCTTCCGGATCTTGGGACCGGTGACGGGTCCGGAGGCAATGAAGCTCCCATCGAAGCGGGGCAGACAACGGATCCGATGATTGCCGAACAATTGACACCCCGGATTTCACAGGTTGCATAAATGAACAAGCCCCATATCGAGCAGATCTTCGATGAGTACCGGATGATCGCCATCATCATTTACGCGGAGTATACGGCTGAGGGGATCGAATTCTTCACCCCCCACAATTTCTCCCAGCAGTTGGCTGCCATGCGCCGGCCCAAGGGGTACCGGATTCCGGCCCATGTGCACAAGTCAGTGCCCCGAAGTGTTCGCTACACCCAGGAGACCCTCTTCATCAAGTCGGGGCGGGTACAGGTCAATTTCTATGACGAGGACAAACACTTTCTGGAGAGCCGCACCCTTAAGACCGGGGATGTCCTTTTGCTGGTCTCCGGCGGTCACGATTTTGTCATGCTGGAAGAGTCCGAGATGATCGAGGTCAAGCAGGGTCCCTATGCCGGCGAGGAAGACAAGGAACGGTTCGAGGGGAGGGCGCCATGACCACGACCGCCCCCCTTTGCAGCCGACCCGAGCCCATGGCGGGCCCCATGAACGGCGGTCCGGGCAGCACCTACGGCCGGCCGCTGGTCAATGCCCACTGCCGCCAGTTCGAGGTGAACAAATGGGCCTTGTCCGAATTTGTCGTGCGCCGGCTGCTGCCCGTGGTGGGGATCCATCCGTTTCCCCTGGACGAACTGCTGCTCTTGAGCGCGGCGGTCTGCCGGCTGCGGCCGCGGCACATCTTTGAATGGGGGACCCATGTGGGCAAGTCGGCCCGGATATTTTACGAGACCAGCCAATGGCTGGGGCTCGGCGCCACGGTGCACAGTATCGATCTGCCCGACCACGTTTCCCATGTGGAGCACCCCGGCAGGGAACGCGGCCGCCTGGTGCAGGGCCTGGCATCGGTCCGGCTCTACCAGGGCGACGGCCTGGCGATCGCCACGGCCTTGGGCCGCGATCTGGCCCAGGAAGCGCCGTTTCTTTTTTTCCTCGACGGAGATCACAGCGAGCAGACCGTGGCCCGGGAGCTTTGCGGGGTGGCCGAGGCTTTCCCCGATGCTGCCATGCTGATCCACGATACCTTCTACCAGTCGCCCGAGTCAGGCTACTGCACCGACCCCCATGCGGCCGTGGGCAACTTCCTGGCCCGGTCTCCCGGCCGATACACCGCCATCACCGCTGCCACCGGGCTGCCCGGAATGACGTTGCTCTTCAGGAAAGACCCAAGGCCGGTCCTGGGAAGACTGGCCGACGGCTCCTCACCGCAAGGGGAAACGTGATGATTCCCGTGAACACCCCGGTTTTGGGTCCGAGGGAAAAGGAACTTCTGGCCCGGTGCATCGATACGGGCTGGATTTCTTCGGAAGGGCCTTTTGTGGCCGAGTTCGAAGCGGCCACGGCCCGGGCCGTGGACCGACGTTTCGGGGTGGCGGTGAGCAGTGGGACGGCGGCTCTGGACGTGGCGGTTTCCGCTCTGGGGATCGGTCCCGGGGACGAAGTGATCCTGCCGGCCTTTACCATTATCTCCTGCGCGGCGGCCGTGGTGCGTGCCGGCGCCGTTCCGGTCGTCGTGGATGCCGACCCGGTGACCTGGAACATGGATGTCGCCCGGATTGAAGAAAAAATCACCCCAAAGACCCGGGCCATTATGGCGGTCCACATCTACGGCCTGCCCGTGGACATGCGGCCGCTGATGGCCCTGGCCGAAAAGCACGGTCTGAAGGTGATCGAGGATGCCGCCGAAATGCTGGGACAGACCTATGGGGGACAACCCTGCGGCAGCTTCGGGGATGTGAGCGTGTTGAGCTTTTATCCCAACAAGCAGGTCACCACCGGAGAAGGCGGGATGGTGCTCACCGACGATTCAGCGCTGGCCGACCGGTCCCGGTCCTTTCGAAACCTTTGCTTTGAGCCGGGGCGGCGGTTTGTTCATCACCATCTGGGGTGGAACTACCGCATGACCAACCTTCAGGCGGCCGTGGGTCTGGCCCAACTGGAAAGACTTGCCGATACGGTTAGGCGAAAGCGGGCCATGGGCCGCCGGTATGCTGAGAATCTTTCGGCCGTGCCGGGGATTCAACTCCCCCTGGCCGGCACCGACCAGGCCGAGAACATTTATTGGGTGTTCGGGGTGGTCATGGCAGACGACGGACGCTTGGATGCAGAAGCGGTCATGGCGCGGTTGGGGGATCACGGGATCGGCACCCGGCCTTTTTTCTGGCCCATGCACCTGCAGCCGGTGTTTCGCAAGATGGGCTTTTTTACCGGAGAATCAAATTTAGTTAACAATAGCTGCGTCGAGTTCTCGATTATATTTTATACATCAAAATCTATCAGATGAATTTCGGCAATCTTAGGCTCAAGGATCATTATCCTAAGCGCAACTTTCATTGACCTGGAAAGATCAAACATACCAATCCAATCCATGGTGGTTAAATATAGCCTTTTCCTATAGTCATTCCTCGGAAATAAACCTTCCAGATTTGGCCGAACAAATAGAGCTCTACGCCTATCAGTCCTTAAGTTCAAAGAGTCACCCGACAGATATGGAATGCTACCATTAGTGCTCGGTCACGGCAACGGCTTCCAGCCGGGTAAAGTGGCCGATAGTGTTCACAATTAAGCAGACAAATGTACTATTAAGAACTGATACCCTCAAGCATTGTTATCCATACGTAAACACATGGTTGAATGTGAAATGATTTCAATGCCGTTGATATTCAAAAATCCAATATATAGAGTTTGGAACCATCCTATTTCGGCATTGAATCTCTCCAGAACAATCTGCGTATGATTTAAGCGTCGGATGGCATTCTCTCCTAACCGGTTGACCCGTCCGGCGAGAAGGATTTCGATGCAGATGCTCGCTACATCGATGGGGCTGAAAAAATAGTCTCCATGGACGGATGTGATCAGATAATTGTCGGTTTCACTGGCGAGGGGATAAGAAATGCTGTCGATAATGGCGAAAATGTTCACCTCAACATAAAACAGGCACTATCTTCTGCCCTGTCTTTCCCAAGCAGTAATATTTTGATGTCCCCATTTGCTTTGAAACTTGCAATGAGGAGATAGGGGGCGAGCAACATTATCCCGCCAAAAACACCAACCACACCCAATACAAGTCCACTGAAAGAGAAATGGTGACGCCAAGCGAGCCATAGTCCAGAAAGTATAAGAAAGCACATGAAGTCAAAATTGAACTGACCGGGCCAGGTCATTGCTGCCATATCCCCAAAGAAGATTGGGAGCAGGTTCCAGCCATGATTATAGATCACACTACCTGTAAAACTGATGATGCCTATAATGAAGATGGTCAACAAAATTCGAAATGCACTCATGGTTTTTCTCCTTACATTGTCTGCTTTTTGACTCCCGTTCTGCTTTCTGACGTCAAGAATACGCCTGTTCTAAGGTGTTTTACCTGTTTTATAGATCAGTAGATAAATCATCGGTCCAATCGAACCCGTTGCAAACGTAACCAATATCCACGGCCATGGATTGCGTCCGCTCGTTCTGGCGTCACGCCACAACCAGACAAGAAAAAGGCTGAGCGCGATTACCAGATCTGCCAATACCTGTGCTGCGCCGAAACTTTGAAAGTGCGGCTCGACGATGCCCCAATAACCGTGGTGCCAAAGTGCTATTCCGGTAAGAGCCAGGAATGCGATCAGAGTGATGAGTAACAAAATGCGTTGCACGGTACCCTCCTGTGTTGAATTGAAATGGATTGAGTTTGCCTGCTGAGTATAGTAACCTTCAGGGGTAAATAAATCCATTACCTCAGAGGTAAAATTTATGCAAAATTTGGTAAAAATGATTAATAAAAACGAATCTGCGGGTGATTGTTTGCGTTTCTGGCGAAAATTAAAAAGGATCAGCCAACTGGATCTGGCTCTGGACGTTGGTGTATCCTCGAAACATTTGAGCTTTGTGGAAACAGGCAAGTCTCAGCCAAGTCGCGATTTAATACTAAAAATGGCTCATTCATTAAATTTACCGCTTAGGCATCGGAATGCTTTTTTAAAGACAGCTGGATACGCTTCTGAGTTTGGTGAAGAACCGTTTTCTGGTCAGAAGATGGAAATCGTTCGACAGGCTTTGCGTAGCATGTTGGAAAAGCATGAACCATACCCCGCTTTCGTGGTCAATATGGGTTATAAAATTCTAATGACAAATTCCGGCTTTGAACAAATTGTCAAATTCTACGTTGGGGAAAATGCTCTAAACAAGTTTGACAATGCTTATCGGATTACTTTTGCGGAAGATGGATTGCGGCAGTATATTAGGAATTGGCCTGTTATAGAACATTTTATGCTTGGTCGATTGTGGGATGAAGCAGTTTCAACTCAAAACCACGAATTGTTTGTATTGTATGAGGAGATTTCACAGTTAAGGACCAGTGAGAATCCGATAGATTTTCAAATTGATAATACTCTTCCTGTAATGGAATTGACCTTGGAAAAAGATTCAATGAGAGCCGCTTTCTTCACAACGATTACAACCCTTGGAACACCTCTTAATTTAACGACTCAGGAACTCAGGATAGAGTCACTTTTCCCCGCGGATGAAGAAACAAAAGAAATGTTTCCGATTGATATTTAAGAGAATTATTCTAAAGCCCGATGTTGGTTATGTCCATAATTGACGGACCGGATAAGGTCACGTCCTGTCCAGTGGTGAACAATACCATTGGAATTCTGTAGCCTTGGTAAGCGGTGATATCTTCGTTTCCAGCCGAACAGCCGAGCAGGGGAATATACGACGCGCTTATGGCGGCTCCTGCAGCCAGGCGGCTCCCAATATTTATGACTTCTCTCCGGGTGTATTTTTCCATGTGCCCATCCGCAAAATACAATTCACGGAATCAGCAATATTTGGACAGACGTTCATGCATCGGTCGGTTTAATCGTTGGCCTGGGCTTGCTGGGAACCGGTCTGGCATACATTATTTACTACTATGTAAACGCTTACATTGCGAGGGCATGGAACTCCGTATCCTTTCAACCCCGTGAACAGTTGCAAAAAGAGTTGACCTTTAGAACTAAAAAAATATCGCTGATGGATTCGGCTTTTTACGAATCCATCAGCGACACAAAGGGGAAAACGCGAATCTGAGTGGTTTTCAGGTGGTTCCGAAAACCGGCTTTGAAGGCAAGTCTCGCTAATCTGACTCGTCGAACATGGGATAGGCCCGCCGGCTGTGGGTCATCTTCAGGTCAACCAGCATTTCGGCGGTTTTCAGCGCCACCGGCACCCCGTCGATCACGGGTACGCCCAGACGGCTTTCCAGTTCCTCCCGGGCCCCGTCAGAGAGAATGCCCAGAATGGCCGAATAGCCGGCCACGATCAACTGGGCACCTTCCTGCTCGACCTGATGGCGGGCGATATCGAGGAATTTGCTTTCAACTTCGTCGCGCTTGTCGAGCAGATCGGTTTCCTTTACATTGAGCGGCCGCATGGAGGTGATGCGGTCAAAGCATCCCATGAGCTGGATGCGGCGGGAGAATTCGGGGATGGTCGCATCGCTTTTGGTCACCACACCAAAGCGGTCGGCCAACTGGCTGGCCAGATGAAAGACCGCCGAGCCCAGGCCCACCACCGGAATGTTCACCGCCCCCCGGGCCGCTTCGATACCGAAATCGCAAATGCCATGGATAATCAGGGCATCGAACCCCTCTTTTTCCACTTCAATGGCGATCTCCCGGGTCTCCGGCGCCAGCAGGGAGACATCGCCGCCGACCTTGATGTCACGGGTGGGGCCGGAAAAGACCAACGGTTTGATCTCGGTGTCCGGCGACACGAATTTTTTCAGATGGTCGACCCTTGCCGCCAGGTATTCCGGAGTCAGGATGCCGGGGATAAGCACTGCCAGACGCTTCATTTATCTTCTCCCAATGGAATCAATATCGTTAAAAGCAATTATAGGTTTTGTCAGAAAAACGTTCCGATGCCACCATTGCGATTGCATCATGAAACCGTTTAGATTCAGGCGGGAAGGAAATCGCAGAAAAAAAGACGTTCAAAGTTGACAGCCCCGTAAAAAGTCCATTTTCACCACGAAGGACACGAAGGACACGAAGGATTAAAAAACAATATATAATGATTTCAGCTTCGTGTGCTTCGTGGTTAATTAAAAATGCGGGCATGTTGGCGATTTGTTACGAAAGCATCAAAGTTGTCGCCGAGGGGGTAGGGCAAGACGACGAGCAACCGGGCAGGCCATGCCCCGGAGGGGGGGAGAGGCATGGCCCTGGACCCGATTGCCGGCCGTTGGACGTTGCGCCGGCCATGGACCCCAAATGGTTACCCTTTGAAAACCTCGGCACAGATGTCGCCCAGCAACCCGAGATTTCCACAGACATGGATGCCGCTGGCTTTCATGGCCTCTATTTTTCCCTGGGCCGTGCCGCTGCTGCCGCTGATAATGGCCCCGGCATGCCCCATACGGCGGCCTGGAGGCGCTGTCAGGCCGGCAATAAAACCGACCACCGGTTTGGTCACGTTCGCCTTGATGTATGCCGATGCCTGTTCCTCGGCATCGCCGCCGATTTCCCCGACCATGACAATCCCTTCGGTTTCGTCATCGGCCTGAAACGCTTCCAGAATATCGATAAAGTTCGTGCCGTTGACCGGGTCGCCCCCGATGCCGATGCAGGTGGTCTGGCCGATCCCCTGCTGGGTCAACTGGTGCACCACCTCGTAGGTCAGGGTGCCGGAGCGGGAAACGACCCCGATGGGTCCGCCGGGCTGATGAATGGGTCCCGGCATGATGCCGATTTTGCACTGGCCCGGGGTGATGATCCCCGGGCAGTTGGGGCCGATCAATCGGCATGATTTCCCTTTCAGGAAATTTTTCACCTTGAGCATGTCCATGACCGGAATGCCCTCGGTGATGGCAACGATGAGATCGACGCCGGCGTCGGCCGATTCCATAATGGCGTCGGCGGCAAATGGCGGCGGGACAAAGACCATGCTGCAGTTGGCTCCGGTCTTTTCCACGGCATCGGCCACGGTATTGAAAACGGGCACGTCATCCATCTTCAAGCCGCCTTTGCCCGGTGTCACACCGGCGACCACCTGGGTGCCGTATGCGACACACTGGCGGGTATGGAACTGGCCTTCCTTTCCGGTGATGCCCTGGACCAACAAACGCGTGTTTTTATCAACAAAAATACTCATCTTAACCTCTATCGCAAATCGTTAGTGTTTTTTTCACAGCGCAAGGACCGAGGGTCGCCATGACCCGTGGCCCCTCAGGCATTGCCGGCGATCTCTGATATCTTGTTTGCGGCATCCTTCAAGTCGACGGCCGTCAGCAGATCCAGCCCTGATTCGGCGAGGATCCTTCGGCCCTCTTCCACGTTGGTACCTTCCATGCGGACTACCACAGGCACATTGAGCCCGATTTTCTTTGCGGCCTGTACCACCCCTTCCGCCAGCACGTCGCAACGCAGAATGCCGCCGAAAATATTGATCAATATTCCCCGTACATTGGGGTCACCGAGAATAATCCGGAATCCGTTTTCCACCATTTCCGCATTGGCTCCGCCGCCCACATCGAGGAAGTTGGCAGGCTCTGCACCGGCGAGCTTGATGATGTCCATGGTGGCCATGGCCAGTCCGGCGCCGTTGACCATGTTGCCGATGTTCCCGTTGCCGCCCAGATTGATATAGTTCAGGTTGTATTTGGACGCCTCGTACTCCAGGGGATCTTCCTCATCGGTATCCCGGTACGCCTGAATGTCCTTGTGGCGATAGAGGGCATTGCTGTCCACGTCAACCTTGGCGTCCAGCGCCAGTACCTGGTCGTCCGCCGTCAGTACCAGAGGATTGATCTCCACCAGCGAGCAGTCGTACTGGGAAAACATTTTGTACAACCCGGTGAGCAGCTTGAAAAAAGGCTTCATTGCCGCTGCGGGGATGTTGAGACCAAAGGCCACCTGGCGGCACTGATAAGGCTGAAGGCCGAGGAGGGGGTCCACAAAAACCTTGATGATTTTTTCCGGTGTTTCATCGGCGACGGTTTCGATGTCCATGCCGCCGGCTTCACTGGCCATGATGACATTGGTTGCCGTTGCGCGATCCGGCAGAATACTCAAATACAGCTCTTTGGCAATATTGAGTCCTTGCTCCACGAGCACTTTTCGGACAAGTTGCCCGGCAGGGCCGGTCTGGTGGGTAACCAGAGTCATGCCGAGGATCTCTTTGGCCAGCGAAGCGACCTCTTCCGCGGAATGGGCCAGTTTGACACCGCCGCCTTTGCCGCGGCCGCCGGCATGAATTTGGGCTTTGACAACAACCGGAAATGCGCCAAGCCCGTTGGCCACGGCCGTGGCCTCATCCGGACTGAAAGCGACATTCCCTTCAGGAACGGGAACAGCAAAATTTCGAAATAATTCCTTGGCTTGATATTCGTGGATTTTCATTTACTACTGCCTCCTTGTTGCAATCTCGATGTTACTTATCCAAAAATTGAGAGCATGACGCCCGCGGCAACGGCCGAACCGATGACACCGGCCACGTTGGGTCCCATGGCATGCATCAGCAGGAAGTTGTCGGATCGTTCCTGCTGCCCGACCACCTGGGAGACCCGGGCCGCCATGGGGACGGCCGAAACACCGGCGGAGCCGATCAACGGGTTGATTTTACCGCCACTGATTTTGTTCATGATCTTGGCCAGGATGACGCCGGAGGCGGTGCCGATGGAAAAGGCGATGATGCCGAGCACCATGACGCCAAGGGTTTTGAAATTGAGGGCCGATTCGGCGGTGGCGGTGGCGCCAACGGTGATGCCGAGAAAAATGGTGACGATGTTGATCAGGGCGTTCTGGGCGGTCTCTTTCAATCGTTCCGTAACGCCGCATTCCTTCAACAGGTTGCCGAGCATGAGCATGCCGATCAGGGGCGATGCCGCCGGCAGGAGCATCAGGATCAGCAGGGTGACACCAATGGGAAAAAGGATTTTCTCTTGTTTTGAAACCGGACGAAGCTGTTCCATGACGATTTGTCGTTCGGCCTTGGTGGTGAGCAGCCTCATGATCGGCGGTTGAATGATCGGTACCAGGGCCATATAGGAATAGGCGGCCACGGCGGTTGTTGCCAGCATATGTGGCGCCAGCATGGAGGCCAGATAGATGGTGGTGGGACCGTCCGCGCCGCCAATGATGCCGATGCTGGCCGCTTCGGGATAGGTGAAGCCGAGAAAAAGGGCCCCGATGAACGTGGCAAAGATCCCGAATTGGGCCGCGGCACCGAGAAGGAGGCTTTTGGGATTGGCGATCAATGGACCAAAATCGGTCATGGCGCCGATTCCCATAAAGATCAGGGGGGGGAAGATGCCCAGTTCATCACCTTGAAAGAGGTAATAGAGAAGGCCGCCGATTTTACTGACATGCATCGAGTTTTCCCCGATCTCCAAAATCGGCGCGGCCATCAATCCGTTCATGGGAATATTGGACAGCATCATGCCGAATCCGATGGGAACGAGAAGCAGGGGCTCAAATTTTTTCTTGATGCCCAGATAGAGCAGCAGCAAGGAGATGCAAAGCATGACCCCGTGCCCGATCGTCATGTTCATGACGCCGGTCGAATTGATAAACATCAGGGTTTTTTGAAACATTGTATGTCTCTTTCCTTTTTTCTACACGTCTTCAACCAATCGTCAAAAGCACATCGCCGGCATCGACCGTGGCCATTTCGCTGATCTGAATGTCGGTCACCGTCCCGTCCTGCTGCGCTCGGATTTCGTTTTCCAGCTTCATCGCTTCAAGGGTCAAAAGGACATCCTCGACGGCGACCCGATCGCCTTTTTTGACCCGGAGTGAGGTGATCTTGCCCCCCATGGGCGCGGTGACCACGCCGGCTCCGACCGCCGCCGGTTTTGGCGCGGGAGCGGCTGCTGCCGGTGGCGGGGTTGCCGGCGCAGGGGTTGCCGGCGCAGGGGCTGCCGGTGCGGGGGAAGTTCGGGCCGGCACGGGTTGCGCCGGTTCGTTCCCGGCGGCGGCCCCTTGAAGCTCTTCAATTTCCACGTCGTATGTTTTTCCTTCGACTTTGATCCGGTAACATTTCATGGTTCAATACTCCCTGGCAAATAAGGTTCTAAATGGTCGATCGGTAAACGGTTAGCGAAAGGAATGTTTCTGCCGGGACCGGGACGAAGCCATTCCCGCCATGAGCGATGTTCGCGCGTTTTCTTTCCAGGTCGAGCCCTTTCCGGTGACGGATCGGATGGATAACGTTCGAAAGGGGGCCGTTGTCTCGCCCGTTGCGAGAATGGCTGCCGTGAGCAAGGCGATCAGATGCCCCGGGTCCTGATTTGCGTCCGGGTCCAGGGGCGCAACCGACGCCGTCATCGCTCCGGGTGCCTTGCTGGATTGGACCGGTTTGTAAAAGAGAACCCGCATCAGGTCCAGGGCCAGCTTGATCAGGATCAAAATAAAAAAAACGACGGTCATTCCGATAAAGGTTATCTGGAGTCCGATGATGAGCTTTTCCAAAGCGTTCTCCTAATCCGGTTACTGCCTTAATGGGACGTGTCCCTGTCCCATGGTTTTTTCGCCGTGCGCAGGCCGATTCCCTGCCATCTTTTCATGCCAGGTTACAATGGCATGTTACCGTGTTTCTTGGCTGGTCTGGGATCACTCTTGTTTTCAAGCATTTCAAACGAAGAGATCAATATGGGCCGTGACTGAGCGGGTTGAATCACATCTTCCACATAGCCGAAGGTTGCCGCACTGTATGGGTTGGCAAACTCCGTGCGGTATTCTTCTACCATCTCCCGGCGTTTTTCATCAGGGTTGTCGGCCGCCTTAATCTCTTTGCGATAGATAATATTGGCGGCCCCTTCGGGACCCATGACGGCAATTTCAGCCGTCGGCCAGGCAAAGACCTGATCGGCCCCCAACCCTTTGTTGCACATGGCGATGTATCCCCCGCCGTACCCTTTTCGGATCACCAGGGTGACCTTGGGAACCGTGGCTTCGGCATAGGCATAGAGCACCTTGGCACCGTGACGAATGATGCCGTTGAACTCCTGAATGGAGCCGGGAAGATAACCGGGCACATCCACCAGGGTCAGCAGGGGAATGTTAAAGGCATCACAAAAACGGATGAACCGGGCCGCCTTGTCGGAAGCGTTGATGTCGAGGCAACCGGCCAGATGCATGGGCTGGTTGGCGATGATCCCCACGGTTTTTCCATTGAGCCGCGCAAACACGGTTAAAACGTTTTGGGCGAACTCCTTGTGCACCTGGAAGAAGTGGCCGTTGTCGACGATGCCCGCAATAATGTCCCGCATGTCGTAGGATTTATTCGCGCTGTCGGGGACGATGTCGTCCAGGGCCGGGTTGATCCGGTTCAAATCGTCCGGGGCTTCAAAAACCGGGGGATCGTCAAGATTGTTGGATGGCAGAAACGAAAGCAGTTCCTTGACCGTTTCCAGGCATTCTTGATCATTGGCGCTTCTGAAATGGGCGACGCCGCTGGTCCGGTTGTGGGTGACCGAGCCGCCCAGGGTTTCAGCATCCACCTGCTCGCCCGTCACGGTCTTGATTACCTGGGGGCCGGTGATAAACATCTTGCTGCTGCCATCGACCATGAAGACGAAATCGGTCAGGGCGGGCGAGTAAACCGCCCCGCCGGCGCTGGGTCCCATGATGATCGAAATCTGGGGAATGACCCCCGATGCGATGGTGTTTCGATAGAACATGTTGCCCAGCCCGATCAGTGAAGAGACGCCTTCCTGGATCCGGGCACCGCCGGAATCGCTGATTCCGATGATCGGCGCACCCATTTTCAGGGCCATGTCCTGAACCTTGGTGATCTTGGCCTCGTGCATCTCTCCCAGGGACCCGCCCATGACGGTAAAATCCTGGGCATAGATGAAAACCAGCCGCCCGTTCACCGTTCCGTAACCGGTGACCACACCGTCACTGGGGGTGTTAACGCCCTGCATGCCCTTGAAATTGCTTCGATGGGTCACGAAGACGTCCACCTCCTTGAAGGTGCCCGTATCGAAAATGATGTCGATTCTCTCTCGGGCGGTCAATTTCCCTTTTTCATGCTGAACGGAGATGGCCTTGTCCCCACCCCCTTTGGCGAGTTGTTCATGTCGCTCTTTGAGATCCGCAATTTTTTCTTTTGTGCTTGTCGTAGACATATGGCAACCGGCCTTCTTTTTAGTTTTCTTTCCAAATCAATACCGGACAGGGGGCTTCCAGAATGACAAGCTGGAGTGTCGATCCGAAAAGAAATTTCCCCAGACGGGATTTTTTGTGAGCGCCGATGACGATCATGTCCGCACCCCCGTTTTCGGATGCCTCCAAAATAAACTCGCCCGGGCTCAGGCCTATTTTTAAGGTGGTGGTGCATGGGATGCCTTCGTTTTCGAAAAGTGCCGCGGCCCTTAGAAGGTCTTTATCGATTTTCTCTCTTTCGGAGAGGTCGCTTCGGTTTTTCGGCTGCAGATCCGCTACGTGAAGAATTTCCACTGATGCGTTGTTGGCTTTTGCCTGCTGCAAGGCCAATTCCAGGATTTTGTCGTCACCTTTGCTGCCGTCGTAGCCCACCAGAATTTTCATGATCCCACTCCTTATTAGATGATGGATTTCTCTTTTAGCGCTGCAATATCCGTTTCACTCAAATTCAACACCCCCGCCAGAATCTCATCGGTATGCTCACCCAGCAGTGACGGGGGCGTTCTGATCTCATCCGGGGTCTTGGAATAATTGATCGGGGACGCAATCACCTTCATGGGGCCGATTTTTTCATGAACCACCTCTTGAACGGTTTGCAACGCTTTGACCTGTTCGGAACCAAACAGCTCCTCTAAGGTATTTACAGGCCCAACCGGAATCCTGGCTTTGGCCATCTTGTCGAGCAATTCGTCTTTTCCGAATTTGACCGTTTCCTTTTCCAGCAGCGGCACCAGTTCCTCCCTGTTTTGCACCCGTTTGGGATTGGTGTCGAAGCGGGGGTCTTTTTCCAGGTCTTCAATGCCCAGCTCGGTGCAGAATTTGCTCCACAGGCCATCGTTGCCGGCGGCAATATTGATGTACCCGTCCTTGGTGGGAAAGGTTTCATACGGTGCAATGAGCGGATGGATGTTTCCGGCCGGTTTGGGCGATTCGCCGGTGGTGAAAAATCTGCCGGCCTGAAAGGTCAACAGCGCCATCTGTCCTTCCAGGAGCGAGGTCTCCACGAGCTGGCCCTCGCCGCTGCGTTCCCGTTCCCAGAGGGCACGCATGACGCCGTAGGCGCCGAACATGCCGGCAATGATATCGCCGATGGCCACGCCCACCTTGGTCGGTGTGCGGCCTTTTTCACCGGTAAAGCCCATGATGCCGCCCATCCCTTGGGCGATCAGGTCAAACCCCGGCCGTTTGGCATCCGGCCCCACGGACCCGAAACCGGTAATGGAGCAATAGACGAGTCTGGGATTGATCGCAGAAAGGGTATCATAGTCCATCCCTAGCTTTTGGGTGACGCCGGGCCGGTAATTTTCGACAACCACATCCGCCCATGCGGCCAGCTTGTGGATCAATTCGCGCCCCTCATCGGAGTCCATGCGAATGGTCATGCATTTCTTGTTGCGGTTGATGCTGGCAAAATAGGAATTCATCCCCGGTGTGAACTCCGCTCCCCAGGCACGGCTCATATCACCCGATCCGGGCCGTTCAACCTTGATGATTTCCGCCCCGCTGTCGCCGAGCATCAACGTACAATAGGGACCCGCAAGGGCCTGGGAAAAATCCAGGATTTTAATGCCTTTCATGTGGTTGTCCATCGGTCTCTCCTCGATTCTGTTGCGAATATATTATGTATTATGTATACAATAATGGGTCTGATCTAAAATGTCAACCCAAAACTCCTGGTTCTTCCCCCACGGATTCGTCGGGTCCGATTCACCCGATTTGTTCCCTCTGGGAAAACGGGAAGGATTAACACCCGCCGGTCGGTCAGGGTTTGGAAACCTCAGGTCTGGAAGTCGTGATTTACAATTCAATACGTCGTCCTGTCCATGGCCATGTGGGTGACCAGCCCCTACCCCGGGTAACGGGTAGGGGCCGGCCGGTTCGGTACTCAAACATCCCGATATGCGCACAAAACCTTCGGGTCTCAGCCAGGCGTTATACCCCCAGCATCTTGTCCGGTAGCCAGGTGGCCAGTTCCGGGAAGATACAGACGCACACAATTACGATGACCTCGATGATCAGAAACGGGTAGACGCCTTTTAAGACCGTGGACATGGGCACATCCGGCGCGATGGCTTTCACCACGTAGAGGTTCAGCCCCACCGGGGGGGTGACCAGGCCGATTTCCAGGTTGATCGTGGCGATGACCGCAAACCAGACGGAGCTAAAACCCAGGCCGGTGATCACCGGCAGCAGCAGGGGCGCCACCATGACCAGGACCGCGGCGGGCGGAATGAAGAACCCGAGGACCAGCAGCAGGATGTTGACCATGAAAATAATGCCCCATTTGCCAAAGGGCAGGGCGAGAATCCATTCGGCGATGGACTGGGTTACGTAGAGATCCGAGGAAACATAGCCGAAAATCAGGGCCGCCGCCATGATCATCAGAATCATCGAGCTTTCGTTCAGGGCCTTGATGATGATGGCCCACAGCTTTCGGGGATCGGTGAGCCGGTAGATGATCATCACGAGCACAAAGGCCATCACAGCCCCGACGCCGCCGGCTTCGCTGGGCGTGGCCCAGCCCCCGTAAAGGGCTATCATGATACCGGCGATGATCAGAACGAAGGGCAGCACTTTGACCAGGGACTGGAACCGATCGGCCCATGAATAATATTCGGTTTCCCCCCGGTCCTCGATGAAATAGACACTGCCCGCTGAGGCCGGATGTTTTTTTCGGTAGAAAAAAATGGCGGCGACCCAGACGCAGCTCAGGAAAATTTCCAGCATCCCGGGAAGGATGCCGGCGATGAAACATTTGCCGATGGAGGTTTCCGTGGCCACACCGTAAAGGATCATGGTGACGCTGGGTGGAATGAGGATACCGAAGGTGCCGGCATGGGCGATCAGGCCGCAGGCCAGGGCCGGAGAATACCCTTTTCGCCGCATTTCCGGAATGCCCACCCCGCCGATGGCAGCGGCTGTTGCCGGGCTCGAGCCGCTGAGCGCGGCGAAAATGCCGCAGGCCAGCATGTTGGCGATGCCCAGTCCGCCTGGGACTTTATACATCCATTTGTGCAGGGTCTCGTAAAGGTCGCGGCTCGCCCTGGAGGCGGCGATGGGCGCGCTCAAAATGATGAAGAGCGGAATCGCCAGCAGGGCGAAATTGTCGAGGCTGCTGTAAAGGACATAGGGCAGCGACGGAAGGATATGGGGCGAAAAGATAAGGATCGCGACAACCGATATGCCTGCCAGGCCGGCCCAGATCGGCATGCCCGAGACCAGGAGCACCAGTGCGCCGCCGAACAGAAAAATGTTGATGAAAAATTGTTCCATATTCAAACTCCATCCTGAATAATCTTATAGGCATCGGACGCGATTTTCAATTCGAGGTCGCGAACCATTCGACAGACCATGGATGATAGACAGAGAGCGTGAACCGGTTATTTCGGCTTGACCGCATCCAGATCGATATCCTTGAGTTCTGCCCGGACAATCTCTTCTTCATATTCGCCGGCTTTCAACTGGATGATCTTTTTGACGATATTAACGATGTACTGCATCACCATCAGGGTCAGGCCGAAGGGGATAAAAAAGTAGGGAATCCACAGGGGCGGCCCCCAGAGAGACATGGAGTGGTAGTTTTCAACCACTGTTTTCCACCACATGGGCCAGGCATACCAGGCGATAATGCCCGAAAGCGCCATGGTGAAGAACGCCCCGAAAAGCAGAAGAAACTCGCGAACTTTCGGGGAGAGGTAAACCAGCAGGAAATCCACATTGAGATGGTTGTCGTGTTTCTGCACAAACGCGGTCCCCATAAACGTTGCGAAAATGAGCAGGAAAACACACATCTCGGTCTGCCATATGGTAGATATATCCAAGACCTTGCGGACAAACACCCCTTCCGTAATAATCAAGGCTGCCGCGACGATGCACAGGGCGGAGATATACCCCATTATGACGCTGAGTCCTTCGGTTAAGAATTTGAAAATATTCCAAAACATTTTCATCGTTACCTTCCAGAATATGTATGGGGTCCGAATTGTTTTTATTCAGGATGAGATAAAAAAGACTGCGGAGCCCCGTATCAGGCTATCAGGGCTCCGCGGCGTCGTTTAATACTTGCTGCTAATCCATGGCATCCACGGCCATGTCCAGAATTTCCTGTCCGCCTTCGACATTGTCGGCAAAGTCCTTCCAGGCGGTCTTTTGGGCATAGTCTCTCCAAGCGCCGAATTCGGCCTTGTTCATTTCATGAACCTCGACGCCGGCCTTGGTGTACTCCTTTAACATGGTCTGGGCCAGGGCGTCGAAGTTTTCAACGATCCAGTTTTCATGCAGCCATTCGGCGACTTCCATAAACGCCTTCTGGTGTTCGGGCTTCAGGCGAGCCCAGGTTTTTTCCGAGATGCAGAGGTTTTCCGCCATGAACCAGATGGCGTATTTGGTCGGTACGTTGACGTATTTGAGCTGCTCATAGAGGCGATAGCTCACGAAGGAAGCGGCCGAGGTCAACACTGTGTCCAGAACCCCGGTGGCCGCGGCCTGGTAGACTTCTGAAGAGGGCATGCTGGTGATCGAAGCGCCGGCTTCTCTCATCATGAATTCAAACTTCTTGCCGGCCGCGCGCAATTTCAGACCATTGACATCTGCGGGCAGCTTGACCATTTTGGCCGTCGATCCGATGCCGCCGGAAAACCATGCCCAGGCGATGTTTCGCACGCCGTTTTCCAGCATCATGCCTTCAAGCTTTTTCCCGATGGGTTTGTTTCGCCAGGTCAGCCCCTGGGCGACGTTCTGGACCGAGCAGGGCATCAGGCTGACGGAAAACTGGGGAACCTTGCCGGATGCATAGTCCAGGGGAAACAGGGACATGTCCAGGCTTCCCATTCGCATGGCATCCCACTGTTCTTTGGCCTTAAAGAGGGCCGACGCGGGATAATACCGGAATTTGACTTCGCCTTTGGTCATTTCAGTGACCTTGTCGCCGAAGACCCGGCACATCTCGTCCCGCACATCCCCTTTGGAGAACTGATGGGACACCTTAATTGTCATCGGCCGAGCTTGCACCGTTGTGCAGACGAAAATGACACTCACCAAGCAGACCATCATTGCAATTAGTACGGTTCTTCTTTTCATCAATGCCTCCTCTTCCTCCGTTGGGTTAATGGATCCTTTTGCGGGCCACACGAAACGGCTGGTTATAACAACCGATGCGTCCAAATTGTTCGTTAGATGATGCGATGCATTGCGATCAGGGCTTCCTCTTGATTTTTAAGGTGTTTCTTCATGGCCCGTTCCGCTTCATGGGAATCTCTGTTGCGAAATGCTTCGAGCAGTTCCTCATGTTCCATGATCGATTGATCGAACCGCCCCTCCTTGTTGAGCTGCTGGGTTCGGTAGAGCAGGATCTTGTCATGAAGCGAGCGAATCAATTCATAGAGCAGTTGGTTCTTGGCAAGGCTGCGAATGTACTTGTGACATTGGGTGTTGGCTTCCAGGTACCTGTCGCTGTTTTTGTCCGTGTGGTGGTGCTTGAGCTCATTGTGGAGGACTTCAAGCTTTTCCAGTTCCTCGTCCGTCATCCGTTCGGCGGCCAGGCGTGAGGCCTCCCCCTCCAGCAGGGTCATCACCTCAAAAATTTCCCTGACGTTTTCAATGGAGGGCTCGGAAACAAAGGCGCCCTTGTTGGGAATGATATCGATCAGTCCTTCGGATTTGAGGGTTCGCAGCGCCTCTCGAACCGGGGTTCGGCTGACCCCGAGCAGTTCGCAAAGCGCTCTTTCCTTTACCTTTTCGCCCTTGGTCAGAATCCGCTGGCGAATCATTTCCCGGATTCGATACGAAACCTGCGATTCAAGCGATTCCACCTTGATCGATTCCATGTGTATCTTCACTTTAATCCCCTGTTGTTAAGGGTGGATGGGGATGGCGGTCCGGTTGTTCTCTTCGGCCCCACCGGACCGTGTAACCCTTCCTTTAGTGGGTCGGTGCTCGAACAAATCCAAGCTCTTCCGGTGGGGACCGTTTTTATCGCGAATGCTGAACCAAGCCAGCACGACACAGGCCTGTCTGGCCGGTTTCATGTCAAAGATCGAATGAGTGTCAGAGGCCTAAATTGAAACGTTGTTTCAATTTTATGAAAAATTGCATAATTTATACATTATTCAGGTACGAGATTTATAGCCCATGAATTCTACCCAAGTCAAGACAAAATGCATATTTAAAGGTCTTTTTTCAGTCGTTTTGTTTGGGCCAATTTTATGAATTGAATTTAGCAAAATTTACAAAGGGTTAATTCAGCCGTTGGCTCACCGGGCCCAACGGCCGTGGAACAGACCCGAAAGCTCCGGCCCGAAATACCGGAATCCGTGCCGTCGGAAAATGGATCAAGCACTTGTTGAGGCTCCGGGGACGTGGTAGGTGGGAGCGCTTTAATCGGCATGGGTTCATTTCCCGCCCCCTGGGGCGATAGGATTCAGATATCGTTTTTAATACCCCGCTGCTTGCGGCGGTTTCCTCCTTCCACCAGGGAAACAGCTACGACTTCGGTTCGATTCTTCGCATGGTTCTCTGGACCCTGCCCGGCGCGATCATCGGCGCGCTGGTCGCCGTGCGCATCAACAACGAGCTTTTTGAAATCGTGACCTAGTTTCGAACGAATTGATAATTGAACAAAATTATCGGATACCGACCAGCGAGGCCATCAGGGCCGGCCGGCCGCCTTCGACCTGATGTGATTCCCGGTAATGGACGATGCGAAGGGGCAAGAAGGCATGGAGCAGTTCGTTTTCCCGGAGCAGGTAGTCCTTGCAGGCCGGTCCCTGAGACGGGTCCTCGGGATGCCGGATCCAGGTCTCGAAGATCAGCATCCCGCCGGGTGCGAGGGCGTCGATGATCTGGTGAAAGAGGCGCCGGTGGAGAAAACGGATATTGAGGATAAGGTCGTAGCGCCCGGGGGCGATGTCAAAGGTGTCCAGATCGGCGCAGACGGCGAAAAGGTTCGGGTGGGCATGGGCGTAGCGGGCCAGGGCTGCATCGGAAATGTCCACCGCCTCCACGGTAAATCCGTTTTGGGCCAGGTAAAGGGCGTTTTTCCCCAGGCCCGCGGCGATGTCCAGGGCCCTGCCGGGTTCGGCCAGGGATGCATACTCGGCAACGATCTTTGATGGGTCTTCAGCGGCCGGGCGCTGCATGTGGCGCCGGTTCCACTTGAGGCGGTCTTTTTTCATCAGCCGAAACCGAATTTTTCTTTCAGTAGCCGGCGGGTTGCCGGGTTGACGTCGAGCCGGGTGAGTTCATCGGTCGAGACCCATCGGGCTTCCAGCGCATCGTCACCGGCCCTGGGTTCGCCGTCGATGTAGTTGGCCGAAAGATCCACGATCACATAGTGAAAGCGGACCCGGCCGTTTTCGGTCCTGAGCACATCAAAGGCAAGGACCGGATCTCCGGCCAGAATTCGGATGCCGGTTTCTTCGAATATCTCCCGTTCGGCGGCGGCCTGAAGCGTTTCGCCCAGCAGGACGCTTCCACCGGGAATGGCCCAGACACCGGCTGCCGGAGGTTTGCCTCTACGAACCAGCAGGACCCTGGCCTGGTGAAAGACCACAGCCCCCACGGCGGGGCGCGGTGTTAACGGAAATTCCGTTCGCTGGGCCAAGGGCAGTTCGGGATTGAGCGGCAATGCCATCCATGTCAGAAGGTCTTCGGGGGACCGAAAGAGGGCCTGAGCGCCGGCTGCCAGAAGCTCTTCGGCGCATCGAAATCCCCACAGGGCGCCAGCGGCGTACATGCCGGCCGCGGCCGCGGTCTGCATGTCAACCGGCATGTCTCCCAGGTAAAGGCACCGCTCGGGGAGGACGCCCAGGGTCCGGGCCATTTCAACGGCACCGGCCGGATCGGGTTTCTTTGGCATTTCAGGTTTTGCGCCCCACACGTGTTCGAAGGTCGAATCGGCCAGCAGCCGGTCGACCATCTCCACGGTCGGGTCATGGGGTCGGTTGCTCAGCACGGCGGTCTTGAGCCCCGCGGCCCGGCACGCTGCGATGAGTTGGGGGGTTTTCGGGTAGGGGCGACTCTTCACCGCCAAGTGGCGGCTGTATTCCGCCTTCATGGCGGCAACAAAATGTTCCACCTCCGGTGCCGACCGGCTCTCGTCGGGCAGGGCCCTTTGGGTGAGCATGTCAATGCCGTCACCGACGAAATAGCGGTAGTCGGCAATGGGGTGAATCGGCAGTCCTGCCGCTTCAAGAACGCGGTTCATGCTGTCGGCGATGTCTTCCAGGGAATCGACCAGGGTGCCGTCCAAGTCGAATATAATGGCGTCAAAGTTCATTTTTTCCTCTGCGGGTGGAACGGTCGTGCGTGGAGAGACACAAGAAGCAACGATCACAATCCCTTCATCGGTCGCAGCCTGAATCGCTGCCGGAAACGAGTTCGCAGATTTCTATGCTTCGGATTCGGCCGTCGATGAAAATTTCCACAACATTTCGGTCCTGAGCCAGGCGCGCCCATAGAACCGGGGAGCGATCCATACCCGGTGCCACTGCCACCCATGCGGCCAATCCCCGAAGGTGAGGGTCGCTGGAAGCGAGATAAGGCGCCAGGAAAGGGGCGGACGGTTTCGCGTGGCAAGGCTGGTTGCGGGCCAGTCGGCCGATACCCCAAAGGACGCCGCGTTGCAGCCCTTCATGTTCGAGATAGTTGCCCCGGGGGTCGATGTAGGAAATGAGAATGCGGGCATATTCATCGGCTATCGGCTCACTTTGGGCCATGATTTCCCCCATGGCTTCGGGTGCCCCCCATCCGATGCCTCCGGATTCGTCATTGAGGCTCCATGTGAGCCTGCGCATGACGACCCGGGCCGATTCCATATCTTTCTCGGCCAGGGCTGCCACAACGACCCCCATGGCGGTGATGGCCCGCCATCGTACCAGGGGGTCCGGGTTGAGAAAAAAGGAGATCAGGGGATTGACCACCCGCCGGGGCGTAAATCCGACAAGGGTTTTCAGTACCGGATCAAACGGGTCCGTTTGAAGCAGTACCAGTACTTGTCGTTTGAATGCTCTTCCTTTGGCGGCTTCCATGCGGCGATTTTAAAACGTAATGATATTGTAGCCGGTTTCCCGGTATGCGGCCATGGACGGATGGCCGTTCATGGCATCGAGCAACGCCAGGCCCTGCTCCGCGGCGGCCTCCAAAATCTCCGTCTTTTTCGCACAGGCCTTGCAGACACCGGCCACCAGCCCCTGGTCTTTAACCTTTTGCCACAGGATGTAAAGCGGGTGCTTCTCGTTGGCCAGGGCCGGCACCAGTTCGGTAGCCGCTCCCTCCACGACGATTTTTACTGTTTCCCCCCTTTGGGCCATGTCCAGTGCGTTGAGAAGCACATGGATGAAGCACATGGGGTCGCCGTTGAAAACAAACAAAGCGGTTTTTGTCATATCTCCTCCCATTCGATGCAGTCCTCGGGACAATACTTGATGGCTTCGTTGACGTCTGATTCGGGATAGTCTTCCCGTTCCGAAACAACAATAAATCCCGAGTCGCACAGGGAAAATACCGATGGGCAGACTTCGATGCACCCTTCGCAGAGGGTGCATCGGCCGATATCGACAACCGGTCTTTTCATAATTTCTCAATAAGGGCTTTACCGATTCTTTTGCCGAACGCAACGCAGGTTTCAATGGATTCGGGGTCTGGCACGTATTGGATCTTGAGACCCGGTTCAATGGAATCGAACTTCATGGCTTCGAGTTGCTCGGTGACCAGACGTACCGATTCGCCGCTCCAACCGTAGGAACCGAAGGCTGCGCCGATCTTGTTTTTTGGCTTGAGCCCCTTCATATAGGTCAGGAAATCGGCCACGGTGGGAAAAAGCCCGTTGTTTAACGTGGGCGAACCCACGATGATCGCCCCGGCATCGAGCACTTCGGTCATGATTTCGCTGCGGTGGAAGCTGCGCAGGTGAAAGGGTCTGGCCGGTACCCCGGCCTGTTCCAGACCGTCCACAATGGATTCGGCCATCTGCTGGGTACTGTGCCACATGGTATCAAAGATGACCACGGCCTTTTTCTGGGGCGTTTGCTGACTCCAACGAGCGTAAGCTTCGATGATTTTTCCCGGATCCTGCCGCCAGAAGATGCCGTGGTCCGGACAGATCATGTTAAACTCCAGGCCCATCTCCTTTACTTGTTCGATGAGCTTGAGGATTTTGGCCCCATATAGCATCAAAATGTTGGCAAAGTATTTTTTTGCGTGCCCCATGATGGCGTCGCCGGTCTCGTCGTCGAATCGCTCCTGGCCGGCAAAATGCTGGCCAAAGGCATCACTGGAAAAAAGAATCTTGTCTTCGTTGAGATAGGTGAACATGCTGTCAGGCCAATGCAACATGCGGGTTTCCAGAAAGGTTGCCGACCGTTTGCCCAGACTCAGAACCTCTCCGTTTTCCACCGGCCGGTAGTTCCATTTCTGGGTGAAATGGCTGGAAAGATTCTTGGCCCCCATTTTAGAGCAAAACAGCGGCTTGTCTTCACCGATACGGTGCATGACCCGGGCCAGGCTACCGCTGTGGTCCATTTCGGTGTGATTGCTGATCACATAATCGATCTTTTTGGGGTCGACCACGGCGGCGATGTTGCTCAGCAGTTGATCGGCAAATTCCTTTTTGACGGTATCCACCAGGGTGATTTTTTCGTCCACGATCAGAAAGGCGTTGTAGGTGGTTCCCAGGTCCGTGGAATATCCGTGAAAATCGCGAATATTCCAGTCCTTGACCCCCACATCGTAAACGCCGTCCGCAATCTTTACCGGTTGCATCGTCTTCTCCTTTGTCAAATGCCTTAGCGTTGCAAGCGCCTGTGTGGACGCTTTCATGCAAACGTGCGGATGCCCTTTCTTCGCCGGTTAACGGCGGTGCGTGAAAGGGCATCGGTGCCATCAATTAAGGGTTGCGACGCAAGAGGGGGCTATGCCTCTTTTTCGAATTCTGCCTTGGAAGCACCACAAACCGGACATTCCCAACTTTCCGGCACATCCTTGAACGGGGTTCCAGGGGCCACGCCGTTGTCAGGATCGCCCTCAGCGGGATCGTACACATAACCGCAAACCGTGCAAACATACTTGTCCATTGTTTTCTCCTTTATCGTCATTGGTTGGTGTTTGCCGGAACGCCGCTCAGCGGTATTCGGCAATCAGGTTCAATACCCGTTGTTCGATGTCATCGCGAACGGCCCGTAGTGCGTCGAAGTCATCGCCGGTCGTATCGGGCAGTTCCCAGGTCTTGCAGGGGGAATCGGCCATTTCCATGGCCGTCGCTGCCGGGTCTAGGGTTACCACCAGGTCGGGGGTTCCTTCGGGCAGGGCTTCGGCAACGCTGTAAGGCCGGCAAAATTTCAGATCCATTCCCTTTTCGGCCATGGCTGTATCGCATCGATTGTTCATGGATTCAACCGGTGATACGCCGGCGCATCGGACATCAATCACGTCCGATCCGTGAAATCGCGCAAAGGCCGCCGCCATCTGGGTGCGGCAATGTCCCTTCCGGCCGAGAAACAGTACCCGGGGGCGGCCGGTAAAGGGGGCCATGAGATCCCTGACCGCGTTTTGGATGTCTTCCACAGCCCGGGGGTGGCGCGCCATATCGCCGGTGTGCTCGATGCCAGGGTAGGTCAGGCTGCCATGGTAACCGGCCGCCAGCGCGTCGAAAAAGTATTTGGCGGTCAGGTGGACGCCGTCAAAAAGCTGTTTTCCCCGTGTGGCGCCGACGGCCAACAGAAAGCCCTGACGCATGGGGCTTCCCGGGTCTTTGAGTTTCAGTCGGTACTTTCTGGCCCACAGGGCCTGGCTTCTATCGATCAGTGCCTTGAGTTGGGCCGTGACGTTGTAGAAGAAGATCGGGCTGGCTGCCACCACCACGTCGGCACGACGAAGCAGGGGATAGATCTCGGTGGCCATATCGTCCTCGATGGGGCAAAACCCTTTTTTTTCACAGACGACCAGTTCTTTGCAGGGGACGATGTTTTTTCGGCAAATGTCCAGGGTATGGGTCCGGGCCCCATATTTTTTTGCTTCCTGGAGAAAGGCTTCCAGGAGATAGGCGGTGTTGCCCTTTTTTCGGGGGCTTCCCTGAAGTCCGAGCACGAACATGAATGATGCCTTCCTAAGGGGCCTGGTTTTCGGAGCCAGGGCTGTTTGACCGGAGATTGACCGGAAACGGTAACACCCGGTCATCCGACATTGTTTTTCAATTCACTGTTGGTATCCGCATCCTGTGGCCGTGGTTACCTTACCGAATGCTGTGACAGTCCTTGCACCCGATCGGCCCGCTTTTTTCTCCGGTCTTTTTAATCTTCCGGTGGCAACTCTGGCAAGTTTTCATGACCAATTTCTTCTTTAGCCGTCCGTCTGCTTTCAGCTTTTCAACCGCGCCTTTCTCTTGGGGAAAGAGCTCATGGCAGGGCTTGCAATCCGACAGAGAGCGCTGATGGGCATGATGGGGGAAAGGGACATTGCCAGTTTTGCCGCCGTTGATGACGATTTGGGCCTCTCCTTTGTTTTCCTGCTGCATGGGCCAGCTTTCTTCGGCTGCCGATCCCGTGGCGAGAAACAGAGCGGTCATTAAAATGGCCAGGTATTTGAGAGGGAACATGGGAACTCCTTGTCTTGGGGTGAAATGCCGGGCCGTGCCAGGGCCGGACAGGCAGCGGCCCATGTCCGCAGATCCATTATTCTTACCACAAATCAGGCCGGGTGTCATGGTACGGTATCAATAGGCCTCGTCGTAACCCAGGTCGCTGACGGTCACCTTGGTGGTGAACATCCGATACGCCCAAACCTGGTAGGCGATGACTACCGGAATGAAGATCAGCACCACGGTCAGCATGATTTTCAAGGTCAGGGGGCTTGACGAGGCGTTGAAGGCCGTCAGGGAGTAGGCGGCCCTTAAGCTGGATGGAAACATGTTGGGAAAGAGGCCGATGATCCCGAAAAAGGTGGTGCCGACAATGGTCGCGGCCGATGCCAGCCAGGCCCTGCCGTACATCCCCTTGACCAGAAAGACCACGATGGCGACCAGGGCGGCCACGGTGGCCCCCACAACCAGGAACAGTGCCGGGTGGGCCAGGTAGTTGGCGTATAGCGGCGTGGCAAACCAGGAGGCGATCAGAAAGATGACTGCCACCACCAGCAGGGCCGGCCAGATCATTTTACCCGTGGCCACGGCACGCTGCTGAAGGGCGCCTTCGGTTCGTATGGCGAGCCACAGGGCGCCGTGCTGCAGAAACAATAGCAGAAACAGGACCCCGCCCAAGAGGCCGTAGGGGTTGAGCAGGGTCAGCAGATTCCCCTGGAGAATTCCCCGTCCGTCAATGGGCAGGCCTTGGAAAATATTGGCGAAAGCCACACCGAAAAGCACCGCCGGCAACAAACTGCCGAAAAAGATGCAACCGTCCCATAGCCTGTGCCAGCGTGGATCGTCTACCTTGCTCCTGAATTCAAAGGAAACCCCTCGCAGAATCAGGGCGAACAGGATCAGCATCAGGGCCGAGTAGAGCGAGGAAAACATGACGGCATAGACCGTTGGAAAGGCCGCGAAGGTGACGCCGCCGGCCGTGATTAGCCAGACCTCGTTGCCGTCCCACAGAGGCCCCAGGGTGTTGATCATGATGCGCCGGTCTTCATCGGTTTTTCCGAGAAACGGGTAAAGGGTGCCGACGCCGAAGTCGAATCCGTCCGTCATGAAGAAAACGGCCCATAACAGTCCCCATAGGAAGAACCATGTTGTCTGTAAATCCATTGATGTGCTCCTTAGTTTTGCTTATCCGCAGTGTTGGCTGCAGATGACGGGGCGTATGTCGTCCCGCGTCGCCCATTGTCGGGAATCGGTTAAATGGCCCGTGGCGATATCGTCGGGGGGCCCTTCCGAACGTTTTTTACCATCAGGAAAATGCCCATTGCGCCCAGCAGGCCGTAGACCAGGACAAAGGCGACCAGGCTGACGGCAACCTGGGAGGCGGCCACCGGAGATGCGGCATCGGCTGTTTTCATCAGGCCGTAGACGATCCAGGGCTGGCGTCCGACTTCTGCCAGCACCCATCCCATTTCAATGGCGATGTAAGGCAGCGGAATGGCCAGCAGCATCGCTTTGAGGTATAGCGGGCTTTCCAGCAGCTTGTTGCGACGGGCGAACCCCCAAATCATCAGGATCGGGAAGAGGGTGCCCAGGGCCACCATGACCCGAAAGGCGATAAAGGTGATCAGTACCGGCGGTCGCTCATCTTTGGCAAATGACTTCAGACCCCTCACTTCGGCGTTGGCGTCATGAAACCCCAGCAGGCTCAGCATGCCGGGAATCGATCCGATCTCAACCCGATTCCGCTCGTTCTTTTCGTCCGGAATGGCGAAGAGGTGAATGGGAGCCCTGGAGCGGGTTTCCCAGTGGGCCTCCATGGCGGCCAGTTTGGCCGGCTGGACCTTGGTGACATGGACGGCATGCCAGTCGCCGTTGATGGCGGTGAACACCGAAAAGATCAGTCCGAAAACCAGTGCCAGACGGAAGGATCGGGTAAAGACCTCAATGTGCTGTTTTTTGAGAAGGTGGTAGGCGCTGATGCCCATAACAAAGAAGGCGGCCAGGAGGCAGGCCGAGCCGACCGTGTGAAAAAATTCCAACAGGGCGAACTTGTTGGTGATAACGGCAAGAAAGTCCACCATCTCGGCGCGGCCGTTGCGAATGGTGTATCCGACGGGATGTTGCATCCAGCCATTGGCCGTCAGGATCCAGATGGCCGAAATATTGCCGGCTGCCGCTACCAGCCACATGACCGTGGCGTGGGCTTTGGCGCTGAGCTTGCGCCACCCGAAAATCCAGATGCCGATCATGGACGATTCCAGGAAAAAGGCGACGCTGGCCTCAATGGCCAGAAGGCTTCCGAAAACATCGCCAACATAGGCGCTGTATCGCGACCAGTTGGTGCCGAACTGGAATTCCAGGGTAATGCCGGTGACGACGCCTAAGGCGAAATTGATTAAAAAGAGCTTGCCCCAGAATTTGGTCATGGCCAGGTAGGTTTCGTCCCCGGTCTGGACGTAGCGCGTTTCCATAATGGCCACAAGAATGGAAAGCCCCAGTGTCAGCGGGACGAAGAGAAAATGAAACATGGTCGCGGCAGCAAATTGCAGTCGCGAAAGCATTACAACATCCATCGAATCCTCCTTGGGCTGCGGCGGGGATGGGATGATACCGCAGATTTGGAAATCTCTCCCGCATTCTTACGGGTTGCTTTAAATCCGTTTCAAGAATCCAGGCCCTCTGAGCCCTGATCCACTGAGCCAGTATTTTTTGTATAAATGCGGGGATTTAGTCGTCTGTTCGAGGTTTTGCCCCGCCAAGGCGCACCTCTAGCGTCGTTTAACGGCCCGCGGATCATTGCGGAGGCCAATGATCAATGACGGCGCGTCAGTGTTGCTTCGGACCCGTTCCCTGCGGGGTTTGGGTGGCTGTTTCCGGGATCAGTGGGCGGACGGGATCAGGCCTGGCTGTCCAGGGTGCATTGGGAAAAATCGATAGCCCCACCGCAGTCTTTGCAGGTATGGGTTTTATCGAACTCGTCGGAAAATATTTCCACTTCTCTGCCGCAGGCCGGGCACTTGCATTTAAAAGATGCCAAGTGTTTGAACTGTTCATAACCGGGGCAGTGTTTGGGTGTGGACATGGTACCCTCCTATATGGATGCTGGGCAGCCGCCGCCACTTCGGGCGAAACGGGCTGTCATGGGTTTAGTTTCTTGGCGATGGCGCGACCGTAGTCCTGGGCCATCTGGATGCCGCCGCCGAGTGCGGTCGATTTGAGTCGCAGGGGATCGCTGGTCATCTCCATATGAAAGATATGCTTCATGGTATCGTGGATCCGCTCGGGGGCCTCGCCACTCCAGCCGAAAGCACCGAAGGCACCACCGACGCGGCCTTCCAGCTTTGCCTTTTCGGCGATAAAGAGCAGGGTCTTCATGCTCTGGAGCATGTCGCCGTGGTAGGTGGCCGAGCCGAGCACGACAGCGTCAAAGCCCTCCAGTTGCGTTTCGGACTTAACGTCGCTGACCTTCAAGACGTCTGCGTCTACGCCCGCCATGCGCAGTCCTTCGGCGATGAAACCGGCGATTTTCTCCGTTTCACCGGATCGTGTGGCGTATATCACCAGTGCTTTGGCCATGATTGTCTTCTCCGCTTTCGATACTGTTCGTTGTCATGGTGGGATGTCTGATGGTCGATATCTATTTGATCCTGTGGTCAACGCCTTCGGCCGAACAATCAGGGGTGTAGCATGTGTTGTCTATAAACTCACATTTTTCTTTGCAGGACGGGCATTGATCCGGTGGTGCGTCGGCTTCGAATGCATAGCCGCAGTTTGCGCATTTCCAACTGGTCATGGGAACACCTCCTGTGCTGAGTGCCGGCACTAAATGGGTTCCAGCTACTCAAAAACCGATTCGAGGAAGGGTACGATAAAAAGCCAAGGCCGGGCCGGGACCGGGGGGCAGCGGTGGACCGGCCCCTCCCGTGACCGATCAGGCCTTCCAGTGGCCGTGAATATTGCAGTACTCGCGCGCCGTTACCTGGGCGGCGTCGACGCAGAAAAAGGCCTCCGGCGCATCGCCCGGATTGAGAAACTGGCGGTAGGCCTTGCCGTCCGCGATGATTTCGACCCATTCAATATAATGTTTTTCTTCCATGGGATGGGGAACGCCGCCGACTTTGACTTTGACCCCGCCGTCGACTTTTTCGATGACCGGGACATGTTTTTCCTTTGCGGCGTCCACGGTGTTTTCCGCCAAGAGTTTCATGGGCTGGCCGCAGCATACCAGTTCGCCGTCGCCGCCATGAAGGACCTCGACGATGTTTCCGCAAAGCTCACATTTATAGACTTCCAGCTGTTTTGCCATGACTTCCTCCTTTTGGGTTTGGTTATGCAGGTTAGAGCCCTGCCCCCGTCTTCCAAAGAACAGGGGCAGGCAGTCGACTTACCAGTTCTCACCCAGCAATTCGAAATGGGCCTTGGGGTGGGCGCAAGCCGGACACATTTCCGGTGCTTCCGGTCCCTCGTGAACATACCCGCAGTTGCGGCATCGCCACTTGACGGACATCTCACGCTTGAAAACGCGGCCGGCTTCGATATTGGCGGCCAGGTCAACATAGCGCTTTTCGTGCTGTTTTTCAGCGACGCAGATGGCTTCAAAGACCATGGCGATGGCTTCAAATCCTTCCCCACGGGCGATCTTGGCAAAATCCGGGTACATTTCGGTGTGCTCGTAATGTTCCCCGGCTGCCGCGGCTTTCAGATTTTCAAGGGTGCTCCCGACAACACCGGCCGGGAAAGCGCCAGTGATTTCGACTTCGCCGCCTTCCAAAAACTTGAAGAACCGTTTGGCGTGCTCTTTTTCCTGGTCCGCCGTCTCGGCGAAGATATCGGCGATCTGGACGTATCCGTCCTTCTTGGCCTTGCTGGCAAAATAGGTGTAACGGTTTCTGGCCTGGGATTCTCCGGCAAAGGAGAGGAGTAGATTTTTTTCGGTCTGACTTCCCTTTAACGTTGCCACGGTTTCCTCCTATATGGTTGTGTGTGACGGTTGGTCGGGAGACCGGCTCCCGGATGGGTTAGCTGGGGTGGCATTCATCGACCCACCACCCTTTGTGTATATGCGCCTTTTTTTCTTCTTCTGCCAGCTTCATGAGTTTGTAGGCCGAATCACGCAGCATACCGTAGAGTATGCCGCACCCGACATCTTCACGGTCGGCGTCCCCCTGGTCGGCCAGTGCGATCATTTTTTCTGCCAGTTCCAGGGCATGCTGAATATTGTCGTTGCAGGGCCTCACGAGTGACTTTCTCCAACTAGCTGGGGGCTGCGGTGCCTGGTTGTTCTTTTTTCATATCCTGTCAGGTACCTAATCAAGATCTATGCCAGAATCCGAAAGTCATGCCAGTACCAAGCCAATATTCTGAAATCGTTTGGTTTTTATATTTACCCGCCAGGAAGTGGCGTCGTCCGTCCGTAAATTGCTGTCGGCGATGATACATTTTCCTCGGCACACGAAGTGAAAATGCCGCGTCTTATGATTTATTTTTCTGATATTGTTGCATAAAAACGCGAATGTGCCGCTTTGATCGCCTTCATGAGACAGTTCATGTCTCATGAGACGTTTGACCATGTCTGGGTCGACATGAACTCCCGGGAGATAGGCAGAGGGCGCTTCCGTTGCTGGTAAAAGGTGCTTTTCGGGGCGTTCACCGGCCTTCAAACAGCCTTAATTAGATAAGGTTATCAAAAAAACGAGATTTTTACAATCCTTGTTAACGCCTCTCGCGGCAAATGCGGCACAGCTTGTGCAGCTTGACCCCGGGCAGAAAACGCCTATGTTCTTTTAACAAGCAATTACGACCCAATCCCAAAGGAGGATTCCGTCATGGAACTAAACGATATCAGGCAAAACCTGAACATTATCAACGACATCGAATGGGAGATGACCCCCGAGGACGCCGTGATGCGGTATCTGGAATGGGGCAATAACCCGGCCCTGGGCAAGCAGGTCATTCGATCCAAGCGAGACTATTCCACCTATTTTGTGGTCAATACCTGGCATGACCCGGTGATCTATCTCATCCGAAGAAACTCGGAAGATGCCGTGGAACTGGCCACCATCCGCATGCCCGCCGGAATGGAGGGGCGATTTTTGGAATCGGTGGGACACAACAAGGGGGTCTATGCCATCGACGGCGAGGTTAAGACCTGGCTTCAGCAACAGTTGAAAGTTCACTAGTTTCCATCCATAATTGGACAAAAAATCACATTTATGAATTGGAAACGACGATGGGTGCCCATCCGCGAATCGTTCTTCCTATGGGCGTGGATTCTTCACACGCTCAAGGGCATCGACAAGATCCTTCAGATCCGGTCTCTTGTTGATGTCATTGACTTGGACATATCTTAATATCCCCTGTTTATCGAAGGGAAATCTTTTCACCTGACACGGCGGGCAGGGTAAAATCGGGTGCCCTATCCCCCACTTTCACCCTGACGGTGCTGTCGATGGGTTTCAGGTTCCCCGGGTTGTATATGTTGTCCTTGAATGTGTCCGAAAGCCCGAATGCGGGGCCACTTAAGAACAGGGTGGCTGAATAAAAGAGGGAAAACCAATAGGTTCGCATCAGATATTTCTCTTTTCCAGGGACTGAAACTTGCGCATGAAGCGCCGGTCGATGTAATCTTTAATCATGAACGCCGGTTTTCCCCCGATGGTGACCCCCTTTTTGTGCAAAATGCCGGTGCCGTCACCCATGTTGAAAATCAACAGGTAGTCACCGCCGGGATCAAAGGGCATTAGGGCCGTGCCGTCGAGTTGGGCCATGAGGTTGTTCAAAAGAACGGGATTTTCCCGAACGGCATAGACGCCCACTTTATCTAAGGGCTGATCCTGGAAATAAATGCAGTCTCCGCCGCCGAATATGTCCGGATATGCCGGGCTCTGGAGGAATTGATTCACCCGCAGTCCACCTTCGGGACCCGTCGGCAGGCCGGAAGCCCCGAAGATGGCACAGGGTTTGACGCCAAGCGCCAGAAAATGAAAATCAAGTTCGTGCTTCTCCCCGGTTTCCAGAATCACGCCGCCACCCTTGATTTCCTGAACACGGGCGTGCTCAAAAATCTTGATCCCCCTGCTTGACAAGGACCGGATGGCTCTTTTCCGGATTCCGTTTGGAAATCGACCCATGAATGTGTGGCCTGAAAAGATTTTGATGTCGGCGGTATTTTTCCCCAAATCGACGGCAAGCCTCCAGACGTTTCCTGCTACCTCAGCAGACGATGGGCCGCCGCCGATGATTCCGACCCGGATGGGTCTGACCGAAAGAAGCGCTTCAAGCTGCGCCTGGGCCACCTGGAGCCTTTCGATGGGCTTTACGGAATAGATGTTGTTCGTGTCCCTTTGGGCGCCCAATGGGGGGACCTGGCTGCCGGCGTTGAACGAAACCACATCATAGGGGACCTCTTGGCCCGATTCCAGGGCGACAATGTGATTGCCAGGGTCTACCCGGGCTGCTTTGCCGAGGATAAATTTTCCTCCCTGGGCTTCCACCAGGCGTTGGGTGGCAAACCGGATATCCTCAGGGGTGTATGTTTTTCCCAGCATTCCGGGTCCCATCCCGGAATAATAGTGATATGCCGAGGGACCGATCACGGTCACCCCATGCCCTTTTTCAATGAACGTATGCAGCGCTGCCAGGGTCATCATGTGTGCGTGGCCACCACCGACAAGCAATAGCTGTTTTCCCATTTTCATATCCTATGGTCCGTGACAGAACCCATTACGACATTGAACGACCGGATGGCTTGAAAAACGGCTCCCACCCCGTGGCAGCTTTCCCCAGATTTTGAGTGTCGTGGAAAAAAAACTATACAGCCGCAACAAATATGTCAATATAGGGGGAGGTCTTCAGGGGGTGGCTGGCATAAGGTTTGCAAATTCCCCGGTCCAATTTTCCGGGTATAGGGTGCGGAGGGAATTGAATCATGACAATGCGTTTTCATCCCATAGGCATGGACAGGCAAAGGGAATATTTGAACGTCTTGGGCCGGTGTCCTGAAAAATTTTCAGACTATAGCTTTATCAATCTTTGGGGTTGGGCTGATATCTACGGACTGGAATGGGCGTGGGAAGAGAGCCATTTCTGGATTCGACGGACGATTCCGGAAACGATCTACTGGGCGCCCGTGGGGCCGTGGACCGGAACGGACTGGAAGAAAACATTGAAAGACCACATACCCACCGATGCCGTTTTCCTGCGGGTGCCGGAAATGTTGGCAGGCATCTGGGAAAAGGCGTCCGACGGCCGTATCGATGTCCAGGAATCCAGAGAGCACTGGGATTATCTATACGATAAAACCGACCTCATCGATCTCAAAGGAAACCGATTCCACAAAAAGAAAAATCTTTTCAACCAATTTAAAAAAAAATATGATTTTGAATATATCGCTTTCACAAAAGATATGATCCATATGGCCCTGGGGATGCAGGAAGACTGGTGTACCTGGCGGGACTGCGAAGCCTCCGAAGCCCTTGAGGCGGAAAATCGTGTGATTTTGAAGATTTTGAATCATTGGGAAAATCTCACCGGGATTTTGGGTGGCGCCCTCTTTGTCGATCGGAAGATGGTTGCCTACACGGTTGCCGAGAAAATGCCTCAAGATACCCTGTTGATCCATTTCGAAAAGGGGAATCAGGAGTACAAGGGGGTCTACCAGGCCATTAACCAAGTATTTTTATCGCATTCGGGCGAAGCGATAAAATATGCGAATCGGGAACAGGACTTGGGAAACGAAGGGCTGCGCAAGGCCAAACTGTCCTATCATCCCGTTGGGTTTAATAAGAAGTATCGAGTCAGCCGCCTCGTTTAGCTCAGCGGCGAAAGCGGCACCAGTTAAGATAAATGTCGTCGCGGTTAAAAACGATTTGGTTTCTCGTTATTTCGTGTGGGGGCCAGGAGGATGCCGGCTCGCGGCCCGAAAAACTCATCGCTAAGCGACCGTAACCCCGGACAGCGCCCTCTTTCAATAGAAAAGGCTGATATTTTGAATTGTTAAGAAGCATCTGCAGCCCGATGGGTTTCTGTCCGGGGTAACGGGCACTAAGCGGCTCAAACAGTTCCGAGCCGCGAGCCGGCACCCTCCTGGCCGTGGCGGGAACAATTTCACCCATATGAAACAGCGAAGAGCCAACGAGTTTTTTACGAATGTATCAAGATTACAAATAAAGGAGAGATTTGCAATGAGCACTGATGTGCCCGAGGCGTTGAATGCCGACTTCATCGACGCACAGTACAGGCAGTGGAAAAAAGCGCCGGATTCGTTGCCCCGAGACTGGCAATATTTTTTCAAGGGGTTTGAGATCGGCCATGCCGGTGGCGGGTCGGACATCGACACCTCCGATCCCGCCCATTCGCTGCTGCAGGCCAGCGTACAGGCGCTGATCTACCGGTATCGGAATATCGGACACCTTCTGGCCTGTATGGACCCGCTTACCCAATGTCCCACGGAACACCCCTTTCTCGAGCTGGAGGCCTTCGACCTTTCATTAGACGATCTTGAGAAAACGTTTTTTACGCCGCAGATTCCGGGCGTGAGGAAAGCCCCCCTTAAGGAGATTGTCAAAACGCTCAAGGAAACCTATTGCCGAAGTGTGGGCGTGGAGTACATGCATCTGCAGGATCCCACCGAACAGCAGTGGCTGCAGGAAAAAATGGAGCCGGTCCGAAACCAGCTGGAACTCGATGCCGGTGCCCGGCGCCGCATCCTGGAAAAACTGTCCGAAGCGGCCCTTTTTGAAGAGTTTCTCAACAAGAAATATGTGGGGGTCACCCGTTTTTCCCTGGAAGGCGGGGACGCCGTGGTTCCGATGCTCGACACCATTGTGGAGCAGTCCGCGGCGCTCGGGAACCGGGAGATCATTCTCGGCATGGCCCATAGGGGCCGACTGAACGTCCAGGCACACACGTTGAACCGGCCCTACGGGGAGATATTTTCCGAGTTTGAAAGTTGCTATGACCCCGATGCGCTGACCGGCTCAGGGGATGTTAAGTACCACAACGGATACCTTTCCGACCGGGTGACCGTCGATGGTCACCCGATCCGAATGTTTCTGGTGAATAACCCGAGTCATCTTGAGGCCGTCGACCCGGTGGTCCAGGGAATCGCCAGAGGCCGCCAGGAGTTGGTCCAGGATTTGGAACGGAGCACGCTTCCCATCCTCATTCACGGGGACGCCGCCTTTGCCGGGCAGGGGGTGGTGGCCGAAATCCTGAACATGTCCCAGCTCAAAGGGTATCAAACCGGCGGTACCATTCATATCGTCATCAACAACCAGATCGGTTACACCACCCTTCCCGAAGATGCCCGTTCCACCCGTTATTCCACGGATGTGGCCAAAATGCTCATGGTTCCCATCTTTCACGTTCACGGAGAGAACCCGGAGGCCGTGGTGCATGTGGCCCGGCTGGCCGCCGAATACCGGCATGAATTCCATAAGGACGTGGTCATCGATGTCGTTTGCTACCGCCGGTACGGCCACAACGAAGGGGACGAACCGTATTTCACCCAGCCGCTCATGTACGACCGGATCCGGCAGCGCGAGCCTCTCAACCGGATATACAGCCGCCGCCTTGTGGAAGAGAAGGTGGTCTCAGCCGACGAGGTGGTGCGGATCGAAGCGGTAATCGCCGGCAAACTCGAGGCGGCCTATGATACGGTCCACGGCAGCGAATGCCCTTTCCCGGAAAACCGGTATTACGAAAACTGGGATGGTTTTCACGGAAAATATTCCCACGAGCCGGTAAAGACCGCAATTTCCAGGAAGCGGCTCGGATCGCTCGCTAAAAAGCTGGCCACCCTGCCGCCCGGGTTTGCCGTCCACCGAAAGATCGATAAACTCCTTTCAAACAGAAGGGACGCCGTTGTAAAAGGAGAAGGGATTGACTGGGCCAATGCCGAAGCCCTGGCCATGGCGTCTCTTCTGGAGGAAGGACATTCCGTTCGCCTCAGCGGTCAGGATGTGGGGCGCGGCACCTTCAGCCAGCGGCACTGCGTGCTGACCGATCCGAAGACCGGCAGCCGGTTTGTTCCGCTAAACGCCCTGGGGGAGGGGCAGGCCCCGTTTCATGTCTTCAACAGCCTTTTGGCCGAAGTCGGTGTCCTCGGATTTGAATACGGCTATTCGTCGGTCCAGCCCAACTGCCTCACCCTGTGGGAAGCCCAGTTCGGAGATTTTGCCAATAACGCCCAGGGGATTATCGATCTGTTCATTGCCAGCGGAGAATCCAAGTGGGAGCGATTGAGCGGACTGGTGATGCTGCTCCCCCACGGTTGGGAAGGGCTGGGCCCGGAACATTCCAGTGCCCGTCTCGAACGCTTTCTTCAACTCTGTGCGGGTGACAACATGCAGGTCTGCCACCTGACCACCCCGGCCCAATACTTTCATCTGTTGCGGCGCCAGATGAAAAGCGACTGGAGAAAACCGCTGGTGCTCATGACCCCCAAGAGCCTGCTGCGACATCCCCAGGCCGTGTCGACGGTCACGGATTTTACGGCCGGAAGCTTCCGGGAGGTCTTGGGCGACGCCCCCGGATTCGAAACGGCCCGAAGAGTCATTTTGTGTTCGGGTAAACTCTATTATCAACTGCTCTTGCATCGGGAAAAAGCAGCCGTGAAAGATACGGCCATTTTGAGGCTGGAACAGTTTTACCCTTTTCCGGCACAACAACTGGAAAAAATCACCTCGACATACAAGAAGGCGACCCAATGGCTCTGGGTCCAGGAGGAGCCTGAAAACATGGGTGGCTGGCAGTTTGTGCGCCACCGCCTGGAAAAGATCATCAAAAAGGAAGTGGCCTATGTGGGAAGGAAGGCCTCATCCAGCCCGGCAACCGGTTTTCCTGCCATTTACAGAAGGGAACAGTCGGCCATTTCAGATGCGGCCTTCGGCCCGGTTGGGGCCGATGCCTAAAATGCACTAACGTGTGAGATGCCTAAAGTTGACAGACCTGAAAAAACGCCACTTTTCACCACGAAGGACACGAAGAGCATGAAGGCGTTTGAAACCACAAAGTTAATCCGTGGAAAGTCAAGGGCCAATTTTGGGGTATGTTATGCCCAAAAACAATGTCAGGG
>JAEINQ010000139.1 GCA_016342285.1 Desulfobacterales bacterium
CCCCTGCCCCGCCCTCGGGCGGCGCCTGACTGACGGCCACGGCCAGCGGGACGGCCGCGGCCATCTGCTTCATGCGCAGGTAGCGCTCGGCAAACTCCTTTTCCAGTTGCCCGTGGAGCCGGGCCGCCTCTTCCGGGAACGTCTTTTCCAGGGCGGCATAGCGGACCTCGCCGCGCAAGAATTCGCGCAGGCTGCCGTCGGGGTCCTTGGCGTCCAAGACAAAGGGGTTTTTCCCCTCGGCGGTCAGGGCCGGGTTGAACCGGTACAGGGGCCAGTAGCCGCTGGCAACAGCCAGGGCCGTCTCGGCCTGGGTCTTTCCCATCCCCTTTTTGATCCCATGGTTGATGCACGGCGCATAGCACAGGATCAGGCTCGGTCCGTCGTAGCCTTCGGCCTCGGTCAACGCCTTGATCAACTGCTGCTTGTTGGCCCCCATGCCGACGCTGGCCACATAGACGTAGCCGTAGGTCATGGCCATGGCGCCCAGGTCTTTTTTGGCCGTCTTTTTGCCGCTGGCGGCAAACTTGGCAATGGACCCGGTGGGGGTGGCCTTGGAACTCTGCCCGCCCGTGTTGGAATAGACCTCGGTGTCGTAGACCATGACGTTGATGTCCTCACCCGAGGCCAGCACGTGGTCGATGCCGCCAAAGGCGATGTCGTAGGCGGCCCCGTCACCGAGGAATATCCAGTAGCTTCTCTTGGAAAAATGCCCGGACAGGGAGGCGATCTCGGCCAGCAGGGCATTGTCCGCAAACTGGGGCAAAAGGGCTTTGAGCCGGTCGCCGTACTGGCGCGAACCGGCCGGGTCACCCATGTTTTCCAGCCAGCCGGCAAGGGCCTCTTTTACCTCGGTGTCGATTTCGGTGCCCGCGGCCTTTTTGGCCAGATCGACCAGGCGGTTGCGCTGCTGCAGGGCGCCTAAGAGCATGCCGTAGGTGAACTCGGCCGGGTCTTCAAAGAGCGAGTTGCCCCAGGTGGGTCCATAGCCGTCGCTGTTGACGCAATAGGGAATGGACGGCGCACTGCCGCCCCAGATGGATGAACACCCCGTGGCGTTGCCGATCACCATCCGCTCGCCAAAGAGCTGGGTGATGAGCTTGGCATAGGGGGTCTCGCCGCAGCCGGCGCATGCCCCGGAGAACTCCAGCAGGGGCTGGACAAACTGGCTCCCCTTGACCGTGGTGCGCCGGGTCAGATTGTCTCTGACCGCAAGCGTCGAGGCGTAGCGCTGGCAGGGCACCTGGGTTTCGAGCTGGGTGGCGATGGGCCGCATGACCAGGGCCGGCTGCTTGGCCGGACAGATATCGGCGCAGTTGCCGCATCCCAGGCAGTCCTCGGCAAAGACCTGCATGCGAAACTGATAGCCGGCAAGCTCTTTTCCCACGGCCTTTTTGGCCTCAAACCCGGCCGGGGCCGCGGCCAGCTCCTCTTCGGTGACCAGCACCGGCCGGATCGCTGCGTGGGGACAGACCATGGCGCACTGGTTGCACTGGATGCAGTTGTCCATGACCCATTCGGGCACGTTGATGGCCACACCGCGCTTTTCATACCTTGTCGTGCCCACGGGAAAGATCCCGTCAACGCTAAAGGCCGACACGGGCAGCTTGTCGCCCCCTCCGGCCAGAATCGGCCGGATCACGTTTTTAACAAAGTCGGGCTCGTCGACAGCGGTTGCCGCCGGCTGGCCGGCATCGGCCCAGCTGGCCGGGTAGTCAACCGCCTGGAGGTGTTCTAAGGTCCGGTCAACGGCGTCCCAGTTCATTTTGACGATGTTTTCGCCTTTTTTGCTGAAGAGCTTTTCGATCTGGCCCTTTAAATACCCGATGGCCTCGTCGACGGGGATCACGTTGGCCAGTTTGAAAAAGGCCGTCTGCATGATCATGTTGATCCGCCCTCCCAGACCCACTTCGCCGGCAATGGCCACGGCGTCGATATTGTAGAATTTGAGCCGTTTTTCGGCAATGGTCCGACGCATGGACGCAGGCAGCCGTTCTTCCATCTCCGAGGCGCTCCATTCGGAGTTCAAGACAAAGGTGCCGCCGTCTTTGATCCCTTCAAGCACGTCGTAGCTGTCCACATAGCCCGACTTGTGGCAGGCGATGTAGTCGGCCGCGTCGATGCAGTAGGTGGACTGGATCGGGGTCTTGCCAAAGCGCAGGTGGCTGATGGTCACCCCGCCGCTCTTTTTGCTGTCGTAGGCAAAGTAAGCCTGGGCGAACATGTCGGTGTTGTCGCCGATGATCTTGATGGCGCTCTTGTTGGCCCCCACCGTGCCGTCGGCCCCTAACCCCCAGAACTTGCACTGCACCGTGCCTTCCGGGGCCACGTCAAAGCCCGGGGTGACAGCCAGGGAGGTATGAGAGACGTCGTCGTCGATGCCTACGGTGAAATGGTTTCTCGGCTCGGTTGCGGCCATGTTGTCAAAAACCGATTTGACCATGGCCGGGGTGAACTCCTTGGAGCCAAGGCCGTATCGGCCGCCGAGAATTTTCGGCATTTTGCCCTTTTCCACAAAGGCCGTGCACAGGTCCTGGTAGAGCGGATCGCCCAGGGCACCGGGCTCCTTGGTCCGGTCGAGGACCGTGAGCACCTGCAACGATTCGGGCAGCACGGAAAAGAAGTATTCCGGGGCAAAAGGCCGGTAGAGACGAACCTTGATCAGGCCGACTTTTTGCCCGGCTGCCGCCAGGTGGTTGACCACCTCTTCGATGGTCTCGCAGCTCGATCCCATGGAAACGATCACATGTTCGGCGTCGGCGGCGCCCACGTAGTCAAAGGGCGCATAGGGCCGGCCCGTCAGCGCCGAAACCTTGGTCATGTATTGGGCCACGATCCGCGCCACCTTCTCATAGTAGGGGTTGACCGTCTCACGGCCCTGAAAGTAGATGTCGGGGTTTTGCGCCGTGCCCCGAAGCTCGGGACGCTCGGGGTTGGCGCCCCGGGCCCGAAACGCCGCCACCGCTTCCCTATTGACCAGGGCGGCCATATCCGCATAATCAATCAACTCGATCTTTTGGATCTCATGGCTGGTCCTGAACCCGTCGAAGAAATGCACAAAGGGCACGCTGGCCTCAATGGCTGCAAGGTGGGCCACCAGGGCCATGTCCTGGGCCTCCTGGACCGAATTGGACGCCAACAGGGCAAACCCGGTCTGACGCACGGCCATCACATCCTGGTGATCGCCGAAGATCGACAGGGCATGGGCCGCAATGGCCCGGGCCGTCACATGAAGCACGGCCGGCAACAGCTCGCCGGCCATCTTGTACATGTTCGGAATCATCAGGAGCAATCCCTGGCTGGCCGTGTAGGTGCTGGTCAGCGCGCCGGCCGCCAGGGCACCGTGAACCGACCCCGCGGCCCCGGCCTCGCTTTGAAGCTGGCGTATCAAAAGCGGCTGGCCGAAGATATTTTTCCGTCCCGCGGCCGCCCACTCGTCACAGATCTCCCCGATGGGTGAAGACGGGGTGATGGGGTAGATGTTGGCCACATCGCTCATGGCGTAGGCCACGTGGGCCGCTGCCGTGTTGCCGTCGATGGTCTTCATG
>JAEINQ010000055.1 GCA_016342285.1 Desulfobacterales bacterium
CCCCCGACACCCTCCTGGCCCCCACACGAAATAGCGAGGAACCAGAATCTTTCTTTTGTCGACGATGTGTTTGAGTATTGCGGTTTCAACCCGATTGGTTGTCATGGGACACAACGGGCATCCCCCCTGTCTCGAGGCAGGGGGGATGCCCATCGGGATACACGCATGTTGGAGAGATTCTATCGGTGGGTCGGGGTGTGCAAGGCAAAGGTGTCTTTTCCAGAGGCCGGGCACAAACCGGCATCAATGGGCACCGCCTCTAGTCGCCGTTCACCTTATCCCTGAGTTTGCCGGAACACTTGAAGGTCACCACCCGTCGGGGAGCCAGCATCATGGCGTCTCCGGTGGCGGGGTTGCGCCCTTTGCGTTCTCTTTTTTCGTTGACGCAGAACTTTCCAAAGCCGCTGATCATGACATCTTGGCCATTTGCCAAGGTCTGTTTAATGATTTCCAGCAGGGTTTCAACCAGTTCCGAAGACCGCTTTCTGGTGAACCCGCTCTCGTCCTGAATTGCCTCGGCAATCTGTGCTTTTGTAAGCGCCATGACCCTGCTCCCCCGGATGATTTTTTGAGTTGTTGGCTTGTGACATACATCATTTTTCAAAAATTCATGGTTTTGTCAAGAAATTATGTACCTTACCCAACAATCTCGTCCTCGGGCATCCATTTCGGCGAAAACGCGTTGCCCGCAAAAACCAAGAGCGGAAGGGGGGAATTGTCCCGGAAAAGTGGCTTGTCCTCTTGGGGTTACCTATTTTTTCGCCTCTGCTGGGCGTTGAGAACGGCCTTTCGAAGCCGAATCGACTTGGGCGTCACCTCCACCCGTTCATCCTCCCGAATGAAGTGGATGGCCCGTTCCAGGGTCATGGGCCGCACCGGTGTACAGACAACGGCGTCGTCTTTTCCGGATGCCCGCATATTGGTCAATTTCTTTTCCTTGCAGGGATTGACGTCGATGTCATTGTCCCGGTTGTGTTCACCAACGATCATCCCCTCGTAGACCGAAGCACCCGCCTCGATAAACATCTGCCCCCGGGGTTCAAGATTGAACAGGGCATAGGGCACCGCACTGCCCTGCCGATCGGACACCAGGGAGCCGGTTCGCCGGGTGGGGAAATCGCCCCGGTATGGCTCGTAACCGGCAAAGATGGAATTCATGATGCCCGTCCCCTTGGTGTCGGTGAGAAACTCGTCCCGATAACCGATCAACGCCCTGGCGGGAGCGGAAAACTGAATCCTCACCCGACCTGTTCCATGGTTGACCAGGTTGGTCATACGGGCCTTTCGCATGGCGAGCTTTTCGGTCACCATGCCCAGAAAGTTCTCGTCGCAGTCCACCATCAGTTGTTCAATGGGTTCAAGAACCTGGTCGTTCTCTTTTTTCAAAATCACCTCGGGACGTCCCACGCACAGCTCAAACCCCTCGCGCCGCATGGTTTCGATGAGAATGGCCATCTGGAACTCACCGCGACCCTTGACGACGAAGCTCTCCTTGTCGCCATTTTCTTCCAGCTTGATGCCCACATTGAGGCGGGTCTCACGGACCAACCGCTCCCGGATTTTACTGGATTGCACCCATTTTCCCTCCCTGCCGTTCAACGGCGAGTCGTTGATGGAAAAACGCATGGCAACCGTGGGTTCGTCTACAGACAGCCGCTTAAGGGCCTTGGGCGCATCCCGGTGACAGATGGTGTCGCCGATCTTGACCTGATCAATACCGGACAGGACCACGATGTCCCCGGGCGCCACCTGGTCGGCCTCCTCCAAAACAAGCCCGACGTAGCTCTGCAGTCGGGTCACCTTCAGCGGCATCGGCCGTCCGTTCTCCCCGATGCAGACCAGTTGGTCGTTTGAACGGACCGATCCGTGAAAAACCCGGCCAATGGCCAGGCGCCCCAAATAATCGGAATAGCTCAGATCCGAAACCAGCATCTGAAACGGTTCAGCAAGGCTGTGAGCCGGCCCCGGAATGGTTTTCACCACGGTTTCAAAGAGTGATTGAAGGTCCTCTTCCGGCCCGTCGAGACTCCTTTTGGCAACGCCCGATCGACCCACGGCATAGAGGACCGGGAAATCCAGTTGATCATCTTCGGCATCCAGGTCGATGAACAGGTCGTAGATTTCGTTGAGCACCGCTTGGGGACGGGCGTCCTGACGATCAATTTTGTTGATCACGACAATAACGGACAGCTTCGCTTCCAGGGTCTTCTTGAGGACAAACCGGGTCTGGGGAAGGGGGCCTTCGGAGGCATCCACCAGGAGCAGTGCCCCGTCGGCCATGGACAGGGCCCGTTCCACTTCGCCACCGAAGTCGGCATGGCCGGGGGTATCGATGATATTGATCTTGATACCGTTCCAGACCACACTGCAATTTTTGGCGGCAATGGTGATGCCACGCTCACGTTCCAGGTCCATGCTGTCCATGATCCGGTCATTGACCGACTGGCCTTCCCGAAATAGGCCGCTCTGTCGAAACATGGCATCGACCAGGGTTGTCTTGCCGTGGTCAACGTGGGCGATAATGGCGATATTGCGAATATTTTCGTTTCTGTTGATCGGGTTCATAAGGGTACTTTCATCCATTGGCGCCGCCCGCCGGTGAGGCGCATGGGCGGACATGTCCATTCATCATGATGGCGGGCGCGGGGCCTGGGGCCATATGTGGAAGCACCACAATGGCCCGACAATCACCGTCGGCCGGGCACGCTGCCGTTACGTCTGTCAACTCGTTTCCACCCACCCTAAGAACGATTCGTGGATGGATAGAAGCCTGGAAAGATAATCACGGAAGGGGCCATTTCAATCACCCCCGTCCAATTGGTTTAACGGCATGGGATCGGCCGTTGAAAAGGGGGGGAAGATAGCAATCTGAAATGGCCATCTCACGCAAAAATATTCGAATGCATAAAAACGCCGGGGGCAGATCAATCGGCTAGAAAATATGGGCGGTCTCCTTCATCAGCGATTTGACCTCTTGGCTGATCTTATCGACCGTATCGGGGGTAACCTTTAGCAATCCGTAGGCGGGCAATTCCTCCAGGGGCTCGGCCTTGTCCTCGTCGAAAATCTTATGCCCCATGGCATAGGCCATATGGTTGGCCAGGTTCAACACCAGTGCGCCGCCTTCCATATCTTCGGCATTCTCCCGGCTCTCGTGCTGCATGACCGTCTGGATGAACTCTTTTGGAAAACGCCACCGCTTGAGCAGCGATCCGGCAAAGCCGGCGTGGATCTCCTGCACCGCATTTTTGATCTGAGGCATTTCGAACTGGCTCTTTGCGGGAATGGTTTCGGACAGCGCCTTGAGCAGCACCACTTTCCCGATGTCGTGGACAATTCCCATGAAAAAATAGTGCTGCTCATCCGATGCGCCGAGGACCTTGGCCAGGGCCACGGAGGCATACCCCACGGCGAGGCTGTGGACCCATAGGTTTTCCATGACTTTACGGAATCTGAAATTCTTCGTCTCGTAAAGATTTTTGTTGGCAATGGCGGTAATCAGGTTCTGGGTCTCCTTGAGTCCCAGCCTGGAAATGGCCGACCTCACCGATGTGATCTGCTCGATCCCCCGATAATAGGGTGAATTGGCTACGGCGGTAAGCCGCACTGAAATGACGGCGTCTTTTTCGATGACGTTGGCAAGGTCTTCACTGCTGGAATTCGGTTCGCGCATGACGGCCTGAACGTCATGGACCACCTGGGGCAGAACAGGCAATTCCACATTGCCCTTCTTGAATTTTTCTATGACATCGTCGATAAAGTCCGCCAGGCCTTTCTCCTTCGTTGGCTCCTCCGTCTTGCGGCCCCGGATCGACATATCCCCTTTTCGAATGAATCGGGCAAACCGGTTGACGAGCCCCCGGTCGTATTGTTGACCGGCCTTTTCCTGAATCACCGCCAGGGCCTGCTCGCTGTCTATCGCAGGCCGGTGCGGCCGGACCGAAGTCAGTGCATCGTAAGAATCGGCAATGGCGATAATCCTTGCACCCAGCGGAATGTCGGCCCCTCGAAGCCCGTCCGGATACCCGCTTCCGTCAAAGGCTTCGTGGTGGTGACGGATCATGGGAAGCGTTCCCTTGAGGATGGTCATGTTGGACAGGACATTTTCCGCCAGGACCGGGTGTTTCTTGATGACGCTTAGTTCTTCGTCGTTTAGTTTCCCTGTTTTCTGCAGGATTTCCAGGGGCAAGTAAACCATCCCGATATCGTGAAGCAGGGCGGCAAAGTATATCTTATCCACTTCCGCCTGCTCGGACAGCTTGAGCATCCGTGTAAAGCCGGTGCAATAGGAGGCAATCCGTTCGGCATGCCCCCGCATGAAAACGTCTTTTTGCTCGATGACCGAAACCAGGGTCGAGACCAACTCGGTGAAGAAGACATTGATCTGCTTGTCCGTCGTCGATGCCATAGAACTCCCTCTGGCGGCCGCGGACATCAACGTCCGGTGGCAATGTAAAAAAAAATATGTCAGCAAGGCGGCATGAAAAAGCCACCGAGCCACATTCCCGTAAGGCTTACTATAGAGAACTGTTCATAAGGTGTCAACATACGGAAATCATATGTTCTTCCAATGCTTACACGATCACACCAGGGGCAGGGCATCGGTCCGAACCAGACCGAAATTTAGCACCCTCAGCCGGCTTTTTCGCGGGCCGGCGTCTCAATGGTTGCAGAAGCCCCGATCTTTTTTTTCGCCGTCAAAGGGTGGGTTTCTTCAATCCACCTTGCCAGCCGACGCCCGGCGGGCATTCCGGAAATCAGCAGCAGCCCAACGGCCCCGATCCATTCGGCCCAGGGGGGCATGACCTCCGATGCTTGCCCCACCAGCGCCTGGGCAGACATCCCCGTCGCCGAATAGATCGCATCCAGCGACCACCCCAACAACACCGAACAAAGGGCGATGGCCGACAGGTAGATGGCCGTGGCCCGCTTCCCCAAAACGCCGGTCAGTACCGTAAGGGACGCCATGTTGGTGGCCGGGCCGGCCAGCAGAAAAACCAGGGCCGCCCCCGGGCTGACCCCCTTTAGGATCAGAGCGGCGGCGATGGGGGTGGAGGCCGTGGCACAGATGTAAAACGGTATGCCAAAGACAAGCATCAGAAGCATGGCGGGCAGGCCGCCGCCGAGATACCGGATCAGCACGTCGTCAGGCACCAGCGCAGAGATCGCACCGGCCAGCAATAGCCCCACGAAAAACCATCCGGCCATGTCCTGCCAGACATCGGTAAAGGCATAACCCAGTCCGGCACGGATCTTTTCCCACAGGCTGTGATGGTTCCGGTGGGTTTCGGGATCGCAATCCAGGCCGTCGCAGCAGCCGTCCACGGCGCACTTGAGATCTGGCGGGGTCGGGTCGGCCGCGCCCGAACGGTAGCTGAAGAGGTTTTCGGCAATGCCGGCCGCAACGGCGGTCACAAAGGCCGACACGGGTCTTGCCACCGTCATGAGCGGATCGAGCAGTGCCCAGGTCACGGCAATGGAGTCGACACCGGACTCGGGCGTGGAGATGAGAAACGCTGTGGTGGCCCCGTTGTTGGCCCCCTGTTTTTTCATGGCCACGGCCGCCGGCAATACGCCGCAGGAACACAATGGAATGGGAATGCCCAGCAGGGCCGCCTTGAAGACCGATCGAAACCGACCCTGCCCGAAATGCCGAACCACGGCGTGGGGACTGAGAAAAACCCGAAGCAGTCCGCTGACCACAAGGCCGAAAAGAACAAATACCGAGGCATCCAGCAGCAGTTGCCAGGCGTTTATAAGTGTGTTCCAAATCAATTCCATGGGAAAAGGGTCTCCTTGTTTCAATTTGCTTCCGTTGCTGGCGGCGTTGGCTGTTTCGGCAAGAATGCCCTCAAGCCCATCGCTCCCTTCAGCCTTCAGTCTTCAGTCTTCAGTCTTCAGTCTTCAGTCTTCCACCTTCTATCTCTCTCAATCATGCAGATGCGCCTCGGCCACCCCCAGCAGCGCCGCCACGTGGGCATCGTCCAGGGAATAGTAAAGAATCTGGCCGTCTCGCCGTCTGCGGACCAGGGCCATGTCCCTCAACCGTCTCAACTGGTGGGACACGGCCGATTCGCTGGTGCCGGCAAAGGCCGCCAGATCGCAGACGCACATCTCGCCGGCCCGCAGGGCCATGACGATCCGCAACCGGGTAGGATCGCCCAGCACTTTAAAGGTCCCGGCCATGCGCTCGAGACGGTCTTCGTCCGGCACGTCTTCCTGAGCCCGACTCACCCGGTCCAGATGCACCACCCGGACCCCGCAGGTCTCTCCCGTGACAGAATTGGATGGATTCGGCAGCATGCATCCCCCTTGCTTATGTTTATCTGAAGATATGTTCATATATCAATTTGTCGACCATAACAACCCCCTTATTTACGAATACGATCCATCCGGGGTATAAGTGCCCAACACTTGGAAAGAATCCTTGCCCGCAAGACGTATATTCCTACTGCGTATAAAAAGGAGACCGCCATGGACATCAAGATTTACACGGTGGGAGGGACCATCGACAAAGTCTATTTCGACAGCAAAAGCACGTTTGAGGTGGGAGAACCCAAGATCGGGGAAATCCTTGAAGAGGCGGGCGTCACCTTCAGCTATTCCCTCGATGCCATCTTACACAAGGACAGCCTGGACATGACCGACGCCGACCGGGAACTCATCTATGAGAAGATAGCGGCAGATGACCACCGACGGATCATCCTGACCCACGGCACCGACACCATGATCGAAACAGCCAAAAAACTTCGGGAAATACCGGACAAGGTCATGATCCTGACCGGGGCCATGCAGCCGGCCCGGTTCAAGTCCAGCGATGCGGCCTTTAATATCGGCTGCGCCGTGGCCGCGGTCCAGACCCTGCCGCCCGGGTCCTACATCGCCATGAACGGGCGGATTTTCGATCCCGCCAAGGCCCGAAAGAACCGGGACGAAAACCGGTTTGAAGTCATTTAGTTGGTCCCCAGGGAATGATGAACCGCAGACAGACGAAGAGATCTGGGCCGCCGCCGGCACCCCCAATGCCATGTTCAAACTGAAGCCGGAACAGTTGAAAGAGATCACCGACGGGGAAGTGGTCTGTGCATCATATAGGCCAAAAACAGACCGGCTTAAACGGTGTCAGGGCCGATTCAAAGGCAGGTTTTTTTTCTTGTCGAACCAGTCAAAATACGCCTCGGCGCCAGTACGGCCGGACTGCTCCAGTTTCTTTTTCATGGGTTCAGGAAGATCAAAATCGGTGGTCCCCACCCCAAGGGTATCGATGTAGATGGTACGGTGCCAGTCGTCACTGTGCAGGTGGCTGTTTCCCTGGCTTTCCAGGATCGTTGTGACCAGGGCCTTGGCGTAATCGAAAAAATCGTCGATCTTGACATGCTGGGGCTCGGCCCCGTCCCGGAAAACGCCGATCTCCTGTTTGGAATCGAGCCGGAAGCCGAGGGTCTCCTTGTTGTAGACATACCGGCTGGCTGTCGGATGCGTTTTCACGAATTTCTGATTTTCAGCCTTGTAATAATTTGTCTCGACACCGATCGTTCCGAGGTTTTTACCGTCGATGTATTTCTCCCGATCAAAAAGCTTGACCGGGTAGTTGTTCAACACCCCCCCGTCGACGTACACATCCTTTCTGGCATTTCGAAAAGCGGCAAAGAAAAGGGGAATGGACATGGAAATGCGGACCGCGTCGGCGATCCGGGTCGTCGGGGTATGCTCATGGGAAAACACCTCTCCGAACCGGGTGCTCAGGTTGGTCCCGTAGACGTAGAGATCCGGTTTTGCCGCTGCCTTGAGATCCCGGAAGGTGGCGTTGGGATTTCCCATTTTTTTATTGATGAGCCCGGCGACCCATTCATGAAAAAAGTCGCCCTTGTACCAGCCGTATTCCTTGATCAGCCTCTCGGTGTCCCGGATCAACCCCCAGCTATCGTCCATGAAATTGTTGAAATTGAGTTTTTTCAGTACCGTTCGTTGCTCGGCGTTGGTGAAACCCAGAGCAAACATGGTGGCGTTGATGGCCCCGGCAGACGTGCCTCCGACCCGCACGATGCCATCGACCACCCCCTTTTCCTTGAGCACTTCCATGGCGCCCACGTAGGCGATGCCCTTGACCCCGCCCCCTTCGAATATCAGATTCTTGAAATGATATGCCATGTCCCTGCCCTCCTTTGGATTATTTGGCTCCTTGCTGTTTCATATGGGTAAAAATGTTCTCGCCGGGACGATAGAACCTCTTCCGGTCCACCACTTGAAGTGGTGGTTTAATGCCAGAATTATTTCCAAATGGGGATAGGGAGATTTATCCTAATGAAAACCGCGCCTGGCTTGGTCCTCACCGGCCTTTCACCCCTCGCAAAACGGATGCGGGCCTTGCCGGCGAAGCGTCTCGGCGTGTAGACGGGTGTCCGGCCGCTCTTCATGAACGGCCGGACCAGATTATCCTGAAAATCATGTAAATCCGGTCATAAAGTCTTTTTTGAAGCGGTCATTCCTGTCCGAACTCGGCTTCCATGTCCTTCTTGCGGCCCTTTTGAAACGCGTCGATCACACCGTAAACCCAGCAAAGCCCAATCATCAGCAGAAAAAACTGGAGCACAAAGCTTCCGGAAGCATCAAGTGACTGGTTGGCAGCGGCCTCTATGGTATCCATGTCGATGGTGCCCCCCCCGGCCTGGACCTTTTCCAGGATGGACATGGCCATCTGGGAAGCCTTGACGACGAACTCGACCAGGAAAACAAGGGTCGCAACCATCAGGACCGCCCCCCGTTTATACTCTTTGATGGCCATATGACCCAGGCCCGGGAAACCCAGGCCGGACAACAGGACGGCTTTGAGTGAATTTTTCATGGCAAGAAACCACCGGGATCCAGAGTCTTGGGGGCAGGTGGGAACAGGTCAGAGTAAGGCTCCACCCGCAGAGCGGGTGGCCTCAGGAGGCCCCCCATAGGAGGGCTTAATGTTCAATATTCACTTATACCTTCTCTCGCCGGAACGGTAGAACCTTTACTGGTCCACCACTATAAGTGGTGGCTTAAAATTAGAGTTAACCCGAAATCCAAGACAAATTCAACCCGAATCACGCAGATGCCATCGAGCTCTCGTAACTGTTCACGGGGTTGAAACGATACGAAGTTCCGAACCCTCGAATGGTAAGCGTTTACAGGGTGCCGTAGATGCGAGGCGCCGGGCATGCAGACGTACTATTTCGTACTTCAATTGCCCGGGAACAAAGTCACGCCTCGGCGTGATGCCCTGTGAGCGCTTACGAACTCTCAGTCGGCGGCGAGAACCATATCGCCCTCTTCGGCGGCCTCGCCGGCAGGCTCGCCAGACTCGGCCAGAAGGGCACCGATACGACGATCCTTTTCCTCCCACAGGGCGTTGAGGTGTTGTTGGAAGTTTGCGCGAAAGACGGGGTCTTCGAAGTAGTCACCGATGAATTCGGCGGCAACCGGCAGGGCGTTCACCTGCACCCGGACCTTGCTTAGCCGCCCGCAGAGCATGCCCCAGAATGTCTCAACGCCTTCGGGGTAGACGATGGTCACATCCAGAAGGCGATGGAACTGCTCCCCCATAATGGCCAGGGTCATGGCGATGCCGCCGGACTTGGGCTTGAGCAGGTGCCGGTAGGGCGATTGCTGACGCCGTTGCTTGGCCGCGGTGAGTCGGGTGCCTTCCACGAAGTTCATTACCGATACCGGTATCCGCTTGAACTTGTCGCAGGCCTTTTTGGTAATCTCAACGTCCTTGCCCTTGAGATGGGGATTCTTTTTGAGAAAGGATTTGGAATATCGCTTCATGAAGGGATAATCCAGTGCCCACCAGGCAAGCCCCATCACCGGCACCCAGATCAGCTCTTTTTTCAAAAAGAACTTGAGAAAGGGGATCCGCCGATTGAATATCTTTTGCAGCACCAGGATATCCACCCAGGACTGGTGGTTGGAGATGACCAGGTACCACTGTTTCTTCTCCAGCCCTTCCAGGCCGCAAATGTCCCATTCGATACCGCCCATCACCCGCATATTGAAGCTGTTCACCGAAATCCAGTTGGTGGCGATGGCGTTGATGATCCGGTCGCAGAATCGCCGCCAGCCCTCAAAGGGACCGATGAGCTTAAACAAGGCCATGATCAGTAGCAGGGGGACCCAGATCAGGGTATTGATCAGGTAGCCGGAGAAAGAGACAGCCCCGCGAATGGGGCCCGGAACAAAATTCAGCAAGGCCATGGGCAATTTCCTGTTGTTATGGATGGAAACCAATTAGCGTATTTTAGCCGGCTCCAACAAGCCGGGAAAGACGTTTTACAATTGTTTTACATAGCATTGACGATCCCCGGACACATCGGATACAGTGCCCCTATGAAAAGATCTCCTTGGTTTCTCCACCCCATCGCCGTCTTCGTCTTTTCCATCGCTGCCCTGGCGTTGTCGCTGTTCTTGTACATTTACTGGTACATGGAAGCCAATGCCGGATTGAAATCCCTGGTCGAGAGATTCAATCTGGAACCCGACCAGGTGCTTGCGCCCCAGACCTGGATGGTGATCCTGGTGCTGTCGATCCTGGTAGGGATCATTCTCATCGGAATTTTCACCATTTTTGTTTACAATCAGAAGACGGTGCAGCTCTATCGCCTTCAACACAACTTCATCAATAATTTCACTCATGAACTCAAGACCCCGGTCACCTCCCTGAAACTGTTCATCGAAACCTTTCTCAAACACGAACTGTCCAGGGAGGACCGGGAAAAATACCTGCGGTACATGATCACCGACGTCGGACGGCTCTCGGACAACATCAACCTCATTCTGAACCTGGCCAAGATTGAGAGCAAGGCCTACCAAGGTGTATTCACCGATGAAGACCCGGTCTCCGCGGTCCGGGAACTGGTGGAAAAAAGCGGTATGATCCTGGAAAAAGCCGAAATCCGAATTCATGAATTGCCAGGCAATCCTGTTTTGTGTCGGCTCGACCGGCCCCTTTTCGATATGCTGGTCCTGAACCTGATCACCAACGCCGTCAAATACAACCGTTCGGAAACGCCCCGCATCGACATCCGATTCGAAAACCGTGCCGGACGCCTGCACATCGCCTTCGAAGACAACGGCATCGGCATTTCCGGGGCTGAAAAGAAAAAGATCTTTCGCCGATTCTACCAGGCCCGCAGCAACGACCGGACGTCGTCGAACCGGGGCACCGGCCTCGGGTTGCACCTGGTCCAGAACGTGGCCCGCATTCACAAGGGGCAGGTCCAGGCCGAAAAGCGAAAGGATGGGCCCGGATCGATCTTCACCGTCACCCTTCCCCTCAACCATGACAACGGAGAGGGGTAACCACGGCCCTTTCTCTTCTCTTTCCGCGGTCCGCGGTGCTACAACAGGCCTTCGAAAAAATCGTTCCCCTTGTCGTCCACCAGGATAAAGGCCGGAAAGTCTTTCACTGTAATCATGAAGATTGCCTCCATACCCAGTTCCGGATATTCCAGCACCTCCACCTGAGTGATGCACTCTTTGCCCAACCGGGCCGCCGGACCGCCGATGGAACCCAGGTAGAATCCGCCGTGGCGCTGGCACGAATCGGTCACCTGGGCCGAACGGTTCCCCTTGGCCAGCATCACCATGGAGCCGCCCAGGGCCTGAAAAATCGGTACGTAAGGGTCCATGCGGGCGGCGGTGGTCGGTCCGAATGCGCCCGAAGCGTATCCCGCCGGTGTCTTGGCCGGCCCGGCGTAGTAGATAATGTGGTTTTTGATGTAATCGGGAAGCCCCTGGCCGGCATCCAGCCGCTCCTTGAGCTTGGCATGGGCAATGTCCCGGCCCACCACGATCCGGCCGTTGAGCAGCAGGGGGGTGGCGACGGGGTATCGGGTCAGTTCGGCACGGATCTCGTCCATGGGACGGTTGAGATCAATGCGCACCGGCGCCTTTCCGGTGAAATCGACGGACGGCAGAAACCGGGCCGGGTCGGTTTCGAGTTTTTCCAGAAAGATCCCGTCCCGGGTAATCTTGGCCTTGATGTTGCGGTCCGCGCTACAACTCACCCCCACGCCCACTGGACAGGACGCCCCGTGGCGAGGGAGCCGGATCACCCGGGTCTCCAGGCAGAAATACTTTCCGCCGAACTGGGCGCCAATCCCTAGGTTCCGGGAAACGGCCAGAAGCTTTTCTTCCATGGCCAGGTCCCTGAAGGCATGGCCCGTGGGGCTTCCGGCGGTGGGCAGATGGTCCATGTACCCGGCCGAGGCAAGCTTGACGGTCTTGAGATTCATCTCCGCTGAGGTGCCGCCCACCACAAAGGCCAGGTGGTAGGGCGGACAGGCCGCCGTGCCCAGGCTTTTCATTTTTTCGGTCATAAAGGCCAGAAGGGTGTCGGGATTGAGCACCGCCTTGGTCTGCTGAAAAAGGTAGGTCTTGTTGGCCGATCCGCCGCCCTTGGCCATAAAGAGGAATTTGTAAGTATCTCCTTCTTCCGCGTAAAGCTCGATCTGGGCCGGCAGGTTGCAGCCGGTGTTCTTCTCTTCGAACAGGGTAAGGGGCGCATTCTGGGAATAGCGCAGGTTGTTTTGGGTGTAGGCATTGAAAATCCCACGGGAAAGGGCTTCTTCGTCTCCTGCGCCGGTCCAGACCTGCTGCCCCTTCTTGCCCATAACAATGGCCGTGCCGGTGTCCTGGCACATGGGAAACTCGCCTTCGGCAGCAATGACGGCGTTTTTCAACAGCTCCAGAGCCACCATCCGGTCGTTGTCCGAAGCCTCGGGATCGTCAAAAATAGCGGCCAAAAGCGTCAGATGGGAGACTCGGTACAAATGAGAGACATCTTTAAAGGCCGCTTCAGCCAACAGCGTCAGCCCTTCCGAGGCCACTGTGAGCATCTCCCTGCCGTTAAAAGGGGAAACAGCGACGTGTTCTGTGGTAATCCGCCGATATTCGGTGGTGTCCTCGCCCAACGGAAACATTGTCTGGAAAGCAAAATCGGTCATAAGGTCTTCTCCCGGATCAGGTCTGCAGGCGCCCAGCACCGGCAGGTGACGGGGCCCTGGCCCCGTTGATGAAATGAGTCTCTACCCGCAGAGCGGGTGGCCTCGAAAAGCTCCCCAAAGGGGTGCGAAATGATCAATTAAATCAAACGGCATCAACCACAAGGGGTCGACTTTAAAACCGTCGGTCCGGGGCTGTCAAGAAGATTCGGTCCGGTTTTCCTCGGTGCCCGGTTGCGCCTTTGCTGCGACCCGCAACGGGCTCTTTTCTGATTGTTCCACCCGACCGGAAAAGAACCATCTAATTGTGCTGATGCATACCGGAGGCTTTGGCAAAAAGTCACCCACAGGCCAGGATTTGGTCATTGACCCCCACGGCACGACGTACACCAATTTAAAATCATTATATATGATTACAACCCTTCTTGGGCTTTCTGCCCTTTGTGGCGGGAAACAGACTTTTTTCAGGACGGTCATCCTCAGGCCCTGCTGCGACCGTGAGGGCGGCAAAAAGCCCTTCCGCATCGGCTTCACCCCGGATGCCGAACCGGGTCAGGGCAAAGTCGTAACGGACCGGATCCTCGGGAGCCCATCGCCGAAAGGCACAGGTGACCTCCCGCGCCGTGCGCATGTCGGCCTGATTTCGGCGGGTCAGCCCCATTTGGCGACAGACCCGGTGCATGTGGACGTCCAAGGGGACGATGAGTTTGGCGGCCGGGAACCCCTGCCACCCGCCGGGGTCCACCTGGTCGCAACGCACCATCCAGCGCAAAAAGAGGCTCAATCGCTTGCAGGCACTGCCCCTGCCCGGATCGGCCATCAGATGGCCGGGGCTGAGTCGGCCGCCGTCAGTCAACCGGTCCGCCAGATGGATCATGGCAGGCAGGGCGTCATCATGATGCCCGGGCCGGTATCCGGCCAGAAAGCAGGCCTGCAGGCTCCCTTCTTGTAACAGGATCCGTTTGATCCCGGTGAGCAAGGCCACCAGATGGTCGCCCCGGGCAAACCGGTGGACAAATCCGGAAAGATCCGCAGCCATATCCCCGGGGCTCGTGTTGTGCACGTATTCTAAGGGCGACGGACCCATGATGCCGAGCACCGATCCCACGCTTTTTAAAATCTGGCCCACCCGGCCGTAGGCCAGAGCCGACGCGATCATGCCCACGATCTCGCGATCCTCGGGATCCGGATATTGATGCAGAAATTCCAGAGGGTCCGGATGGATCAGGTCGAATCGGTTGTAGCGGCAGTATAACGCGTCAAGGCGGTGTTTCATGGACAGGTCCGATGGGGTGGGGCGTGAACAAAGCATCCGCTCCCGAAGGAGGTGAATCCTGTAAATCAGCACGACACCGAATTGTCAATGCCTGTGCGCCGTCTGCCATGGTCAGGTGTTTTTTATGGGCGATCTGGGGTTCAACGCCGAATCAATGGACTAGTCGTGGCCGTCTCTGTCGTTAGCCGGCCGTCGATCACGCAAAAAGTCACCGCTCCGTGAAGATCGGTGCGAAAAAGCCGGCACCCCCAACGATCGTAGCGGTCCAGGACATCAGGGTGTGGAAAACCGAAACGGTTCCGCCACCCGGCCGAGACCACGGCCACATGGGGCGCCACGGCCTTGATGAATCCGGGACTGCTCGAATGCCGGCTGCCGTGATGGGGGACCACCAGGACCCGGCTCTGCAATCCTTGGCCCACCCGACGGACCAGATCGGCCTCGGCCACGGCGGTGATATCACCGGGAAAAAGAACGGCCAAGCCGTCTTTTTCCATCCGCAGCACCAGGGAAAAATCGTTGGGATCGCCCCGAAGGCTTTCCGGATCTGTCGAACAAAACGTTGCCGGGGGGTAAAGGATGTCCACATGGACCCCGCCTATCACATGGTGCCGGGCCAGGGCGCTAAAATCGACAACCACCCACCCCTTCTTTGATAGGGCATGGGAAAAATCACGATACCCTTTGGTTTCCGCCGTCATGTTGTTGGTCCAGACCCGCCCCACGTCAAAACGGGAAACAATATGGGTCAAGCCGTTGAAGTGGTCGCTGTTGGGATGGCTCAGCACCACGGTGTCCACGGTGAAAATCCGCTTTTTCCGCAGCACCGGAGCCACCAGCCGCTGGCCCACATCGAAAATGGCATTGTCCGAAAACCCACCGCCGTCAATGAGCATGGTGGCTCCACCGGGAAACTCCACCAGCGCTGAACTCCCCTGCCCCACATCCAAAACGGTGATCCGCAGATCCCGGTGCCAAAATCGCCGGTAAAGCCAGTACACCGTATCCATGCCTCCCAGCAATACCAGCACGGCCAGACTCCATGCCGCAATACAGCGGCGTCGTGCCGCAACATTGGGCCGATTGATTGCAGCCGCCGTCACCGGCACCGGTTCACGAATCAGATTGAGCACGGCCCAGCCCAATGCATAGGCGCCGAGAACCTCCACGCCATGGAGAACAAAGGTGTTGACCGCGGCAAAAGGAAGCTCAGAGAACCCATGGATCAGGGCAAGGGCGACGTCGGCAAGAGAGGCACAGACCTGAAAGCCGATCGTGGCGACGATCGTACTGACCCGGCCTGCCACGGCCGAGGCCAAGCCGACAGGGACGACACCGAAACCGACCAACGGGACCAGGAGAATATTGGCGGCCAGCCCCACCAGGCTCACCTGGTCAAAATACCCCATCACCAGGGGCAGTGTACCGAGCTGGGCCAGCAAAGAGACCCAAAAGAAATCGGCTGCCATGGACAAAAGGCTTCCCGGGCCCCGCCGCCAATGCTTCGGAAGACAGGACAAACCGTAAACAATGGCCAGAACAGCGGCAAAGGAAAGCTGGAAAGAGACCGAAAAAAGGGCCGGCGGCGATACCAGCAGAATCACCAGAGCCGCCGCGGCCAGGGTATTGAGCAGATCCTGGTCCTTTTGGGTCAACATCGCCGCCAAACCGACCGATACCATGACCACGGCCCGCTGGGTCGACGGCGACATGCCGGCCAGCAGACCATAGCCGACCACCGGCACCAGGGTCAAAGCGGCCGCGCACCGTACGACCCAGGCGCGCCATAGCAGGCATGGCAGCCAGGCGAGCAGCCATCGAAACAGCATAAAGGTCGCCGCCGCCACGATGCCGACGTGGAGACCGCTGATGGCCAGCAGATGCCCGACGCCGGCCCGATTGAAGGCAGCACGTTGTTCCCGGTCGATGCCGCCACGATCACCGATCACCAGGGCTCGAATGACCCCGGCCGATGGCCCGGTCCCCACGGCCAGTCCGATCTGATCGGCGATTTTTTGTCTGAACCCCCGCAGGCGATCTCTCCAGGAAAAGACCGATCCTCCGGGCCGCACCCGAATCCCGGAACCATCAGCCTTTGCCAGTGCCCAGACCCCCTGCAGGGCCAGATGGCGGCCATAATTAAACCCTCCGGGATTCCCATAGCTGTGAACCGGCCGAATGCGAACCTGAAGGTCCACCCGATCCCCGGAAACCATTTCCGGTGCAGCGCCGCTGGCAAAAACCCGCAGCCGACCAGTGACCGGCAGGATGTCCGGGCCGGCCCGGATCTGTTCACAGGCCAGGATGAAACGGGAACCAAACCGAGCCTTAGGCAGCACCGCCTCAACTCTTCCGGAAACCGATATCCGGCCGGTATCGATCCAGTGGGTAATGTGGTTGGCGGGAAAACGGGGGGCTACCCACGGCGCAATAAGCTGGCTGCCGAGAAAGACAAAGAGGAACGTTATGACCGGCGCGGTCCAGGACCGCCCGAGCCGGACCAGGGCCGCGGCCAGCACGCACGCCCCGGCCACCACGGCCCATGGCGCCATGTGAGCGGCACTCCGCTCCCCCAGCACCATGCCGATCATCAGGGCGATGGCCAGGGGAAATAGCGGACGGGGGTGTCGGTGCAGGGTCATGGACGCTTTTCCCGTCAATTCAATAAAAGCAATGCCAGGAGGTCCGTTCGGGAAAGAGGGCCGAGGAGAAGCGGTTAGGCGCTACCAGATCCGGTATGTCAACGCAAGTCAGGGGGCGACAGAAGGGTGCAGCGGTGCTCACACCAGTGGCGTGGCCCATCGGATTTTTCGATGACCCAACGCATTTGGCGAGCCGAACGGGTTTTAAAATTTCGGCTCACCGGGAAATCTCAGACAGGCGGCCATCATGCTGCCGATGGCCAGTGAGCCTCCACCCGCAGAGCGGATGGCACCAGGACATTGGAAATTCACGGCAGTCGTTCTCGCCGGAACGGCGAGAACCTCTTCCGGTCCACCACTTGAAGTGGTGGTTTAATGCCAGAATTAACGGACCCGCCGAATGGCCGCCCCCAAGGCAGTGAACTTTTCCTCCAGGGCCTCGTAGCCGCGATCCAGGTGGTAGACCCGGTTGATGACCGTGGTCCCTTCGGCCACCAGCCCGGCCAGGACCAGGCAGGCGCTGGCCCGCAGGTCCGATGCCATGACCGGCGCCCCGGAGAGACGCCCCACGCCGTGGACCATGGCGGTATTGCCGTTGATGCGGATGTCGGCCCCCATCCGTTTGAGCTCGCTCACATGAATGAATCGGTTTTCAAAAATGGTTTCGTTGATCATGCTGGTGCCGTCCGCCACCGCCATGAGCACCATGAACTGGGCCTGCATGTCGGTGGGAAAGCCCGGGTAAGGCTCGGTTCGAAAGTCCACACTGGTAACGGAGGCGTTTCCCCGCACGTGGATGGTGTTTTGCCCAACGGAAATGTCGACGCCGGCCTGGGACAGTTTGCTCAGGGTGGCACCCACATGGTCCGGCTCGCACCTGTCGATAATGACGTCGCCGCCGGTCAGGGCGGCGGCCACCAGGAAGGTACCGGTTTCGATGCGGTCAGGGATGATTTCTGTCTGGGTCGGCTTCAGGGTGTCCACACCATTGATGGTAATCACCGGTGTCCCGGCGCCCTGCACATCGGCCCCCATTTGATTGAGGACCTGGGCCAGGGCGACAATCTCGGGCTCCCGGGCGGCGTTTCGCAAAACGCTGCGCCCGCTGGCCAGCACCGCCGCCATCATCAGGTTTTCAGTCCCGGTCACCGTGACCGTATCAAAATAGATATCGGCACCCACGAGTTTCTTGGCCTCAGCCTCCACGTAGCCGTGACGAAGGGCAATGGTGGCCCCCAGCCGCTCCAGGCCGTTAAGGTGCAAATTGATGGGCCGGGCCCCGATGGCGCACCCACCCGGGAGGGAAACCCGGGCACGGCCCAACCGGGCCAGCAGCGGTCCTAGAACCAGGATGGAAGCCCGCATCTTTCGGACCAGCTCGTAGGGCGCCTCGGAATTGGAAAGACCGCTGGCATCGATTCGCACCGTATGGCCGTCCACGGACACCGAAGCGCCGTGGTTTTCCAGCAACGCCCGAATGCTGTGAATATCCTGAAGGCCGGGCACATTGGTATAGGTATTGGACCCGTCGGTGAGAAGGGCCGAGGTCAGTATGGGCAGGGCCGCATTCTTGGCCCCGCTGATTGTCACCCGACCCGATAGCCGGCGTCCTCCTTCGATTTCGATTTTGTCCATGGATATGGATTCCTTTTCGTGGACCTCAATGAGAACGGCCCCGTAAAAAAGCCGTTTTTTAACCACAGAGATCACCGAGAACACAGAGAATTGCCATGGCTATTCATTTGTTATCTCTGTGCTCTCTGTGTGCTCCGTGCTAGATGAAAACTTTTTCCACGTCGGTCAATGTGGTGGATTCGATGATCCATCGTCTTTTGCCAATTTAGAAATAAAAAGCGCTTTCCGGCCCGGCAACGGGCGCGGAAAGCGCTTGAGATCTCTGTGGCGAACCGGATACGGGTGTTAGTGGTGATGCCCGCCGGTGCCCTTGGCGGTATCGTACCATGTCTTGCCGATACACCAGAGCATGCCGATCCCAATAATGGTCAGCGCGTACCACAGCCCGCCCATGAAGACCATGTGGGACATGTCCCACATCCATTCAAAACAAAAGGGAATCATCGCTGTCTCCTCCTTTTAGGCCGGGTCAGGCTTCCGCCGGCGTCAGTTCCTGTTGGGGTGCGTCGACCGCCACATCGGCCTCGAGGGCCGCCGGTTCTTCCGCCACGGGGTTGAGCTCGGCCTCATCGGGGAAGACCGGCAGGTAGCGATAGGACAGGGCGACCAGAATCACGCCGTAAGCCACCGGCAAAATGGTGGTGGCCACCTCCTGCCAACTGGGCAGATACAGGGCCCAGGTGTCAAAGGGGAGGATGGGCACGGCCATGACCTGAAGCACCATGACCCAGCGGTTGATGCAAACCCCCACAGCGGCCAGAACCGCGGCGGTCACCAGCAGGGACGGCGTCTGTCGCAGTTTGCCGGTAACCAGGATGCCAGCCGGAATGAATCCGCAGACAATGATCTCAACAAAGAGAATCCAGGGACCGTAAAAGGCATTGTTGCTGTAAAAATCCATCCAGTGGGTCTGGCTCATCCAGTACAGGGTGTCGGCGCTCTTGGCGATGATGTAGGTGAGCATCATCCAGCCGGCAATTTTGGCCAGGAGCTGAATGGCCGATTCACGGACCAGTTTTTTGCCCGTGATTTTTTCCATGAGCTTGATCAGCGACAGGGTAAAGCATGGCCCGCAGGCGGCCGCCGACCAAGTGAAAAGGAAAAAGGTCCAGGGCCAGATGAACAGCCCCTCACGGAAGGCAAATGGCCGGCCGAAGAGAACACCGGCCACACCGCCCAGGGAGCCCTGGTGAAAAAAGCTCAAAAAAGCGCCGGTGGCGGCAAAGACCGCCATGGTCCCGTGCAGATTATGGCTGAAGTTGTGAAAGAAGGGGACCTTGTCCAGTTGGCGGTTTTCCAGGATCAGCGGCAGGTACTCGATGCACAGCACACCGAAATAGCACGAGAGGCAAAAAGCCACTTCGGTCAGCATGGAATGGACATTGGCATGCCAGAAGATGAACCATCCCCGCAGCGGCTGGCCGATGTCGATGGCCAGGATCAAAAGCGCGCTGCTGTAGCAGATGAACCCGATGAGAACGGCAAAGTTGATCAGGTGTTTCAGATCCTCCTTGCCGATGACGTATTTGAGCAGGCCCGAAAAGAACGCACCGCCGCCCAGGGCAATCACCGCCAGGTCGGCCCAGATCCAGAGGGCGAACCCGTAGTAGTCGTTCATGTTGGTCTGATTGAGCCCCTTGAACCAGCAGAGCAGCATGGCATAGACGCCCCACAGCAAAATTGCACCGGCCACGCCGATCAGCACGGCAAACTGTGGAAGCGGGCAGCGTTTGACGCCCTTGGGAAATAATGCAGAGTCCATAAGTTCCAAGCTCCTAACCATTGACAGTTAACAGTGAAGGCCTCTCGGTCAGTCAATGCGACCGATCAGTGGGATGCCCCACCGCCTTTTTTACCCACGAATTCGTCCCCCATTTTACGAACCCACTTGCGGCTGGTCATGTAGTAGACCTTGGGGTTGGTGCCAAGGGCTTCCAGCAGGCGAAAAACATCGGGGTTTCTCGGCCGGCCGCCGTGGGCCCTGTCCGGACGCGCCAGCTGGTTCACCGCATGCTTGGGGTTGTTCAGATCACCAAAGGTGATGGCGCCGGCCGGACAGGCCTGGGTGCAGGCCGTCTGATACTCGCCCTCCTCCAGATGGTCCCGTCCTTCAACATGGGCCTTGTTCATGGCCAGCTGGTACCGGTGAAAACAGAAGCTGCATTTTTCCACCACACCACGCATCCGCGGGCTCACGTTGGGGCTAAGGGATTTTTCCATCCCCTCGGGCCAAACCGGATCCCACCAATTAAAAAAACGGGCATGGTAGGGACAGGCCCCCATGCAGTACCGGCACCCAAAGCAACGGGTATAAATCTGGCTGACGATACCCGTTTCGGAGCTGTAGTCCGTGGCCGTGGCCGGACATACCGACACGCAGGGGGAATGACCGTTGTGCCCTTCGCAATGCATGCAGGGCCTGGGCAGAAAGCAGGTATCGGCATTGGGGTAAGGCTCGCCATTGGTCAGCTGGTACACCCGCATCCAGGTGATGCTTTTCAGCTTGTCGGTCTCGTCCGCCCTGAACGGCACGTTGTTCTCGGACATGCAGGCCACCATGCAGGCGCCGCAGCCGGTGCACTTGTCCAGGTCGATGACCATTCCGTACTTTTTGGCTTTGGACTGTTCGTGTTTCATCAGAACCTCGTTTGTGAGTTAGGCATTGCTCAGCTTGGCTCGAATCCCCCAGGCCGCGTCCAAACCGGAAACCGCATCATTGACCGGGCCGATCAGGTCGTTGACATTGACCCCCTTGTCGGCCAGGTACTTGTCGTAGGCGCTGTGGCCCAGTCCGCGGGGCATGCCCACCAGGCCGGGGCGCATGCCGTCGAAGAGATGGACCCGGACTTCGGCGCTGCCTCTCGGAGTCTTCAGCGTGGCGCGGTCCCCTTCGGACAGACCGAGCCCTTTGGCCGTTTCCGGATTGATCTCCACCAGCAGGTCATTGCCCTTGAGGATGGTATCGGCCACGGTCTTGATCATAAAGGGCGTATCGCCGATATAGCCGGCGCTCAGGCGCAGGCTGTCATAAGGCATCAGGATCAGCGGGTAGCTTTTTTTGTCCCCCTCGATATCCGCCGGGGCATAGTCGGGCAGCACGCTGCCGGCCGTAGCAAACTCGAACCGGCCCGATCCGGTCTCAAAAGCGCTGGCCCAGTCGGCGGGCCGGAAATCGACTTCGACAAAACCGGCTTCCTGGAGCGGGCCCCAATTGTCTCCCAGGATCTCTTCCAGGCAGGCCGCATAATCATCCCAGGGAAAGGCGCCGCCGACGGTCCCGCCCAGGGCCTTGGCCAGGGCGATGGTGACATCGGCCGTTTGTCGGGTATTGAACTGGGGCTCGACCACCGGTTTGGCCAGGCTTCTGACGGCGCGCTGGAAGCCGGCGGCCACCGGAACATCCTCATAGCGTTCCAGGTAGACATGATTGGGAAGAATCAGATCGGCGTATGCGGCGGTTTCGTCCATGAAGGAAGAAAAGCTCACCACCAGGGGAATGCTGTCCAGGGCCGTTTTGACCGCTTTGGGTTCGCCCATGGTGTACAGTGGATTGGCGCCGGAGACAAACAGGGCCTGAAGGCCATACGGTTTGGCACTGGCCAGGGCCTGGGGCAGATGGTTGAGCCGGTAACGGGTCATGGGGTATTCGGCGCTACCGGCACCGTCAATGCGCGCATTTTGCAGCCCCTCGGCCGCCGCTCGGTCGGTTTCAATCTCCGGCCATTGAATATGGTCGGGTTCGGGCATGGCCCAGACACCGCCCTTTCGATTGATGTTACCCACCAGGGCGTTTAAGGCATGAACGGACGCAAATTCACCAAGGCTGCCCGGGGTTCTTCCTTCTCCCCGGCCGCAGATGGCCAGGGGGCGCCGGGCACCAGCAAAGGCCCGGGCCAAAGAAACGATGGTGGACGCATCCACGCCGGTTATTTTAGCGGTCTTGTCCGGGCTGTATCTGGCCAGCACCTGGCTTCGCCAGGTATCAAACCCGGCGGTGTATCCATTCACAAAATTGGCGTTAAAGAGGGATTCGGCGACAATCACATGGGCCAACCCCAGAGCCAGCGCCCCTTCGGTGCCCGGCTCGATACCGATCCAGGCATCGGCCTTGGCCGCGGTATTGGACAGCCTCGGTTCCACCTGGACCAGTTTTGCGCCCTTGTCCCTCCAGCCGCTGTGGGCACGGATCATGCGCACCGGTGAGCCCCACCCTTCAATGACCCCACTGCCAAAGCTCAGCACGTAGCTGGCGTTTTCCAGATCGAATCCGGCATAACCCGAAGTGCCGTGCATGGCCTGAAGCACCTGTTCATAGTTGTCCTCCATGGAGGGGGTCCGGATGAAATTGGGCGATCCGTAGGCGCTCATGAACCGCTGAATGAGACCGGACGTGGTGCCCCGATCTTCGCCGGCGATCCATCCCAGAGCATGGGCCTGGCCCTTGCCGCGCAGTTCTTGGAGACTGGCGGCCACTTCAGAAATGGCCTGATCCCAGGTAATCTTCTCCCAGCCGCCCTGTCCTCTTTTCTTTCCGGTACGCTTCATGGGGGTCTGGACGCGGGTGGGACCGTAGAGCAGCTGAAGCCCGGAAAGCCCCATGATACAAATCCCGCCCTGGCTGACCGGATGGTCTTTTTGTCCTTCGATTTTCACGGCCCGATCACCCACCTTGCGCACCGATATACCGCAGCCGCCCGGACAGAGGGTACAGACGGAATTGACGTGGGTCACCTCTCCGTCCTCGGGAACCGGCGTCCACGGCCACATCTGGGTCCAAATGGAAGAATCGTCGGTCAGCTTCAAGGCCATGGGAGAAAGTGCCGTTCCCGCCGCGCCACCAATCACGAATGACAAGAAACTTCTTCGGTCTATTTTCATCGATTTTCCCCTTAGCGTCTATCGAATATGCTTACATGTCGCCTTCGGCGCGGGTCCATATGGGCCGTGGCTATTTGTGGCAGACAAAACAGGCATCCCGACCGGTCTGCACACTCGATCCCTTGGAGACATGGGTGGTTCCCGGAAAGGCCACGTTGGCGATCTCCTTGAAGTACCGTCCGAAATAAGACGGCGCCGGCTCTGTTTCGGAAACGCCGACTTTACCGGCGTGACAGGCAGCGCAGTCATCCATCTTCATCCGGTCCCAGCTGTTGGTCTTGAACCCGGCGATATTTTTACCCCAGATGTCCCGGCTGTAACCGGTGATCCGGTTGTATTCATAGGGCCTTGACGCCTCGGATTCACCGATATGGCCGTGGCAGATGACACAGTCCATCTTGCCTTTGACCAGGTGGGCGGCGTGGGAAAAGAAAACGCTGTCGGGTTGTCTGGAGTAAACCTGCCAGGGGACTTCAAAGCCTTGCTGGACGTATTGGGTGACGAAAATTTCCTCGTCCTCGGTTTCGCCCATCATGTCCTCATGACAGCCCATGCAGGCGTCCAGCTTGGGAATGCCCGAAAAGCTGCCATCTTCCCGGAGATAATGACAGCTCTGGCATCCCTCATCGACCTCGCCGACATGCAGCTTGTGGTTAAAGCTGAACGGCTGGGTCTTCTGAGAATAGAGCAGCTTCGGAAAAACCACCCAGCCGATAATCATGCTGACCGCAAATCCGACAATGAAGAAAAGGACAACAGGGCCTGTCGCACTGTCGGGCTTGCCAGCCTGTTCCGCTTCAACTGCTTTGGCTTTTTCTTGATGGCTCATGGGTACTCCGTCGCACTGTCGTTGATGGGGTTGAAAACCGGTGCAGATTCGAATTGCCGGTGAGCTTATCGCCGTGTGCCGACCGACGACGAATAAACGGGCGATAGCCGCTGGTTAAAGCCGAAAAACTCCCGAATAATATTAAATAATTCGCGTTTATTTACATGGCGGCCCGTTTTTTGTCAAGCGGAATCATGACCCCATGGCCCCGTAACTATGGAGTCCGGGAAGTAGATTCACCCCAAAATAGGTGAACAAAACCGCCACAAATCCGGCAATGGAAAGATAGGCCACCCGGCGCCCGTACCACCCCCGGATGAGCTTGGCATGAAGCAGTGTGGCATAGACGAACCAGGTAATCAGCGACCAGGTTTCCTTGGGGTCCCAACCCCAATACCGCCCCCATGCCGAATTGGCCCAGACCGATCCGGTAATGATGCCGGCGGTCAGAAACAAAAAGCCGAACATGATGAGCTGGTAGTTCAGATCATCCAGTGTCCGGGCGGCGGGAAACCGGTCCAACAGCCCGCCGGTGGTCGTCTCGCCCCGTTCTCGCATCAGGTACATGATGCTCACCCCGAAGGCGATGGCAAAGGCGGCATACCCGATAAAACAGGCGATCACATGGGCAATGAGCCAGTTGCTCTTCAGGGCGGGAATCAGCGGCTGAATGCGGTCGTTGATGTTGGGCGACAAAGAGGCGTATGCCATGGCCAAAAAGGCCAGCGGGGTGATAAAGACACCGATCACACGGCTATGGTATTGTTTTTCCACCACCAGGTAGATCACGGCGATGGTCAGCGAGAAAAACGTCAGCGACTCGTAGAGATTGGCCAGGGGGGCATGCCCGATGCCGAGCCGGTAGGATTCGACCCAGCGTAAAGCGATTCCGGTCACATTGCCGACCACGGCAGCCAGGCAGGTCCAGGTCGCCATACGTCCGGGCAGAGATCGCCTGAAGACCCAGCCGGCCAGATACAGGAAAGCGGCGACTCCGTATACGAAAGTGGTCAGGGACAGCAACTGTGAACTGTTCATGGGATTCCTCAATTGTGGGTTTTCGGCATGGCGCGGTGGTGCCGGTCCATACCGTTATGGGTTCAGTAAATAATCCACGCCCAGAGGACGTGGCCTTGGATTGCCCCTAAAAGGGGCGACTGCCGGGTGTTTGAAGTTCGAAGTGCCTAAAATGCCTAAAGTGCCTAAAATTAAGGAATTCTGCCTATTTTAGCCTTTTAACATTTGGCAGAACGTAGCGATTCCACACGTAGCATTGGACATCGGGCATTGAAAATTCATTTGGACCTTCTCTCGCCGGAACGGTAGAACCTTTCCGGGTCCACCACCATAAGTGGTGGCGCTCATTCAGCGTACAGAGGCCTCAGGCATCGGCCGGCGGGGTGTTGCCGGGCCCGCCCAGGCGCCGGACCAGTTGCTCCACCTTGCGCTCCATGCCCATGGGGTTCTTATTGGCGCGACCCGAAAGGGTCACCCGACTGCCGCTCCGGTCACGGACCACTTCCATGCAAACCTGCTGGTGGCTCATGAAAAAAGTGACGAAGCATCCGGCCAGCATTAGAACAAAACCGGCATAGACCACCCAGACCCCGGGATCCCGGGACACCTGAAGGCCGGTGTAGTATCCCTGTTCGGTGTTTTCCACGGAAACCACCACGGAGCCACCACGCATTCGGTCAAAGCTGGGAAAATGCTGCGGCAATAAGATGTCGGCGGCCTGTCCGTCGATAGTGGTCAGGGTGCCACCAAAGGCTTCGCCCACGGCATGCCCTTTGAACATGGCGTTGCGGTCGAAGCGATCCAGGGAAAAGGATCCCTGCCCTTCGGGAATCTCCACGGTGTCACCGATTCGGGCGGACTTGCGGTAACGCATGCCGGTTTCCTTGCTGGTAAACACCAGCATGGCGCCACGGGGCGGCAGGGTCCCGTAGCTGGCCTGATAAATATTGATCCCTTTGTATCGAAGGGGATCGTTGACGATGATGGCCTTTTTAAAAACAACCTTGCCCTGCTCGATGATGGACAGCTCCGAACGGAACTCCTTGGGCGCACCGGATTCATAAAAACTTACGTCGAAATCGTCGCAACGGATGGCAAAATCCAGCTCCCGGGTCTGGTTGGAATTCCGCAACCGAATGGTTTGGACGGATTCGCCTTCGGCAATGTTGGCCATGCCTTCGAATCCGAACATCGAGCCCGTAAGCCCTCCCACCAGCAGCAGCACCACACTCGAATGAACAGCATAAACCCCGAGCCGGCTCCATCGCCAGCGTTCACCAAAGAGACAAAACCCGTCCTCGGTCTCATCGAACCGGGTGGTTGCAAATGAAGCGGCCATCCGTTTCAGACAGGGGCCGGCCAATTCCGCCGGGCTCCGTCCGTCTGAAAAGGCCTGACGGGCGGCGGCGTTTTTAAAGCGTTCCCGGTTAAAGACCGGGCTTTTGACAAAGACCAGTTTCCAGGTGGCTGACAGCCGATCAATGGAGCAGACCACGATGTTGGCGGTCAGCAGAACCAGCATCCCCTGAAACCACCACGAATGGTACATGTCAAAAAAGTCCAGCACGTGAAAAAGGCGGGAAAAAAAAGGACCGAAAGCCTGGAAATAAGCGGCCGGCGTTTCGTTCTGGGGAATCAGTGTACCGATGATGGAGGTTCCGGCCAGAGTCAGCAACAGAACAACGGTGAGTTTAACGGATTTGAAAAATTGCCATAATGGTTCCAAAATATTTAAGATCCCCCTGTAACCGGGTTAATGCGAAAGCATTCGCCATAGACACCGACCTGTCCATACCAGAACATTCGGCAGGGGGCAAGAACGGGTGCGATGCACCCGGGGCAGAGGCAAGACCATGACCGAAAGGGGTTTGGTTGCCGCACCCGATCACTGTGGGGTGATAAAGTGAGGCGCCACCCACAGAGCGGGTGGCCTCAGGTAGCCCCCCAGAAGGGGCTCAATGTCCAATATCCAATTTTCAATTCTCAATGTTCAAGTAAGGTATTCTGCCTTCTTAGCCTTTTTAAATTGGCAGAGCGAAGCGATTCCGCACTTGAGCATTGGACATTGAATATTCGATATTGCGCTTACACGGTTGCTCTGTTCTCACCTGAACAGCAGAACCTTTCCTGGGCCACCACTGAAAGTAGCGGCCTAATGCCCGCTTTATGGCCCCCCTCAGCCGGCGGGCACCTCCGGGGCTGTCAGGTCGGACGCAGGGGTGACGACAATGGTGGCCGATCGCTCCTCGGTGAGATACCGCCGGGCCAGGGGCATCAGGTCTTTTATGTCGATGGATGCGTAGTCCTTCAGAATGGACCGGCACCATTGGATCTGTTCAGGATGTTCCCGCGAGCCCGACAGGACCGTGTTTAACCAGTACCGGTTCTGCCGCTTGAGATCCTTGATGCTGACCAGAGCGGGATCTATGGCACGCCTGAGTTCATCGACAGTGATGCCGTTGGCGACAATGTCGGCGCTGATCTTTTTGATCTGATCCTCCACCAGGGGCGCCTCTTCCGGCGCCACCTGGACAAATACCTGAAACAAACCGTATCCGTCATAAGCCCGGCTGGGCCGGTGAAAGGCAACGGGCGAATAGGCCGCCCCGAGCTCTTCACGAATGTTTTCACGCAGACGATCCGAGACAATGTCGGCAAGAACGGCCAGTCTTCGGGTCCGGTGAATATCCCACATATCGCCGGTGGGATAGGAGACCGCCACCAGGCCTTTGGGAATGCGGGTGGTCACCGGAAGCCTCAGTGATTCGGCCTGGGGAAAACGCACGACCCGTGGGGACGACGTGGTTTCGGTTTCGCTGCGTTGTGACAGGGTGCCCAGATAAAGCGCCCCCAAACGTTCAGCTTCGCTGAGGTTGAAGTCGCCGACAATGGAAAGCTCCAAGGGCGCTTTTTCCAGGGCCGGATCAAGCCATCCTCTCACTTGGTCGATGGTCAGCCGTCGAAATTCCTCGTAGGGCGGAAGGCCGAACCGGTTGTCGCCCCCAGCCAGAAAACGGTTGCCATAGAGCGTCATGGCCCCTCGAACGGTCTTGGACATGGACTCGAACCGTTGGCGATAGCGTTCCATGCAAAGGTCAAAAGAAGGCCTGCGGTAGCCTGGATCCCGCAGGTGGGCGTCGATGAGTTGAAACATCAGGGGCAGTTCTTCGGGCACACTTCTCCCCCCGAAGACAAACCGGCCTTCCTCAACATCGAAACGGATCTGGGTCGTCTTGCCGGCCAGGGCCCGTTGGAGTTGGTCACGATCCATGGCGCCCAAACCGCTTTCGTTGACCAGATCCTGGGCAATGTCTGCCAGGCCGGAAAGCCCGGGCGGCTGGGAGGATCGCCCCTTGCCAAAGACGAGATTGAAACGGACCTCCCCGACCTTGAAGTCGGTCTTTTTCAAATTCAGCCGGTTTCCGTTGGCATAGGTCACCTGGACAATATCCAAATCATCGATCCGCTTTCGATCCGTCACCACTCCCGGTTTTTCCGGCTGTGGCAGATAAGGGAAGGCCATGGCATCGACCTGAACCGGTTTGTCGACAGCCACGGCCGAGCTCTTTGAATATACTGCGGCGATGTGTTTTTCGGCTTCCGCGGCCGATCCTTCCAGGCGGGCATTGCCGCTGACCAGAATGAGTCGATGATCCGCAGGCCAGGTCTTGACAAACGCCGCATTGACCTGGTCCAGGGTTAACGTTTCGAGCAGGGGGCCGAAAAAGGACTTTTCCTGCTGGGGCGAACGGAAAACCCGGCCGTCATTGAGATTCCGAATGATCTGTCTGGCCAGGGTCTGGCTTTTGCGGGTCGGTGCCTTTTTCACGGCATCGTCGAGTTCGGACATGAAATCCATTTTCACCCGTTCCAGTTCTTCAGCGGTGAATCCGAAATCCAGGGCTTGCCGCAGCGTCTGTTCGAGCTGCGTTAGTGCCTGCTCCCATTTTTCCGGACTGCAGTCAGCGCCGATTTCAGCGGACTCGACCCGTTTGAGAAACCGCCCCGATCCGATGTGTGCCGAGGTAAAGGGCGCATGGGGCTTGCGAATCAACACATCGAGTCGATTCTGGACCATTCGATCGGCCACCTCTTTCACCAGCCGTTCGGATTGAACGGTCGATGAGTCCGGTTCCGGCGCCACCTGAACCAGGGTTTCAATGCTGATCGATGTCTTGCCCGCCTCGTCTTCCGGATGGTAGAGAACATTGACACCCCGGTGACTGAAACGGCCGAAATCCATTTCAGGCCGAAGCGGCTTTCGGGGATGCAAGTCTGAAAAAAACGATTCGGCCAGGGAGCGGGCCGTCTCGACTTCGAAGTCGCCCACCATCACCAGAATCATGGTATCGGGGCGATACCAGGTATCGTAGAAGTCCTTTAAAAGGGCCCGATCCATCTGTTTGATGGCGGATTCGGTGCCGATGGGAAGCCTGGAGGGCGGCAGGGCCCCGGCGAGTTCAAAGGCCAAGGCGGCCTCAAAGGTGCGGTATGAAGCACTGTCTCGACTGCGTTTTTCCGCCAGAATCACCCGACGCTCCCTGTCGACTTCCGATTCGAGCAACAACGATCCGGCGGCGTAATCCTTGAGCACCTGAAGGCCTTCACGAATGCTTTTGGTGCTACCGTCTGGCAGCAGTATATCATAGACCGTATCGAAGAAACCGGTTCGGGCGTTGGCATCCGGGCCGAACTGCATACCGATCCGCTGAAAATATTTGACCAACTCTCCCGGCGGGAAATGTTCGGAGCCGTTAAACTGCATATGCTCCAGGAAATGGGCAGCGCCCCGCTGATCTTCCCGTTCATAAAGGGAGCCGGTCTGAACATCCAGATGCATGCTGACACGATCGGCGGGTTCCGAATTGGCCATCAGAACATATCGAAATCCGTTGTCGATCCGCCCAAAGACAAGATTCGGATCGGGTGAAAGATCACTCGTCTCATGGGGCCATGCTGGCGGGCGGTTTCCGAAAGCCGCGCTATCCGGCCCGCGGCCGGATATAACGTCGGACCTGGTTTCCACACACTCACCGGCGGTTGCGCCGGTCGTCATCATGGCGGCCAACACAACCATGACGATAAATGTCCCCGTTAGCCACCGACGAGGATTCCCGCTTATTGGATAACACCTGTCTGCCTGCATGATCCCTCTCTTTTCAGCAGAATTCATTGAGCGTTTCTGCAAGTATTGTTACCCCGACCCACAAACCGGCGCAGGCGGTTCTCGCTGTATTTGACGACCGGGCAAATCGATTCGATCCATTAAGATAAGGCCGTCTGCGCACCTTGGCAACATCGAACAAAAGTCAGCAGAACAGGTGTCGCTCGCCTTCATTGTCCATTGCCGATTCATTCGCGGAACCACAAATCAGTCAGACCATTTTTGGCGAAAAAAAGGGCTTTCGCTTTTCACCTATCCGCCGGGGAGCGGACGGTGCAGGAAGGGATCGATACGATGTTTTTAACAAAAAAACCTTCAGCCGGTGTGGTTCAGGCTGAAGGTTTTTCGGAAGCGAGGCAGGGGGGTGAAGCGAAAGAGAGTTCGGTCTAGTGAACGGCACTATTTCTTGACATACAGTCCGCGGGACTTGGCCTCAATCTTTCCCCTCTTGGAAAGCTTGTACAGGGCGTTGCTGAGCTGCCTCGAATCCAGGCTGGTTTTTTCCTTCAGCTTTGAAATGGTCGCGCCGCCCCGACTCTTCTTGACAACATCGAGTACCATATCCAGAACGGTATTCTTTTCCGAAGCCTCTGCCTTCTTGGCCGGTTCCTTGGCAGCCGCTTTCTTCTTGGGGGCAACCGCCTTCTTAACGGTTTTCTTTACAGTCGCTTTTGCCGGTTTTGCGGCTTTTGCCACTTTTGCCACTTTTGCCACTTTTTTTACGGCCTTTTTCTTTGCGGCTGCCTTTTTAGGGGCTTTGGCGGAATCAAGCTTATCGATCTGTTTGGTAACCTTTTCAACTTGCTTGGACAGAGACACAAGAGACTTCTTGATCATTTTGAGCTGATCTTTTAATTTCTTCATCTACGTGTCCTCCTTAGATTTTGGAATTTGACTTCAAGCCACCACCTGCATACTTGGAGAATATATCTATACTTTTTCTATTGTCAAACGCTTTCTTCATATTTTTGGGAATTTATGGGTCAGGAAAGTGAAAGAAGGAAGTCGAGTAGACATAACACAAAGTGGTCATAATCATTGCCATAAATATTTAGGGTCGAGAATGCCCAATTCTTCTGTTCGTTGGAAACCGGCCAGACGGCTATCCCTAAAAGAGTTTTACACGACTTTTCTCCTTACTTCGTGTCCATGTTGTCTTCCCTCCTCCTGATCCGCTCCATCACGATGTTGGCCGTTGTATTCAATGCGATCCCTATAACTTCAGAAGTGCATCCGAAACCGCCAGCAAGCAAAGGCTACAATTTTTGTTGAACTGCAACTTGCTGTATTTACATTTTTTTATAGCTTTCAAGGGCGATCACTACCGGACACAAAACGCTTTGTCATAAATCGCAAGCAATGGGAAATCCTGTGCATGGTGCATGGATCTATTCGGAGAAAGATTCCGCTTCGACCCAAAGGGTACGGGACGCTTCGATGACCCCGATACCGCCCCTCAACGCGACATTGAGGTGCAGGGTTTCAAAGCAACTGCCACTTCTGGAGGAGGGCAGGACCCGGTGCCTGCGGTCGTACCACCGGTGAAACAGGTTCCATTTCGGCATGAATGGCGCTCCGGGAGAGCCTGATCGCCGCTTTGCGTTGGTCGACGGATAAAACCCCGCATGAGTCAATGAATCAAAGCCCAGAGGATATGGCCTTGGGTTGCCCCTGGAAGGGACTGGGCTAATGGCCATAGATAAGTGTAGAGTGAACTAAAGTGAGCTAAAGTGTAACTTTTCTCGCCGGAACGGTAAAACCTTTCCGGGTCCACCACTATAAGTGGTGGCTTCATGCCAGACTTTAGTTCACTTTAGTCACGTCAACATAGGTGTCTCGGCATAGCCCGTAGGGCTCTAACCACGCCACAGGACGTGGAGTCCTACAAGGATGCCCTGTCGCCATGGAAAAAGGTGGGATTAAGCGCTAACCGGCGTCCTTGAAAAAGGCCCACCAGATGTAACATCCAAAAACCACCCATGCAATGATCGATAGGCCATATCCCGCCCAGTTGAACGGCTTCTTGGCCATCCCGTTCTCGTCTGGCGGGCCGACGCGTTTTTTGCAGGAATGGCACTGCACGACATCGACCTTCAGATGGGTGCCGCATGCATGACATCTCTTTGTCATCGGTCGGTTTTCTTTTGGCCCAGCCATCGTTTTCACCTGCCTTTGGTAACAGAAGAACGTTTGCACCGGCAGTCAGGGGCCGGTAACCATCAACCACGACCGAGGCATAACCGGCGATATCAGCTATGTGCGTCGGACCCCGGCACCTGGATCACTCATCGAGAAACCCGGGCTCGATTTTGATCTCGCTCCGGCTCCTCAGATCCGCCACCAAGTCTGAATACACCCGGCTTTGCTTCTGCGTTAGAAGCTGCTGCACGATCTGTTCGCGGACCTTTTCAAACCCATCATCGTCAGGTTGTTTGCGGTCCTTGAGTTCAATGACAAAGTAGCCCTTGCCTCCCTTGATAACCTTTTCGGCCCGGGGCTGTTCCGGGGTCAATCCGAAGGCCTCGGCACTGAGGGCGGGTTCATAGCCAACGCCTGGAATGGTCCCGCTGCGCTGGAAAAAATCGGTAGTGGCCAACGGCAGGCCCATTTGCCCGGCAAGCGTTGCCAAGGTTTTATCCCCTTTTTTAAGGGCTTCGAGAACCTTGCCGGCTTCTGCTTTGGCTTTTTCGTCCTTTTGTTTCGTCAGCCAGTCTCTTTGAACCGAGTCCAGAACCGACTCGAAGGCGGGAAGGCTGGCCGGGCGCTTTTCCAGCAACTGAATGATGAAAAAACCGTCCGACATCTCCTGAACATCACTGATTTCATTAACCGGCAGGGCAAAGGCGACTTCTGCGAACCGGGCTTTATCGGTCACCTGCGCAGGCCCCTCTGCTTTGGTAAAAAAAGCCGTCTCCTCGGCCGTCAACTCTTGGGTGGCGGCCAGGGCACCCAGGTCATCGCCTTGAAAACTTGCTTCATAAAATGCGTCAGCCGCATCAAAGGCCAACGTCTTGGCACGTTCCGCGGTCAGTGTTTCGCGGATTTGCGGCGTGGCCTCGGCCAGCGTCATCTCGGTAGCCGGCGTTTTTTTCTCCACCTTGATAATATGCAAACCGAAACGGGTGCGTATGGGTTCGCTGATATCACCGGCCTTCATCGAAAAGGCCTTCTCCTCGAAAGCCTTAACCATACTGCCCCGCGAAAAGGCACCCAGGTGCCCGCCGTTATCACGTGAAGGTCCTTCGGAGTATGTCCGGGCCAGGGTGGCGAAATCTTCCCCGGCAGCGGCCTTTCGGTAGATCTCCTCGGCTTTTTTTTGAGCTATCGCAACATCGGATTCCGAAGCACCCTCTTCCAAACGAACCAGGATATGTCTGGCGTCAACGGTCTCCTTGGTCTTGAACTCACTACGACCGGCATCATAGTCATCGGCAATATCTTCCGGCGTAACGACCACTTGGGACCTGAATTCGGACGGTAAAAACCGGACGAATCGGGCACGAACCTGTGGCGACGTCTCATAGTCGGATCGGTTTTCCTGGTAGTATTTGCGAAGGTCTTCCTCTTTTGGCGTAAGACCGTCGCCCATGGAGGAGGGATCCACCAGAACATAATCGATGCGCATGGTCGCCTGGCTCCAGTTGTACCATTCCCTGGCTTCGAGATCCGACACCTTGACGCCATTGACGACAAAGGATCGAAGCTTGTCCTGCAGCATGGCCTCCCGCTGGTTCTCTTCATAGGCATCGGGCGTCATGCGATTGGCGCTGAGCACCGATTTATACCGTTTGGGATCAAAGGAACCGGCCGTCTGAAAAAAGGGCAGGTCACGGATGGTTCGGGCCAGTTCGCTGTCCGAAACACGAAAATCCAAACGGACAGCTTCTTCATGGAGCAACTTTTGCTCAATGACCTGGTCCAGGGCCTGTTTCTCAAGCTTCAGGGCCTTGATGAGATCCTGGTTGAAACTCTCTCCGAATCGTTGACGAAACTGGTTCAAAAGACGGTCGTAGGAAGACCGGTATTCATCCATGGTAACGGGTTGGCCGTTGACCACCGCCACACGGTTACCGCGCTGGGCACGGTAACTACCGACGCCCCAAAATGAAAAGACAATGATAATGGCGCCCAGTATGAACTTCACCAACCACGTACCGGCATGTTTCCGCATTAAATCGAGCATGAGATTCCTCTCCAAATTGACATTCATCGCGTCGGCGTGCGGGTTGACGCACCGGCAACCCAGGCAACGCCGAAGTCATTTTATTGAAACATCGGACACTATTGGGTTCAACCGGTTTTGTCAACTGAATCCAACCGGTTTCCCGGTGCCAGGGAACTCCGACGAGGACAAAAAGCGGCCGGGGAAACAAATTGTCGTTGACACCGCGGGGTGAATTTGTTAATTGCCCCTTACCCTTTGGGGCTGTAGCTCAGTTGGGAGAGCACTTGACTGGCAGTCAAGGGGTCAGGGGTTCAAGTCCCCTCAGCTCCACCATTGATTTTAAATAAAAACAGGGCATTAAGGCCCTGTTTTTATTTTGAATCAACCGCATTTTTGAGCTTATCAGCTGTTTGCCGTCTATATATCCGCAAGGATTGATGTCGTTCGGTAACGATCCTATTGCCCCCTGGCTTTTTGGCCTGTTACCCACTTTTGGGGGCATCGGCAATCCGCTCCATTTTCCGGGCCACGTCTTCCAGCGTTTTCAGGTCGCGATGAATCCCGGCAAGACATACATGACCAACCCTCCCTGTGTCGCTGGACTCTTTCACATTGTGATCCTTGGATTTCTCCGCATAGGACCTTGGACATGTTTGCACCCAGCAAATCCCGGGCAATTTGATTTTCCACCATGCCAGAAAACTTACACTATGGGGATTGTCAAAATTCTGTTCCGTTTCAACACCTGCCCCCCTGCTGGCTGTTGACAATGTCTCGTCGGGCCGGTTGCCGCTGACAATCCCTTGAGCCTTCCGATTCTGACTCACATTGAGTTTGACGGTGCGGGCCGTCCTTTGATCCGTATCGGAACGTATTTCTGACAAATGCTATAAAAAGGATATACACCTATTTATATAGGTGGGCAATGGGAGGGCGATAAAACCGGACGACTCATCCACAATTCCGGCACCCAGACGTCATTTTCCCCGGCCCCCGTCATCTTGACATTACCCGCACTTTGGCTTACATACGTGTGCCATCCCGGCGACGGGAAGAGCGCCGGCAACGCAGCCAACGCGCAGGTGTTTGCAGACCCTTTTGAACAGGACCCCAGTTGATCGCATGAAAAAGACCGACCGAATAAAGAATATCCGCAATATCGGCATCATGGCCCATATTGATGCGGGCAAGACCACCGTGACCGAGCGGATTCTCTACTATACGGGACGATCCCACAAGCTCGGCGAGGTGCACGACGGCGAGGCGGTCATGGACTGGATGGTCGACGAACAGGAGCGGGGAATCACCATCACCTCCGCCGTCACCACCTGTCTCTGGAGGGAAAAGGAAATCCAACTCATCGACACCCCGGGCCATGTGGACTTCACCATCGAAGTGGAGCGATCTCTTCGGGTACTGGACGGGGCCATCGGTGTGTTTTGCGCCGTGGGCGGCGTCGAACCCCAGTCGGAAACGGTCTGGCGTCAGGCGGACAAGTACAAGGTGCCCAAAATCGCCTTCGTCAACAAGCTCGACCGCATCGGGGCGGATTTCTTCGCCACTGTAGAAATGATGAAAACCCGGCTCAACGCCAACCCCCTGATCCTTCAACTTCCCGTGGGAGCGGAGGATCAGTTTTCAGGCGTCATCGACCTGGTACGAATGAACCGCGTTGTCTGGGACGACGACAGCCTGGGGGCCGCCTTCACCCTGACCGACATACCCCAGGCGCTTTTGGCGGAAGCGGAAACCTATCGCGAACTGCTTGTTGAGGCCATTGCCGAAGTCGACGACGGCATTATGGAGTCCTACCTGTCCGAAACACCCATTGACCAGGAGGCGCTGATAGAAGCAATTCGCCGCGCCACCATCGGCCTGAAACTGGTGCCGGTCCTGTGCGGCAGCGCGCTTAAAAACAAAGGGATACAACCGCTTCTCGACGCCATCGACCGGTTCCTGCCGAGTCCGGCCGACGTCCCTCCCATTGCCGGAATTCATCCGGAAACCGGAGAATCCGTCGACTGTCCGCCCACTGACAAGGCACCGCTGGCCGCCCTGATCTTCAAGGTCTCCATGGCCGAAGGAAGGAAACTCTCCTTTGTCAGGGTCTACAGCGGCAAACTCAAGGACAAGGAGGACGTCTACAATCCGGCCCTCGGGAAAAAGGAAAAGATCTCGCGCATCCTGCGCATGCACGCCAACAAGCGCGAACGGATCGAAGAGATCGGCGCGGGCGGAATCGTGGGGATCATCGGGCTCAAGGATTCATCCACCGGAGACACCCTCTGCCATGCCGACCATCCGCTGCTTCTGGAAAAAATGGAGTTCTACGAACCGGTCATTTCCGTGGCCATCGAACCCAAGACCCATGCCGACCAGGAAAAGCTCGAGCAGGTACTGGAAAAATTCGTGGCCGAGGATCCGACCCTGCGGGTCAAACAGGACGAGGACACGGGCCAGACTATTTTGTCCGGCATGGGCGAGTTGCACCTGGAAGTGATCGTCAGCCGCATGATGCGCGAATTCAACACCCAGGTCAACGTGGGCAAGCCCCAGGTGGTCTACCGGGAAACCATTTCTCAGGAGGCCGGAGCCTCGGCCCGGTTCGACAACGAAGTCTCCGGCCAGCGGCATTTTGCCCGGGTTGATCTTCGGGTCCGGCCCCTGGCCCGGGGAAGCGAGAATCGATTCCTGTCCAAGATCAGAGATGAAACGATCCCCGCCGTCTTCGTCCCGGTCATTGAAAAATCGGTGATGGAAGCCCTGGAAAGCGGCGCCTTAATGGGATACCCGGTGGTCGACGTGGAAATAGCCCTGGTGGGCGGGGAACACCGGGACGGGGCGTCAACGGAACTGGCCTACAAGGTCAGCGCCTCCATGGCCGTCAACGATGCACTGAACAAAGGGGGGCCGTTTCTACTCGACCCCATCATGGCTGTGGAGATTTTCATTCCCGAATCCTTTGTGGGCGAGGTCATCGGCGACCTGAACGCCCGGGGAGGGAAAATCGAGGCCATCGCCCACAAGGGCAGCGCCCAGGTGATATCGGCCACCGCGCCGCTGGCCAAGATGTTCGGCTATTCGACCTCCCTGCGGTCCGCCAGCCAGGGAAGGGGCACCTTTACCATGCTGTTCTCCCACTTCGACAGCCGTTAGCGGATCCCCCCTTTTAATGCTCTCGTAAAAAGCGGTTCCCGGCGCAGCAATGAAGCGTCTGGTGTCCATTGCAGCTGCGGGGCCTTACCCGAACGTGAAGGCCCCGTCTTTCCCCATCGCCCCTCATCATCCATCTCCTTGAGCATGGCCTCGGCTTTTTCCCGTTTGATCGGATCGCGCAGGAGTTCCAGTGCCCGTTTGAGGTGAAACGTGGCAATGCGAAAATTATTCTGTTCCTTATGGTGCAGGCCCAGGTAAAAGTGGGCCGGGCCGAGCTGCTCCATCTTGCCGTAGGCCTCCCCCAGAAAGGCAGCCGCCTGGGGGTATTGAGAATAAAGATCCAGCACCCGTTCCAGGCTGTCCACCGCCTTGGCGTAATCGCCCAGCAAAATCCAGGTTCGCCCGAGATGGAACCAGGCGTCGGGATCGTCGGGACTCTCTCGGACGGCGCTGGTCAAAGTCGAGATGGCGGCGGCGTACTGCCCCAGGGCATACTGGGACTGACCCAGCGCCGACAGCACGTAGCCGGCGGAAGGGTCCAGCGTTTTCACCGCCGTAAACTCTGAAATGGCTGCTGAATATCGTGAGTTGCGGGCCAGGATCAGGCCGTATCCGTAGCGGATCAGCGCCCGGTTCGGCGTTTGTTCGGCCAGGGCCGCAAACCGCTTCAGGGAAAGTTCCGCATCACCGTACAGGGCTGCCAGGCGGATGCGGGCCCGCTCAAAGCGCCGGGAATCCCGTTCCCCAATCTTACGATCCAAAGGATGGGTGGCCTGCCATCCGTCGATATAAAGGATCCGGTCTTCCACGGCCGGATGGGTGGAAAGGTAGCTGGGAACCATATCCGAACCGTACCATTGTTTGGCCCGGATCTTTTTCAAAACGGTCAGAAGCCCCTCAGGACCGTAACCCAACTGATCCAGGTACTTGAGCCCCATCTGGTCGGCTTCCATTTCATCGTCGCGACTGTATTTGAGCTGTGCGGATTGGCCGGCCGCCATGGACCCGACGGTCACGGCACTGCCGATCTGGCTGCCGCCGCCCAGGAAAACGCCGGCGACCATGCCGGCCAGCGACGCCAGGTTGATTTTGGTGGAGCGGTCGATCCGGTCGGAAATATGCCGACGCATCACGTGGCAGATTTCATGGGTCAAAATACCGGCCAGTTCACCTTCGGTCTCCATGGCCTCAATCAAGCCACTGTTGATAAAAACATGCCCACCGGGCCCGGCAAAGGCATTGTAGACATTTTCGTGAATCACATAGAAATGGTAATCGAAGGGCTGGGCCGGTAAAAGCGCGACCACCCGATTGCCCACCTCGTTGACATAAGCGACCAGAAAGGGATCTTTGATCAATTTAAACTTCTCGTTGACGATTTTCAGGAATTCCTCGGCCAGCTCTTTTTCCTTGCCAATGGAAATCCCCAAGGCAACACCGGGAAAAACCATGCCGGTAACCCACACGGTAATTAAAACCACTGCGGACAGCTTTTTGAGTATCGCTATCAATTTTCACCTGACATCATTATGGGATTGGTTCGTTTCCACTTAACACTTATCCGGGCCGGCCCAAACCGTGCAAGTCCCTTTCATACCAGCATTTCACACCGGTCTTAAGCGCTTTCCAAACCCCTTCGTTTATGATACGTTCGCCCATCATGGCAAATAAGATCTGCATAGCGAATCAAAAAGGCGGCGTCGGCAAAACCACGACGGCCGTCAATCTGGCCGCGGCCCTGGCCGTATCGGAAAAGCGGACCCTGTTGGTGGACTGCGATCCCCAAGGGAACGCCACCACCGGCGTGGGTATCGACAAAACCGGTGTCACAAAGTCCCTATACCACGGTCTGATCGGCGAAGCCAGGGCTGCCGAGTTGATCATCGACAGTGAAATCGAACACCTGAAGGTCATTCCCGCCCTGGTGGAACTCATCGGCTTCGAAGTGGAGATGATTGCCGAAAACGGCCGGGAAGCCGCCTTGAAAAATCTGCTTGCCCCCATCGAAAAGGACTTTGATTTCATCATTCTCGACTGTCCGCCGTCCTTGAGTCTGCTGACGGTCAACGCCATGACAGCCGCCAACCGGCTGCTGATCCCCCTTCAGTGCGAATTTTACGCCATGGAAGGGCTGGGCCAGCTGCTTCAAACCATTGGGCGGATCCGGGGAAGCTTCAATCCCGACCTGGACATCTGCGGCATTCTGCTGACCATGTTCGACAAGCGCACCAACCTGAGCTACCAGGTGGCCCAGGAGGCGGAGACCTATTTCAAGGACCTGGTCTTTGAAACCATGGTTCCCCGTAATGTTCGTCTCGGTGAAGCACCGAGCTTCGGGAAACCGATCCTGCTCTACGATGCCGCCTCGGTGGGGGCCACGAGCTACTTCAACCTGGCAAAAGAGATCCTGGCCAATTAGCCTTACCACCAGGATGATCCCCTGGCCGCCCGCTCCCGTTGAAAAAGGCGTTCCCCATGAAAAACCCCAAAGAATCGAAAAACAAGACGACAACAACGCCGCCCAAGAGAAAAAAAATGGCCCTGGGAAAAGGATTGGGCGCCCTGATTCCGGAGCTACCGCCCGCACCCGATCCAGGGTCGCGGGAGTTCATGCAATGCGACATCGACCGGATCCGCCCGAACCGGTATCAACCGCGTCGGCACTTCGCCGAACCCGAAATGGCGGAACTGGCCGCATCCATTCGCCAGCAAGGTATCCTTCAACCCCTGCTGGTACGAAAAACCGAGGCCGGGTTTGAACTGGTTGCCGGTGAGCGTCGTCTTCGCGCCGCCAGAATGGCCGGTCTGAAAAAGATTCCGGTGGTCATCAAAGACCTGACCGATTCTGAAATGCTGGAAATTTCCATTGTGGAAAACATCCAGCGCGAGGATTTCAATCCCATCGAAGAGGCCGAGGCATACCACCGGCTTATCACCGAGTTCAAACTCACCCAGGACCAGGCTGCCGAACGCGTCGGCAAGAGCCGTTCGGCCGTGGCCAATTTCCTTCGGTTGCGACAACTCCCCGATCCCATCAAGGAGACCATCATCGAAGGCAGCCTTAGCATGGGGCACGCCAGGGCACTTCTCGGCGCAGAGCGGCCCGGCGACCAGGTGGCCGCCTGGCGCGAGGTCCTGGAAAAAAAACTTTCCGTTCGACAGACCGAGGAACTCATCAAGCGCATGAGAACCCAGGTGCCTGCCAAACCGGCCCCGGTGATTCCGGATTCCGATGCCATCTATTTTCAAAATATCTCTGAAGACCTGAGTCGGCATTTCGGTACCAAGGTCCTGATCAAGCGGCAGAATGAAAAGGGAACGGTTGAAATCGAGTTCTACAACAACGACGACCTGGACCGTCTGCTGAACCTGTTTAGACCCACCTGATATTTTCATGTCCGTTCACATCATCATCGATGGGTACAACCTTATTCGGCAGTCCGCCTCGCTGCAGCGGCTGGAACAGGTCGACCTGCAAACCGGCCGGGAAGCCCTGATCCGCCGACTGGTCGCATACAAGCGCATCCGCCCCCACAAAATCACCGTGGTCTTCGACGGAACGGGCGACCCGGGCCTTTCTCCGTCGCGGGACCGTGTCGGCGGCATTTCCATCGTCTTTTCCAGAAGCGGCGAGACAGCCGACGCCGTTATCGCCGCTATGGCCCGACGGTTTGGGGAAAAGGCAATGGTTGTCAGCTCCGACCGGGGGGTGACCAATTCCGCGGCCGCGGCCGGAGCCGCGGTCATCGGGTCCCCGGAATTTGAAGAAAGGGTCGAGATGGCAGCCTATATGGAGATCAAGGGGGATGACGGGGAACCGTCCGAGGGATGGTCGCCCACCACCCGCAAGAAAGGCCCCCGAAGAAGACTCCCCAAGCGGCAGCGCCGCAACAGCGCCAAGATTCAAAAGCTGTGACCTGAATTGAACGCTCAATTTCGGTGATCGCCGCGCCTATTGACGCCCCCTGACCGATCTGGTAGGCACTCGGACGGAGCGAGTGAGCCCCCCACTGAGCAGGTGGCCTCGTAAGGCTCCCATAGGGGGAAAGACAATCAATATTCGATATTGCTCTTACACGGTTGTTCTGTTCTCCCCGGGACGGGTGTATCTTTCCGGGGCCACCACTTGAAATGGCGGTTTCATATCAGAACGATCCATGTCCAATCGCATATGTTGTCACCTTTTGGCCCCTTGTGGCTCTCTAAGAAAATCGCAGCCGGCTTATTAAAGGCCATGGCGGCAGGGAAAGATCATGACCATGAAACGGATCTGTGTCATCGACGGGCAAGGAGGCGGCATTGGCAGCGCCGTCATCAGGCGGCTCAAGGAACTGTTGGCGGAAAACGTTGAAATCGTCGCCCTGGGGACCAATGCCATTGCCACGGCCCAAATGCTCAAGGCCAAGGCCAACCGTGGGGCATCGGGCGAAAATGCCATTGTCCGGACCGTCCGACAGGTGGACGTCATCATCGGGCCCCTGGGCATTGTCATGGCCAACGCCATGATGGGCGAAGTCACGCCGAAAATGGCCGAAGCCATCGCCAGCTGCCCCGCCCGGAAGTTCCTGATCCCCCTGTCCCAGGAAAACGTCGAAATCGCGGGGCTGACCCCGGCACCGTTGCCCCACCTGATCGAATCATTGATTCGAGACGGACTTAAAATTTCGTAAGCGTTCACAGGGCACCGCACCTGCTTTGTTCCCGGGCAATTGAAGTACGAAATAGTACGTCTGCATGCCCGGCGCCTCGCATCTACGGCACCCTGTAAACGCTTACCGTACGAGGGGTTGGAATTTCTTGAGCGTTTCAGCCCCGTGAACAGTTTCAAAATTTCGTAGTGTCCAGCCACGACTTGGTTCTTGAGTCAATGGGCACCGATGATCGTTTTCAATTCGAAAGAAAGGAGTCGCCATCATGTGTGAAGCCAACGCCTATGTCATCGACGGAGAGAACAAAACCCTGGTCATGGAAGCCGTCGACACCGTGGAGCCCGAAGAAGACGGCCTGAGACTGACCAGTATTTTCGGGGACCAGAAATTCGTCAAGGCCAGCATTCACGCCTTGTCGCTGGTGGACCACCAGATTTATCTCAAGATCTGACCCGGCCCACTGGACCAGACTTTGGACTGCCCCTGGAAGGGGCTGGGATACTGGCCCAGACCAGTTTGGAGTGAGTAAAGTTGAGGAGTCGCTACGCTCCACCATTTTTATAATGGGCAGAATTCCTTAATCCCGCCCCGGCGGGACTCACTCCAAACCTCTTGTCCGCCTCTGGCGGATTAGTTCGTGTCCGTCCACGAATTTCATATTTCGTGGATGGGCACCTATGGACGTTTCCAATTCATAAATGAGAATTTTTGTCCAAGGTCAAGGAAATCAAGCCATTGCGCGGAGGCGTAGCGCGCTACGCCGCACAAGAAATGGCGCTGATTGACGCCGAGACTTGTCCGCCCCTGGCGGATTGGGCAAAAAGGCCATTTATGGATGGAAACTAGTTCACTTTAGTCACTTGCATCTTAAGTGTCTTAGCGTAGCCAATTGACTCTGTCCATGCCCTGAGGGCATGGATTCCCTACTTCGAAGTGACTCTCCATGAAGATCATCGTCGCCAAAACGGCCGGGTTCTGTATGGGCGTGCGTCGGGCCGTGGAAATGGTTCTGGATGCGCCCGGCAAGCACCGGCAGCCCATTTGCACCTTCGGCCCCCTGATCCACAACCCTCAGGTCCTTGAACTCCTGGAGGAAAAGGGGATGTCCGCCATCGACCGGATTCCCGCCAAAGGCGAGGGAACGGTACTGATCCGGGCCCACGGCGTACCGCCGGAAACCAAATCCGGACTGAAAGCCGCCGGTTTCAATGTCATCGACGCCACCTGCCCCCGGGTGATCAAAGTCCAGACCATCATCGCCCGCCACGCCCGCCAGAACCACGCGGCCATCATTATCGGCAACCGGGACCACCCCGAAGTGATCGGCCTGCTGGGATACGCCGGTGACAACGGCCATGTGGTGGACAATATGGCCGACCTTGATTCCCTGCCCGCCTTTGACCAGGCCATCATCGTGGCCCAAACCACCCAGAACATGCAGTTCTTCGAATCGGTCAAAGCATGGGCAGCGGCCAACCACCCCCATTACAAGGTCTTTGACACCATTTGCGATTCCACGGCCAAGCGCCAGGCCGAGGTCCGCCAACTGGCCGGGGCAGTGGATGCCATCGTGGTGGTGGGTGGCCGCAACAGCGGCAACACCCAGCGGCTGGCCGAGTTGGCCCGGGAGAGCGGAAAACCGACCTATCACATTGAAACCGAGGCCGATCTCGATATAGACGCCCTGGCCGGAACGGAAAGAATCGGCCTGACCGCCGGCGCCTCAACCCCCCACTGGATTATTCGGCGGGTATTTCGCCGACTGGAGACCATCCCTACCCGGCGCGATGCCGGATGGCGGCGGATCCTGTTCAACATGCAGCGGGGACTGCTGCTGACCAACATTTACGTGGCAGCCGGGGCAGGGTGCCTGAGTTACGCCTGCAGCCGCCTGCTGGAAGCTCCTCGGGTTTTTCCCAGCGTCCTGGTCGCCGTGCTCTATGTCCTGTCCATGCACCTGCTCAACCATCTTACCGGAAGCCAGGAGGACCGCTACAACGACCCGGGCCGGGCAGCCTTCTACACCGGCCACCAGTTCTTTCTCGGCCTGCTGGCCGTGGTGGCCGGCGGGGCCGGGCTTCTCACCGCCTATGCCATGGGCACATGGCCTTTTTTCATTCTGCTGGCCATGAGCCTGTTGGGTCTCTCTTACAACCTTCGCTGGCTGCCGGGCGCAACGGGACACTACCGGCGTATCAAGGATATTCCCGGATCGAAAACCATTCTCATCGCCCTGGCCTGGGGGGTGGTCACCACGGTTTTCCCCGCCCTGACCGGGGCCGGCCGGGCCGGCCTGGGCGCCGCGGCCGTCTTTTTCTGGGCCACGGGCATGGTATTCGTGCGTACCGCCTTCTTCGATCTGCTGGACATGCAGGGCGACCGGATCGTGGGTAAAGAGACCCTGCCGATTCTCTTTGGGGAAAAGAAAACGATTCTCATGCTCAAGGCGATGATCCTGGCCATCATCGTGGTGCTGGGCGGAGCCGGGTCGGTTGGCCTCCTGCCCTCTTTGGGATATGCCCTGGCTGTCTGTCCGGTCTTTATCGGCCTGGTGGTCAACGCTTATTTAAAGGGGCACATGCTTCCCGGCATCCGCCTGGAATTTCTCGTGGAAACCCTGTTTGTCCTGACCGGCCTGATTACCGTGGCCTGGACGGTGCTGGGCATGGGTTAGGTACACGAAAAACACAATTGCGATAACATATTATGTATTAACCGCAGACACTCGCAGACACTCGCAGACTTTTTTCGGCGACTTGTGGGGACGTAGCCAAAGGCGAAGCCCCAAGCTTTCCAAAATGACGTGCGTTGCCGCCCATGGCATGCGCATCTATTCGCAAAGCGATGCGAATTTGTTGGCGGTCAGGTCGACCGCCAACAAGCTTTTCCCGCCTGCCCGGCGTAGTCTTCAGGCGAAACCGGGTCTGCGATGGTCGGCGTTCGTCTGCGGTTCATAAATAAATGGTCACAGGACGTGGATTCCAACTACGAATTAAACCTCTGGGGAAAAGAGCAAAAAATGAAAACCAAAAACATCCTGATCGTCGGCGGCGTGGCCGGCGGCGCCTCCTGCGCCGCCCGGGCGCGGCGTCTTTCCGAGGAAGCCCGCATCGTGATCTTCGAGCGGGGCCCTTATGTCTCCTTTGCCAACTGCGGACTGCCCTACTATGTGGGCAAGGTCATCACCGACGAAAGCGACCTGTTGGTGGCCACCCCCGAACTTTTCCTGGAACGGTTCAACATCGACGTGCGGGTGGGCCACAACGTGCGCTGCATCGACCGGCAGGCCCGCACCGTGGAAGTCGAGGAGCTGAAAACCGGCCGTGTCTATGAGGAGTCTTACGACGCCCTGGTTCTTTCCCCGGGTTCCCAGCCGATCCGCCCGCCCCTGGCCGGCATGGACCTGCCCGGCATCTTCACCCTCTGGACCATTCCGGACACGCGAAACATCGTCGACTGGATCCAGACCCGCGGCGTCAAACGGGCCATGGTGGTTGGCGGCGGGTTCATCGGCCTGGAAATGGTCGAAAACCTCCACCGGCTGGGCATTGAGGTCACCCTGGTGGAAATGGCGCCCCATGTCATGCCGTCCATGGACCCGGAAATGGCCACCTTCATTCACGACCACCTGTCGTCCAAAGGGATCGCCCTGCGCCTTCAAACGGCTGTTACCGGATTCAGTCAAGAGAAGGGGCAACCCCTTGGGGCGGCCCTGTCGACCGGAGAAGTTATCGAAACGGACATGGTGCTCATGGCCGTGGGGGTGCGACCCCGCACCGAACTGGCTGCCGGTGCCGGTCTTACCATCGGCCAAACCGGCGGCATCCGGGTGGACGCGGCCATGCGCACCACCGACGAACACATCTGGGCCGTGGGCGATGCCGTGGAAACCGTCGATGCGGTCACCGGCACCCCCTGTCTGGTGCCGCTGGCCGGGCCGGCCAATCGCCAGGGGCGAATCGCCGCCGATGCCATCTTGTCGTCGGCCGAGCCGGCCCACACCTTTCGGGGGGTCCAGGGCACGGCGGTCTGCGGCATCCTGGGGATGACCGCCGCCGCCACGGGTCTTTCTGAAAAGACCGCCCAAAGGCTGCACGAAGCCGGAACCCTCCCTCCCTTTGAAAAGATCTACATCCACCCCGACGATCATGCCGGCTACTATCCGGACGCCAAGACCATCACCTTGAAACTGATCTTTGAAAAGGAAGGGGGCCGGGTGTTGGGGGCACAGGCCCTGGGCCTGGCCGGCGTGGAAAAGCGCATGGACGTCATGGCTGCCGCCATTCAACACGGCGCCACGGTCTTTAATCTGGAAGAGGTCGAGCTGTGCTACGCCCCCCAATACGGATCGGCCAAGGACCCGGTCAACGTGGCCGGCATGGTGGCGGCCAACCTGCTTCGCGGGCATGCACCGGTGGTCCACTGGCCGGAAACGGTCGGTGCGGATGTTTTTATTCTCGATGTTCGCGATCCCGACGAGTTTCGGGCAGGACATGTGCCAAAAGCGGTGAACATCCCCTTGAACTCCCTCCGGGACCGGCTGGACGAGCTTCCCCCCGGCAGGGAAATCCACACCCACTGTTATGTGGGCCAGCGATCCTATTTCGCCAACCGCATTCTGATTCAGAACGGATTTGCGGTCAAAAACATCTCCGGCGGATACCTCATGTACCTGGCCTTTAAAGCCTGTACGCCGGGCATGGAGGATACTTGATCCTGGATGCTTGATCCTGGATACTTGATCCTGGATGCTTGATCCGGGATGCTTGATCCTGGATGCTTGATCCTGGATGCTTGATCCTGGATGCTTGATCCGGGATGCTTGATCCGGGATGCTTGATCCTGGATACTTGATCCTGGATGCTTGATCCTGGATGCTTGATCCTGGATGCTTGATCCGGGATGCTTGATCCTGGATACTTGATCCTGGATGCTTGATCCGGGATGCTTGATCCGGGATGCTTGATCCTGGATGCTTGATCCTGGATACTTGATCCTGGATGCTTGATCCTGGATGCTGGCCGGCACAGCCGCAACCAAACAATTATTTCACCACAGATAGGTCTACGCTCTGCGAGCTACGCCCCACAGGGCCACATAGGGCACGCCCCCTGTGTCAGGATAGTTGTCGTATGATCTAAAACCCTCTATAATAGAATCTTCCGGGGGCAAAGGAGGAGCG
>JAEINQ010000140.1 GCA_016342285.1 Desulfobacterales bacterium
ACATCGCCCAGATCAAGGCAATGCTCCCGGAAGCCGCACGAATTGCCAAATTCTGTGATGTCTTCTGTGAACAAGGGTATTTCAATTCGGCAGAGAGCTTCGTCATCCTCGAAGCCGCCCGCGAAGCAGGCATGTTGCCGCGTCTGCACGCCAACCAGTTCCATTCCGTGGGCTGCATCGAGGCAGCAGTGGATATCGAGGCGGTTTCGGTCGATCACCTGGAAATCCTGAAACTAGACGAAATATCCAGATTGGCCGACACCGACATCGCTTGCGTCATGCTTCCCGGCGTATCACTTTTTCTCGACATCGCGTTTGCCCCGGCACGCGAAATCATCAACGACGGGTGCATTCCGGTGCTGGCAAGCGATTTCAATCCCGGCTCAAACATGTCACTCTCGCTGCAATTGGTCATGTCCCTGGCCTGCATGCGCATGGGCGTGAGCGTACCCGAAGCACTGGCCTGCATCACCCAGAATGCAGCATATGCCCTCAGACTCGACAATGTCGGCTGCATCGAGACCGGATGGCAGGCGGATCTCGTCATCCTCGACTGCGCGGACTATCGTGAAATGGCTTATTTCTATGGCGAAAATCACGCATACGCCGTGATCAAGAAAGGAGCTTTGGTATGATACCCCAAACAATCATCGACACTTTGACTGCACCGGAAATACCAGGAGCATCCCACGATGAAAACGATCTGCTGGTTCGGGATATAGTCCAAACAGATCCTGAATCTTATGAACAGGCCACCCATGTCCTCATCGGCTGTCCTCAGGACACAGGCGTACAGCGCAACCATGGTCGTCCCGGTGCGGCCATGGCACCAAACTCGATTCGCCAATTCTTCTACAAGCTCAAACCACCATCCGACAACGGTTCCATCCGCCTTCACGACCTCGGCAACATCACCTCGCACAAGAACATGTCTATCACGCACGAATCCCTGCACAATGCGGTCAAATCCATAGTCAGAGACGGAAAGACAGCCATGGTTCTGGGTGGCGGCAACGACATATCCTTCCCGGACGCCAAAGCCGTGCACGATGTCCACCAAAATTATATTGCCATCAACGTGGACGCCCATCTGGACATGAGAAAAAGCGGTGTCATCCATTCTGGCACGCCTTATCGCAATCTTGTTGACGGGCAGTATCTCGACCCTACCAATTTTCATGAAGTCGGCATCCAACCCTGGGCCAATTCCACCAACTACATGGAAGATGCACTGGACATGGGTGTCAACATCCACACCCTTGGCAACATTCAGGCCATGGGAACCGGCTATTTTCTTGATGGCATCTTCGCGGGCCTGAACGGTCTCCCGCTCTTTGCCGGGCTGGACATGGACTCGGTTCGTGCCTCGGACGCGCCCGGCGTGAGTGCCCCGTCACCAATGGGCTTCACGGCTTGCGACATCCTTGAATTTGCGACCCGCTGCCGCGGTTACGGCAAAACATCCGTTTTCGAAATCACCGAGGTCAATCCCAAAGTGGACGTGGACGACCGGACATCAAGACTGGCCGCCCTCACCCTGTACACATTCATATACGGGAAGCGGTAACAAACCCACCCGGCACAGAGGCGATCATGAACATCACCATCGACCATACCAGAAAACTGACCCTGGACGAAATCATTGCCGTTGGACAAGGCAGGGCCAAGGCCTTCCTGTCCAATGAAACAAAAGCCATGCTCGACCACCGACGCACCCAGATCGAATCGGCCATAACCGGTCAGGATATCCCGGCCTACGGATTCAACCGTGGTTTCGGGCACAACGTCGATCTTTCGGTCAAGGACGAGCACCTGTCCGACCTTCAGGAAAACCTGATTCTTTCCCACGCTGTAGGCGCAGGCGAACCCATGGACGCAACCGTTGTCCGCATCACAATGCTGCTCCGAGCCAACTCACTAGCCCGCGGCTTCAGCGGTATCCGACCACAACTGATCGAAGCCATTCTCGACCTCCTGACCGCAGACATAATCCCGATTGTACCAGAACTCGGTTCGGTCGGAGCCAGCGGAGATCTCGCCCCGCTCTCACATGTGGCAATGGCACTCATCGGACGCGGCAAGGTCTTGTACGAAGGAAAAACAATCCCGGCGGCAACCGCCCTGAAACGAGCAAACCTCAAGCCTATCCGTCTGAAAATGAAGGAAGGGCTGGCCCTTAACAACGGTGTTCAATTCATGAACGCCATAGGCCTGCATGTCTGCCATCAACTCAAAAACATGCTCAAGTCGGCTTCCGTAAACACGGCCCTGACCGCTCAGGTCATGCTTGCGCCAGACACCTATTTCCGCCCGGATTTCCACGCGGTTCGACCGCATCCAGGCTCGATTAAAGTTGCCGACTGGATATGGCAACTCATGCAGGATTCGCCCATCCGAAACGCCCACCGTGACTTCAAGACGGACGGACAAGTTCAGGACCCCTACAACATCCGATGCGCGGCCCAGATACTCGGCTCGGCCCACGACCTGATCTCCCAGGCCGAAACAAGTCTGATCATCGAAGCAAACTCGGCAACCGACAACCCCATCCTGCTGCCCGACAAAAACGAAAATTTCACTGATGTCGTGTCCGGCGGGCATTTTCACGGAATGCCGGTAGCCGTGCAGGTCTACAACCTGATGCAGGCCGTGAACGTCATTGCCAGCCTGTCCCACCAGCGGTCCGTGCGATTCGTGGACCCTGCCCGAAACAAGGGACTAGGTCGCGATCTCAAATGGCCGGGATTGACCGAAGACGAAAACACCATTTCAAGCGGCATGATGATGCTCGAATATACCTCGGCCTCCCTGCTCAACTCCATGTGGGGCGATGCCATGCCCAGCCATCTGTTCAATATCTCAACCAATTCGGGGCAGGAAGACCATGTCAGCATGGGAACCGGTCTGGCCGTGCGACTACTCAAGACCCTGCCCAAGGCTGCGCACATTCTGGCAATCGAACTGGCCTACATTCTCCAGGCCGTGGCCATTCGCAAGAAGCTCAACACCATCCCCACCGAAGCCGAACTTCCGGACTGGGTGGATGCAGAGCTAGACGGCCTCAAAACCCGCATGAACGGCCAGGGAGAAGGAGTGGTCTTCGATGCCCGCGTCATCCGCGAACACCCGTTGTCGGATGCGGAAAAATGCCTCAGTCCAACCTGCGAAACGCTCTATGAAACAATCACTGCCAACCGACTGTTCCCCATAGTTGAATACGACCGCTATCTGGCCGAAGACGTTGTCGGGCTGGCCGATTTCATGACCACGGGAGGCGTTTTGAAAATTGTGGAAATAACAAAACCGCTGAATTGGTGATATTAGCTCAAAAAGGTAAGATTCTTCTTGCCAAACGACCGGTTCTTTTATAGTAAAACGACTTCTGAACGTGCCGAAGTGGTGGAATTGGTAGACACGCATGGTTCAGGACCATGTGGCTTCATCGCCGTGGAAGTTCGAGTCTTCTCTTCGGCACCAGTAAAGAACAAGGGTTGT
>JAEINQ010000056.1 GCA_016342285.1 Desulfobacterales bacterium
GCCGGGGGAGACTTGGAATCTTCTATACCTTTCAATGTCAGGAATTTAGCTCTGAAAGTGTTTGACAAGGACAGATAGCTGATAGCTCATAGGAAAAGAAGCTCATAGCTTATAGAAATGCCATCATCCTTTAACTACCGGCTACCGGCTATGAGCTATCAGCTCAACAAGGGAGGACCGTATGGGAAAAGTGGGAATTATCGGCGTCGGTCAGAGCCGGTTTGTCAGAGCCTACCCGGGTTCCGTCCGCGAACTGGCTTTTGAGGCTTACAAGGAAGCAGTGACCGATGCGAAAATGACCGCCGCGGATATTGATGCAACGGTGGTCTGTTCCGCGCCGGAGTACGACAAGCAGCGATCTCCGGCAGGGGTGATCGCCGAATACCTGGGGCTAAACCCCCAGCCGACGTTTTATGCCGAGACCCTTTGTTCCTCCAGCAGCACCGGGCTGAAGCTGGCCTATGCCCTGGTTAAATCCGGTCTGCACCAGGCGGTTATGGTTGTCGGTTTTCAGATCATGAGCCAACTCTCTTCAGAGGAATCCCAGGAGCGGATGGGGCGGGGAGCGGACATTCAGTGGGAATCGCCCTTTGGCACCATGATGCCTGCCTACTACGCCATGCATGCCCAGGCCCATATGGCCCGATACGGCACCGATCTGGAGGACCTGGCCCTGGTTCGAGTCAAATCCGCCACCTACGGCCAGCTCAACGAAAAGGGGATGATCCGAAAACCGGTGAGCCTGGAGCAGTTCGCCGATCCGGAGCATTTCTTTTCAGGCCCGGTGGCCACCCCCCTTCGTGGCGGCGACTGCTGCGCCAATGCCGACGGCAGTTCGTGCATCATTGTGGTCAGCGAAGAAAAGGCCAAGGCCTTTGACCAGAAGCCCATATGGATTTTGGGTGTCGGTGCCGCCTCGGCACCGGTGAACATGGCCGGCCGCGATAAACTCACCGGTCTTGCCGTGGCCGAAGAGGCCGGACGCCAGGCCTATGCCATGGCCGGCATCGGGCCGGAACAGGTGGATGTGGCCGAAGTGCACGATTGCTTCACCATTGCCGAAATCATGGCCTATGAAAACCTGGGGTTTGCCAAGCCCGGGGAAGGGCCGGCACTGATCCGGGCCAAGGAGACCTACAAAGAGGGCCGGATTCCGGTGAACGTGGACGGCGGCCTGCTCAGCAAGGGACATCCCATCGGGGCCACGGGCGGGTCCCAGATACGGACCGTCGTTCTGCAGCTTCGGGGAGAAGCCGGCGAGATTCAGGTGCCGGATGCGACCATCGGCCTGGTCCACAATATCGGCGGCGTGGGGCTCTACGGCAATGTCACCATCCTGGGGAGGGACTAGTCATGGCAAAGAAAGAAACGGATGCACGTTTTGCAAAATTCGGTACCGTCTCCTTTACCGGTCTCACCCGGGTCAATGACTTCATCGACCATTTGGAGCAGGGGCGGGTCATGGGAACCCGGTGCAAGGTGTCGGGGAAACACTATTTTCCTCCCCGGGCCCAATGTTGTGATTCCCTTGAGGCGGACATGGAGTGGTTCGAGGTGACCGGCACCGGGACGCTGGTGAGTTTTTCCACTCTTAAATACGCTCCCACGGGATTCAAGGAAGATCTTCCCTATACCATTGCCCTGCTGGACTATGGTGAATACAAGGTTTTCGGGCGCATCGACCCGGCCCTGGAGGGATCGGACCTGGCGGTGGGCACGGCCATGCGCACCGTGCCGGCCAAGACCGGCAACGGGCAATTGACCTACATTTTCCAAAAGGCCTGATGTGCCGATGCCGCATTGTTCACCGGCAGACACAAAGGACACAAGGCTATAACCGTGGTTTGATCGTTTCTTTGTGTCTTTGTGATTCCACGCGTTCCATACGGCCACCCGTTCGGCAGGTGGCCGTTTTTTTTATTCTACGTCCGCCGGGCCCCGCACACAGTTTCGCCCGTTGGCCTTGGCCCGGTACAGGGAGCGGTCCGCCGCCTGGACCAGCGTTTCTGCGGTCTGGGACCCGCCGGGGAGAAATGCGGCCGCACCGACGCTGACCGTCATGGCCACCGGCACCCCATCGTAGTCGATGGGGGAGGCTTCAAGCAGGTTTCTGAACCGTTCGCCGATGGCCATGCTTTCCTCAAGGGGGGTGCCGGGCAAAATGACGGCGAACTCCTCGCCGCCGTACCGGCAAGGAATATCGCATTTTCTCAGGCAGGTCCGAAGCCTGTCCGCCACCTCCACCAGGACACGGTCTCCAGCGAGATGACCTTGGCTGTCGTTGACCCGCTTGAAGTGGTCCAGGTCGGCCATGAGCAGGGTGAATCCGGTTTCGTAGCGTTCGGCCCTGGCTGCTTCCCCCTCTATCGCCTCGTTGAAATACCCGCGGTTGAACAGTCCGGTCAGGGCGTCCCGGGTGGACATTTCCGCCATCTTTTCCATGGTCAGGGAGACCTCCCGTTTGAGCCGATGCTTTTCCATGGCGTTGGTGACCACCCGGTTCAGGGCCACTGAGCTGATGTTTGTTTTAGGCAGATAGTCGTAAGCGCCGGCCTGGAGCACCTTGGCGGCGACCATCTCATCCCCCTGTCCGGTGATCACGATAACCGGGATGTCTTGGCCGGCCCTGGCCATCTCCGCCATGAATTCCATGCCTGTTCCCGATGGAAGCAGGTAATCGAGAAAGACCAGATCGAAGGTTTCTTCGGACAGTTTTTGCAGGCCCTCGGCGATATCGCCGGCCCGGTGCAGATGGATGCCAGCGCTGCCGCCCATCGCTTCAGCGATCCGTTCATGGTCCTTGTCACTGTCCTCCACCGCCAGAATATGCACGGCCTGGTCTAGGTTGATGATGGTGGTGTTATCGGCATAGGGGATGGTCTGGTCGTGGCGGATGGTCTGGATTTTTTTGACGATTTCGGAGATACGCCGGCCGGCGTCTTCGATCACGGTAATGTGTCGGGCCAGTCTTTCCGGATGCTCCCTGTTGAGCTCCATCAGTTCGATGTTTCCCAGAAGGGCCATGAGGGGCTGGTTGAGTTCGTGGGCCGTGGCCCCGGCCATCTGGAGCAACACCTTGAGGCGTTCTTCCTCGATGACGGCTTTTTGCTGTTCGACGATCTGCCGGTTGGCCTTTTCCAACTCCAGGTTGGCTTTTTCCAGCGCCAGGTTCCTCTTCTCGATCTGGGCCGCCATGGCCTTTCTCTCGGTGACGTCTTCGATGATCAACAGCAGGTGGGGGGTACCGGAACGGTAAAATCGGATCAGGTGACAGTCCAGCCAGATTTCCCTGCCGAAGGTGCTGACCACATGGAGGTCCTTGTGCCTGGTACGGCCTTCTTCGAGAACGGCCAGGGTTTCATCCAGCAGGCCCGATCTTTTCCATGAAGGGATGTTGTTGAAATTCTGGCTCAGGTACTGCTCTCTGGTGGCGCCGATGATGTTTGCGACGGCCTCGTTGGCCAGAACGCACTGGCCGGTTGCCTCGTAGGCGGCGATGCCCATGGAGGCTGAGCCGATAATGGTTTCGTTGAGATCCAGCGCTTCGGCCACGACCTGCTCCATCGCCTTGCGCTGGGAGATGTCCCTGACGTATTCCACCACTCCGGAAGGGGCCCCCGATTCATCCAGGATCGGAAAGGCGTGGACTTCTACTGTCTTTGTTATCGTGCCGTTATTTTTGATGGTCATTTCTTCCATTTCCAGTTTGCCCGAGGCGAAGGCCCGGACGGTGGGGCAGGAAGGGCACGGTTCCCGGCGTTTCCGAAATATTTCGTAACATTTCTTTCCTTCGGGTGACCGGTTCTGGGAATAATGGGTTCGCATGGACACGTTGGTCTGGACGATGGTCAAATCCCTGTCCAGAACGCAGATGCCGTCCTGGATCGATTCCAGAATGGTGGCCAAGAACCGCTCGTTTTCTTTCAGGATGGCGGTGCGCTGGGCGATTTTCTCCTTCAGTTGGCGCTGCCAGTCCGCCTGCTGCGCCTGGTAGGTCTGAATGGAGCGGGCCATATCCTCCATGCTGCGGGCCAGGGACCCGAGCTCGTCACGGGAATGAACGGAGATGGCGTCGATGCTTTCACGGGCTGCCACGGCGCCCGCTGCATCCTTCAGCTTGGCCACAGGCAGGATCACAAATTTTTTCAGAACCAGAAAGATCAGCAGGAACCCGACCATGGTGCACAAAACGGCTGCCGTCAGGGTGGCATTTCGTATCTTTCTTCCCGGGGCGAGCAGTTCATCGATAGAAATGGCATAGAAAATGGTCCATTTCCATGGGGCAAAATGGCGCCCGATATAGATCTCCCCGCCGGTTTCGGTCCGGATTTGACCTCGGGTGTAACCGTTCTTTTTCAGCCCGACCTCTTTGACCGCCGATCTCCAAGAGGCGCCGATCGCTTCATCATGGCCCCGACTACAGAACAGCACCTTGTCCCCGGGCCCGAAAAAAATCAGGTGCCCGGTTTCGAAATAATGGATTTTTGTAGCAGCCTCCAAGGCCTGCCGTTGGTATTCGGCGACAAAGGAGTCGACATGGGAGAGCCCGTGTTTTTCCAGAACACCGTGCAGGTCGACGACCACGTGATCGAAGTAATCTTCCAATTCCTGCTCGATGATCTGGTACATGGCATGCCGAATGCCCGACGTGGCCGTCATCACCGATAGTGTTCCCAGGATGGAAATGGCCAGAGCGATCAGGGGCAACACCGCCAGGCTGATTTTGGTCTGAAGTCGCATGGTCTGTCCTATTTAAACACGTTTTCACCTGCCAGCTTGAGGATGTCGGGCGGGACGACGATCCCCATTTCAAGGGCCGTTTTAAGATTGATGCCCAGGTCAAAGGCGGCAGGCGGGGCGGGCGGGATTTTCCCGGGGTCCGCCCCCTTGAGGATGGCATCGGCCAGTCGGGCAACCTCGCGGCCGCTTCCCTCTATGCTGGGGGTGAGGTGAAGCAGGGCGCCCAATTGAACGGACCTCATCTTGGTACCCATGACGATGGGCTTTTTCGATTTTTCCACAATGAGTTGCGTATATTCGCTCAATTCCCCCAAGGGGCCCGACGGCTCCCACCAGGCCTCGATCTGTGCGTCCAGGACATCGATACCCTTTGAGACCGCTTCGAGCATGGCGGGTACGCCAGCAGGCACCCGCCGGTATTCCACCTGAAAGGGGACAAATACCATATCGCTTCTGTCCCTGGCTTCAGCCGCGAGTCCCCGGATGTCGCCCATGGCCGAAGGGTAGGATGAGTGGATAAAGCCGATGCGGATCGGTTTTTCTCTTTTCAAGCCGCCGACCAGACGCATGACCATGTTGATTCGGGATTGACGGCTGATCATGTGGACCCGGCCGGTGACATTGGTGCCGGTGGCCGTGCCGATCTTCTCTATGAGGCCGGCCCCTACGGGATCGGAGACGGTCATGAACAGGATGGGAATGCCGGTATTCTGGAGAATTTTCACCGCCGCCTGGGAGGCCATGGTGGCGTTGGTGACCACCAGGTCCGGGGGGCGGCGGGCCATGTTCTCTTGTAACAACCGTTCGGCCCTGGATTTATCACCGTTGGCTTTCAGGATGACGAGGTCGAGGTTCTTCCCCTGTTCATACCCCAATCTGGACAGTTCCTCGGTGAACCATTTACTGTGGGCCAGTACCACGGGGACGGGCATGGTTTCCAGGAGCAGGATGCGCGCCGGAGGACGGGCAATGACCGGTTGTGGCAGAAAGGTAACCATTAAGACAGCCAGACATGCAACGATCCTTCCCGACTTGTTCAGCGCCGTATTTAATGCATTCATGGCCATCTCCGAGAAACGTTTTATGATGGTTAATTATGGCATTATTGGCAGATTCTGGAAAAAACTTGAGTGGTTTTGACGCACCGTTTAAATTTTTAATGCCAGCTTTGGCACCGTTGCCCAGATGGGGAAGGCAGGGTCTGGCTTTGTCTTCACTTCGCAATTGGACTCGACGTCCTTTGGGCGTGGATTCTTCGCCTATTGTCACGGCCCGCCACTGTTTTGTCAATCTTATCTTTCCGCGTGTGTTCCCGGTATTTTTCCGTGACCGGCCTTCCTGATTGTTTCTTTTTTGACGATAATTTGGTAGTGAACCGACTTGATCGGCCATGAAACGAACAAGCCGGCCAGGATTCTTTACTATTGACGAGGCATCCGACCATGAAAACCCATACGCCTTCTTGCAGCGGGATTCTCCCCAAACCCCTTTTCAACGCCCTCTGGCAGGCGGGGGGCATTGCGGCGGTTGCCCTGATCCTGGGGTTCGGCGTCAATGCCATGCGTCCGGACGGTATTGCATGGGTGGGAGACTGGTCAGCCCAGGCCCGTTATGCCGATGATGCGGGCGACACAATGGTGATTCCGCTGGAAGAGGCCCGCGGGCTATTTGCCGCCGGATCGGTGCTGTTTGTGGATGCCCGATCGGAGGACGAATACGTCGCCGGGCACATCGCTGGTGCCGTCAGCCTGCCCTGGCAACGGGTAGAAGAACGCTTCATGGCGGTGGTTGAGCGCCTGGAAGGCGGCGGCCGGATCATTGCCTACTGCGACGGGGAGACCTGTCAACTTAGCCACGATCTGGCCAAATTTTTAAAAGAGATGGGATTTGCCGACGTTCGGGTGCTGGTTAACGGATGGAGCGTCTGGCGTAATGCCGGCCTGCCCGTGGAGTGATCCGGTGGAATTGCGGGGCAATTTCGCCATGACGCGGATTTCCAGCCAACAGCCTTTTGATTCAATGCGGTGTTTGTCATTTTGAGCTGAAAGAATCCGGGCTCAGATGGAAGATGGGGGAAATGACCGATTCACAAGGGAACGAAATCCTTTCCGGGGCCGTGGGGGGCAAAGCCCCCCCCTTGCCAGTCATGAGCGGGGCGTATCATGGCGCCAGACTGCTTATGGGCGCGATCTTCATCTATGCCAGCTACGACAAGATCCTTCATCCCGAGGCCTTTGCCCGGGCCGTATACAACTACCAAATCCTTCCCGACATCCTGGTCAACCTGGCGGCCATGGTGCTCCCGTGGCTGGAGCTTGCCGTCGGGCTGCTGCTGGTGGCCAACCGCTGGGTGCCCGGGGCCGCCATTTTCACCACCGGCCTCATGGGTTTTTTCCTGGCAGCCCTTGTGTTCAACCAGGTCCGGGGGCTGAATGTTCACTGCGGGTGCTTTTCCACCCAGAGCGCCGAGGGGTCGGCAGACTGGTGGACCGTTGCCAGAGACTCGGTTTTCCTGGGGATCTCCGCATTTTTGTTTCGACAGGTCCTGCGTGTTCAGCCGTCTGGCAAGACCGGATCCGTTGACGGAAAAAACGATTCCATGCCCGTTTGACACGCCCCCCCCCTTGATTCAATTCGAAGTCTGAAAAACGCTATAATTCTCATGGACCGGCGGCCTGCCGGAAGGGCAAAAAGCCCTGAGACCAGTTCCCGGATGGGGCTTGGCAGCGCATTTTTCCCTTGACACCGGACTTGATAGTAAATACATCATAGCTATAATGTGGCCAAAATGTGAATTTCGGATGGTGTGGTCGGTAATGTTTCATAGATATCCTTTAATTCTAATTGGTTATATTGTCATTACGATGGTGAGGCCGGCCGGAATTATGAACTTCAGCCATTTTTTTCAGGATATTGGTGGTTTGCCAATCGACCAAGCCGAAAATTGATGAGGGCTAAAACATGAGGTATGCAGAAACGGGGTTTAATCTTGAAGTTGATCTGACCCGAGGAAACATCGAAAGGGTCGCAACGGACCCGAGAGATACCGAACTTTATCTGGGGGGGTTAGGTACCAACGCCAAGATATTGTGGGATCGGGTTCCTCCCGAAGTTGATCCTTTTTCTCCCGATAACCTGCTGATTTTCGGTGCCGGACTTTTATGCGGCACGCCTGCCACGGGATGTAACCGTACCATTGTTTCCACAATCTCTCCCCAGACCAGGCTCATGGCGTTTTCAATGATGGGCGGGTTCTTTGCTCCGGAATTGAAGTATGCCGGTTATGACAAAGTGATCCTGCGGGGCAAATCCCCGGATCTGGTATATTTGTGGATCAACAATGACAAAGTGGAAATTCGTGATGCCTCTCATTTGCATGGCAAAGGATCCATTGAGACGGCTGAACTTATCCGTAAGGAGTTGAAGGAGCCCAAAGCCCAGGTGGCCGCCATCGGCATGGCCGGTGAAAACAGGGTCTTTTTTGCCTCCATCGAGCAGGGCCGATCCAGCGCCAGCCGGGGCGGCATCGGGGCTGTTATGGGAGACAAGGGGGTAAAGGCCATCGTTGTTCGCGGCACCCAGGACATCCATGTTGCCAATCCGTCTGAATACATGGACCTCTGCAACGAAGTGATGGAATATATACAGTTTCGAAATGACAACCCGATTCCGGGGGTCATGCCGATTCTCGCCGGGTTGGGCTCCCCCCAGGAGATGAAGGTCCATGACGAAAAATGGCACACTGAAAATTTCATGTGGGGAAATTCACGCATCCGGCAAAAAGGTTTCTGGACCGATGAAATTGCCGCGGCATGGATGGAAACATTGGATCAAGCCCGGACGAGGCTGATCAGTTGTTACAACTGTCCGATGACCTGCGGGGCGACCATTTCCATGCCGGGTCTGCCAACCTACATGATGAAATGTTTCACCAAACTGACTTATGCAATGGGGGCATTTTCAGACCTGGATTTCGGTTTGAAAATCGCCCAGCGTGCCACGGAATATGGCGTCGATGGGTTTTCGGCCCCGCAAGTCATGGCTTTTGCCCTTGAATTATACGAAAACGGTATATTGACGGACAAAGACTTTCCGGGAATGCCGCCCGATGGCGAGGGGAGATTTTACTGGCTGCTCGACAGGATTGTGCGGCGGGAGGGGATAGGCGATGTACTGGCCAACGGTACCTATTGGGCCGCAAAAGAGATTGGCAATGGCGCGGAGGAATATGCCCATAACAATATCAAGAAACATGAACAACTCCCCCTTAAACTTTCGATGCTCAATCCCATCTATTTCCTCATGTATGCCACCGGGGAAAAGATGAATATCACCCAAATTGAAGGACAGTTTCCCCAGGCACCGTTTCCCAAGAGGGAGCATCGCGAGGCGTTTGTAGAGGATTGGTTCCAGGTCCCGGATGAAAAGTTCAAACAATATTTCCTGGACTGGGAGCTTCGCGGGGACAACTCCATCCCCTTTTACCCAACGGCTGACATGTGCTGTGATATTGTTGACTGGCAGGAAAAGATGCACTACATCGATGACGCCCTCGGCATGTGCGCCGGATTGTCATCCTTCCCCTTAAAGCCTCCGTATCATATTCACAACTACCCGAAATTCATTTCATCCGGAGCCGGGATCGATATGGATGAAACCAAACTGTCGCAAGCAGCCAAAAGGTACCGAACCCTGGTTCGGGCCATCAACATACGAAGGGGCATGCGGCGGAAAGATGACGCGCCCCCGAAGAACCATTGGAAGAAAAGATTCCCCGAACTCGAAAAGGAACTCCTGGATACGTATTACAAATTCAAGGGGTGGAACAATGACGGTATTCCTACTAAAGAGTCCCTGCATGAACTGGGTCTGGATTACGTGAGTGAAGACTTTGTTCAAAGAGGGATTCTGGCCGACGGCGCCGATCCGCCTGGGAGGGATGCCCCTTCTGAAGAGGCTGTCGCTGAGCAAGAGACAATTTAGGGTGGAGGGATTGAATCTTGAAGGGTAACCAAGAGAAAAAAATCATTAAAACAATAAAAATCAATGTCGATAAATGCAACGGCTGCAGGGCTTGTGAGATGATTTGCTCGGCCTTTCACGCGACACCGAAATACAGCAGCAACAATCCTGCCAGGTCTCGTATTCGAATCATCCGTGAACCGTTAAGAGACTTATATGTCCCTGTCTACGCGGGTGAATATGCCGTGGCTGAGTGTGCCGGCAGAGACAAATATACCATCGATGGAAAGGAATATGATGAATGTTCCTTCTGCCGGGCCTCGTGTCCATCCAGGGACGAATTCAAAGAACCCGATTCCGGTCTCCCTTTGAAATGCGATATGTGTGAGGGCGAAGAAGAGCCCTTGTGCGTGAAATGGTGCATGCATGATGCGTTGATTCTGGAGGAAAGGGAAGAGGATGCCGACGAACAGGAGCCGAAGAATGAGCAGATAGATATCGAAATCGGATTGGAAGCGCTGGCAGACAAATTTGGATTGGAAAAGATAACGGACGCCATTGCCCGAATGTCGCAAAAGGACCAACTTAATTAGAAGCTGTTTCAATTCGAGTAAGGAATCCACGTCCTTTGGGCGTGGTCAGAGTCAATTGGCTATGCGGTTTTATTTGCCGGCAAATGCCTAAAATGCACTAAAGTGTGAAATGCCTAAAGTTGTGGAGTCGCTTCGCTCCGGTTTTTTAAGCTAATATATGGCAGAATTCCTTTTACCAAACGGCTACGAACGCCTACGATCCTAAGCAGGCTGTCCAACCTTCTCAAAAATCTTTTCTACATTTGTCAGATGTTTATTAAGATATAGTTCCGCTGGTGAGATTCCGAAGCTGTAACCCATGAGCTGAGTGAAATACAGAATTGGCATCTGAGGATGCGTGCCAAATTTCTTTTCCATGTCATCCTGACGCGTATCCAGATTGGCATGGCACATAGGGCATGCCACAGCAATAGCATCTGCCCCTGCCAATTTGGCTTCCTGTATAACGTTGTGGCTTAAATTCACCACAATGTCCGGTTTAGAAAGAGCAAAGGAAGCGCCGCAGCAAATAGTCTTATACGGCCAGTCAACGGTCGTAATACCGGTTGCTCTCAGTACATTGTCCATGCTCATCGGATATTCGGCAAAATCGAATTCGGTTACTTTCGGAGGCCGGGTTAAAAGACATCCATAATAACATGCCACTTTGAGTTCTGAAAGATTGCGTTCCACAAGGGTTGGGATCTTGGAAATCAATGGTTTTTGAGAAAAAATCGTTAATGGATGGATCACCTTTGCCTCATCGTTGCAATCCTTATGGATGACTTCCACCACTTCTCTTTTGAGATTTTTATCCGTTTTTATACTGTGCTGAGCTATCTTGAACCTGGAAAAACATGCTGCACATGGGATTATAACTTCTTCCAACCCAATCGCAGGCAGAAGTGCCAGATTGGCCATCGGCAATGCGATTGCCATAAGTTGGGAAAGGTTATGAGCAGCACTGGCACCGCAACAAACCCATTTGTCAATCTCTACCAGCTCAACGTCCAGCTTATGACAAACAGCTTTTAATGATTTATCGAACTCTTGTGCCGTCGAATGAAGGGAACATCCCGGATAGTACCCGTATTTCATGGCTTTTCCTGCTTTTTCACGCGTTTGAGTATTTTATGCACGGCTCCGCCGCCTTCAAACCGGGGAAGGAGATTGAACTTATCTTTCTTGAGCATCTTCATCCCCATAGCCACGTCCTCTGTAAATTTCCCTGTCCTTAGTTTAAGCATGGCGACCATACCCAATTCATAAATACGCCCAAACCAATTCAGGTTCTGAACAAAGCTCTGGCTAAACTTAAGTACATCCGGGATCTGTGGCTTTTTTCCGTTGCGAACCATCAGAATTTTTATGGTATTCATAGCCTCAGCAATATCGATCTCCTGAGGACAACGGGTACTGCAAGTTAGGCATGAGGCACACAACCACATCGTTTTGCTCTTGTAAACGACATCTGTTAACCCCAGCTGAATTGCATGCATCAGCTGTGTCGGCACAAGATCCATTTCATATGCAACGGGACAACCCGTCGCACATTTGCCACACTGGTAGCAGTAGCTAACATCTACGCCTCCCACCGCGGATACGACATCAGTGAGCTTAAAGTGCCTTTCATCTAAATTGATCACTGCTTCAGTCATGGTCTATGCCGCCTCCTTTTCTTTACTCTTTCTGACAATAGCTCTTTTCCCTTCAGGAGGAGGCGGAGGGGCTGGATGACCGATAAATTTTGTTATTGCCGAAAACTTGGTCGGGCAGACTTCGATACAAGTTCCACATTTGATACACTTGTCCTGATCAATTACATGTACCTCATGTTTTGCGCTGATAATCGCTTCAACAGGGCATCTTCTTGCACAAGCCATGCAAGCCTGGCACTTATCAGGTTGAATATAATATGACGGCGTTTCACCAACTAGTTTGGCTATCTCATCTTTGGTAAAATAGCCTTCATATTCATCCTGATTTAATCGTTTATTCAACTTCTCTTTGGTCGCTATTTTGATATAGGGAACCAGTTTTGCAATCTGGGCAAGTTTTGAACTTAACGCCTCGTCATCCAACCCTTCATTTTTACCAAGAGGACCTAATCCCTTTATGGTTTTAATAAAGCTATTTGTCGATTCAACAAATACATTGGCTTCCGCACCAGACATGAACTGCATTCTTAATCTATCCGGATTAAGTCCAATGTGTTCCATGATCTTTTTAAACAAAAGCACCATATTCATAGCATTAAAATTGCCATGAGTTACATAATTGCATTCATTTAAATGGCAGGCGCCAATAAATACGCCGTCCATTCCATTTGAGAACGCTCTGAGTACATGTGCCATGTCAACTCTCCCCGAGCACATAACACGGAGAATTCTCAAATCGGTTGAATATTGTAGTCTGGAAACTCCAGCCAGGTCAGCAGCCCCGTAAGCTCACCAATTGCATGCAAAACCCAATATTTTCGGCTTAAAATTAAGATCTGTACTCATCGTAACCACCTTCCATGTATATTTGCCGATTTCTGGTCAGACACTAGTTAACGCATCAATCTCTGAGATGATTTCTGCATCTGTATAATGCTTGAGCGAAATTGCGCCTGTCGGGCATACTGTATTGCAAAGGCCGTCACCTTTACAAAGAACAGGGTTTATTGTTACTTTTTTGCCCTGTTTGGTATCTTTAAGATTCAGAGCACCATAACCACACACATCAACACATGCCCCGCAACCCATGCACATCTTTTCGTTTATGACACATACAGATCCGGATGCCGTTACAATATCATGGGACAGCAGCGTTAACACTCTGCCCGCGGCCCCATAGGCCTGATTGATTGTTTCTTGTATAAATTTAGGATAGTGCGCCATGCCGCAAAGATAAACACCATCAGTCGCAAAGTCGACCGGACGCAGCTTTACATGCGCCTCTTTAAAATAACCGTCAGGGCTTAGCGTGACCTTGAATAATCCGGCAATTTCTTTGGTTGACTCTGAGGGAATAACAGCAGCAGCTAAAGAAAGTACATCAGCATCTATGGATATCTTTTTCTTTAAGGTTTGATCCGTTACGGTAACTCTCAGGGAGCCTTTGTCGGTTACTTCAACCACGGGGTTATCATCCGGTTTGTAGCGGATGAACCTTACCGACTTGCCTCTTGATTCCCTATAATAATCCTCATTGAATCCATATGTTCTGATGTCTCTGTACAGGACATATATATTCATCTCAGGATTTATCTTTTTCAACTCAAGTGCGTTTTTCACGGATTCACTGCAACATACACGACTGCAGTAATTTCTTTCTTCATTTCTGCATCCGACGCACTGAATCATTACCAGATTCTGAGCATTGACAACCTTCTCATCTCTGTTGGCTATCCTGTTTTCCAGTTCAAGCTGGGTCATTACGGTCTCGTGCTGACCATACAGATATTCAGTCGGAGCGTAAAGATCAGCACCGATAGCAAGAACCGCCGCACCATGCTTTATCTCTGTTTCACCTCTATCGGATTTTACCGTTGTTACGAAATTACCAATGTAACCATCTGCCTGCGTAATCGTTGCATTATGATATACATGGATCAATGGATGCGCATATATTTTCTTGATCAAATCATGCAAGTAAGCCTGAACATCCATGCCGTCCAAAGTTGAATGAACTTTTCGTGCCGTACCGCCAAGTTCTTTTTCTTTTTCAATAAGATAAACTTCGTGTTTCTGATTCGCAATAGAAAGAGCCGTCGTTATGCCTGCAACACCGCCGCCAACAATGAGTGCCGCTTTGTTTACCGGCAAATCGTATTCCTGTAATGGCTCTAACTGAGCAACCCTGGCAACGGACATCCGAATAATATCCTTTGCCTTATCCAGGGCATCTTCTTTTTCTTTTGAATGCACCCAGGAATCATGCTCTCTGATATTGGCCATTTCGAAATAGTATTGATTAATTCCGGCCTCACGAAGCGTATCTCTGAACAACGCTTCAAGGGTTCTCGGTGAGCAGGCAGCCACAACAACCCGGTTTAATCCCTTTTCCTTTATCATATCCGTTATCTCTTTAGCAGAGTTTGTTGCGCATGAGAAAATCTGCTGTTGAGAATGAACGACATACGGCAATTTTTTGCAGTATTCAACCGTATCAGGAACATTTATAACCCTGCTGATATTGGCTCCGCAGTGACAAACAAAAACCCCGATTCTCGGTTCTTCTTTGGATACATCCTTTTCTTTTGGATATGTTCTTTCCCTGGAAAGGTTACCACGTCTGTAATTCAGCTGCTCGCCAATCTGTGAACCGGCACCGCTGGCGCTAAATACAGATTCCGGAATATCGAGTGGGCCTTGCAAGCCTCCGCTTACCAATATACCCGGTTTGGTCGTCCGCATAGGATTGGCAGGGTCTAACTTTGCAAATTCATGATTGCTGAGTTCGATGTCGAATGTATCTGCGATATTTTTCACATTTGCAGGCGGCGTCAATCCCACACTCAATACCACCATTTCAAACTCTTCTTCTAATATTCCATCTTCAGGAGTCCAGTATTTAATGGTGACATTCTTGGTCTCAGGCATCTCCTTCCCTATTGTTACATAGCTTTTAATAAATCGAACACCCGGAAGCTCTTTGGCCCTTTGATAGAACCGCTCAAAATCCTTTCCGAAGGAACGAATGTCGTTATGGAATATGACGCATTCCGCTTCAGCGTCATGTTCTTTTGTAATAATCGCCTGTTTTTGGGCGTAAGTACAGCAAACACCGGAGCAATAACTGTTTCCACCTTCTGCAGCCTGTCTGGATCCCACGCATGAAATCCATGCTACCTTATGCGGATGCTTCAGATCGGTTTTGCGAAGTATTTCACCACCATACGGCCCGGTTGCACACAGCAAACGCTCATAATCCATACTGGTAACGACATTGCCATATTGACCGTAACGGTATTCTGCTTTCAGCTTGGCATCATATGGTTCTATGCCCTGAGCAAGGATGATAGCGCCTACTTTTATTTCTATTTTCTCGGCTTCCTGGTTTAAATCAATCGCATTATTTTTACATACATTTTCACAAATATGGCATTTCTTCTCCTTCAAATACAGACAGCTTTCGTCAATATAGGCTATCAGGGGAATGGCCTGTGCGAAATAAATGTGAACCGCTTTATTAAGCGATATTTCCTGATTATATGGGTCAGGATAATTTACAGGACAATATTCAACACAAGTATTACAACCCGTGCATTTGTCTTCCTTGATATATCTGGGTTTCTTGTTCAGTAATACAGTAAAGTTACCTGCCTCCCCCTCAACTCTGTTCACTTCTGTATAGGAAAGAACTTCAATGTTTGGATGCCGGCCGACCTCGACCAGTTTGGGCGCCAAAATTCACATGGAACAGTCGTTGGTCGGGAAGGTTTTGTCCAGTTGGGCCATGTGGCCGCCGATGCTCGGGGCTTTCTCCACCAAACAGACCTTAAAACCGGCGGTGGCAAGATCCAAGGACGCCTGAATGCCGCTGATCCCGCCGCCGACAACCAGCACATCGGCAAAATTGCGGTTTCCCAATGGGTTGAGGCCTTGATGCAAAACGGGTTCCGGAATCGTTTCGTTTCCCACTTTTCGATACCCTCGTCGTTGGATGAAAGGCCGCACCACGGATCAACCGGCCCCAGAGAAAATCATTTTCCAGCCCGTCGGGTTGGGACGGAACATCGCATGGGCGGTGGTTCGGCCTGAAAATGGTGCCAAACGCCGGATCGGCCTCGCCGAATGGGTCGAGCCAGCGTTGACCTCGGGTCGCCGCGGCCCGGTGCCGCCGCTATCGATCGCCCAGGGTCATTCATGGCTACAAATAAGCTACAAAATGACTATGGTATAGCTTTAGTGGTTTCCCCGGGATTTGTCAAGAAAAAATCCGGAGGAAAACGTGCCGGTAATCGCTATAGCCCCGATCCATGGTAACGATGGCTTCCGGGGACAAGGGAAAGCGCCGGGCAAAAGTGACATCGTGCCTGCTGGCATTGGATCTATAGGTGTAGCGGGGCATGTATCCGCACCAAAACCAAAGACGAATCCGTCAATTCGCTAATCCGTCAATCTATACCCGCTTGTGCAGGTTGATGAAGTTGGAGCGGTCAAATCCCAGGCGTTTGAAATAGGAGAGAAGGTCCGTTGAGTCCCAGCGGACCGAGGTGTGTACGTGGGCAAGCCCCTTGGACTTGGCGTTGGCGAAAAAAGCATCGGCCAGTTTTTCCCCAATCCCCTGTCCCATGAATTTCGGATCGACGCCCATCATGGAGAGCCAGGCGCCGCTTTTGATGCCGAAAGCCCCGAGAAGAATGGAACCGATCATATAGCCGACCACCCGGCCATCGATTTCCGCGACAAAACTGGCGTCGTTACTGCCCCGGACCTGTTCCGACACAATCTCCCGAAAGTCTGTTTCGGCAGGGTCTTGGGTAATGGCCATGTTGATCTGGTTGATGATGCCGGCGTCTTCTATTTTCAGTCTTCGAATCGATGGCGTTTGCACGAGGCGTTTCCTTCAATCGGTGGTTAGTCGATACGGATGATCTTAACGTTGTGTCCGACCCAGTTGGGCGGGAGGTAGACCCTGCCGCTGTTTCCGCTGGATTTGACTTTCTTCTCAAGCATTTCTTCGCCGTAGACCTCGAACTTGACCTTTTGAGATACGTTCTCGACGGCAGGTTCTCTTTTCTGGTTCGTTTCATCGGACATGATTTTCAACCTTTACGGTATCCCAGGTTTCGAGTGGGGTAAAGCCTTGCCGGCAAGCCGGCAAAAAAAACATATGCGGGGCATCGACATGACCATGTCAACGCAAACTCTTTGGTTGCCGGATTCAGGAAAGGGGCTGTTAATCCCTCCGCTCAGGCGATGTCCTTGACGTGTCCAAGCGGTTGAAATGTTGGAAGTTCAATATAAACTACGGTAATTATTTGAAATCAAGATAACATTGGTGGGCAGAGGGGTCAAGGTCTTTTTAGCTGTTTATTAGCTGTTTGGTAGCTGTTATGGTGCGGGCCGTGAAATCGACCGCCATCGGCTTCATGGTGTTTGGCGCCATTCTCGTCAAAGGTCGTCGGGTCCTGCTGGCAGGGCTTGTTTTTTTTGATTGCATTTTTGTTCTGCACAACTATCCGTGAAAGGGCCTCCCACACGAAATAGCGAGGAACCAAAAAAGAAGGCCCGTCCCGGAGTGACTCCGAAACGGGCCCTGTAACTTGAGTTGTGTCAGTTTTATGTTTTCAGCGGCAAAGCCGCATCACATAAAATTTGCCCCAGCAAATTTTATCCTTTGATCAGTCGCGGCAACATCATCTGGTGATGGGGGCAGATGGAACGCGGGTTCTGGTAAGCTGCCCCGGCAAAGGCCATCAGGTAGCCGCGGATCCGGCCCATCTCCACCACTTCGTCCAGGAATCCATTCTTGGCGCAATAGATGGGCCTGGAATAGTCGTGATACTGCTGGGCCATCTCGTTCATCTTGTCGATGATCGGCTCTAAGGGTCTGCCGGCATCCTTTTCCTTGACCAGCCTTCTGGAGAAACTGGCTGCCGCCGCGGTTTCGCCGTGCATGACGTAGATTTCCGAGGTGGCGAGCCCTAACGTAAAGGCGTTGTGGCGGTTGGCTGTGGGGCCACCCATGACATAGTGGGCCGCTGCCGTTCCTTTGCGCAGGAGGACCAACATCATGGGAACGCCGGTCTGTTGGATGGAATAGATCAGGCTCTGACCCAGGCCGAGGAGCTCTGCCTTTTCGGCGATGTCGCCCACATCAATGCCCGTGGTGTCCTGGAACCAGATCACCGGAACCCGGTCCCGACCGCACTGGGTGACGAACTCGTTCATCTTGATCAGTCCCTGACGGTAGAGCTTGCCGCCGATGCCGGGGTAATCGGCGTATTCCGGGTAGTCTTCGCCTAAAAATCCCTGGCGGTTGCCGATGACGCCCAACAAAAATCCATCCATCTTCACCAGGCCCGTGTAGATCTCCGGTCCGTAGCCCGGTCTGAATTCCATGTGTTCGCTGTTGTCGGTGAGCCGGGACAGAATCTCGTCGAAGTTGTACATCCGTTTCTGGTTGAAGGGGATGAGCCGGTAGAGGTCATCGGCCGAAAATTTCGGCGTCTTGGGCTCGGCCACCCGGAAAAACTTCGGATCATAGCCCGGCAGCCCCTTCATGTAGTCCCGGATGCCGTCCAGCACCGCCTCTTCGGTCTCGCATTTATAGCGGAAAAAACCGGTTTCCTCAAAGTGGATGTCCGTGCTTCCCGGGGGCTTGGCCTTGAACTGCTTGGCCGCCGCGATCAGGGCTTCGGCCCCTTCCAGGTCGAAATGCCCCTTGGGGCTCATGCCGCTTAGAATGCCGCCGCCGCCCACGGCCATGTTGCAGTCTTTATGGGCAAAGAGCACGGTGGGACTGATGGCCTGGTACCCGCCCCCGGCCGGGTTGGTTCCCCAGATGCCGGCCAGGATCGGCACCCCGAGCTGATTGAGCTCGGCGTGCCGAAAGAAGGTGGTCCCCGAACCGCGCCGGCCGGCGTAAAACTTTTCCTGTTCGGTGAGTTTGACGCCGCTGCAGTTGACCAGCCAGATCAACGGAATGTTGAGCATCTTGGCCAGATCGGTGATCCGAAAAACATTTTCCGCCTGGCCGGGCAGCCAGGCGCCCGCCATGACCTTGTTGTCAAAACCGATGATGGCCGCCCATTTGCCGGCCACCTTGCCCAGGCCGGAAAGGACGTTTGTGGTGCCCTCCTCATTGTCTTCGGGGTTAAAGAGGGTGCAAAGGGGGCACCATGAGCCCGGATCGACCAGGTATTCGAGCCGTTGAAAGAAGGTCTTCTGACCCCGGGCATTGATCTTTTCCGTCGGAAAGCCGGCGTTAATGACCTTTTCCACGGCCTCGGCCACTTCGGCTTCGACCTGTTTGATCTGCTCGAAATTGGCTTCGGTGCTCTTGATCTGCCCCGGGCTCAGGGCCCGGCCGAATTCCGTCATCTTCTCAAAATAGGGTCTCATGGCATGCTCCAGAAAAAATTGTTTTGGGTTTTAAGATTCAGGTTTCAGAACCCGGTCATTGGATCCTTCTCGCTACGTTCTTGGTGGCGCAAAGTTGATAAGATTCAACTCGAAATAGGAATCCATGCCCTGTGGGCGTGGTCAGCGTCAATTGGCGATGCCGATAGAATTGCCGGCAAATGCCCGGCTATCGCCTAAAATGCGCTAATCCGCCAGAGGCGGACAAGAGGTTCGAAATGCCTAATCCGCCAAAAGGGAAGGCGGACAAGAGTTGAGGAGTCGCTTCGCTCCGGCTCTTTTTAAGTTAAGATATGGCATAATTCCTTACTTTTAGGCACTTTAGGCATTTTAGCACTTCAAACTTCTATCATCAAGGGACAGCCCCTTCAATGGGCAAACCAAGGCCTGGTCCTCTGAACCAGGATTCTTTACACTTAACATCTAAAACTCAAAAACGGGTTTTACGTTTTTAATGGCCACTGGCCCCGTTCTTCCAGCACCGATCGAAGCGTTTTCAGCGCCTGGTTGGTGGCTGGTACGCCGGCATAGATGGCGGTCTGGAAAATGGTCTCTGCGATCTCTTGGGGGCTGCAGCCGACGTTAAGGGCCGCCTGAATATGAAGCCCCAGTTCATCAAGCCGGGAAAGGGCCGTCAGGGCGGCCACGGTCACCAGCTGGCGGGTGGGGTGGGGAAGCTTCTCCCGGGCGTACATCTGGCCGGTGATAAACAGGGACAGGTCTTTGGCCAGGTCCTTGTCAAAGGCACGCCACAGCTCAAAGGGTCGCTCACCCTTGACCCCGTCGAAATACAGCGCCGCGGTTTTTTTTGTTTTTTCTACAACATCGTCAGGCATGACATTTTCCTCTATTATTTCCGTGTTCGGTAGAATTCATCTGTGGTTTCATCGACCATGTGTTTGGTATTTTGTGTTTGGTGTTTCCATGACTTCCTGTCGCGGCTTTTCCGATATCAAAAGGACCAAATACAAAACACCATATACCAAACACTAACGATTTGCCTTGCGAATGCCGAGCTGGTCCAGGGCGATGATCCACTTGCAGATATTGGCTGACCCTTCCACCATGGTGTAGGTGGGCACGTCCCGGTAATAGCGGGCGATGGGGTATTCGGTGGAGTAGCCGTAGGCGCCGTGAATCCGCATGGCGTAGTTGGCGCATTTGGTGACCACTTCACCGGCGAAGTACTTGGCCTGGGCCACGTCCAGCCCGTTGTTGAGTCTGCCCTGGTCCTTGGCATGGGCGGCCTTGTAAACCAGCAGCCGGGCCGCCTCGATCTCGGCCGACATCTGGGCGATCATGTCCTGGTTCATTTGGAACTGGCCGATGGGTTTGCCGAACTGCTTGCGTTCGTTGCAGTAGCGGATGGAGGCGTCCAGACAGGCCTGGGCCAGTCCCACGGCCCCGGAGGCGGCGGAGAGCCGGGTCTGGTTCAGGGAGCTGAAGACGATCCTGGCGCCATCGCCCGGCGCCCCGAGAATGTTTTCCTTGGGTACCCGGGTGTTGTCCAGAAACATCTCACCCGTGGGCGAGGAGTGTGAGCCCATCTTGTCCAGGCGGCTGACCTTGATGCCGTTGAAATTCTTGGGCTCGATGACAAAGGCCGACAGGCCTTTGGATCCGGCCGACTTATCGGTATAGGCGTAGTAGATTAGCGCATCGGCCACGTCGGCGTTGGAGATCCAGGTCTTGGAACCGTTGAGCAGCCAGTGGTCGCCCTTGTCTTCGGCTGTGGAGGTCATGGCCATGACGTCGGAACCGGCATCGGACTCGGTGATGCCGAATCCGCCCAGGTACTCGGCAGTGCAAAGCTTTTCGACATATCTTTTCTTCAGTTCCTCGCTGCCGTAATGATAGATGGTGTAGGCGCACCCCAGGACCTGCATGTTCACCTGGACCCGCAGCGAACTCGACGCCCTGGCGATTTCCTCGGTGACGATCATGGCCGCTATCCAGCCCATCTCCTCGCCGCCGTATTCTTCGGGGATCACCGTGCCGAAAAAACCCAGCTCTCCCATGGGGCGGATGGCCTCTTTGTAAGGAAGGTAATGGTCGGCGTCCCATTGGTCGGCATTGGGGGCGATCTTCTTGGTGGCAAATTCACGGACGGCCTTCTGGAGCATCTGAAGTTCTTTGGACAGGGTAAAATCCATGCTGTTCCTCCTGGTTTGTCTATTGGGGGTCTTCCGCCTTTCCCGTCTGTTCAATCAGTTCTTGGGAAGAAATCACCTGGAGAAGCGGATAGAGGGGATTGCGGCGGTAACAGTTTAAAATCTGTTCGTGGATAGCGTTCGAGGGTGCCGCGGTGCAGTCTTCGAGCAATACCGTCTTGAACCCGTGGCAGATGGCATCCATCACCGTGGTCAGGACGCAGAAATGGGTGGCGACACCGGCCACGGCGCAAAGGGTGACCGCGCGCTGCCGGAGCCAAGTTTCCAGATCCGTATCGAAAAAGGCTGAAAATCTCGGCTTGGGGAGCCAGTAGTCGTCGGGGGTGCGATTCAGATCATCAATGACTTGAGCCCCCGGTGTGCCGGCCAGGGCATGGGGGTGCATGGCGCCGGTGAAGATAAAGTCGTCTTCATGGAAGGCGTCGGTGGAAAAGACCACGGGCCACCCGTTTGCCCGGAAGCGGTTGGAAAGGCAATTGATGGGATCAATAATGGCGCGGGCCGGCGCTACGATGGGCAGGTTCCGCGCGGGGTCGAAGAGGTCATTGACCATGTCGATGACGATCAGTGCCGGTTTTTCGATTTTCGAAAGTGCCATCGGTCCTTTGTCAGGGTCGTGATTTGTCGTGGATGGAAAAACCGGGCGGCCCGCGTACGTCAGAGCTATAAGTTAGCTATATTATAATTACAAAATCGTCAACCCCTAGGTATTTGGCCTGGCCTGTCGGGCAAAGAGGGTCGGATCACAAGGCTCAGGGGAAACGCCTTGCCGATGCTCAGTTTGTCTCGGCCAACCGGTCGACCAGCGCCAGGGATGCCTCCAGGGCCTTGCCGGAAAACCGGCGGTTCAGGGCGGCCCTTAGCATGACAAGGTTCAGCCCCTGTTCCATTTTGGCCAGCAGGGTCAGGGCGGCCAGTGCCCGGTCCTGGCCTTTGACGGAAAGGGCCTTGAAATCCACTGTCCGAGTTTTGGCGTTGGTGGCGGGCAAGCTGACATCTGAGGCCTGAAGCACCAGTGCGTCATCGGCAAGACCGGCAAACTGGCCCCTGCGTCGATCGGCCCCCTCCTGGGCCAGGGCCAGGACGATGCCGGGCCGTTCGATGGCGGTAAACCCGATGGGTTCCGGGGAGAGAATCATTTCGCTGATGGAATGGCCCCGCAGCACGGTGATGGGATAGTCGTTTTTCTGTGTGGCGTTGAGTCCGGCGGCCATACCGGCCAGGCAGACCAGTTCGCCGGCCGTGACGATGCGCTGCCCCGCACTGCCCAAAATGGCGATATCCTGGCGAACCGGCTCGGACGGCGAGCAACTGGTCTCGACGCCTTCCGGCGAGGGGACTTGTTTGGCGGCAGCCGCCGCCCGACGATAGGCTTTGCCATACTCCGGGCGCCGGTTGTGGGCGATTTCGCCACGGGCCGGCGTCATGGCGGTTATGCGCTCGGTAATCCCTGTCGAGGTCAGTTTGTTTTGCTTGGTGTACCGGCCCGGGCAAAGACCGAGGGTTTCGATGATGGAAAAGCCGTCAAAGCGGATGGCCCGTTCGATTTCTTCGGGCAGGCGCTTGTCGTAGCCCGAACAGCGGGCCACATAGGCGGCGCCCGCTGCGTCGGCCACCCGGCAGAGGTCCATGGGGAGATCGAGATGGTTGAGAAAACCCGAACCGGTCACGGCGTCGTTGGGGGTGGTGGCTGAGCACTGGCCACCGGTCATGCCGAAGTTGAAGTTGTTGAGCACCAACAAGGTGATGTCCAGATTTCGCCGACAGGCAGCCAGCAGGTGGGCGCCGCCGATGCCAAGTCCCCCGTCGCCCATGGTTACCACCACGGTCAGATCGGGCCTTGCCAGCTTGATTCCGGCTGCATAGGTCAGGGCCCTGCCGTGCAGGCCGTGCATGGCATGGGTGTTGAAAAAAGTGTCAAAGAGGCCCGAACAGCCGATATCGCTGACTAGGGCGATTCGATCCCCGGTCAGGCCCATATTGGCAAAGGCCCGGTCCAGCGCCCGGGTGATCTGGTCGTGGGAGCAGCCGGGACAAAAAACCGGCGGTCGTTTTTCATTGAGAAGGCTGGTCATCGGCCAAACTCCTTTCGATCTGCCGGGGCGTGATCATCTTGCCGTTCATCTGGCCGAGGAAATCGATTTGCACTCCCGGCAGGACCCGCTGAATTTCCCTGACGTACTGGCCCAGGTTCATCTCCGCCACCACGATCCGCCGGGCATTGGCCGCATAGGACCGGATCAGGTCCACGGGCACCGGCCAGAGGGTTTTTAAGACCAGCAGGGAAAAGGGCCGGCGACGCTGTTTGGCGGCAAAGAATGCATCTCGGGCGGCCCGGGCCGTCACGCCATAGGTGATGACCAGGGTGTCGGCGTCTTCCTCGATCCATGCCTCGTGATGGGCAAAATCGGAGACGGCCGAGGACAGCTTTTCCATCAGCCGGGTGTTGATGGCCCCGATCACTTCCGGGTCGGTGGTGATGTAGCCGTCCGGGCCATGGGTGGACGACGTCTGGCGTGAGATGATCCTGCCGCCGATGGGTTCAAACCAGGGCACGGTCCGGCCCTGGGGGGTGTCGAAGGGGAGATAGGGGCGATCCCCCGGCGATCGCTCGCGCCACACGGGCGTCGGGCCCTGGAGCCGGTCCAGGTCCACGCTTTCCCGGGTCATGGCGATCTCCTTGTTGGAAGCCACAAAGACCGGGCAGCGGTATCTTTCCGCCAGGTTAAAGGCATGCTGGGTCAGAAGGTAGCAGTCTTTCACATCCGACGGAGCCAGGACGATGACCGGCAGCCCGCCGGTATTTCCCCAACGCATGAACTGGATGTCGCCGTCGGCGCCCCGGGTGGCCGAGCCGGTGGAAGGGCCGAGCCGCTGGACGTTGACGATCACCAGGGGGATTTCGCTGCCGATGGCAAAGGAGATCTGTTCACTGTAAAGGCTGATGCCGGGGCCGGAGGTGGCTGTCATGGCCTTCATGCCGGCCATGGAGGCACCCAGGCAGTAGCCGATGGAGGCGATCTCGTCCTCGCCTTGAAGGCAGACGCCGCCGGCAGGGGGCAGCAGGCTCAGCATCTGGTTGAAAATGGTGGTGGCCGGCGTGATGGGATAGCCGGCGAAAAAGCGGCAACCGGCGGCCATGGCCGCTTGGGCGATGGCCTCGTTGCCTTCCATGAGGATTTTTCCCACCTGTGACCTCCTGTGAAATTGAAAATATAATCAAACCTTAAAAGGATGCGGCCTCTTTTTCCGCGATCATCTTCCCCAGCCCTTCAAGAACATGCCTTTTGACGTGTGAAATGTGGCCGGAGAGTATCGCCCTGGCCCGCGGCGGGTCCCGGCTGATCACGGCGTCGAAAATTTCCCTGTGGGCAACGTCCACCGCGTCCATGAAATTGACGAAGAGGATACTCCCCCGGTATTTGAGATAGAGCAGGTCGAAGAGGGAACTGAGTATTTTCTGCTGGACCCGACAGCCGGAAAGGGCGGCCAGGGTGGTATGAAAGGCCATGTCCATGAGCAGGCGCTCGTTGAGGTAAACCTTCCCCGATGCGTTCTGGTGGTCTTCGAGGGCTTTTTTGAGTTTTCCGATGCCACTTTCGTCCAGGGCTTCGATGGTTTTGCCGAGCAGGGAGACCTCAATCAGCTCGCGGGCCTCGTAAATCTCTTGAACCTCCTTGAGACTGATGGGCTCGGTGAAGTATCCGCGGTTGGGCTCTCGGCGAACAAGCCCCTGGATTTCCAACCATTTCAAGGCTTGAATCACCGGCGTGGCGCTCATGCCCAGGCGTTTGGCCAGGTCGTTGTAGGCGATCTTCTGGTCCGGCGCGATCTCGTTATGAAAGAGCATCCGCCGGATGCCGTTGTAGGCCTTTTGCGCATGGTCTTCGCGGCCTGTTTTTCCGGATGTTTGGGTTGCCATGGACTGCCTCCGAAAATATAATCGAAAATATGATTATATATTTCAAACCGGGCTGTCAACAAAGAATCCATCTCGGGTTTCATTCCCTCCTGCTCCCTGAGGCCTCGTCGAGTACTTTTCTCACGGTTGTCGCCATGTCCGAAACGGTCAGCGGTTTCATAAGAAGCGCCCGTATCCCCATTTGGGCCGATTTTTCCGGTGACATGATCCGGCTGTATCCGGTGCACAAAATGATGGGAATATCGGGCCGAATCTTGAGCAGTTCGGCAGCCAGCCGGTCTCCGTTCATGTTCGGCATGGTCATGTCGGTGACCACGATATCGAAGCGGTCCGGTTCGGACCGGAAAAGCGCCAAGGCTTCGATGCTGCTGGTGCGGGTGGTGACCCCGTAACCCAAACGTTTCAGTATCTGGCTCCCTGTTTCGCAAATGACGAACTCGTCATCGACCAGCAGAACGCGTTCGTTGCCCATTGGAAGCTGGTTTGCTTCAGCGGTCGCCGGCGCTTGATGGACTTCTCGATCAATGGCGGGCAGGTAAATTCGAAAGGTGGTCCCTTTTTCCGTTTCGCTTTCAACCAGGATTTCTCCGCCGTACCCCTTGATGATGCCGTGAACCACGGAGAGCCCGAGGCCCGTGCCTTCGCCGGTCGGTTTGGTGGTGAAATACGGTTCAAAGATCAGAGGAAGGTTTTGTTCGGTGATCCCTTTGCCCGTATCGGAAATAGTAATCTCCAGGTAATGGCCCGGTTCGATTCCGACACTGGCGTCTGCCTCTGTTTCGGTCCATTGGACGTCCGACACGCTGACCCCGAGTATCCCGCCGGTCTCTTCCATGGCGTGTGCGGCGTTGGTACACAGGTTCATGAAGATCTGGTGGATCTGGGTGGGATCGGCCATCACCAGGGATTCACTGCGGATGTGGGAATTGATTTCAATGGATGCAGGGAGGGTCGATTGCAGCAGTTTCAAGGCCTCTCCGGCCGTATGACTCAATTTGATCGGCTTGAGATCATGGTCGGCCTGGCGGGCAAAGGTCAATATCTGTTTGACCAGGTCCCGGGCCCTCAAACCGGCCTGGTTGATTGACACCAAATTATTTTCGAGGTGCGAGCCCTTGGCTGCCTCCAGAAGCGACAGCTCCGAGTATCCGATCACAGCGGAAAGAATGTTGTTGAAGTCGTGGGCAATTCCCCCGGCCAGGGTTCCGATGGACTCCATTTTTTGAGATTGCTGAAGCTGGCTCTCCAGGCGTTTCAGCTCGGTAATGTCCGTGGCGATTTGAATCTTCACCAGCCGGCCGTCGACCCATTGGATGGCCCGGTCGTAATTGATGTACCACTTGTTTGTAATGGGGTTTTTGCCCTGCCACGCTTTCACGTCTGTTGGCTCTCCGTTTTCATCAACCAAATCAGGGTTGGTGCAGTGTCCGCACGGTCCGGACCCGCCGCGAAAAGCCTGCCAACAGGTCTGGCCGGTCAGGTCTTGTCCGAAGCTTTCGATCATGTGTTTGTTCATGAAGAGGATTTCGTAAGAGTTCATGTCCGCCACATAGATCGTGGCTTCGATGCTGTCTAAGACCGTCAGAAACATTTTGTGGGCGGCGAGCAGTTTTCTTTCCCACTGCTTGCGTTCGGTGATATCAAGGGCCGTGAAGGTGACGCCTTCGGCCCAGTTGTCGGGATTGATCGGCGTGGAACTGAGCAGGATGTCGAGGATTTCGCCATTTTTTGTCAGCCACCGTGTCTCAACGGTTCCGGTCCCGTGTTCACTGATCTGGTCGTATTTTTCCTGGCCCACATACAGGAAATCATTGTCGGTGGGATATAAGATTCGGGTGTTGACACCCAGCAACGCCTCTCTGGAATATCCGGTCATCTCACACAACCGATCATTGGCCTGGGAGATGATGCGGTTCCGCACCATGCCGATACCCGTGGGGGCGGCCTTGAAAATGCTTTTCAGGGTCTCTTCGCTTTGACGCAGGGCTTCTTCGGATTGCTTGCGTTCGGTGATGTCGGAGATGATATGAACCACCCCCTTGACGGATCCGTCCTCGTTCCATACGGGGTCTGCGGAAACCCGAAGCCACTGGTCGCCGATCCGGACCTCCTCGGTCTCCCTTTGACGGGTTTCACCGATGCGTCTGACCGGGCAATTTTCGATGGGCCCTGCCGTTCCATGGACCAGTTCATAACATTTCCGGCCGATGATTTCTTCCATGGGTCTTTTCAGAATCGTGGCCGTGGCCCGGTTGGCCTGCCGGATGGTCCAGTTGTCATCCAGGAAACAGATGGAATCGTAAACCGAATCGAAGGTGCTCTGCCACTGAGCCGCCAGCGCGTGGAGTGATGATTCGGCCGATTGTTCCTCGGTAATGTCGTGGGCGACGGCGTAGGTGATCCCCTGTTCCGGGTCGGGGTGGGAAACCCAGCGCAACCACCGATAGGTCCCGTCCTTACATCGATACCGGTTTTTGAAATTGACGACCTTGTCCCCCTGTCTGAGCCTTTCCGCGAGGATATTGGTTGTCGGGTCGATGTCCTCGGGATGGATGAAGTCAAGAAACGGTCTGCCCGTGAGTTCTTTTTCCGAATACCCCAGGGTGCTGGTAAAGGCCGGATTGACCTTGATGAAGGTCGACGTCTTGATATCGGCGATACAGATCATGTCCAGTGACATGTTGAAGATCTTGGAGAGTTCGTCCTCGGTCTTTTTGCGACCGGTAATGTCCGAAAAACTGACAAGGCCTGCCACGATATTGTTTTCTTTGTCCCTCACCGGGCTCCCGAAGATTTTCAGCAAAACGCGCCTGCCGTCCGGCTGGATGACGACCATGTCGTCCACGTGGATGCTTTCACCTTTCATCGCCCGGACAATCGGCATCTCTTCCCACGGGTACAGCTCCCCGGTACCGCGCCGATACGCCTTGTAGACGTCGGCCAGGGTCGATTTGCCCGCGCTGCTGGCAATGCCGCGGCCCAACAGGTCCATGGCGCGCCGGTTGGCCATGAGTGGTTTGCCGGTGGGGACTTCCACCATGAAGACGCCGACCTGAAGGTTGTCCAGGAGGGTGTTTGTCAGGCGGTTCCGGACTTCCAGGGCCTCATTGTCCTGTCTTTGCCGCAAGGCATCTTCTTCCAGTGCCTTGACCCGTTGGGCCAGCTCCTCGTAGGTCGGTTTTTTGCTCATTTTGCCACCTGGATTCATGCCCGTTGCGGATCAGAAGGGCACACAGAATGCCGGTGTTGTTTGAAACGCCAAGCGATATCCTGCATTTTAATGGAACCGGAACGGGCCTTTGTTGCCGCGGGATGGGCTCAGCGTGGTGGCCGGGTGAAACCGGTTTCCACGTTGACCGTACTACAGATCCGGATAGACGCGCAAGATGCCCGGGACATGTTAAATGGGTGCCGGGAGGCGGTCGTCTTGCCACATGGGGGGCGGGGGCAGAGAAAACCGGCTATGCCGAGACAGCATTGTTGACGTGAGTAAAGTGAACTGTGGATTCTTTACTCCTGTGTCAGACGTCTTTGGATTGTGATCCCAGGAATGCCAGAAGCATTTGCTCCACGACTTTGCCGATCCGCTTCATGTGGGCGATGCGCTCGGTTTCGGTTCGTCCCGGATATTTTCGAAAGGCGATCATGATGCCGCAGAGGGCTGAAAAGAGCGTATGCGATAGGAGGCGGGCGTCGCCCTGAAAGTCCTTTTTGCGGAGAAATGTTTCCAACAGGTCCATGAGCTTGCGGGCGATGAGGTTGAGCTTTTCGGCGGATTCGCCGCCGATGTTCCCGTGCAGGGCGAAATGGGTGATCATCCGCCAGTGGGCTTCGTGTTCGGTGTAGTAATCGAGAAAATAATTGATGAACAGTTCCAGGGAATGTTCTTTTTCCTTTTCGAGCCGGTTTGCCAGCGATGTGATGAATCGCTCCGTGTCCCTGAACGTTGCTTCGACAAAGAGCGCTTCCTGGTTGGGGAAATAGGTGTAGATGGAGGATTTGGCAATGCCGGCCTCCCTGGCGATTTCGTTCATGCTGACCTTGTCGTAGGTCTTGGTGCCGAAGACGGTTCGGGCCGCATCAATGATGAGGTTTCCCCGGATTTCCCGTTCCTGCTGCTTGAGTTTGCTGAGGGTGTCTTTTTTTTTCATGTTGCTGCCATCGATGTTGTTTTTTTATAGGTTCGGATGAGGATTAGCACAGCAAGGGGCAAGCTGCAACCATTGGTTGACATACCGACCGGCGTTCGGTATTTAGACCATCATACCTTTCCATGAACAGAATCCGGTTTTTTTATCGATAGGACACGAATCCCATGGACGAAAAGAGACCCTGGCTCAGATTCTACGGCGACATTCCCCCTTCCATCGATTACCCCCAGGTCACCATGTACGAAGCGCTCAAGCAGACGGTGGAAAAGACACCCGATGCCTTGGCTTACGATTTTTTCGGCACCACCGCCACCTACCGGCAGTTCGCGGCCGAGATCGATCGCTGTGCCGATGCCCTGGCCGCCCTGGGATTGAAACAGGGCGACCGGATGACCATTTCCATGCCCACCTGTCCCCAGGCGATTGTTTGTTTTTACGCCATCAACAAGTTGGGTGGTGTGGCCAGCATGATCCATCCGCTTTCCACGGCCTCGGAGATCGAATTTTACCTCAATCTCAGCCAAAGCCGTTTCGCCTTGACCCTGGATGCTTTCTACGGAAAGTTCAAGGAGGTCGAAACGCGAACCGGACTGGAACGACTGATCCTGGCCAGAATTCCCGACTACCTGGGCTGGGTCAAACGGCTGGGCTTCAACCTGACCAAGGGGCGAAAAATTCCGTCTGTGCCGGATGATTCCCTGACCATCTGGTGGCGGGAGATGATGGGGCGAAACGATCCGTCGGCCCCGAAGGCAGCGACCGGTTTTAAGGATCTTGCCGTTATCTTATACAGCGGCGGCACCACCGGAACCCCCAAGGGGATCATGCTCTCCAACGAAAATTTTATCTGCGAGGGGATGCAGGTATCGGTCTTTGGCAACCTTGCCAGCGAGGATGCCATTCTGGCCATTTTGCCCGTCTTTCACGGATTCGGCCTGGGGGTCTGTATCAATGCCGCCTTCATGGGTGGGGCAAAGAGCATTCTGGTGCCCCAGTTCACCCCCGAAGACGTGGCCAAGCTGATCCGGTCCAAGCGACCCAATTTCATCGTCGGTGTGCCGACCCTTTTTGAGGCTCTCAGCCGCAGTGAACGGTTCCGGAATTCGGATCTGAGCTGCATCACAGCGGCTTTTTCCGGGGCCGACACTCTGCCCCGGGTCGTCAAAGAACGGTTCGAAGCCGTTGTCAGAAAACAGGGCGGCCACTCCCAGCTTCGGGAAGGGTACGGTCTGACCGAGGCGGTGACCGCCATCATGGCCATGCCCATGAGCGAATACCGGGAGGGAAGCGTCGGCATTCCGTTTCCGGACATGGACGCGAAAATCGTCGCCCGCGGTACCACCGAGTCGCTCTCTCCGGGAGAAGAAGGGGAGATCTGTATCAGCGGGCCGGCCGTCATGATAGGCTACCTGGACAATGCAGAGGAGACCGCAAAAACGCTCAAGACCCACGCCGACGGCAGAATCTGGCTGCATACCGGGGACGTGGGGACCATGGATCCTGACGGTTTTTTCTACTTTAAGCTGCGGGAAAAGCGGATGATCAAGTCCTCGGGGATGAATGTCTACCCGGCCCAGGTGGAAGATCTTCTGTACAAACACCCGGCGGTTCTGGAAGCCTGCGTGATCGGCGTCCCGGACGAGAAACAGGTGGAGCGGGTCAAGGCGTTTGTGGTTCTCAATGATCCGGAAAAGGCAGGGACGGCACTGGAGAAAGAACTGATCGATTTTTGCCGCAAGGACCTGATCAAGTGGAGCTGCCCGCGGGAGATCGAATTTCGCAGTGAACTTCCCCTGACCCTGGTGGGCAAGGTCGCCTTTAACGAACTGGTCTTAGAGGAGATTGAAAAGCTTAAAGGCGAAGGGAAATTTTCGGACGGCAACAAATGACATTCAATTCGAAATCGGATTTATCAAGAAAGAAACCCCCAAGGAGCCCGTTTATGAACCGTATGCAACCGTTCCATGAAATTTCAACCGATCCGGAAGGCTACGCAAGGGACTGGAAGAAAAGGACCGGCGGCAAGGTGGTGGGGACCCTTTGCTCCTACGCACCGGAAGAATTGATTCTTGCCGCAGGCGCCCTGGTGTTTCGTGTTTTCGGCAGCGGCAGCGACATCTCCCGGGCCGATGCCCATCTCCAGGCCTATAGCTGCAGCCTGGTCCGTGGCGCCCTGGAAGACGCCCTGGCCGGACGGCTCGATTTTCTCGACGGCATGGTCTTCCCCCATACCTGTGATTCCATTCAGCGTCTGTCGGACATCTGGCGGATGAATGTCCGGGGAGGCTTTCACCTGGACGCTGTCCTGCCGGTCAAGCTCGACACCGACAGTGCCCGGGACTACATGGCCGCTGTGATGCAAAAATTCAAGGTCGACCTGGAAACGGCGCTGGATCGGCCCATGGCCCACGCGGACCTGGTGAGCGCCGTAGCCGTATATAACGGCATCCGGGCCACCATGGAGAAACTTTACGTCCTTCGACAAGACCATCCCGGCCTGATCCCCGGAAGTGATCTGCACGCCGTGGTCCGGTCCTCCATGGTAATGGACCGGCACGATTTTCTCAAGGCCCTGACCGAACTGGTCGATGACCTGGCGGATCGATCCGGGGAGGCAGTGCATGCCGGAAAGCGGCTGTTTCTCTCCGGCGGAGTTTGCAACCTGCCCGACATCTACCCCATCATCGAATCGGCCGGTGGGGCCGTGGTCGGCGACGACCTGTGCACCGGCTCCCGGCAGTTGACCGGCCCCATCGATGCCGACGGGGACCCGGTGGCCGCCATTGCCCGGCGCTACGCACAAAGGGCCATCTGCCCGGCCAAGCACGCCGGCATCACCACTCGGGGAGACGAATTGGTCCGCATGGCCAAAACGACCGATACCCAGGGGGTGATTTTTCTCTTCCTTAAATTCTGCGATCCCCACGCCTTTGACTACCCCTACCTGAAACAGAGGCTCGATGCCGAAGGGATTCCCAGCCTGCTGGTGGAACTGGAAGAGCAGATCCCTTCTCAGGGACAGTTTGCGACCCGGTGTGAGGCGTTTATTGAAATGCTTTGAGGCGTTTGCCGGTTAAGCCGGATTATAAGATAGGGCCGACCGATCAACCTGGTCAGGCCTGTCAGACAAGTCGGACCAGTCAGACGGGTCGGACAAAGGGCGAGGACCCGACCAAACACTAAGCCTAACCTAACTGGCCAAACCGATTTCAGGAGAAGACCATGACCCATTCAAAGAAACCGCTGGATCCTGAAAAGGAAAAGCGAAAGATCAAGTCGGTACGCAGGATGAAAGAGATCATGACCCACTACTATATCGATGCCAAGACCGCTGCCGAGAACGGAAAGAAGGTGGCCTGGATTACCAGCGGCGGCCCGGTGGAGCCGCTCATTGCCATGGACGTGATTCCGGTCTATCCGGAAAACCACGGGGCCATGATCGGCGCCTCTAAAATGGGGGCCGATCTGTGTGAAAAGGCCGAAGCCATGGGCTATTCCGGTGACCTTTGCACCTACGCCCTGGCGGACATCGCTTGTTCGACAGTGGACGGCGGCCCCATCGGCGGCCTGCCCAAACCGGACATGCTGATCTGCTGCAACAACATCTGCGGCACGGTGCTTAAATGGTACGAGGTCCAGGCCCGCTACTACAATGTGCCGCTGTTTATTCTCGATACCCCGTTTTCCCATACCGGGTTTTCGACAGAGGCCCGGCAGTATGTTCGCCGTCAGTTGGATGAATACCTGGCCTTTCTCGAAACCCATTGCGGGAAGAAATTCGACCCGGACCGTCTGGCGGAAGTGGGCCGGCTATCCATGGCGGGACAACGTCTCTGGCAGGCCGTGCTCGATACCACCATGAACCGGCCAGCCCCCATGAGCGCCTTTGACGCCTTCTTTCATCTGGCCCTGATCGTCACCCTGCGTGGCACCCAGACGGTGATCGACTATTACAGCCAACTGCTCGAAGAGATGAAAACCCGTGTGGCCGAAGGCATCAGCGCCGTTGCCAATGAAAAATACCGTCTTCTTTGGGACAACCTGCCGGTATGGTACCGGACCAAGTGGCTGTCGGAAAAGTTTGCCGGTCACAATGCCTGCCTGGTGGCCGACACCTACACGTCGGCCTGGTGCGGGTCTCTGGCCTACATGGACGAAACTGACTTTCTCGGTTCCATGGCCGAAGGGTATTCCCGGATCTACCTCAATATCGGCACCGACCAGATGGCCGACATGGTCTTGGATATGGTCGACAAATACAGTGCCAATGGCTTGGTTATGCACTCCAACCGGAGCTGTAAGCCGTATTCCCTGGGCCAGTACGACATCGCCCGGATCGTCCAGGAAAAGCGGGGCCTGCCCACCTTGATCATCGAGGCCAACATGACCGACGCCCGAAGTTTTTCCGAAAGCCAGATCGACACCCGCATCGATGCCTTCATGGAAGTGATGACGGATTGAGGGGGGCTGGATGCTGGATGCTGGATGCTGGATACTGGATGCTGGATGCTGGATGCTGGATACTGGATGCTGGATGCTGGATACTGGATACTGGATGCTGGATGCTGGATACTGGATGCTGGATACTGGATGCTGGATGCTGGATACTGGATGCTGGATACTGGATGCTGGATGCTGGATGCTGGATACTGGATGGTTAAACGACGGCTGACCGAAGATCGACGGTCTGCAGTCGGCGGCAGTGCTGGAAACAGGATGCTGGATGCGAGCAAATTGGCGAATTTCCGGATTTTCGAATTTCTCAACAGGAGGAATCGCGGCTATTTCATCAGCCGACCGGACACTCAGGGATCGGCCGAAAAATCAACCTTCTGAGCCTTTGCTGTGATAAACATAATGTTGGATGCTGGGGAACACTTAACTTAGACAGCTGCGATGTCGGCCGTTTAAATGATTGACTAACAGGGAGGGCCGGAATGACAAAGGGTAGGTCGGGTAACCATATATGGGGTGTTTCAGTGGCCGCGATCGCTTTGGTGGCGGGCCTTTTTTTCTATTCACCGTCCATGGTGATGGCTGAAAATGACGCGGCGCTCTACCGCCAGCTTTCCCAGGTGGCTGCCGGTAACGGGGATCTCGCCCTTTTTGAAACGCTCAACGCCGGCTCCCGGCAGATGGACTGGGGCACATCGGTAGAGAAGCAATTTTCCGGTCATCTTCGGATTATCAGGGCCCAATCCGGCGGCGGCGTTCCGGATCGGCAGGTGATCTACCTGCTGCGCGAACTCACCGGAAAAGTACACATCCTGGGGGTTCCCGAAGATCCCAAGATGCTGATGGAAGGTTCGGGTTCGCCTTATGCCGGGCTTGACGGGAAGTATGAGAACAAACTGGTTTTCCGGGCCAAGATGATGTCGGGGAACATCGACGGAACCGACTACGGTTTTGCCCGGTTGATCGATCCCCCCGTTCAACCGGCCCTGGACAGAATCTTTAAAATCAGCATCATTCTCATGCTCTTCTTTGTCATGGTCGGGATGGGACTGACGCTGACCTTCAAGGATTTCGCCCTGGTTTTCACCAAACCTCGCGGGATTATCCTCGGCGAGATTCTCCAGTTCGGTTTTATGCCGCTCATGGCCATGGCCATCGGTCACCTGCTCGGGTTTTACCAGCAGTACCCGTTCATTTTCGTCGGAATGATTCTGATTACCGCCATTCCCGGTGGTGTGACCTCCAATCTCATGACCTATTACGCCAAGGGGGATCTGGCCCTCTCCATATCGCTGACCTCGTTTTCGACGGTCATGTCCATCGTCTTTACGCCGCTGTTGCTGGCCCTGTACTGCGCCAGCATGCCGGATGTGAATATTCCCGTGAAAACCGTGATCCAGACCATCATGATTCTGGTTCTCATTCCCCTGGTTCTCGGGATGTCGGTTCGGGGTAATTGGCCCCGAGTCGCCGCCAAGTTTGTCCCCTTCTTTTCAGCCCTGGGGATCATCGCCCTGCTGGCGTTGATCGTTGCCGGGGTGCTGAGCAACATTCACGTGTTCAAGGATACGGCACGATACGGCCTCAAATTTTACTCCTCAATTTTTGCATTGACCTTCCTTGGAATGATGTTCGGTATCGTATTTTCCAAGATGATCGGAATCAACAATTTCCAGACCCGGGCCATATCCCTGGAGACCGGTCTGCGCAACAGTTCCCTTGCGATGACCATCGCACTGCTGGTGCAGGACAGCATGGGGGATTTCTACAGTTCAATGTTCGTCACCTCCGGGCTGTTCGGCCTGACCATGTATGTGGCCGGCATCATCGCCATCTTTTTGTACAAGCCCCTGCTGCCGGTGGGGGAAGGGGATTGATGCTGGATGCTGGATGCTGGATACTGGATACTGGATGCTGGATACTGGATGCTGGATGCTGGATGCTGGATACTGGATAAGAGATGCTGGATACTGGATAAGAGATGCTGGATACTGGATAAGAGATACTGGATACTGGATAAGAGATGCTGGATACTGGATGCTGGATGCTGGATAAGAGATACTGGATACTGGATACTGGATAAGAGATACTGGATACTGGATACTGGATGCTGGATACTGGATGGTGGAGGTGTGAACTTCTAAATTGGGGTTGTGGGGCCATGAGTTATAAGAATCTCGAAATATGGCAACTGGCAAGGGACGTGGTCATTGAGATCCATGATATGACCCTTCGAAGTTTGCCGAAATTTGAGATGTATGAAGAGGGCAGTCAAATCCGCAGGTCAAGCAAATCTGTAAAATCCACCATTGTGGAAGGGTATGGAAGGCGACGATACAAGCAGGACTTCATCCGCTTTCTGGTTTTTGCCATCGCTTCAAACGATGAAACCATCGACCATCTTGAGACACTTTACGAAACACGGTCCTTAACCGATGCGGCACAGTACCAAAGATTGCACGACAAACTGAATCTTCTTGGAAAGAAACTGAATCTGTTTACACAATCGGTAACGAAAGGGCACATGAGCGATAAGTAGTTTGATCTGGGTGCTTTTTATTGCTTTGATGGTAGTAAGTCGATGCGTCTCTAATCCAGCATCCAGTATCCAGCATCCAGCATCCAGCATCCAGCATCAAGCATCCAGCATCAAGCATCCAGCATCCAGAATCCAGTATCCAGTATCCAGTATCCAGTATCCAGCATCCAGCATCCAGTATCCAGTATCCAGTATCCAGCATCCAGCATCAAGCATCCAGAATCCAGTATCCAGAATCCAGAATCCAGCCAGGAAAGGATAACAAACAAATATGCTAACCGCAGGAATCGATGTGGGCTCCATCAGCGCCAAGGCCGCGGTGGTCAGGGACGGCCGGTTGCTCGGAACCCGGGTGATGCTGACCGGATATAATTCCAGAAATGCCGGAGAGAAAGTTTTTTCCGACCTGCTGGCCGATCTCGGTATTGCCCGGGATGCCCTGGACCGGGTGGTGGCCACCGGATACGGCCGAAACAGCGTGGACGTTGCCGACAAAGCGGTGACGGAGATCACCTGTCATGCCGCGGGGGTCCATTTCCAGGACCCAATGGTGCGATCCGTGATCGATATCGGTGGCCAGGACAGCAAGGCCATTGCCTTAGACGACGCCGGCCGGGTCCGGGATTTTGCCATGAACGACAAATGCGCCGCCGGTACGGGCCGCTTTCTCGAAGTCATGGCCCGTGCCCTGGAAGTGGACCTGGACGCCTTCGGTGAGATGTCCCTGAAAGCCGACAACCCGGCGGCCATCAGCAGCCTGTGTACGGTTTTTGCCGAATCGGAGGTGATCTCCCTCATCGCCAAGGGGGAGAGCCGGGAGAATATCATTGCCGGCATTCATGCGTCTATTGGGGCCAGGGTCATTGCCATGGCAGGCCGGGTGGGGATTACCGAGCCGGTCATGATGACCGGCGGGGTGGCCAAGAACATCGGCGTGGTCCGGGCACTGGAGAAAAAGTGCGGCAAGTCTATCCGGGTGTCCCCATTGGCTCAGGTCAACGGAGCTCTCGGGGCGGCCCTGATCGCGGTCAAAGGCTTCTGAAAAGAAGATCAGGAAGGGTCTTTTTCCAGCCTTTCCGGCTCACCTCAGCGGTAAACGGGCAGACCCTGGCGCCGCCGATCTTGTCGTCACCTCCATGGGGCAGAGGACCCCGAATGCCGCTTCAACCCCTGGACGACGACCGGCTCCCGTTCCAGATCGACGCCAAATTTTTCCCGCACGGTGTGCTCGATGTCTGCGGCCAGGGACAGCAGCTCGGCCGCGCTGCCCCCGCGGTTGATCAGCGCCAGGGCGTGATGGGAGGAGATGCCGACGCCGCCGCGGCGAAAGCCCTTGGCAAATCCGGCTTGCTCCACCAGCCATGCGGCCGGCACCTTGATGCCGCCGGCCGCCGCAAATGTGGGAACCGGCGCGCCATCGCCGACCATCCGCTCCAGTGCGGCGAAGCCCTGGCGGCTTAAGAGCGGATTGAGAAAGAACGATCCGGCCGAGCGGGAATCCGGATCAACCGGATCGACGACCATTGATTTGCTCCGACGCAGTGCGAGGACCGCTTCGCGCACGGCGCCGAGCACCGGGCTGCCGCTCTCCAGAGCGTCCAGATCGACCCTTGCCTTGACGTGGCGGCGCAACTCCGGATAGGCCAGGCTGGGCCGGCCCTGCCGCCGCAGCCGGAAGTCGACTTCGGTGACGATGTACCGGTCCCGGTCCGCGCCTTTGAAGCGGCTGTGGCGGTATCCAAAACCGCACGCTGCGGTATCGAACACCACCTCGTCCAGGCTCTGTCGGTCCAGCGCCCGCACCTGGGCGATTGTTTCCGCCACCTCCTGGCCATAGGCCCCCACATTCTGGATTGGCGTGGCGCCGACCTGCCCCGGGATGCCGGCCAGACACTCGACCCCGGCCAGTCCGCGTCCGACGCACGCTTCGACCAGTGCGTCCCAGTTCTGGCCGGCGCCGACCGTCACCCGATCCCATTTGCCTGCCTCACAAAATGTCATGCCCGGCAGATCGACCTTGAGCACCAGGCCGCCGAAGCCGTCGTCTGCAAAGATGATGTTGCTGCCCCCGCCCAGCACCTGAACCGGCAGCCCTTTTTCCCCGGCCCAGGTCAGGCAGACGCGCAGCGCCTCGACTGAACCGCAACCGGCGAAATAGCGGGCCCTGCCTCCCAGACCGATGGTTGTTTGCGGCGCCAATGCGACATTTTCCCGGATGATACCTTCGAGCATCTGACCCACTCCTACCTAACTGAGCGTTTTAAATTTCAAAATAGGGTATAAGAATCGATATTAGAAGATAAAAAATCCAATTTTGTCTTTTGGAATTTAAAACCCTTCGGGATTGCCGATCTTACCGCATCTACAGCGTCAGATGCCTTCCCGCATAAAGGACTATAACGGAAAAACATCTTCCTTGCACCTGCGGCAACCTCGACAATCGCTCAGCTTAGGTCCTATTGTGTGTTTTGCATCCACCACCCAGCGCTGCCGTTGGCCGAAGCCAATTTAAACAAAAACAAACCTTACATCAATCCCGCTGAAGTTTCCTGCAATTATCCGCCAATCCGCCAATCCATCAATCCGTCAATTCGCCAATTTGCCCACATCCCGCATCCAGTATCCAGCATCCCACATCCAGCATCCCACATCCCGCATCCAGTATCCAGCATCCCACATCCAGCATCCCACATCCAGCATCCCACATCCCAGTATCCAGCATCCCACATCCAGCATCCAGTATCCAGTATCCAGTATCCAGCATCCAGTATCCAGCATCCCACATCCAGCATCCAGTATCCAGTATCCAGTATCCAGTATCCAGCATCCAGTATCCAGCATCCCACATCCAGCATCCAGTATCCAGCATCCAGTATCCAGTATCCAGCATCCAGTATCCAGCATCCAGCATCCAGCATCCAGTATCAAACACCCACCATCGAGAAAAGAAAGGAAAAACATAAATTTACTTATTCTTTCTTTGTGATCTTTGTGCCTTTGTGGTTTCAAACGACTTTTTACGGGTCTGCCATCATTGACAGGGCGGTGGCGATCAGTGTATCAGAAAGAAACAGACTGATCGGTTTGGTTTTTACCTCGACCTCACAGGCACTGCCGATGACCGCCAGCACCAACCGCATGACCCAGCAACAGCGTCGCCGCCGAATGCGCGGCCGTCTCATTGATGCCACCCTGGATTGCCTGGAAGATTACGGTTACCACGGCGCCTCTTTATCCCGGATCCTTGATCGGGCAGGGGTCTCCAGGGGGGCGTGGCGCCACCATTACAGCAGCAAGAAAGAACTCATTGCCGCCGCCGCCCGGGAACGTCTTTTTGAGGGAGCCATCGAAACAGCTCGGGAGATGGCGCCGGAACTGACCTCCGAGACCGATCGTCTGGCGCCGATTCTTGATTTTATCTGGGAGCGTTTTTACCAGGGCCGCTACCGAAACATCTGGGTGGAGCTGATGGTCGCCTGCCGGTCCGATACCGAACTGAGAGCGGCACTGATTCCCCTGTTCCACGATCTTGTCGATGCCATGGATGAAATCTGGCGGGTCCATTTCCGGACGACAGCCACCGAATCGGTTTCCGTGGAAACCCTGATGAACCTGACTCTGTACCTCATCAACGGAATGGGTCTCCAGTCGATTCTCCACGATAATTCGGATTACTACAAAACCCTTCGGGACCAGTGGACAAAAATGCTGACACCGCTGGTACAGGTCCGCACCCACAGACAATAGTTATTGGCTGGATACTTGATGCTTGATACTGGATGAAGGAAATTGGTTTGTTTATACTTTTTTACGAAATTTAAAACGCTCAGTTTGGGCATCACATTGAGGTTACAATGAATTGTTCAGCATCCGTGCAGCCCTTTGCCGATGCTTTTGCCCAAAGCCCCCAGCGGCTTGCCGCCCGGACGGCAGCCGGGGAAAAATGCCTGGGCTATTTTTGCACCTACACGCCGGTGGAACTGATCCATGCCTGCGGATTTACGCCGGTTCGCATCATCGGAGGGCCCGGCGGCGTGGAAAAGGCATACGCCCTGGCCCCGGATTTTATCTGTCCCTACATGAAGCGCGCCCTGGAAAAGGCCATGGCAGGCGAGTATCGGTATCTTTCCGGTGTGGTGCAGGGATACACCTGCGATGTGGCCTGCGGCATGGTGAACATCTGGGCGGAAAACATCGGCGGAACCATTTATCGCAGTTTGCCGATTCCCTACAACGACACGCCGGCGTCCAGGCATTATCTCCGGGCGGAGATCACGGAATTTGTTGAAAAGATGAACCGTGCCGTTGGAAAATTCAGCCTCGTGCGGCTACAATCGTCCCTGGATCTCTACGCGGCCATCCGGCGGCGGATGCTGGCCCTGTTTGATGCGCAGGAGGGCGGACAGCCGGGCCGGTCGGCTGGCGATCTTCATGTGGTGGCCCAGGCGGGGTTCGTGACGCCTCCGGAAATTTTTCTCGACATGTTGGAGACGCTTTCCGGCAAGGTGGTGGCCGCATTGCCTGGCGCCCCTGCCTCGGGGGTACCGATCATGGTTTCCGGCAGCCTGGTGGAGGCCGCCCATGTGTTTGCTGCCATGGAGTCCCTGGGTGCGCGCATTGTCGCCGACGATCTGTGTACCGGATACCGGAATTTCGTTCCGGCGGACGGGACGGGGCACGATCCCATGGAACGGCTCATTGACCGGACCCTGCACCGGTTCCCCTGTCCGACCCGAAGCCGGGTTGAAGACCGACTTCCCCTGCTGCTCGATCGGATCCGGCGCACAGGGGCCCGGGGTGTGGTTTTTCTGCTTCAAAAATTCTGCACCCCCCATCTGGCCGATGTGCCGGCGTTGACGCAAATGCTCAAGGCTGCGGGGGTGCCGGCCATGGTGGTGGAGATGGATGAAAGCTGGCGGATCGACGGCCAGCACCAGACCCGGCTGGAGAGCTTTTTCGAAATGCTCGATCAAAAATAAAGTGAATCGGATTTTGGTCTTTTGTGTTTGGCGCCTGGAAGGGCCGACGCGTTCGACGCAATGAGAGCTGATCACCACAGAGCCACAGTGGTCACAGAGTGAGGATGTTTATGGATTGCCGGGAGACGGCGGCAATCCATAAGAGCTCATCGGCGATTGCGGAATAGACTTTGTTGCCGCCTGTGAGTGGTTTTATCCAATCGTCGTCTCCCGATTGGATAAAAGAAAAAATTTCTCGGTGATCTCTGTGTCTCCAGTTCGCAATGCGAACGGGTGGTGAAAACATCGAAGAGAGGGATCCATTCATCGGAGTCTTTCGGGGTAACCCATGGAAAAAGCAAAAAAATCGACCAAACGGCTTGCCGCGGCCAAAGAACTCAACCGGGTGGTCGGCGAATACTACTTGGAGTGCGCGGCGGCAAAGGACGCCGGAACGCCCGTGGGGTGGATGCCGCCCATGAACGGGGCCATCGAGATTTTCTACGCCATGGATCTCCAGCCGGTATTTCCGGAAAACTGGTCCCCGGTCTGTGCTGCCTTCGGTTTGACCCCGAAGAATTTCGAGGTCAGCGAAAACATGGGGTATTCCAGGGATCTTTGCGGTTACCTGAGAAACATCATCGGGTATGTCAACGGCCCCATGACCGATCCGGACACCCCCCTGGGCGGGCTTCCGGCCCCGGACGTTCTCCTTTCACCGGGGGGCGGGTGCGTGCCGGTGATGAAGATCTTTCATGCCCTGGAGCGGCGGTTTCCCGAGGCCAAGGTTTTCAAGGCGGACCTGCCCCAGGTGGCGGTGGAAGAGATCCGGCCCCATCACGTGGAATACGCCGTTGGTGAGATGCAGCGGCTCATCGACTTTTTGTCTGAAGTGACGGGCCGGACCCTGGACCCGGACCGGCTCAAAGAAGTGGTGGCCCTGTCCGATCAGGCCTGCGCCCTGTGGGATGAGATCATGACTTTTCGCCGGTTTGTGCCGGCGCCTTTTTCGGCGGCTGAGATCGGTATCATGTTCGTCATGGTCACCCGCCAGGGGACCCGGACGGCGGTCGATTTTCTCACAACGGTCCGGGACGAGGTACGGGCGCGGGCCGCGGCCGGGATCGGGGTGATTCCCGACGAAAAGCTCCGCCTCTTTTGGGACAACATTCCCTTGTGGTACAATATGGGACTGTTCAACTACTTCGAGCGGGCCAATGCCGTGGTGGTGGCCGAAACCTATTCCGCGGCCTGGTCCCTGCGCCTCGATCCGGAAAAGCCCCTGGAATCACTGGCAATGAAAAGCCTTCAATCCTATCCCCTGGTCTCGTGCGTTTCCATTGAAAAGCGAAAGGAACTGGTCTTAAAGGCCTGTAAGGAATACGCCATCGACGGGGTGGTCTTCCATCGGAACAAGTCCTGTGTGCCCATCAGCCTGGGCCAGATGGACATCCGCCGGGCCCTGGAAACCGAACTGGGGATCCCCTCGGTGATTTTTGATGCCGACCACATGGATGCCCGCAATTTTTCCACGGCCCAGTTCCAGACCCGGGTCGACGCCTTTCTGGAGATGTTGCATCAACGGAAGGGCCGTTAGGGTTTGGTATTTTGTGTTTGGTGTTTGGAACGACCTGTGACGCTGCAGGCAAATGACTACCGGTAATGAAACCCAAAAGAGTTGCTTTACCGCGGCGCATGCCGGACACCTGGTGGCAATTTTTTCCTTATATTAGAATTCTCTGAGCTCTCGGTGATCTCTGTGGTTAATCATTTATTTTACAGGAAAAGCCATGACCCCCAAGACCATCAACGCCATATTCATTGAAAACGCCCGGCAGTTCCCCGACGATGTGATCGTTCGATACAAACAGGAAAAGGGGGGCGACTTTGTCGATCTGACCTGGGCCGGACTGGCCGAGGCAGCCCTGTCCTTTGCTGCCGGTCTTTCGCGCCTGGGACTGGTTGCCGGTGACCGGCTGGCCATCCTCGCCTTTAACCGGATCGAATGGATCGTCGCCGATCTCGGGACCCTGCTGGCCGGCGGTGTGGACGTGCCCATCTACCATACCAATACGGCCGAGCAGTGCCGGTATGTCCTCGGCGATGCGGGCGTGCGGTTCGTGGTGGTGGAAGATGAGGTGCAACTGGAAAAGGTGCTCGCCTTTGCCCATGCCCTGCCGGACCTGGAGCGGATCATTGTGATGGAGGGGGCGGTGCCGGAAAACGACCCGCGGGTTATGACCTTTGGGGCTGTTGTCGATCTCGGAAAAGGCGCGGAGGCCGCGCTATTTCAGACCATAGAGGAAAAGGCCCTTGGGGCGTCACCGGAAAGCCTTGCCACCATTGTCTATACCTCCGGCACTACCGGTCCGCCCAAGGGGTGCATGGTGAGCCACGGTAACGCGGGCTTTGTCCTCGACTCCATCGACCGCATGCACAAAATCGAGAGCCGGGGCAATCTCTCCCTGCTGGTGCTTCCCCTTTCCCATTTCTACCCCCGGGTCTCCGGATACTACTTCAACCTGTTCAAGAACATCCCCCTGGCCATTGGCGAATCCATCGACACCCTGGGGGCCGACATTCAGGCCGTGCGCCCCACTTATTTTTGCTGTGTCCCCCGTATCCTGGAAAAGGTCTACGCCCGAATCGCCGGGACCGCCCGGAGCGGGGGATGGCTGAGCCGGGCGATTTTCAATTTTGCCATGAAGGCCGGCAAGGCCCGGGTGGCCTGTCTCAGGATTGGCTGGCAAGTGCCGCTTCTTCTCCAGCTTGAATTAGGCATTGCCGACGCCCTGGTCTTTACCAAAATCCGCAAACGCCTGGGTGGACGGCTCAGCTTTGCGGTCTCGGCCGGGGCGCCCCTTTCCGCCGAGGTGGGCGAATTCATTCACAGCATCGGTATCCGGGTGATCGAGTTTTACGGCCTGAGCGAAACCCTGGGCGGCACCATGACTACCCTGGATGCCTGCCGCTACGGCACGGTCGGAAAGGCCATGCCCGGTTTTGAGGTCAGCCTGGCCGAAGACGGCGAAATTCTCCTGCGGGGCAACAATTTCATGGGATATTGGAACCACCCTGAAAAGACCGCCGAGGCGATCGTCGACGGTTGGTGCCGCACCGGCGATATCGGGGCGTGGGAGAATGGGTATCTTAAAATCACCGACCGCAAGAAAGACCTGATCATCACCTCGGGAGGGAAAAACATTTCTCCCCAGAACCTGGAAAACCTCGTCATCAACCGGATTCCTCTGGTCAGCAACGCCATGGTCTACGGCGATTCAAAGAAATACCTGACCGTGTTGCTGACCCTGGACCCGGCCGAGGTCGAGGCCTTTGCCAAGAAAAAGGAGTTGGCCTGGGACAGCTACGAGGCCCTGACCCAGAGCCCGGAGATCCGGGCCGCGGTGCTCAAGGACATGGATCAGATTAACGCCGGCCTGGCCCAGTACGAAACCATGAAAAAGTTTTTCATCCTGCCGCGGGAATTCTCTCTGGAAGAAGACGAGGTGACCCCGACCCTGAAGCTCAAGCGCAAGGCGGTACAGAAGAAATACCGGGACCGGATGGAGGCGCTTTACGAGTCTGATTTTTAATCCGCGGATTACACGGATTACACAGATTAGAATAGGTGAACGATAGGATGTGCAAAATCTGTCGGGTTTAATTCACCGAACAGCTGTGATCTCTGACGGGAGAGATAACGGGGTTCAGGGCTTCCGACACGGCAACAGGTCTGGTGAGGCCGAGCATCTGCCCGAAGGGCATGGCACCATTTGTTCGGCCGGAGCACCAGGAAGTTTTGTATTTGCTATCTGCTCTCCGCTCCAAGCTCCTGGCTTTAATGGGGATCGGCCGAACAAATAAATCCTGGATATCCTGTTCATCCTGTCAAAAAAAACGTTGCGATCTTTGCTTCTTTGCGCTGATATATATGACGCTGGAAACCCGATTCCTACTGCAAAGACAATCATCCGTGGAATCCTTGAAATCCGTGCTAGAAAAAAATCTCTGTGGCCTCTGAGAACTCTGTGGTGAAAACCCATGACGCCTGACCAGAAAAGCCTTACCATCGAAAACCAGCGTCGCCTCATCTGGGCCGTGACCCGCTCCTATCTTGAGGCAGACAACTACAAACGTCGCAAGTACGGCGAAAAGCGCCGGCGGCGATGGTCATGGTTCAAAGTTCTTATCAATATGTTCGGCCGTGCGATTCGTCTCACGCCCCTGTATCGGCAGGGACTGGAAAATGCGCGAAATATCGTCGTCAACGAGATCGACCTCTTCTTTGGTGACCTGCCCGAGCTGTTTCATCGATACACCATTTTGCACATGACCGACCTGCATGTGGATTTTGTCCCCGGGATCGAGCAAACCATCCGAAAATGCATCCGCGGCCTTGCCGTGGATTTGTGCGTGTTGACCGGGGATTTTAGGGCAGGGGTCGGCGGCGGGTTTAAGAAGGTGGTGACGTCCATGGAACGGATTGTCTCGGAGACGGATGCTGTCGACGGCATCCTGGCCACCCTGGGCAATCACGATACCTATCAGATGGTCGAACCGTTCGAGCGGATCGGCATGACCTTGCTGGCCAACGAGTCGGTAGAGATCGTCCGGGGCGATGCCCGGATCTGCGTCACCGGCCTCGATGACCCCTATTATTACTACACGGATCGGGCTGTTACGGCCCTGGAAGAGACCGGCAATGGGTTTAAAATCGCCCTGGTCCACGCTCCGTCCATGTTCGACGTGGCGGCAGACAATGGATATGCCCTATACCTGTGCGGCCATACCCACGGCGGGCAGATCTGTTTGCCCGGCGGCAGGCCCATCATCACCCACCTGCGCCACGGCCGGAAATTTTACCGCGGCCTGTGGCGATACGGGAAAATGACCGGCTACACAGGCCAGGGCACCGGCACTGTCGGCATCCCCCTGCGCTTTAACACCCAAAGCGAAATCACCGTGCTGCGGCTGAATCGTGCCAGGGCGTGAACCTTTGGTCCTGCCTATGCTCTTGCAGCCCGTACGACCGGTTTATCTCCGATTTGACCCTGAGGATGAAGGGTTTGATGCCAAGGCTTGGTCGACGGCCAAGACCACCTGGATCTTTAAGGGGAGTTCCTTCCACCATTTTAAAAAACGATCTTTATCTTTTTCATACCACAAGGAGGTTGTGACGCCGACCCGGTAAAAACCGGTATTGCCGACTTCAGCGCCACAGTGAATTTCCTGGATACTGTTCATGCCGACGACAAATTGATTGATTTCCTCTGCACTGGGGGCGGCCTTAAATCTGAAAATCAGGAAGGTCGGATTATCAGGGCCGGACCCTTCGCAGGAGGAGCGCAGTTCGATTTCTTTGATTCGGTTGAGATCATCCAAGGCGTCTTCGGGAATATGGGCGTCTACCGAGTGTCCCTGCCAGATTTTCTGTCGGTGGCCGGCATCTCTTCCCGAGAGAAATTTTGGTTCCTCGCTGTTTCGTGTGGGTAGCCGGGGTTGCGTTCTTTTTGGAACAGTTTAAAATGCGCGGCTATG
>JAEINQ010000057.1 GCA_016342285.1 Desulfobacterales bacterium
CATTGTCAGATCCTCCTTGGTTGAGGTGGCCTGACTCTTAGCTTAGCACACTGTCCAAATTTTTGGGTCCACCGCCTACCACTTGCTTGTGGAAACACCTGAGGCCAACCTAAGCCGTGCGATCCAATGGATCAATGTCAGTTACGCAGTCTATTTCAACGGCAAACGGAAACGCATAGGCCACCTGTTTCAGGGGCGCTTCAAAGCCCTGCTTGTGGATGCGGACGAATACCTCAAACACTTGTCGCGTTACATCCATCTGAATCCGGTCCGGGCGAAAATGGTTGAATCGGCATCGGAATACCCGTGGAGCAGTTACCTGTTTTTCATTGGAAAAGAGAAAATGCCCAAGTGTCTTGTGGCGGATTGGTTGCTGTCTCAGTTCGGCAAGACACTTCGAGAGTCGAAAAAAACTATAAGGCCTTTGTGGAAGGTGTCGATCCTTGTTCTGTAGACAATCCGGGCAAGTCGCCAGTGGGCGGCTTTATCCTTGGCGGTGAGGGCTTTGTGTCGTGGGTAAAAGAGCAGTTTCTCTCACCTGCGCAAAATGACAAGGAGAAGCCCCAATTGAGGAGACTCAAGCCAGGAATTGAGATCAGCGATATCGTTTTGGTGGCAGCAGAATCGTTTGGTGTCGAACCCGAGCAGATCCTGACCAAGGGAAAGAAGAAGAATCTTGCTAGAGACGTTGCCATTTATCTTTCAAGGAATCTCACGGGCCGTAGCGGCAAGGATCTGGGAGAGCACTTTGGCAATGTGTCCGGAGCCACCATTACCATGCGGCACAAAGCGATGGCAGATCAAATCAAAAAGAACAAAAAGCTCAATAGCAGGATAAATCGACTGGAAAAACAAATATTTAAAAATTAAGATGCGACCCTTTGCCCCTCCAGTTTATTATACTTACGACCACATTTATGCTTTTTTCTTTCCTAATCCTGATCGGATACGCCATGAGCGTTCAATCGGCCAAGGGTTGGTTTTCACAGGGAAACAGGGCCATGTGGTTCAACCGCATTTCCGGAACGATCTTTATTGCTTTTGGATTGGGGATTCTTCGGTTGAGAAACAAAAGTGCCTAAGCAAGATATGTTAGTAGCGGTATCGAAGCTGGGCAATATGGATGGAGCTTTCAATTACCTTGTATACGAATCGATATTCATCATTGACGCGACGGGGCCAGTAACCGGAGAGTGCATGCTTGAGGGGCTCGGGCTTTCCAATCCCCTCAAACGGACTTCGCTTTGTCTCCTTGATGAGGGTATGGATTCGGCGGAGAATCTTTTTGTTGGCTTTCTGCCAAAACAGGTAGTCATCCCCGTGACGGGATTCCTGCTTTGAATTCAACCGCAAGGCCACCCGGCGCCCCTGGGTCAGGACAAAATGAACCGCCAGACGCAAAACCAGTCTTCCGGATGGGGATCCGGCGGGCACCCGATGCATTCGGTTTGAATGCGTGGATCCACGGCCCTGGCGAAATCGGCATATTCCACCAAGCCGGCACGCTTGCAGGGATAGTCATCCAGCCCGCAATCGGGCGCCGCGTGCCGGGGTCGCCCAATTCCACCCAATTCAATCGATTGAAAAAACCGTCGATTTTACCCTGAATGCAAATGCCAGCTTGAGTTTGGGAGGCGATCTTGTTATGAGGCATGCAGGCCCTTTCTTTTTGTTTTTATTGTGGATATTGGCGTATACACGCTAAAACAAAAGTTATGGCCTTTCAACTTCTTTCTTTATATTTTCAATTGCTTATCCCATATTTTTGACTCTGTATCCGAACTCCGCAAGTTGAGACCCTACCCCTAACGGAGAATGAGTATGGATAAAATCACCGGTAAAATCCCCGACCCCGAAGCCCTCTCCAACATCAAAAAAGCTTCAAAGGAAAAAGATACGAAGATATGCGCGGCGTTGAACAAGGCGATCGAAGAGGCGCTGGGCAGAAACGTCGACACGTTGCAGGCCAAAAAGACCGAGATTGTGCAGTTCCTTTCCGATCTGAAAAAAACGGACGATGTGCCGAGGTCGGTGGTCGCGGACATCGCGAAGGAGGAGCGGATCGCGACTTCGAAGAGGGCGGCCGAGTTCAAGGACCTCGCGAAATCAAAGAAGCGGGGAGAACTGGGAACAAACCCGGGCAAACTCGGCCGTCTGTGCGATGATCTCAATGATGATGTGGTGAAAGCGAACGCGATCGAGTCGACCATGGTGGGGGAGATTGACAAGGTCTTTATTGCGCAGTGGGTGCAGATGACAACCGAGCTGACCAAGTATGCATCGAAGGCCGGTGTCGCACCTCGAACCATCATGCTTGAGCAAACCATGAGTTCAAAATGCGAGGCGCTCAAAAAGAAGCGGTGGAAAAATTTTGCGAAGGCATCGGCGGCGTTCGTGATCGAAATCAAAGCGGAAATCGACGAAGCGGCGCGGAACGCCGGGGTGAACGCCTTTCGTTCGGCGTCTGAGTACTCGAACTTGCGGGCGAAGGCGAAGTTGGGAATCATCGATAAGGCGAATCGCAACAAGACCTCGGTGGATGACACCAAGAAGCTGCTGGATGCGGCGATGGAAGCGCAGTATTCGCCATCAAAAAGTCAGTGGACCCAGCATCTTGGAATGACGGGCTATCAGATTGCTGGAGTCAACGACAAGTACGACAACATGAAGATTCACATCACGTACGACCGCAATTCCTGGAGCAGGGCCGCCGAAGGCGGGATCTCCCTCAAGGGCGCGCAGGCGGATGCCGTGATGAAGAAGCTGTTCGAGACTTCGGTGAGCTGGACCTATCAGATGCACGCCACCTTGGAGGCGAAGGACGAGATGGGCAAATCACCGCACGTCTATTTCGGGGGTAAAAACAATCATTGGAACGATACGGCGGCGAAGTTGAAGCTCGATGGCCGGACAAATCTCAATGAGGCGAAATGGGTGAAGGACGGAATCGCCAAAATGACCCAGGTACTGAACGGCGTAAAGGCCGAAATCATGCGAAAGATTAAAGCCGCGATCAGCAAGCACGGGGATATTTGACGGGCTTTCAGGCTACCGTTTAACCCAGGGGTAAAGTAGAGAGCTGTGGGGTTTGGGGTCAGCCTGGGGGTTTGGGGTCGGACCAAGCAGAATGTACTATTATCAGAGGTTTAGACACAAATATAGGTGCTTTTTTGCCCTTAAATCGATATTTCTGGGGCTAAAAAGAACGGTTTAAGGTTTTTAGGTAACAGGATGTTTTTGCCTGGCAAGATTGTAACTGAAAACAAAAATAAAATCTGGTTCCCCTCAATGAAATACGGGGTGGGGTGGGGGTTGCCGGTCACCTGGCAGGAATGGGCTGTTTTGTCGGCCTATACTCTGCTGATGATTTTCGGCAGTATTTTCTTGACCGGATCTCCCGGCAGATTCGTGTTTTTCCCCTATATGTCATCGGGTTAACCGTTTTCCTGGTTTTCATATGCTGGAAAAAGGGTGAAAAGCCCGAATTCAGGTGGTAAACGAGAATGGGGATGGCTTCGGCGCTACCGGTACCTTCTCAGCTCTCGGTAGAAGTTCTCATGGGAGCCGAAGGCATACAGATAAAGAGTGGATTCAGTCACTTCATAGGCCAGGAGGACTTGCTGATTATTCGATCGGTATTTATAGACACGAACGCCCTGTAGATCCCCCACTTTCATGTCACCAATCGAGGGATCGCCGAGAATCGATTTCACGGCATTGTCCAAATCTTGGATTTGCTGTCTGTAGAGTTTCTTCTTCTGTCTGGCGAAAATGGCCGATTGGATCACTTCCGTAATTCCGGTCATTCGTCCTCTCCGAAAACATACGGTGTCCCTTGGCCGGCCTTAATCTGCTCGCGCCCCACAAGGACATCTTGAATGAACGGTAGAGGCAGGTCCGGGTTTTCTTCGATCATCTGCCCAATTTTTGCCCAGTACTCAATCTGGCCCGCGATCGACCTTTTGTAAACTTTGGAGATAACCTTTGCCTTTTCAAACAGGTCATCAGAGACCTTAACTGCTGTGGCCATATTCCCTCCTATGATGGCGGATTATGCGTGGTATAATAACACTATATGTTGCTTTTTGAAACCATATTATTGCCTGAGTTGAGCGATTGTCGAGGTTGCCTCGTCTAAAAGAAAGATTTTTTTTTCAGCTATAAATGCTTATGCGAAAAGGGACCTGACGCCGTAGACGAGGTGAGATCGGCAATCCCGACCGGTCGGGTCGACTTGTGGGTAGCTCGAAGAGCGACCTGTCGGGCGTAGCCTTCGACGAAACCTGAAGCCCCAAGCTGAAAGCGAAGTCGCATGGCACCATTGTGGTTCGACCGGATCGCCAGAACCTTCCGGCTCTGCTATCTGCTCCAAGCGCCACGCTTTACTGGTGATCGGCCGAACCAATCAATCCTGGATATCCTGTTCATCATGAAAAAAACATTGGAACCGATCGAATTCCCCATCACCGACATCCTCGACCTGCACACCTTTTTGCCCGCCGAAGTCCCTGACCTGCTGGACGACTATTTTGACGCCTGCCTGGAAAAGGGGATTGTCTCGGTGCGGATCATCCACGGCAAGGGGACCGGGACGCTGAAAAAACGGGTGCGGGCCATCCTTGCCCGGCACCCGCTGGTGGCCGGTTTTTCCGAGGCACCGGCGGAAGCCGGCGGCTGGGGCGCCACCCTGGTGGAATTGAGACCCGATCCACGATCCGGAATAGGCACATAGACATCAGGCATCCAAAAATTGGTAATGGATGCCGGTTGTTCACCGCCCATTCGCTGGGCTCATTTGAGGCGCAGAGAACGCGGAGAAAAGATTTTTTCATTTGCCGCTGAGACGGCCGGCAAATGAAAACACTCACGTCTGCTGGATACTGGATGGTTGATAGCAAACCATTCGATGGCGCCTCGGATCGGTCTTTGAGTGGTTTGGAACCCAAGGATGTTTTCAATCCATAAATGTGAATTTTTGTCCAAGGTCAAGGCAATCAAGCCATTGCGCGGAGGCGTAGCACGCTACGCCGCACAAGCAATGGCGCCGATTGACGCCGAGACTTGTCCGCCCCTGGCGGATTGGGCAAAAAGGCCATTTAGGGATGGAAACTAGAAGGTGGACCGGACAATCTGGAGAATTTCTTCTCTGGAAAACAGCCGCCCCCGGCCGATGCCCGGGCACTGGCGAACGACCTGTTGCCACCGATCTTCGGACCGCAGGACGGAAAACCAGAACGGATAGGTCCGGCACTGGGCCGGGCGCACCGGGTAGACCCGGCACCCCTCTTCATAGAAGATACACCGGCCGTCGTCTTTTTCGCCCAGACTCATCCCCCCTTTAATCTCACGGACCGCCGTCTCCATGAAGTGCTGGACGGACATATTCAGAAACGCCGCCATGGCTTCGGCTTCGGCCGGACTGACCCGGACCACGCCCGGAGCCCCGGTGCAACAGGCCCCGCACTGCTGGCATTGGAAACGGATGCCGGCATCAAAGAAGTACGAACGGTTGTCGATCTCGGTCATGGCGCTCTCTTGTTACACACCGGCAAAAGGCGCTGGTTCAAAGTCGCTATTCCGCAGGGCAACCCCTTTGGCCCGGCCAGGTCGACCGTCCAAAAAATGTCTGCGGTTAATGAAATCATATGTCCTTGTTGAGCGCTCAGGAAGGGACGCTGGAAGGGGCGCTGGATACGGAAGCGGCAGACTTGGAAACCCGGACGATCTTTGGGCGGTAGGCGTCTTTTCCGGCCATGCGATTGCTCCCGAATTTGACCAGGGCAAAAGAGGCAAAAAACAAAAAAAAGGCCAGGGCCGCGGACAACCCCGAGGGGTTGATTCCCAACCGTTCACCAGCCACGTTTCCGATCAGGGCACCCACCAGCAGACAAATCACCGGAAAAATGTAAAGCAGGAAGGTCGCCTTGATCAGGGAGGCGGTTTCAAATTCGATCACCACCCGATCACCAACCCGGGCCCCCGCGTTGTTTTGAACCTGAACCTCCATATCGTCTCCCTGGGCCATGCACGATCCCTGGGAAGCACAGCCTTCACACGATGCACTACGAGTGGTCTTGACCGTAACCGTATCGTCGCCGACCTCAATAACAATGCCCTCTTCCCTGGCCATGCCCACCCCCTGCTTTTTCCGTATACGGATTGCTCAGCTATTCATCCTGGCCCAGAGAACCAGGCCTTGGTTTGTTTCTGAAAGGCGCTTGCCTTGGATGTAAGAAACTAAAATGCCTAAAATTAATTCGCTCGTAAAAAGTCCGAGATCCCGTCATGCCCCTGCCTTCGCAGGGGCAGGCTCTGCGAAGGCAGGCATCCAGAACCATTTAAATGACTGGATTCCCGCCTGCGCGGGAATGACGAAAAAAAAGATTTTCGACTTTTTACGGGACTGTCACCCTTTACGCTTTACCCTCAACCCCCCGAACCCCCGAACCCTTGAACCCTTGACCCCTTGACCCCTTGACCCCTCGACCCCTTGACCCCTCGACCCCTTGACCCCTCGACCCCTTCAGCCTTCAGCCTTCAGCCTTCAGCCTTCAACAAACATTCCCACCCCGCCGCCCCCTGTCAACACCGAAGCCGCAGGTGATTCCCCTGCGGCTTCGATGTGCATCCATGCTCTGGGCGTGAATCCCATAAATCAGACAAAAACCGGGGTTTCAGGCCGCCGGCCGGTCGAGCCGGGTTTGGGACGACGGGCAACCGTCTTTCTGGTAGCAGATCAAGCCGCACTGAAGGCAGCGCTGGGCTTCAGCCCGGGCCTCTTCCTGGGTAAAGCCCGCTTCCACATCGGCTTCGGCGTCCAGCTCGCTTTTCGGGACAATGGACATGATCTGGCGGGGCTTTGCCCGCACGTCTTCCACATGATCCACGTCCTGAATCGCCGATACCGGGGTGATAACATTGCCGGCCAGGGTCGGTGTGATACCGGAGATCACCTGATGGACGGAGGCGGCAGCCCGCCGACCGGCCGCGATGGCCCGAATGGCACCGCTGAAATCGGTCAGCACATCACCGTCGGCAAACAGGCCGATCTCGCCCTTGGCAGCCGGTTGTTTGTAGGGGCAAATCCCGGTCCACCCGGCATCGGCCTTGCGGGCGTCTTCGCCTTCAACGGGTTCGGCATCGGGCCGGACAAAAATCATCTCCGGAAAACGTCCTGAAGCCAAAAAGAGGCTCCCGGCCGAAAGACTCGCAATCTCTCCGGTGGCCAGGTCCATATAGTCGATCTGTTTGAGGAGGTCGCTCTGGCCGGAGAGCCGGATGATGCCGGCACCAAAAATCAGTCGAATGCCATCGGTTTCCGCTGCGACCAGCTGATCCGCGGTCAATGGGCAGTCCTGTCGAGTATCGCGCAGGACCACGGTCACCGATGTGGCGCCCCGCTCCTTGCAGGTGGCAGCCGCCGCCAGCGCCATGTTGCCGCCGCCGGCAATGACCGCATCGCCGCGGCAGGCTGGCGCTTTCGGATCTTTGCTGCGGAGCAGGTCCAGCAGCAGAGCGGTGCCGGGAATCGGCATCTCAAGGGGTGCGCCACCCACCCGGGTCAGCCGGCTGTCCCAGCCGCCCGAGGCGAGAAACACCGCTTCGTATCCATCGTCGAGAAGCGATTCCACGGTAATATGTTGCCCCATGACCTGACCGGTCCGGGCCTCGACGCCCATGTCGAGAATACCGTCGATATCCCAGTCCAGAACCGCCTGGGGGAGCCGGTTGCGGCTGATGGCCGTGCGCAACAGGCCGCCGAGGCGATCGGCAGCCTCAAAGACCGTGGGCGAATACCCCAGCCGGGCGGCAAAAAAAGCCGCCGACAATCCCTGAACGCCGCCGCCGGCCACGGCAATGCGCCGATTGTTGGCCGGCGCCTTAAAGGGCTGGACCCGCTGGCCGATCTCCCGCTCATGATCGGCTGCAAAGCGCTTGAGAAAATTGATGGCCACCGGTTCGTCGACATATCGGCGACGGCATTGGTCCTCGCAGGGCCGGGGGCAGATGCGGCCGATGACCGTGGGAAAAGGATTGCGCTCCTTGATCACCCGGACCGCTCCGTCAAGGTCGCCCTTTTGGATCCGGTCGATGTAGCCACAGATGTCGATGCCGGCCGGGCAGGCCCGCTGGCAAGGGGTGGTGCACTCGTCGGTGGTGTACTCACGAAGGATACGCCGGGTCACTGACGACAAGGTGATGATGTGCTTGGGACAAACCCGCTCACAGGTGCCGCAGCCGGTGCAACGGGCCTCGTCCACCACGGGAAGCCCGTTGGCGCCCATGGTGATGGCATCAAAGGGGCAGGCCTTGGCACAACTGCCCAACCCCAGACAGCCGATGGTGCAAACCTTCATGCCTCCGCCAAGCATGGCCGCCGCCCGGCAGTCTTCCACCCCGCGGTAAATGAATTTGACGTCGGCATCGGCCACACCGTAAGTGCACCCGGGAAGCGCAATGTCCGGCTCCTTGGCCTCCACGGAAACGCCCAAAATGGCGGCAATGGCCTCGGCCACGTCGTCTCCGGCGGCCACGCAGGAATTGGGGCTCGCCTTGCCGTCCACAATGGCTTGGGCATTGGCGCTGCAGCCCGGCAGGCCGCAACCGCCGCAATTGGCGCCGGGCAGTTCCCCCTCGACCGCTTCCACCTTGGGGTCGACATACACATAGAACACCTTGGAGGCCACCGCGAGACCGATGCCCACGACGACACCCAGACCGCCCATGATCATTACCGCTGTATACATGCTCGCAACTCCTGTTGGAATGGCTTGGGGCGGCTGTCGCAAGCCCGTCTACCGACCGCACCGGCAGTCGTGTTAAGCGGATCTTCCGCGAATCAGCGCCTGGGGATCAAAAAATCGCGTCGAACTTGCACTTTTCAAAACAGGTCATGCACTGAATGCACTTGTCCTTGACAATCCGGGCCGGCTGCTTTTTTTCCCATTCGATGGCCTCGGCCGGACACGCCCGAAAACACTGGCCGCAGCCGGTGCATCGGTCCGGATCGACTTCGAATTTGAGCAGGGCCACGCAACGCTTGGCCGGACACCGCTTCTCATGGATATGGGCCAGGTATTCGTCCCGGAAATAGCGCAGGGTGGACAGGACCGGGTTGGGAGCGGTCTGGCCCAGCCCGCACAGGGCGGTCTCTTTGATCACCGCCGAAAGTTCCTCCAGGGTATCGATGTCTTCGGGCACGCCCCTGCCCTCGCAGATTTTCTCAAGAATCTGCAACAGCCGCCGGGTTCCCTCACGGCACGGGGTACATTTACCGCAGGACTCGTCCTGAATGAAATCCATGAAAAACCGGGCCATGTCCACCATGCAGGTGTTCTCGTCCATGACGATCACACCGCCGGAGCCCATGATGGCGCCCACCTTGGCAATGGCTTCGTAGTCCACCGGCGTGTCCAGAAGTTGCTCGGGGATGCAGCCGCCCGAAGGGCCTCCCAATTGGACCGCCTTGAATCGTTTCTTGTTGGGTACCCCGCCCCCGATGTCGTAGATCAGGGTCCTGAGCATGGTCCCCATGGGCACTTCCACCAGCCCGATATTGTTGACATCGCCGGACAGGGCAAAGACCTTGGTTCCCTTGCTCGATTCGGTGCCTACCGAAGCGTACCAGGCGCCGCCATTGAGGATAATCTGGGCCACATTGGCCAGGGTCTCCACATTGTTTAAAATGGTCGGTTTCTCCCAGAGCCCCTTGTGGGCCGGAAAGGGTGGCCGGGGCCGAGGCATGCCGCGCCGCCCCTCGATGGAACGCATCAGCGCGGTTTCTTCCCCGCAGACAAAAGCGCCGGCCCCCTGGTAGATGGCCACATCAAAGGAAAAACCGGAACCGAGAATGTCTTCACCCAACAGCCCGCATTCTTTGGCCTGGGCGATGGCGATCTCCAGCCGCCGAATGGCCAGGGGGTATTCGGTGCGTGCATAGATGTACCCCAGGTGAGCGTTGATGGCCCGGGCCGCGATGATCATCCCTTCGATAACGGCATGGGGGTCGGCCTCGAGAATGCTTCGGTCCATGAAGGCGCCGGGATCGCCCTCGTCGGCGTTACAAAGCACATACTTGACCTCTCCGGGGGTTTGCCGGGCAAAATCCCATTTGAGACCGGCCGGGAAACCGGCACCGCCGCGGCCGCGCAGCCCCGAGGCCTTCATCTCGCCGATAATCTGTTCCGGGGTCATTTCCGTAAGGGCCTTGGCCGCACCGAAGTACCCGTCCCTGGCGATATATTCGTTGATGGACTCCGGGTCGATGACCCCCTTGTTTCGAAGGGCCCGGGGCATCTGATGGGCAAAGAAAGGAATTTCGTCCTGCTTGGCAATCTTCTTTTTGGTCATGGGGTCTTTGTAGAGAAGTCGCTCCACGGGCTTCCCATTCACCAGATGGGAGGCGACCACCTCCGCCATGTCCTCGGCGCCAAGCTTCTGATAGAAAACCCCCTCGGGCTGAACCACCATGATAGGTCCCATGGCACAAAACCCGTTGCAGCCGGTTTCCACGACCCGAATCGTCTCGGTCAGCCCGTTGTCGGCAAGGGCCTCAATGAGGGCATCCTTGACCGCAAGGCTTCCCGTGGCGTGACAACCCGTACCGCCGCAGATCAGCAGATGGGTACCGCCCTGAAATTGAATGTGGTCCTGATTGTCTTCTTTTATTTTACACAGACCATCGGTGGTCAGTCTCGCCATGAGTCTTTTCTCCTTGCCCCTACCAGGATCCGTCCAGCCCTCTGAGTCCGTTCATATAAAGCCTGCCCGAAGCGACAAACAGGGAAAACCGGGTGGTCAGCATGGGCAGGTTGTAGGATTCGGCCAGTTCCAGAATATGCTTCTCCGGCTTCTTGCCCCGGACAAAAACGATCAGGGCCACGCCGGCAATCTTGGCCGTCTGCAACACCTGCTCACTGGTGAGTCCCGTCAAAAGCACGGCGCCCTCGGCCACGGCGGTCAGGACGTCATCCATCAGGTCGGCGCCACCGCCGGCCGCCACCGTCCCCTCCATCCGGTTCTCGCCGGTCAGAACTTCGGCTTTAAGGATGTCCTTGATCTCATAGATCTTCATAGAATCCCACCGTCTTTCGTCATTGGTATTGGTTCAGCACATCGATCACCTTGTCAGCCTTGATATCGCCATGGGTATCCTGACCGACCACCATGACCGGCGCCAGGCCGCAAGCCCCCAGGCACCGGACCGCTTCCAGCGTAAACCGTCGGTCTTCGGAGGTGCCGCCTTCCTTGATGTGGAACGTGTTGCCGATCCGCGCCATGACCTCCTTGATCCCCTTGACGTAACAGGCCGTTCCCAAGCATACCCGTATGGTGTGCCGCCCCTTTGGCTTGAGAGAAAACAGCGAGTAAAAAGAAGCCACGCCAAAGACCTCGGCGTGGGAGAGGTTCATACCCCGGCTGATATGGTTGATCAGCGCCAGGGGCAGATAGCCGACAATATCCTGGCATTCGCGAAGGACGGTGATGATGGACCCGGGTTTGGCTCGGTTGGTGGCAATCACAGCATCGATAGAAACCCACATATCTTCATTGATATCAGGATGTTGAATGCGAAGCGCGCTGGACATTGGCAAATCTCCCCTGGCTAGGCGTGCGGCCGCGCCAAACGGCCCTATGTGGCATATCAATCCGCATGGGAACATTTCATAATAAGGGAACAATGTCAACGAGATCGTCGACCGTGACGGCCCTGTGTGCCCTTGACCTGCTGCCGTGACTGGCATAAAAAGACTTCTTGTCAGCATCGCCAGTTACCTCTGACCACGCCCAAAGGCCATGGGTTGTTATTTGGGAATGCAAAAACCACCCGATTCACGAAACAGGGAAACCGCCATGAACCATCTCTCCGGCAAAGTTGAAGAAACCGCATCCTTTCTCCAGGATCGCCTGGGCTCTGCGCCTGAAATCGGCATCATGACCGGCACCGGCCTCGGCAACATGGCCGATGCCATGGACATCGATCTGAACCTGGATTACGCCGACCTTCCCCATTTTCCGGCCCCCACGGTGCAAAGCCACCGGGGCCGGCTGCTGGCCGGCACCCTGGCCGGGCATCCGGCAATGGTCCTCCAGGGTCGATTTCACCTTTACGAAGGGTATTCTCCGATCCAGGTCACCTATCCGGTCCGGGTCTTGAAAGCCTTGGGCGTCTCGACCCTGGTGGTCACCAACGCCGCCGGCGGAATCAATCCGAACTTCTTCCCGGGCGATCTCATGGTCATCACCGACCACATCAACCTGACCGGTGAAAACCCCCTGGTCGGGCCCAACGACCCTCGATGGGGGGAGCGCTTTCCCGACATGGCCCGGGCCTATGCCCCCGATCTGGTCCGGGCAGCAAAACAGGCAGCCCAATCAACCGGCATCCCCCTTCGCACCGGCGTCTACGTCGGCCTCAAGGGCCCGTCCCTGGAAACACCGGCCGAAATCCGGTTCCTGCGCGCCATCGGATGCGACGCCGTGGGCATGTCCACGGTCATGGAGGTCATCGCCGCGGTCCATGCCGGCATGCAAGTGCTGGGGCTCTCCATCCTCACCAACGTTCACGATCCGGACCACCCGGCCCCTGCCCGGGTCGACGACATCATTGCCGTGGCGGAACGGGCCGCGCCGGCCCTGGGCCGCCTCGTTGAAAAAGTGGTCGAATCGATATCCGCACGAGGATAAGCAAGGAATTGACACCCCGTCGCCCAGTGTCCTATAGTGGGCGACGTTTTATTTTGAACCATTGCCGGACCGCTTCAATCCGGCAGTAAAGAATCCACGCCCAGAGGACGTGGATTCCACCTTCGAATCGAAGCCGGTGACGCACAAACATGACCACCCGTAACCGATCAAAACCGTATCGCAATCGGCCTGGCCGGAAACGACGGATACCGGAAAACCCTGTGCTCCAACCCAACAGGAAACCACGATGACATCCTCTACCGACTGGACCATTCTGGTCATCGATGATGAGGCCGACATCCGCGAAGTGATGACCATGACCCTGGAAGATGCCGGATACCGGGTCATCACGGCCGCCGATGGCGCCGCCGGCCTGGCCCACTGCACCAACACCGCCCCCCAAATCGTCATCACCGATATCCGCATGCCCGGGATGGACGGACTGGACGTGCTGCGAAAGATCAAAACCGACTTTCCGGACATCGAGGTCATCGTGGTCACCGCGTTCGGTGAAATGGACATCGCCATCCGCGCCCTTCAACTCGACGCTTCGGATTTCATCACCAAGCCGGTCAACGACGAAGCCCTGCATCTGGCCTTGGACCGGGCGCGAAACCGATACGAGAGCCGCAAACAGCTCAGCGATTATACCGCGCTGCTGGAAATGGAAAAGGCCCGGACGACCCAGGAGCTGGTAAAAAGCGTCGCCTTCCAGCGAAATCTGATCGAAAGTTCCATGGACGGCATTCTGGCCTGCGACGAAACCGGCATTGTCGTGGTCTGCAACCGCAGCATGGAGCGGTTGCTCGATGCGACCCGGGAGGAAGTAATCCATATCCGTCACTGGAATGACTTTTTTTCCCCCACGGACGCACGGCAACTAAAGGAACACCTTGCAGGGAAAAAGTACGGTGGAAAAAACCGGCTCTTCCTTTACGAGACCATTGTCATCGATACAAAAAACAAGACCATACCGGTTCAGGTATCGGCCGTCCAGTTGCGCCACGGCCAGGAAAATGCCGGCCAGGTCGGTTTTTTCAGAGATCTGAGGGAAATGCGCGCCCTGGAACGGGAAGTTGAAGACCAGGCCCGCATTCTACATCAGGATAAGATGATGTCCCTGGGAAAACTGGCGGCCAGCGTCGTCCATGAAATCAATAATCCCCTTTCGGGAATTCTCAATTACATCCGACTGATGACCCGAATTCTCCGACGCGGCCCCTTGCCCGACGACCGCCGGGACAAATTCATGCAGTACCTGGACCTGGTGGAAAACGAGACCGATCGCTGCGCCCATATTGTTTCAAGCCTGCTGGCCTTTTCCCGAAAGTCACCCGCCACCTTCGAATCGGTTTCTATCGAAGAACTGATCCTGCGCAGCACGGCCCTGAGCCGGCACAAACTGGAAATGCAGAACATTGCCCTGGAATCGAGCGTCGAACCTGGCATTCCCGCCGTGACCGGGGATTTCAACCAGCTCCAGCAGTGCATGATCAATCTCATCTTCAATGCCATTGATGCCATGCCCGGCGGCGGCACCCTGACCATCGAAGGCCGGCTTGACAAGGCAAACAACCAGGTGCGGATTTCCGTCACCGATACCGGACAGGGCATTGCCGATGCGGATCGGCCGCATCTTTTCGAACCGTTTTTTACCACCAAAAAAGAGGGGTACGGCGTCGGCCTGGGGCTTTCCACCCTGTTCGGCATCGTGGAGCGCCATCACGGCACGGTGGACGTTGAGAGCCTACTGGGAAAGGGGGCCACCTTTATCCTTTCCCTGCCGACGGGCTGACGCCATTTTCGATATTGGAAACGTCCGTCGATGCGCATCCACGAGCACCCAATACCCCATGGTAAGGAGCCATAACGTTGAGCCAAGAGGCCAAAGAACAAACTTTCATTCAATGCAACCAGTGGCTTGAGATTCTTGAAGAGTTGAACATCGGCGCCTTTACGGCCGACTTCAACCGAAGGGTTCGCGCCATGAACTACAGTGCCCAGGCACTGATGGGACTGAAAGAGTCCGAGGTGGTGGGAACCGACTGCCGTGAAGTCTTCTGGGGCGTTCCCTGCCTTGTCGAGTGCCTGATCCGAGGAGACGACACCGGAGAAGGCATCGAACCGGATGTCACCATAGGAGACGAAACCGATCACAAATATCTGGTCACCCGGGTGGCCACCCCGATCTTCAACCACAACCACGAGATGGTCGGCTGTCTGACGATATTGCAGGATCATTCGCCCATCGCCGATCTGATCAACCGGGTGCAATACGACGAACGCAACATGAAAATCGTTCTCGACAACCTCGATGTCGGGATCTTCACGGTCAACCGCGGGGGGCTGATCACCTTTTTCAACACGGCGGCGGAAAAAATCCTGGGTTATACGCGCGATCAACTTCTGGGGGGGGCATGCCACACCATTTTCCATGGCGACCCCTCCCCGGATGTGAATCTGCTCAAGGCATCCATCGCCGATGGAAAACCGCGCCGAACCCCCAACGGCCGAATGGTAACCGTCCATGGGGTCACCGTCCCCATCAGCGCCAATTACATGGCCATGAGGAACGAAAAGGGAAGTATCGTCGGCGGCCTGGCCACCTTCCACGACCTGACGCTGATCCACCGATTGACCCAGGCGGTCAGTGACCGCTACACCTACCACGACATGGTCGGCAAAAGCCCGGCCATGAAGAAGATCTTCGAAATGGTCTCGGTGGTCGCCGAAACCGACGCCACCATATTGATCCAGGGCGCCACGGGCACCGGCAAGGACATTCTGGCCAAAGTGATCCATTCCATGGGCAAACGATCGGAAAAACCGTTTGTCAAAGTCAACTGTGCCGCCATTCCCGACAATCTGCTGGAATCCGAGCTGTTCGGTTACGCCCGCGGCGCCTTCACCGGAGCCCATCAGGACAAACCGGGACGGTTTGAGCTCGCTGACCAGGGCACGATTTTCCTCGACGAAATCGGCGACATTCCCATTTCGCTCCAGGCCAAGCTTCTCAGGGTACTGGAAGACCGGGAGTTTTATCCCCTGGGAAGCCGCCGCACCCGCAAGGTCGATGTGCGCATCATCTCGGCCACCAATCGCGAGCTGGAAAAACGGGTGGCCCAGGGTCTGTTTCGAGAAGACCTCTTTTACCGGTTGAACGTCATGCAGATCAAGCTGCCCCTTTTAAAAGACCGCCGGGAAGATCTCCCCCTGCTGATCCCTCACATCGTCCGAAAGCTCTCCGCATCCAAGGAAAACCCACCGACGGAGCTTTCCAAAGCGGTCATGGATGTGCTTCTTAACCACGACTACCCGGGCAATATCCGGGAACTGGAAAATATTCTCGAACACGCCCTGATTATCTGCCGCGGTGACATGGTCAAACCGGAACACCTTCCGGTTTTTCTCCAGAACCGGGATTCACCGGAAAAAGCCGCCCTGTCCGTTGCCCATCGGCCGAACACCGGGGCCGCTGGGGCCGAACGGGAAGAAATTCTGCAGACCCTCGGTCGTTTCAACGGCCACAAGACAAAAACGGCCCAATCCCTGGGCATCGACCGGACCACCCTGTGGCGGAAAATGAAAAAGTTCGGCCTCGCCTCCTGAACCGTCTCTTTACGAAATAAGGTTCCTCACTATTTCGTGTGGAGGCCAGGACGGGAACATTTTTCCCACATGAAACAACGAAAAGCCCGAAATAATGGCTACAGTGACTGTCGCTTTTTGCAACACATTGTAACCATCTGACTTAATTGTAGATATGAAGTATTCCCCCCGAACCTTCCAGGCGCTTGTAACCATTTGAATCACCCCCCCTTTTTCAGAGCGCCTTGGGTCATTTTCCAGAAAATCTGATTTTGTTCGTAAATTCTAAAGGTTACACCCTGTTTTCCATGAATTTGTTTTTTTTGCCCCTCCTGGCACCCATGTTGCTCTCTATGGGTAACAAACACCCCATCAAAAGGAGGGCCAAACCATGAGAACCGGAAACGCCCAATCACCGCCGGCAGACAAAAACGGAAGCAATGGCTTTCAGGGCATTTTTCGCCTCTGCACCCATGCGTCGACCGGACGCATCCAGGCCCCGAAAATCTGCATCCACAATTACGAATGCTACCATTGCCAGTTCGACCAGATTCTCGACGATATGGATATTCACAACCAATGAACGGAGGGCAAAAGCGATGAAATCAAATGATACGGAACGCCGTTCCAAAACAAAAAAAATAGTGACCGGATTTCGCGTGCTGGAGAAAGAATGCATCTGGATGAAGGCCGGCGTTGTCAATTTCCGGCAGTGCGACAATGACTTCGATTGCAACAGCTGTCCATTCGACAAAGGGATGAGAAAAGCCATGGCCATCGACAACGGTACAAAAAGCGTGGAAGCGGCACCCCGTTGGGTCGAATATCTTCAGAAATCCTACCGGGGTCATTCGCGCCCCTGCCGCCATGCGCTGACTGGCCGGATCGATGCACCGAAGGTCTGCACCCTGAATTACGAATGCTATCATTGCGCCTTCGATCAGATGCTCGACGAGATGGATATGTCGATTGATTCGCGCATCCCCGGTTACACCCTGGCCTCCGGCTACCGAATGGCCGACGGGTACTACTACCATCAGGGGCACAGCTGGGCGCGCTTCGAACACGGTGGACGTGCCCGTATCGGATTCGACGACTTTCTGGTCAAGGCCTTCGGTGCGGCCCAATCGCTGGCCCTGCCCCCACTGGGGGAAACCCTGGAACAAAACCGGGTGGGCTGGACCTTCGGGCGAAAGGATCACAAGGCGGCTGTCCTTTCACCGGTCACCGGTACGGTGTTGGCGGTCAACCACAAGGCCCGAGAACATCCGGAAATCACCCATGAGGACCCCTATCATGAGGGCTGGCTGTTCATCGTCGAACCCCAGATGCCCAAAAAAAACCTCAAGGGGCTCTATTTCGGCAAGGAGAGTTTTGACTGGATGGAACAAGAAGGCAAGCGTCTGATGCATCTCCTGGGCCCGGAATACGAAAACCTTGCCGCCACCGGTGGTGAACCCATTGGCGATGTCTTCGGCACCTTCCCGGAAATCGGATGGGACCGGCTGGCCCATGAATTGCTCAGGACCGGCCGGAACGAGTAAAGACGCCTGGCCCTCTGGGCAGGGTTCTTACACCCGCCTGTCTTGCCAGCGCTTTCGGATCGGTCGGATCGATCGGATCGGTCGGATCGGACAGCCGCAGTAGTTCGACCCGGGCGGGATCACCATCGTCCCCGGCAACCCGCAACCCATTGCTTATCACATCAAGACGCAGAACCGGCGCCGACGGCATCGCGAAAAAAAACGGCACAGTAGCGACAAAAAGAAAACGGTGTCTGATCCAGCTGGTTCAGGTCGCCGGAAAAATGCATGAGGCAATTGGGGTCCATGCAATGGGAAAGGTTGTAGAGATGACATAACTCGTGAAGGGTGATTTTGGCGGCCCGTTCCAAAACCGCTGACGACATCGGCATGGAACCGACGGTTTTCTCTCCCAGCCGGGACAGTGAGACCAGCGCCGCTTTTCCTCCCTGCCGGGCTTCCCCGAAAACATGGGTGAAAATCGGGACAAAAAGATCCACCCCCAGCACGCCGATCACCTTGTCCATCCCGTCAAAGGGGGTCGATTCCATCTCCTTTAAAATGACGCCCGCATCGTACTGAAGTCGCTGTCGGTTCAGGGCATAGGCCGGGTGGTACAATGGCGGCAGGACGCTTGCGTCGAGATTTAAATAACCGGATATATGGGCGGCAAGGACCTTAGGGACGGTTGAGTCCACGTCTCCGAGGCAAACCACGCCGATCCGATGCATGTTGTCCTTCATGGGCGGGGTGTTCGTTTCAATTCATAGCGCTTGATTTTTTTGTGCAACGTCACGCGGTTGATGTCAAGAATTTTGGCGGCATGGGTGATGTTCCAGTCGTATTTCTCCAACATGTTGAGGATATGCGCCCTTTCCATTGCCCGAAGGGTGGGGGTTTCGGCCCGCGGTGATGACGAGGATTGAAGGAAGGCAAAATCCTCTGTCCGCAGGGTACGGGATTTTGAAAGCACCACCGCCCGTTCGACGGCGTTCTCGAGCTCGCGGACGTTTCCCGGCCAGTCGTAGCGTTTCAATTCCTCAACCGTGCCCCGGGATACATGGTCGACCTGTTTGGATGTCTCCTGGCTGTATTTTTCCAGAAAACAGGACAGCAGTAGGGGAATGTCCTCCCTTCTTTGGCGCAGGGGAGGCACGGGGATTTGGATCACATTGATTCTGTAAAAGAAGTCCTCCCTGAAACGACCGGTGCCGATCGCCGCTTCCAGATCCCGTCGGGTTGCGGAAACCAGTCGAAAATCGACTTCGACGGAATTCGTGCTCCCGACGTGGGTGATTTTTTTATCTTCCAGTACCCGCAGGAAATCGACCTGCATTTTCTGACTGATCTCACCCACCTCATCAAGAAAGAGCGTCCCGCCGGAGACGACCTCCAAAAACCCCTTCCTGGCTTGAATGGCGCCGGTAAAGGCGCCCTTCTGGTGGCCAAAAAGTTCGCTTTCCAGCAGGGTGTCGGGAATCGCTCCGCAATTGATGGCGATAAAGGGTCGATGGGACCGGCCGCTCTTGGCATGAATCGCCTTGGCAATCAATTCCTTGCCGGTTCCGGTTTCACCCGTCAGCAGGACGGAAGCGTCACTTGCGGCGACCTCGGGAATGAGTTTGAATATCTCCTCCATGGGAGCCGATCGGCCGATGATATTGTCGAAACGGGTGATCTTTTCCAGGTGACCCTTGAGATAGTTGTATTCGGAGGTCAGCCGCCGCTGCTGCGTGATTTTCTCCATCACCAGGGAGAGCTGTTCCGGTTTGAAGGGTTTTAACAGGTAATCGGCGGCCCCTTTTTTCATGGCATGGATGGCCGAATCGATGGACCCATAAGCGGTAATTATAATCACCACCGTGTCCGGGTATTCAGCCTTGACCTTTTCCAGCAGTTCAATGCCGTCCATGCCCGGCATTTTGATGTCCACAAACATGAGATCAACCGGCGATGTTTCCTGCTTTTCCAGGGCCTCAAGACCCGAGGATGCCCTGTCCGCCGCGTGGCCGGCCTTTTCGAACCAGTGAAACAAAGATTCTCTGACGATTTCCTCGTCGTCCACGATCATGATGCGCATTTTCTCGTCCATGATTCCCCCTTTACGGGCGCACGGTGGCTGCGGAGGGTAAATTCTGTGTGCCGATTCAAAGCGTCTGACCCGTCCGACCCGCCAGATGCGTCTGACCCATGCATATTTCCAATACATAAATGGAAATCAGATAACAGGCAACTCAAGGGTAAACACCGTTCCCCGGCCCACCTCACTTTGTACCCGAATTTTGCCGCCGTGGTTCCTGGCGATGCCATAGACGATGGACAACCCCAGGCCGGTCCCTTCTCCTTGGGCCTTGGTAGTGAAGAATGGATCGAATATATGATCCAGGCAATCCTTCGGTATTCCGGTGCCGGAGTCTTCAATCCCGATTCGAATCGTTTTCCTCTTGGCATCGGGTTTGGAGGTAATATCCATCCGCCCCCCGTCGGGCATGGCTTCGATGGCGTTGAAGATGAGGTTTAGCAGGGCCTGTTGAAGGCGATTGGCGTTGCCCCGGACCGTGACGATCCCTTTGGCGATGCGGGTCTTCAGCTCGATGTTTTGAAGTTTCATCCGGTGGCGGGTTAGCATGATGACCGCGTTGAGCACGGCGTTGATGTCCACGCTGGTATATTCCAGCGGGGTTTCATGGGAAAAGGCGAGAAGGCCCGAGACGATATTTCCGCAGCGTTCCAGTTCCCTGGACATCATGGAGAGATATCCCCTGAATTCCACGATGTCCGCCGGCTTGGGGTTCTCCTCTTCCAGCAACTTGGCCATGAGGTCGGCAAAGGTCAGAAGCCCCTGAATGGGGTTGTTGATTTCGTGCACGCAACTCGCCGCGAGCTTTCCCATGGAAATCATCCGGTCCTCCTGGACCATCCGGTTCAGGTCGGTCTTGAGCGCCTCGGCCCGGTTTTCCCACTTCGAGGTGATTTCCTTGGTGATATCTCTCCAGATTTCAATAATCTTGACAATCTCTCCGGCCGGGTCGATCAACGGATAGGTCACGATATTGCTATAAATTGGATGGGTGCCGGACCCTGAGAATTCCTGAATAACATGGGCCGACTTGCCCGTTTTCAGCGTCTCGAGCATGGGGCACGGCATGGTCGGTCGTGCGCTGGCACACGGGGCACTGAGACCGTAATTAATCTGGTAGCAGTAGCCGCCAATGACCTCGGCCTTGGATTTATCGACCAACTTCAGATACGCCTCATTGACATCGTCAATGGTAAAATCGGTGTTCAACAGGGCGATGGCGGCATCGCTCTGCTGAATAAGAAAATCAGAAGACATCTTTTCCAGAAGTACTTGGTGCTCGGCAGACTTGAGCTTTTCTTCCGCAAGGAAAAACGACCGCAAAAAACGGCCGATGTTGTGCTCCACAACGCCGATACGCCTGGGGCGCAGCTTGATGAGTTCAAGGAGAACCTCCCGACGGTTGGTCAGTTCGATGATGCTGTCCAGGCTCTCGATGCCAAACAGATCCCTAAAGTTATCCGTCGTATAGATGCCCTGGTCCCTGGCCATCCGCAGCCCCTCGGCCTCGGGATCGATATCGCAAACCCCCAAAACATGAATGTCGAGAAAAGGGAGGGTATTGGCCAGGAGCCGTTCCAGGAAAAATTTACAGGCCCTTCCGCCGCCGACAATGGCTATGTTCAGAGGTATTTTGCCCAGGGTATCCATGGGTCTCCGTGTGTATGGATGGAAACTAGGTAATACTCGGGGCAATCATCAGAAGGTGTCAAGGTATCTTTTTAAACACGGTTTCAACCCCGGGTGGGAAATTGTCGGGCCGACCGAAAACCGGCGCCACAGATGTTGCGCAACATGTTGCAAACAGGCGTTGCACACCATCACTGCCCGCTTTTGGCACCTCCATGCCGCATTTTTTTTGCCGACACCCCCAAGCTTGTTGCACTGCCTGCAACACCTGGTTCCGCTACCACCGCCATCTTTCCTGCAATAATATTAATATAACCCATCATAACAGATAGTTCAAGACAGTTCAAAGTTATGGCACACCTTGTGCTGAAGGTATGGCAAGTATCGTGACTGGCCCAGGCGTGTGGATGTTCATTCACCCCATGGATCCGCGTCCCTTTTTAGCAGAGGCGTCTTTTGAATCCGGTTGATGCAACAAACACCATTCTGGTTGTGGCCGAGGAATCGGACACCCGGATTTTTCTTTCCAATCTTCTTCGCTCCGGAGGGTTTACGCCGGTCAGCGCCACCACCATGGCCCAAGGGCTTCAGCGCGCCAGGGCCGGCCGGCCGAACCTGATCATTCTCGATGTGATGATGCCCAACAAGGAAGGCATCCGCATGTATCATCACTTGAAGAATGACACTGCCCTGAAAGCCATTCCCGTCATCATGCTCTCTGCCATCGATCGCGAAACGTTCTTTCTTTACGAACGATTCCAGTCCACCCAGAAGAGGTCCGGCCTGCCCAAACCGGACGCTTACCTGGAAAAGCCGCCGGAGGCGGACGAACTGATTCGGCTGGCGAGATCGTTGACGAGGCCCGGGGAAAAAGACGCAGCAGCCGTTGCCCATGAGGTGACAACCACGTGAAACGAATCGAGCGGGTAATCATGCACCTATTGCCAATCATTGAAGGTCGGAAAATCGCCCCTTGGGGGATTTCCGCACCGGGTGTTTCCAAGGAGGCCTGACATGGCTCAGCGGATCGGATTCTATATCTGCCATTGCGGTATCAACATCGCTCACAAGGTACGGGTTGAAGAGGTCGCCGCCTTTGCCGCGAAGCTGCCCGGCGTGGTGGTGGCCAGAGACTATAAATTCATGTGCTCCGACCCGGGCCAGGCCATGATCGAAACGGATATTCCCAAATTGGGCCTGACGCGGGTGGTGGTCGCCTCCTGCTCGCCGCGTCTTCACGGCAAGACCTTCATGGGGGCCTGCCAGCGCGGCGGGCTCAACCCGTATTTTTTCCAGATGGCCTCGGTCCGGGAGCAGGTCTCCTGGGTCACCGCGGACGAAGATGAAGCCACGGACAAGGCCAAAAGCCTGGTCGCGGCGGCCATTTGTCGGGTGCACTATCACGAGAGCCTTCAAACCCGGGAAGCCGAAGTCCATCCGGACATGATGGTGGTCGGCGGCGGCATTGCCGGCATGCAGGCGGCGCTGGACATCGGCAATTCCGGTCACAAGGTCTATCTGGTGGAAAAGGACACCACCATCGGCGGGCATATGCTTCAGTTCGACAAGACCTTTCCCACCCTGGATTGCGCCGCCTGCATCGGAACGCCGAAAATGGTGGAAGTGGCCCAAAATCCCAACATCGAACTGCTCTCCTACAGCGAGGTGACCGAAGTCAGCGGGTTCATCGGCAATTTCACCGTCACGGTGCATCGCAAGCCGCGATACATCAAGGAAGGGATCTGCACCGGCTGCGGGGAATGCGCCAATGTCTGTCCGGTATCCATCCCCAACCCTTGGGATGAGGGGCTCGGCCAGCGCCGGGCCATCGGCCGAAGCTTTCCCCAGGCCATCCCCATCACCTTCAATATCGAAAAAAAGGACCGGGCACCCTGCGGGGTCACCTGCCCGGCGGGGGTCAACGTCCAGGGGTATGTCCAGTTGATCGCCCAGGGAAAATATGACGCGGCCCTCCGGCTGATCATGGAAAGACTCCCCCTGCCCGGCGTGCTGGGCCGGGTCTGTCCCCACCCCTGCGAAACCCAGTGCCGCCGGGCAGAAATCGATACCCCCGTGGCCATTCGGGATCTCAAACGGTTCGCCGCCGACCACGCCGACATGACGCAGCTGACGGCACCGGCCATCCAGGAGCGGGAGGAGAAAATCGCGGTCATCGGATCGGGTCCGGCGGGTCTGACCGCAGCCTATTATCTTCGGCTCAAAGGCTACCGGGTGACCCTTTTTGAAGCCCTGGGCAAATTGGGGGGCATGCTGCGGGTGGGCATCCCCGACTACCGGCTCCCTGCAAAAATCCTGGATCGCGAAATCGACCACCTTCTCAATTCGGGCATCCAAACGCATACCGGCGTCCGCTTCGGCGAGGACATCACCCTGGCAAGCCTCGCCGAGGACGGCTATGCCGCAGTATTTCTGGGCATCGGCGCCCATGACTGCCTTCAGATGGGCATTGAAGGCGAAACCACGGCCCATGGTGTCATCGATGCCGTCACCTTTTTGCGCGAGGCCAACTTGGGCGATTCAAAGGCCCCGGGAAGCCGGGTGACCATCATCGGGGGCGGCAACGTGGCCGTCGATGCCGCCCGGGTGGCGCGACGGCTCGGGACCCAGAGCGTCACCGTGGTCTACCGGCGATCGGCCCGGGAGATGCCGGCCTATGCTGAAGAGATCCACGGGGCCGGTGAAGAAGGGGTCGTCTTTGAATACCTCACCGCACCGGTGCGGGTGGTTATGGAAAACGGAAAAGTCACCGGCCTGGAATGCATCCGCACCGAACTGGGGCCACCGGATACCAGCGGCCGCCGGCGGCCGGTTCCCGTGCAGGGCTCTGAATTCGTCATCGCCTGCGATGCGGTCATTCCGGCCATCGGCCAGAAGACCGACACGGCCTGGACCGCCGTTGAACCGGCCCTTGAGCTGACACGCCGAAACACGTTTGCCGTCAACCCCCATACCCTTCAGACCAGCCTTCCCCACGTTTTTGCCGCCGGGGACGCGGTGACCGGCCCGGCCACGGTCATCGAGGCCGTGGCCGCCGGCCACAAGGCGGTGGCATCCATTCATTGCTTCGTCAATGGCCGCGACCTTGAGGCTCTGGCCCAAGAGGCGATCGACGCCACGCCCCCGGGCACGGACTGGGCGGCCATTTCCGACACCGTACCGACCGCCCCCCGACAAACCATGGCGGAAGTCAGTCCCGGCGCACGGGTGGCCACCTTCGACGAGGTGGCCCTGGGCTTTTCCGAAGCAGCGGCCCGGGCCGAGGCCCAGCGCTGCCTCAACTGCGGTGTCTGCTGCGAGTGCATGGCCTGTGTCGACGCCTGCGAAGCCAAGGCCATCGACCACCTTCAAACGGGCGAAACCCTTCAAGTAAAGGTCGGGAGCATTATTTTGTCCACCGGTTACGACGCCTTAAACCCCCTCCCCATGAAACCATACGGCTACGGGCGGTATCCAAATGTCTTCACGGCCCTTGAATTCGAACGGCTGAGCAACGCCACCGGTCCCACCGGCGGCAAAATCATGATGCGCGACGCCGGCGGCCGTTTCACGCACCCGCCCAAAAGCGTCGCCCTGCTTCACTGCATCGGCAGCCGGGATGTCAATTATCATGAATACTGCTCCAGGGTCTGCTGCATGTACGCCTTAAAATACACCCATCTCATCAAGGAAAAAGTGGGACATGACACCGCCGTGTACGATTTCTACATCGACATGCGCTGTTTCGGCGAAGGATATGAGGAATTTTACCGGCGTTGCCAGGAAGAAGGAACAATTTTCATCCGTGGCAAGGTGGCGGAAATCAACCATCGGCCCGCAACCGCCAATGAGACGGAAAAGCTGGTGGCCGTGGCCGAAGACACCCTGTTGGGCGAAAAGATTCAGGTACCGGTAGACATGGTGGTCCTTTGCACCGCCATTGAGGCCAGACACGACGCCCATAATATCGGGCGCATCTTTGGTGTTAACCAGGGCGCCGACGGTTTCTTTCTGGAGGAACACCCCAAACTGGCGCCGCTCAATACGGCCACCGACGGCGTGTTTCTCGCCGGCTGCTGCCAGAAACCCATGGACATTCCCGACACGGTTTCCCAGGCATCGGGGGCGGCAGCCAAGGCCCTGTCCCTGGCCACCCGCGGATGGGTGGAGGTGGCGCCCACGATCTCCTGGATCGACCCGGACATCTGCATCGGGTGCAAAGTCTGCATCGGTCTGTGCCCCTATTCGGCCATCGAATTCGATGACCGAAGGGGCGTGTCGGTGGTCAACCCGGCCGTGTGCAAAGGCTGCGGCAGTTGCTCGGGGTTTTGTCCCAGCGGGGCGGCCCGCAGCCGACACTTCAAAAGCCAGCAAATATTTGCTGAGATCGACGGCATACTGGAGACGGTCATGGCTCTGGGCCGGTAACGGGACAGGACGTCGACACAAAAGGGGACGTTGAATTTGAACCACGAATTCACACAAATAAACACGAAATTCTTGGCCCATTCGTGGTTCCTAATAAAACAAGACAGTAACCATCCGCATCAAACGAATCGAAACGAGGTGTCTCATGACAGAATTTGAACCCACCATCATCGCTTTTGTGTGCAACTGGTGCACCTACACGGCGGCCGACCTGGCCGGAACCTCCCGGCTCGCTTATCCCAAAAACGTCCGGTTGATCCGTGTCATGTGCACCGGCATGGTCGATCCCCAATACGTGATCAAGGCCCTGCTGGAAGGAGCCGACGGGGTGCTGGTCAGCGGCTGCCATCCCGGGGACTGCCACTACATCAACGGCAATTTCAAGGCCCGTCGGCGAATCAAGCTACTCAAGGACATCTTGCCCCAATTCGGCTTTGCCCCCGAGCGGCTCAAACTCACCTGGATCGGGGCCAGTGACGGGATCGAGTTCGCCGAAATCATGGGAGAACTGGTCGCCCGGGTCAAAGCCCTGGGACCCAGCGAGGCAAAACTGAAAATGGTCATATAATAAAATTGCTGCGCAATTTTATATAACGCGGCTGCGCCGCTGGAAAACAGGACGCAATTCTATATGACGCGGCTGCGCCGCTGGGAAACAGGACGCAATTTTATGTCAAGCGACATTATGGAGGCTGAAATGGCGAAAACGGCAAAAATTGATGTAAAGGATCAGGATCTTTTAGGCGCACTGCGAAGTCTTTTCTCGGCCGTTTTGGAACTCGAAGAGATCGACGCCATCCTGGTCCCCGTGGAACTGCCCATGAAAAATCGGATCATGCCGACCCTGGTCACCGATCCCGAGCAGATGGCCGCGGCAGACCCGCTGGCCCCGGCCTATCCACTCAACACGGCCAAAATTGTCTCCCGGCTTACCCGAAAACCGGCCGGCGGGAAAATCGCCGTTGTGATGCGGCCCTGTGAGATCCGGGCCTTTTTCGAATTGGTCAAACTCAACCAGGGTCACCGGGAAGGGCTTTTCATCATCGGCATGGACTGCTTGGGCGCCTTTGCCAACACCGACTATTTTCGGTTTGTGGGGCCCGATTCCCAGGGATCGACCGCGGACTTCGTCCGCAACGCGCTGTCCGGAACCGATACGGCGTCAGCCCATGGAGAGCTGGCCACGGCCTGCCGGGCCTGTGAGCATCCGCTGCCCGAGGGGGCCGATATCACGGTGGGCCTCTACGGAATGGACACGTCCCGTCAATTCCTGCTTCAGGCAGAAACCCCCGAGGGAGAGACGTTGCTTAAAGACATCGATGCCTCGCCCGCCCAAGCGCCCCCGGAACGCGCATTGGCCATTGACGCCCTCGTGGCCCAACGCACGGCATTTCGCGACGACATGTTCCAACAGACCCGGGCGGCCACCGACAGCCTGGAAAAGCTCACCACCTATCTGGCCGACTGCGTCAACTGCTACAACTGCCGGGTGGCTTGCCCGGTGTGCTACTGCCGCGAATGCGTTTTTGTAACCGATGTCTTCGACCACGATCCGCCCCAGTACCTGCGCTGGGCCCAGCGAAAAGGGGCGGTAAAAATGCCCACCGATACGATATTTTTTCATCTCACGCGGCTGGCCCACATGAGCACGGCCTGCGTGGGGTGCGGGCAGTGCTCCAATGCCTGTCCCAATGACATCCCGGTCATGGAGTTGTTCCGCAGCGTGGCCCATATCACCCAGGCCGGGTTCGACTACCGGGCAGGCCGAAGCCTGGAAGAGAAACCCCCGCTGTCGGAATTCAAGGTCGAGGAATTTGAAGAGGTAGTGGGGATGCATTAAAAGTGAGCTATTTTCCATCCATAAATGGCCTTTTTGCCCAATCCGCCAGGGGCGGACAAGTCTCGGCGCCAATCAGCGCCATTGCTTGTGCGGCGTAGCGCGCTACGCCTCCGCGCAATGGCTTGATTGACTTGACCTTGGACAAAAATTCTCATTTCTGGATTGGAAACGTCAGTAGATGCCCATCCACGAAATATGAAATTCGTTGATGGACACGAGCTGAAGTGACGAGTGAGCTATAGTGACTCGTAATTTAAAACGCCCTTCATGAAAAGGGAGCAAACCATGAAGAAAAAGATCGGAAAGGCCCTGGTCGTCGGGGCCGGTATCAGCGGCATCCGGGCGGCCCTCGACCTTGCGGAAACGGGCTACGGGGTGACCCTCATCGATCGTGCGACCCATATGGGCGGTATCTTGAGCCAGCTCGACGCCCAGTTTCCCACCAACCATTGCGGCATGTGCAAAATGCTCCCGCTGGTCCAACGGGACCGGTCGTCCCAGTTTTGCCTTCGCAAGGGGCTTTTCCATGAAAACATTGAGATTCTGCTCAACACGGAGGTGGCCGACGTGGCGGGCGAGCCCGGAAATTTCACCGTCTCGCTAAAGGAAAAGCCGACCGGGGTCGATCCGGCCCGCTGCATCGGCTGCGGCGTCTGCGAAGCGGTTTGCCCCGTTTGTGTGCCCGATGCCTTCAATGCCGGGCTGGCCACCCGAAAGGCCATTTACCTGCCGGTCCCCCACCAGATTCCAAACCCTTACGTCATCGATCCGGTGGCCTGCACCCGTTGCGGGGCCTGCGTAAAGGTCTGCCCCACCGAGGCCATCCAACTGGCATCGGAACAGCGAAAGGCCTTTCGCATTCTGGTGGTGGACGATGAACCCATCGTGCGCGACTCGCTCAAGGAATGGCTCGAAGACGAGGGGTTTTTTGTGGCAACGGCCGAATCCGGACAGGCGGCCCTGGCCCTGCTGGCCGAGACACCCTTTCATCTCATGCTGACAGACATCAAAATGCCCGGCATGGACGGGGTAGACCTGCTCAAGGCAGCCCATGAAACCTTTCCCGATCTTGCCGTGTTGATGATGACCGCCTATGCCACCGTGGATACCGCGGTGGAAGCCATGAAAATCGGTGCCCAGGATTATCTCATCAAGCCGTTCGACCCGGAGGTCATGATCCCCAAGATCGTGGGGATATATGCCCGGATGGCGTCCGGATCCCATCGCCAGATCTCCGTCGGCGCCATGGTCCTTTGCGGCGGCACGGATTATTTTGATCCGACCGATGAAAAAAATGTCTACGGGTATGGCGTCTTTCCCGGCGTCATCACCAACTTGGAACTGGAGCGGATCATCAGCGGCACCGGACCGACCGGCGGCAAACTGATCCGCCCCGGTGACGGCAAACCGGTAAAAAAGATCGCCTGGCTACAGTGCGTGGGATCCCGCGATATCCAGTGCGACGCGGATTTTTGCTCATCCATCTGCTGCATGATTGCCGTCAAGGAAGCCCTGCTGGTCAAGGAGCGCAGCCAGGACCGGGTCGAGGCGGCCATCTTCTATATGGATATGCGGACCCCCGGAAAATCTTTTCAGCGCTACCGGGATAGCGCCCAAAACGACCACGGCGTGCGCTTTGAACGGTCCCGCATCCACTCCCTGTCTCCCGATTCAGCCACCGGCGATCCGTCGGTCCGTTACCTGCGTGCCGACGGCAGCCTTCAGGAGGAAACCTTCGACCTGGTGGTCCTCTCCGTCGGCCAACGCCCGTCGCCCGGCACCCAAGAAATCGCCGAACAGACAGGAATTGAGCTGAACCGGTGGGGGTTCGTTCAAACCAATCCGTTCTCTCCGGCCCATACGGCCAGGACGGGCATCTTTGTCGGCGGGTCTTTTTCCGGGCCAAAGGATATCGGCGATTCAGTGATCACGGCCTCGGACGCCGCCCTGGAGGCCTCCCGGGTCATTCACGCCGCCGGCGGCAGCCTCAGCGACGAAACCGAAGAAGCACCGACGGTAAGGGATGTATCCCGGGAACAGCCGCGGGTCCTGGTGGCCATCTGCACCTGCGGCAACCGGTACAGCCATGGCGTTGACCCGGAAACCTGGGTCCGGAAGCTGGAAAACGACCCTTCCGTGGAGCGGGTCATCATCATCGATCAGGGGTGTACCGCGGTGGGATGGGACCGATTGGTCGAGGCCGCCGAATCCTCCGCTGCCAACCGAATTGTGCTCGGCGCCTGTCATCCCTACCTCTTTGTGGACAGGCTCAAGGACCTGGGCCGTCGCATTCACCTGGACCCGGCCCTGATGGACGTGGTGGACATCATGACACCGGCCATCACTTACCACTCACAGATCACAGATGATAGCAGTCAACTCACGAACAGCGATGACGAAACGGAAAAAGACGTTCAGAAACGGGCCGCGGACACCCTGTCTGCTATCGCCATGGCCATTGCCCGGGTCAAATACGCCGATCCCTTGCCGACATCCAAGATCAGCATCACCCGCAAAGTCCTGGTGGTGGGCGGTGGGATTGCCGGCATGCATGCCGCCCTGGCCATCGCCGACCACGGATACCCGGTCGATCTTCTGGAGCAAACCGATCGCCTGGGCGGCAACCTCAACTGGTTGAACCGGACTCTGGAGGGCGAACCCACGGCCCCGCTGTTGGAAGAAACCGTCCAGCGACTGGAAAAACACCCGCAAATCGACATTCACTTGCAAACGGAGGTTCAAGGGGCCTTCGGCGAGGTGGGCCATTTTTTCACCACGGTTTCAGACCACGAAGGGCAGGTAAAAACCCTGGAGCACGGGACCGTCATTTTGGCCACCGGCGGCATTGAAGCACCCACCCAGTCCTACGGCTACGGCACCGGCCGGGCCGTCATCACGCAAAAAGAACTGGCGTCGCAACTGGACCGGGATGAGCTGGACCCGGCCGGACTGGCTTCGGTGGTGATGATTCAGTGTGTGGATTCCAGGGAAGAGCCAAGAAACTATTGCAGTCGCGTGTGCTGTCCCACATCGCTAAAACATGCCCTGGCACTCAAGGAAAAAAATCCGGAGGTGTCCATCTATATCCTCTATCGGGACATGATGACCCCCGGCTTTTCCGAAAGCTACTTTACCCAGGCCAGACGGTCCGGCGTGATCTTCGTCCAGTACGATGTGGCCCACAAGCCCCGGGTGACGTTTCCCCAGGGCCCGGATGGCAACCCCATGGTCATGGTGGTCGACCCGCTGCTGGACCGGCCGCTCGAAATCGACGCCGACCTGCTGGTGCTCGCCACGGGCATCGTCCCCAAACTGCCGGCCGGATTGGCAACCGCCTTTGGCGCCGAGACGAACGAAGACGGTTTTTTCAAGGAAGCCGAATCCAAGTGGCGCCCGGTCGATGCCCTCATGGATGGGGTTTTTGCCTGCGGCCTGGCGCTGTCGCCATGGTCGGTGGCCGACACCCTGGCCTCGGCCGGCGCGGCAGCCCAGCGCTGCCTGAAAATCCTTTCCAACGACCACCTGTCCACGGGCCGAATCGTCTCCACGGTGCGTCCCAGCCTGTGCAGTCTGTGCCAGCGATGCATTGAGGCCTGTCCTTACCATGCCCGCACCCTGGTGCTGGATTTGGGCCGGGTGGCGGTCAATCCGGCCATGTGCCAGGGATGCGGCACCTGCGCAACGGTGTGCCCCAACGGTGCGTCGGTGGTGGTCGGGTACACGAAGCAGCAGATGTTTGAAGTGATCGATGCGGCCCTGGTGCGGTAACGGAACCACACCGGCGGACGGGCCTTGGATGGCCCCTGAAAGGGGCTGCCGTTGGGTGTTTGAAGTTTGAAGTGCCTTGCCGGATATCTTATCGGCATCGCCAGTTGACTCTGACCACGCCACAGGACGTGGATTCCAACAGCCAAGTGAACCACCGAGAAAGGACAATCGCCATGGACCCAATGGCCACCGCCAACGCCCCAGGGACACCGCGCCCCGTTTCAAAACCAATGACAGAGATCGGGAAAATGGTGCAAACCTGCATCCAGTGCGGTACCTGTACAGGATCCTGCCCCAACGAATTTGCCATGGACATCACCCCCCGCCGATTGTGGCGGATGGTTCTCATGGGGCAGGAAGACAAAATATTTAAAAGCAAAACCTTCAGCCTGTGTTCCTCCTGCTACTGCTGCACCCTTCGCTGCCCCCGTGGCCTGCCATTGACCCAGGCCATGGCCGCGCTCAAACAGGTGGCCGCAGACAGAAAGTTGTCCAAATACAGGCAAAGCACCCTCTTTTATACAAGCTTCATGAAAAGTGTCCGGCGCCACGGCAGGGTCAGGGAAATGGAGTTTATGACCTTGTATTTTACCGACATGAAAAATCCGGCGCTTCCTTTTCGCTTTGCCGGTCTGGGCATGCGTCTCATGGGAAAAGGCAAGGTTGCCATCCAGTTGCCGTCCAAGGGTTCGGGCAAGCTGGCGGCGATCTTTGACAAGGTCAAAGAACTGGAAAGCGGATTAAGGTAAAGTGACTAACGTTGATGCACTCGTAAAAAGTCCCAAATTCCGTCATGCCTGCGAAGGCAGGCATCCAGAACTATGTAAAAAATCCTGGCCCAGAGGACCAGGCTTTGGTTTGCCTCTGGAAAGGGATGCGATACTGCGCTTCCAGTTCGAAGTGCCTAAAATGCCTAAAATTAAGGAATTCTGCCATATCTTAGCTTAAAAAGAGCTGGAGCGAAGCGACTCCACAATTTTAGCGCATTTCAAACTTGTCTGCATCGCCAATTGACGCTGACCGCGCCACCGGACGTGGATGCCGACTTTGAATTAATTGAAACCAATAGAGAGGCGTCAATGAACTATCTCTACTACCCCGGTTGCTCACTGGATGGCAGCGCCCGAGAATACGACATTTCCACCCGGGCGCTGATGGAAACGTTAGGCGCCACCCTCCACGATATCGAAGACTGGACCTGTTGCGGCGCCTCTGCGGCTGAGGCCACCAGCGCCCTTCTGGCGCTGGCACTGCCGGCCCGGAACCTGGCCCTGGCCGAGAAAATGGGACACCGGGAAGACATTCTCGTGCCTTGCAGCGCCTGTTACCTGAATCTAAAGACCGTGACAGAAAAAATTGCCGATCCGGAGATATCAAAAAAAATCCATGCCGTTTTGGCCGAAGAGTCCCTTGAATTGAATGGATCGTTGCGGGTCCGCCACCTGCTCGACGTACTCGTCAACGATATCGGCCCCCAAATGCTCAACGAACGCGTGCAGCGTCGGCTCGAAGGGCTGGTCATCGCACCGTACTACGGCTGTCAGTGCCTTCGTCCCTATCCGGTATTCGACGACCCGGAACAACCCCGGTCCATGGAACCGCTGCTGGAGGCCGTGGGCGCCACCGTCCATTCCTGGGACATGGGCGGGAAATGCTGCGGCGCATCCCACATGAACACCAAAATGGAGGTGGGACTCGAACTGGTCGGCGCCATTTTGGAGGCGGCCAGCGGCGCGGACGCCATCGTCACGGTCTGCCCCATGTGCCAGATGAATCTTGAGGCCTATCAAAACAAGATCTCCAGCCTTCGCGGAAAAGACCTGCACATGACGATCCTTTATCTGCCCCAACTTCTCGGGCTGGCCCTGGGTCTGCCCCCCGAAGCCCTCCGGTGCGACCTGAATCTGGCCGTCGAAAAGGGGTTTGAAAAGAAGATTGCTTAACTTTGTGCCCTTTGTGCCTTTGTGATAATTTTGGACTTTTTACGATGGCATCAACGTTGGTCATGAGCAGCGGACTTATCCCGGCAGGACCCGTTTATTCCGAGGAGAACAAGCGTTTGTGGCCCTCCTGATCAAATTCAAACAGCGACAATGGTGAGCCATGTTTCAATTCCTGCAAAAAATCCGCCGCAGGCTGGTGTTTAAACTGGTTCTCACCGTCGGCGTGGTCCTCGTCTTTTCCATTTCCACCTGGGCGTTTTTCAACATCCGCTACCAGAAACAAAAGATGATGAAAAACATTGTGGCCGGAATGGACCAGTTGACCAGCACCATTCGCCTCGGCACCCGTTATGCCATGATGCTCAACTCCCGGGATGACATCAACCAGATCATCAACAACATCGCCAGGCAGCCGGAGATCGAAAACCTGCGCATCTATAACAAGGACGGTCAGATCAAGTTCTCCAATCGACCGTCCGAGATGGACAAAATTACCAATATCAAAGCCGAGGCATGTGACATCTGCCACCGCAGCGATCCGCCCCGGGCCCAGGTGTCGCTGGAAGAACGGATACGGATTTTCCGGTCTCCTGCCGGCTACCGTCTGCTCGGCATCATCAGCCCCATCGGCAACGACCCGGGCTGCGCCACCGGAGGCTGCCACGTTCACCCGGAAGACAAACAGATCCTCGGCGCCCTGGACGTGGTGATATCGCTCCAGAAATTTGACGCGGAAATCGGCGGCGTGGAGCGAGGAATCACCGGATTTGCCGTCTTCGTCTTTTTGACGACATCGGCCTTCATCTTTGTTTTCGTGCTCCATTTCGTCAATCGCCCCATCAAAAAACTGATCAGCGGAACCGTCCGGATCGGGAAAGGCGAATACGGCACGGTTGTGGATGTGGGCCAGGAAGATGAAATGGGCCAACTGGCCACGGCCATCAACGAGATGGGAGACCAGATCGCCGAAAAACAGGCGGAATTGAAAAAACAGCGCGATGAGTACCAGAACCTTTTCGATCTGGTCCCCTGCCTGATCACGGTGCAGGACCGGGATTACAATCTGCTTCGATACAACCGGGAGTTTTCCCAACGCTTCGATCCCAAACCCGGTGTCCACTGCTTTCGGGCGTATAAGGGACGGGACGAAAAATGCGTCAACTGCCCGGTGGAAAAAACATTCGAAGACGGTTTCCCCCATTATACCGAAGAGCACGGCATCGACAAGGAAGGCATCGCGACCCACTGGGCCGTCCAGACCTCTCCGGTCCGGGACAAGTCCGGCAAGATCGTGGCGGCCATGGAAGTCTCCCTGGACATCACCCGCCACAAACAGCTTGAAATGAAGCTGGCATCGTCCGAGAAAAAATACCATGCCATTTTCAACAACATTCCCAACCCGGTCTTCGTGCTGGAGCCGGACACGCTGAACATTCTCGACTGCAATGACAGCGTGACCGCCGTTTACGGATATGGACAGGAAGAACTTCAGGGGCGATGTTTTCTGGATCTTTTCGTCAAAGGGGATCGATCCCAGCAGGCCCGTCTATTGAAAACCGCCTCGGAAATTACCCAGATCCGACAGGTCGAAAGTTCGGGAAAGATTCTGTTCGTCAACATACGGATCTCTCCGTCGGAGTACTCTGAACGCAAGGTCCTGCTGGTGACCACCAGCGACATCACCAAGCGCCTGGAGGCCGAACAACAATTGATCCAGGCCAGCAAGATGGCCACCCTGGGCGAGATGGCCACCGGCGTGGCCCATGAACTCAATCAGCCCCTGTCGGTGATCAAGACGGCCAGCAGTTTTTTCGTAAAGAAAATCGATCAAGACAAACCGCTGGAACCGTCGTTGCTCTCGAGCATGCTAAAAAAAATCGACAGCAATGTGGACCGGGCCACCAGGATCATCAACCATATGAGACAATTCGCCCGCAAGTCCGAAGTGAACCTGGTCAAGGTTCATATCAACGAGGTCATCGAAAAGGCCTTTGAAATCTTCAGCCAGCAGTTGAAGGTCCGCGGCATCGAAGTCGCCTGGCACCTGGCCGAGACGCTGCCGAAAATCTGGGTGGATCCGAGTCGGTTGGAGCAGGTCTTCATCAACCTGCTGCTCAACGCCAGAGACGCCATTGAGGAAAAAACGGCTGTGGGAGATTACGGGTCAATGGCCGGAACCATCACTATCGCAACGTCGCTTCGCGCCGACCGGGTCGTGGCCGAGGTGGCCGACACCGGCCCCGGCATCCCGGGTCATGTGCTGGAAAAGATCTTCGAACCGTTTTTCACCACCAAGGAAGTGGGCAAGGGGACAGGCCTCGGGCTTTCCATCAGCTATGGTATCGTCAAGGACTGCGGGGGGGATATTCGCGCTGAATCCAGTCCCGACGGGGGCGCCCGGTTTGTTCTCGAATTTCCCGTAACCCAAGGCGCCACGGGCCCTGTTGGCAGATGAGTGCGTCTCTGTGGTAAAGTTGATGCGTTCGTAAAAAGAAGGCCGCGGATTCCGATCACACAATGACATTGGAGGCCCAGCGTATCCATGATGCAACCGATCGATAACGCGAACTATCGCGTCCTGCTGGTGGACGACGAGGCAGATATTCGAGATGTTCTCTCCATGTCCATTTCAGACATGGGATTTGAGGTCATCTGTGCCGAGAACGGTCTGGAAGGACTCGAAAAGTTCCAATCGGCCGCCCCCCACATCGTGCTCACGGACATCAAGATGCCGGTCATGGACGGCATCGAACTGCTCAAACGGATCAAGCAGAAAAACCCGGAGACCGAAGTGGTGATGATCACCGGGCACGGAGACATGGAACTGGCCATCGAAAGCCTCAAGCACGAAGCCACGGATTTTATCACCAAACCGATCAACGTGGATGCCCTGGAGATTGCCCTGACCCGGACCCGGGACAAAATCGTCATGCGCCGAAAACTGGCCGACTATACCCGAAGCCTGGAATCGCTGATCCGCGAAAAAACCGATCTCCAGGATCGCCTCGCCTCCCTGGGGCTGATGATCAGCACCGTGAGCCATGGCATCAAGGGCCTTCTCACCGGACTGGACGGCGGCATGTATATGATGAACAGCGGCTTTTCCAAAGAGGATCCCGGCAATGTCGCCGAAGGCTGGATCGTGGTGAAAATGATGGTCGACCGGATCCGCAAAATGATCATGGACATCCTCTACTACGCCAAGGATCGACCGCTTGAGTGGGAAACGGTTCCGGTGAAGGCCTTTGCCGACGATGTCATCAAGGCCATGGCCGCCAAGGCCGATGCCGGCGGCATCGAAATCGTTCACGAAATCGACCCCGATCCCGGCACCCTGGAAATGGATTCCGCCGCCGTACTCGCCGCCATCATCAACGTTCTGGACAATGCCGTGGACGCCTGTGTCCGGGATGAAAACAAGGCGCATCACCGCATCATCTTCAGCGTCCGTGCAGATGCGTCGTGGGTGCTCTTTTCCATCGAAGACAACGGCATCGGCATGGACCGGCAAACCCGGGATCAACTCTTTACCCTGTTCTTTTCCTCCAAGGGAATCCGGGGGACCGGCCTCGGCCTTTTCATCACCAACAACATCATTGGCCAACACGGCGGTGACATTCAGGTCTCCTCAACCCCCGGACGCGGCTCCCGGTTCGTCATCCGCCTGCCCCGAAACCTTCCGTCCGCCATCAAAGGGGCGGTCGATTCCGAACCCGAACCCTGAAGAGCTCATGGCGGTCGTATCCCGCGAGCCTCCAACCGAACAGGACAACCGGCAGATGGAGCCCGCATTCCTGTCAATCAACCCTTGACATGGTTTCTCCATTGGGTAATTGCAGAACAGCGGTCTCTGGAAACGCGGTGAACTCCGCGGGCAATCGACAGGAGAAAACAAAAAACAGGAAACGATCCATGCCATTTGACCTGATTCTTCACAACGCCACCGTGGTCACCGCCAACGATGCCATGGAGGTCATTGAAAATGGCTTCGTCGCCGTAAAGGACGGTGCCATCGCCGCGATAGGCCCCCTGTCGGAAAAAGATCCCCTGCCGGCCGGCAAAGAACGTATCGACGCCGGCGGCGGCGTGGTCATGCCGGGTCTGGTCAACGCCCACACCCACCTGCCCATGACCCTCTTTCGCGGCCTTGCCGACGACCTGCCCCTGGAGCGCTGGCTTCACGAAGTCATGTTTCCGGCCGAAGCGACCCATATCGACCCGGACTCGGCCCGATGCGGCGCACTGCTTGCCTGTGCTGAAATGCTGCTTTCCGGCACCACCTGCTGCTGCGACGGGTATTTTCATGCCGATTGTGTGGCCGAGGCGGTGGATAAAGCGGGCATGCGGGCGGTGATCGGCCAGGGGGTAATCGACTTTCCGGCCCCCGGGGTTCCTGATCCCAAAAAGAATGTCCGCCACGCCGCGACCTTTGTCGACCAATGGAAGGGACGGTCCGAGCGGATCTTGCCGTCGATCTTCTGCCATTCCCCCTACACGTGTTCGGCCGAAACCCTGCGGGCGGCGGCGGCAACCGCACGGGAGCGAGGCGGCCTCTTCCAGATTCACGTCTCGGAAACCGCTCAAGAGGTCCAGCAGAGCCTGAAGCAACACGGCCAGCGGCCGGTGCCCTATCTCGACGGATTGGGCCTGCTGGGTGAAAACTGTCTGGCCGTTCACTGCGTTTGGGTGGACGAAGAAGAGATTCAAACCCTTGCCGCACGCCGCACGGCTGTGGCCCACTGTCCGTCCAGCAACATGAAGCTGGGCTCAGGCGTGGCGCCTGTGGTGCCCATGGGGGATGCCGGCGTCGTTTTGGGCATGGGAACCGACGGGTGCGCCAGCAACAACACCCTGGACATGTTCCGGGAGATGAACACGGCCGCCAAACTCCACAAGGTCCACCGCCTCGATCCCACGGCCACCGATGCCGAAACCGTCCTCGGCATGGCCACCATCGGCAGCGCCCGAGCCATGGGACTGGGAGATAGAATCGGCTCCATCGAGGTCGGAAAACGGGCGGATCTCATCGTCATCGACACCACAGCCCCTCACCTGACCCCCATGTACAGCCCGGTCTCCCACGCAGTCTACGCCATGACCGGCGGGGATGTTCGCGATGTGCTGGTAGACGGCCGCGTGCTTGTACGGAACCGTGTGCTTTTATCCATGGACCTGGAAAAAATTATTGCGGATAGTCGGGGGTATGCCCAACGGATCGTCCGGCGGGGATAAGCCCCTTCAAAGTCGCGGATCAATTACCTTTTCCTGCTCCTATTGAGCCTAAAGATTTCACTGAAAGCCATTCCCGTTTTCCGGGATACGCCGGCATTCCATAAAAACCCTTTCCTTGCATGACCGGCATATGGAGACATCAAGGCGGTTGAAGATTTGCGATATGGCGGAATATTCCGTGGGAAAGATGTGATCCTCCCGTATTTCATCGACAAAACCACCATGTTTTAAAAAATGATAAACATCTCGATTGATCCGGCACAGATACATCGCTTTTCCCATTTCTTCGCGCCGCTGGGCTTCCTGGGTCAACATCATGGCGCCGGAAACATCGATGAAATTGATCCCGTGCCCCACGACCAGCAATCGTTTCGGTGCATCCGAATCGATCTCCTCGACAATCTCCAGAACATGATTGGCCGCGCCGAAAAACAGCGAGCCGTTTACCCGGATGATCTTTAACTGGGGACATTCCCGAAGACCGTTTGGCTCGACTTCCGTCAACCGCCGTCGCGAGTCCGTCGGATCCGGAGCCAAAACGGTAATCTGCGGATGAGACGTCCGGGTCATGTAAATCGCCAGGGAGAGCAACACCCCGGTGTAAATCGCAAAATCGATTTCAAACAACAGCGTTCCGCAAAACGTAACCAGCAATACCAGGGAATCCGACCGGCTGCTTTTCAGGATTTCCCGGATATGACGGACATCGATCAGTTTAAACGCCACAACAAGGATCACGCCCCCCATGGCGGACATGGGCAGCCAGACCGTCAGGGGGGCAATCAGCACAATAATCATCGAAAGAAAAAGGGCCGAGAAAATACTGGCCAGGGGCGTTATGGCGCCGGCGTCATAATTGATCCCGGAACGGGTGAACGACCCGGAGCTGGCATACCCCGAAAAAAAGCTGCCGATGATGTTGGACAGCCCTTGCCCGATAAACTCCTGATTCCCGTTGATGTGCTGCTTGGAGAAAACGGTGATGGACCGGGCAATGGAAAGGGCTTCGATAAGCCCGAGCAGGGCAACGGCCAGGGCACCGGGGGCCACCAGGCGGATCGTATCAAAAGAGAAATCCGGCACGGACAACGGGGGCAGCCGGCCCGGCAACTCACCCAGAAGCCGCACCCCATGGGCTCCGCCGTCCAACCCGATACTGACCAGGCTCCCGATGATCAACGCCATTAACAGCCCCGGCCACCGGGGGCGGTAGGTTTTCAAGAGCGCCGCACAAATCAGCGTGACCAATGCCACCGCCAGTTCATAGAGGTTGGTCTGGCCGGACGACTTTAAAATAAGCATCCAACTCGACAAAAAGGACGAACCGCTGGGAATCGGTATTCCCAGCGCATGCTTGAGCTGGCCGGTGGCAATCAGGAACGCAGCCGCGGCGGTAAACCCGACGATAACCGAATGGGACACGAAATTGATCAGCGTTCCGAGTCTGGCCAGACCGAAAGCCAACTGAAAAAAACCCGCCAGAAACGTCAACGTAAGCGCCAGACGGATGTAATCGAAGGTTCCCGGTTCGGCCAGGGGACTCAGGGTTGAAAAAACAATGATTGAAATGGCCGTGGTCGGGCCGGAGACCAGATGCAAGGACGACCCGAAAAGGGCGGCAATGATCGGAGGCACAATGGCCGCGTAAAGTCCGTACTCGGCTGGCAGTCCGGCGATCATGGCAAAGGAGACGCCCTGGGGCAAGACGATAAAGGCACCCGTCATTCCGGCGAAAAGATCGGCTTGAAGGGATTTCCGACCCACCCGTTTCCACCAATGCAAAAATGGAAACATTTTAGCCCGCAAAGGAATCTGGCGGACAAGGGCGAATTTTTTATTCTCCAGTTTCATGGCACTCATTCCGATGGGCGGAGGCGTAGGGAGCTACGCCGCACAAACGATGGCGTCGATTGACGCCGAGACTTGTCCGCCCCTGGCGGATTGGGCAAAAAGGCCATTTATGGATGGAAAATAGGTAACTGTTCACGGGGTTGAAACGATACGGCGTTTCGAATCCCCGTAAGGTAAGCGTTTACAGGGTGCCGTAGATGCGAGGCGCCGGGCATGCAGACGTACTCTTTCGTACTTCAATTGCCCGGGAACAAAGCAGATGCGGTGCCCTGTGAATGCTTACGAAAATAGTTCACTTTTGTCACTTGCAGCATCGGTGTCTCAGCATAGCCAATGGACTCTCTGACCATGCCATGCGGGCATGGATTCACATGTTGTGTTGAAAGCGGTCGCGGTATGGAACCCCATGTCCGAGTGTGCTACCATCAAATATCATTTACTTATACTCTATTTCGAAATTTAAGACGCTCAATTCAGGAACAACCACCATCCGACTACGGCCCTGTGTTCCGACATTCAACCGCCTGAAGTTAACGGGAGCCATCCATGGACCCGGCCATACCCTTTGAAGCGATCTCAGCCCAAGCCATTTCCATCGGCGCTTCACTCGTGGGTGTGGCCCATGTCGCAACCCTCGTGGATGCGCCTTCCCATCGGGTTCATCCGGTTGACCGGCGAGTGGGGGAAGCCGGCTCCGTGGTTGTCATTGCCCTGGCACATACCGATGGGGAGCCGGAAATGGACTGGTGGGACAACCAGAAAGGCCGGACACCGGGCAATCGGCTGCTTCTCAAAATCAATCGGCGGCTGACAAAATGGCTGGAGAAAACGTGTTCTGTCGAAGCTTACGAACTCCCCTATCATGCCCTCAGGGGAGGCATTTTCCTTAAGGATGCCGCTGTCCTGGCCGGTATGGGCGTAATCGGCAAAAACAACCTGTTGATCACGCCCCAATACGGCCCCAGAGTCAGGCTGAAGGCATTGTGGCTCAACCTCCCGTTGCAGTGTACGGGGCCCACGCACGGTTTTGCCCCCTGTGATGGGTGTGACGGCCCATGTATAAAGGCCTGCCCAAGGGACGCTTTCAACGGCGGGTCGTACCATCGCGAACGTTGTCGGCTGCAGATGAGAACGGACGAGACCGAAAAGGTCGTGCTAAAATCGCCGCTCATCGGGGTACCTAGCAGATTCATCACCGCCTATTGCCGACGGTGTGAATTGGCCTGTCCGGTGGGGCAGTGAGTCTCCACCCGCAGAGCGGGTGGCCTCAGGTAGCCCCCCAATGGGGGGCTCAATGTCCAATATCCAATTCTCAATTCTCAATGTTCAAGGAAGGTATTCTGCCATATCTTAGCTTAAAAAACCGGAGCGAAGCGACTCCACAACTCTTGTCCGCCTTTCCTTTGGCGGATTAGGCATTTCACACTTTAGTGCATTTTAGGCATTGCACAACAAAGGAAAATGAAACGGCATAGCCAATTGACTCTGACCACGCCAAAAGAACGTGGATTCCCACAACGCATTGAACCCTTGATAACAATCACCCCAGCGGTTCCCCGAATACGTAGATGCCCCTTTGGGTGGAATTTCCCGTATAGGCCGATATTTGGGACAGATCCACTCCCCATTGAATCGACGCCCCCTGCTGGAACCGAAGCCCGCTGCCCATGATAAACCCCAAACCCTTTGACCAGTCGGGATCATGATCGAACGAAAAGCCGCCGCAGGCCGCCAGGCCCAGTTCCCTGGAAAAGGGCAGGATGACAATCTGCATGAGCCCTTTTTTAATCCTCGAAGATAATAATTCTTCCTGGAACAGGGTAAGAAAGGATTTGCCCACCCGGGGCTCGGGGTTGATCAAAAAAATGGTGTCGACGGATAGAAGCGGCAGGCAGCGCAGCAGGTCCGCTTCAGCCCGTAAAATGACGAGGTTGGCAGGCGGTTCCACCTGGGCCGGCAGCAGACGCTCACGCCATACCCGGGCAATCTTCCCATAGCTGGAGCCTTGGGATGGATCATGGGACCAGTCGTAGAGATCGGTGGCGATGACCCCAATGCCCGGATTCTTCAGGGCAATCTGTCGGGCCACTTCGGCGTTGCCGCAACCGAGCTCCAGCAAGACCTGCGGCATTCGTAAAATATCCTGCAACTTATTGATATCATACGTGGTGTTTTCCCGACCAAGAAGATAGGTCAGCCGGTCAGATAAATCAGCACCCTCTGCTGGGCGTACCGGGCCGTCGGTGACCAGGGGTAGTGCAATTGAGTCCAGCAGAATCGGTATCGTTTGGGAAATGGGCAAAGACTCGCTACGAATTAGACCGCGTTCTAAGGCTTGCGGCAAATCGACTCGAACAGGCAAGGGGACAGTGATTCCAAGGCCATCTCTGCCGATTAAAGCAGCCCGAAAGGGATACCTGACCCGGCGCCAGGTTTTTTTTCCTATGGCAGAGACCCATTTTCCCAATTGCGGCAGTGCTCCCCGTATGAGATTGGTTGTCAGTTATGTGTAATGAGAAACGTAGTAGCAGCTATGGGGAATTCCGAAGCCCTCGCTCTTTGTACCAATAGACACCCAAAGGCCGTTGCTTGTCAATTGGAGTTAGCATGCTGCTTACAGGCGTTTTTAGGCAGAAATTCTCTTTCCGTGGCAACCATGCATGATGTGTCAGATTTATCCAGAAATGCTGGGTCGATGCGACCGGGCCACACCGTCTCTCTCCATTTGGGCTTTTTCAGTCACCTTTCGAATAAAGTCGCTCTTGGCCCGGGTATAGGCCACACGGTCAAAGCGATGTGTCTCAGACAGCTTCTCCTTGAGTTGGCCATATCCCCGAGCGACCTCCGGATGGGAAATCAGATAGTCCCGGAAAGAAAGACGGTCCCAGTGTTCGAAGTCGGCCTCCACCATATGGATGTGATGGGTCCGGTTCCCGTTTCGGTCACGTTTGATAAACCAGGCATAAAACGGCGGGGTGTCATCCCCCCAGGTCGGCCGCCAGAAATAGTCATACCCCTGCCTTTCAAGGAGAGGCGCAATCCGTTGCCGGGTTTCATCCAGTGACCTGACCGCCACCAGCATGTCCACGATGGGTTTGGCCGAAAGACCGGGAACGGCCGTGCTGCCGAAATGTTCGATTCTCCCGATCAGCCCGGAAGGCAGGCACACGCGAAGATGGCGACGTTCATCTTCAAACGCCGTCGGCCATCGAGGATCGTAAGGGACGACGGCAACTTTTTCCTTCACCACGCGGGCGACCTTCTCCTCCAACGTTTCCATGGACGGACTCTTTCGAGATATGCACCGTTTATGCGGTGTCTAATCGTTATATTCGCAGTTGCAGCTTTTAAAGACGTTATCCTTGCCGATGTATACATGGCAGGACTTTTCATGGTTGGCGTTTTTGTACAACCGGATGGCGACGTGGGGGCTTTTATCCGCCGCCGTCGGATGGACGCCCGCCACCACCGTGGCCCCGCTGGCCCGGCCCTCCATATTTACATAGGCCTGCACGGTTTTGCACTTCATCACTGCCTGCTGGACCTGGTTTCTGGACATCTCGATGGTCTGGTGCGCTTTCCAGTTGCTGGAAAAATCAAGGTTGCCGGCCTCGACCGTCGAAGTGGCCGCAAAAACCAGACCTACCGATACAATCGCCAAAATCGAAATGAGGGAATGAACACTTGATTTCATGGGCGACGACTCCTTTAGCTTTCTGTCTTCGTTTATTTGCCCTCGCGAATGCTTGTGCAATCATTGAATCTTCAACGAGACCGATTGTCAAGGTATCTGCTATTTGGTGCCCGTCCACGAATCAGTTTTTGAGTGGATGGGCACCCTGGGCCTTTAATTCCCCGATATCCCATGATAGAGACCCGCAGCGGTTGACGCGAAATCCTGACGAATAGCCGATATCAACCAATTTCGATCGCACCGGCTTTCAGCAGGACATCAACGTGGTGTTTCCCCTGGATCGCCTTTCAGAGCTGGTGGATGAGGGGGTGATCGGCAGCCTGGCCACGTTTCACTATGCTTTTATGGGGGCCACCGACCCCGGAAAGATGGAGGAGACCGCCCGCAGCCTGGCCCGGATCATGAAAAATGACGGGGTAAACGCCGTCTTGCTGGTGCCGGTCTGACCCAATTGCACGCGCGCCGTGGGCGGGCTGTCTCACTATATCGAAGATGAGGGGATCGCAACGGTTCAGATCAGCCTCATACGGGAACATACCGAAACCATCCGTCCGCCGCGGCCCGGGTCATTGACCGCTTAAAACGCATCAGCCTTGAAAGCGAGGATCGCGAAATGCGCCTGCTCGGCCAATTGTTCCTGGTGCCCCGTGCCCAGGCCCATCGGTTCAACACCTGAATTGGAATTTAACATTTAAGATGCGAGCCCTCTTTTCTCACTATTAAGGTCGGACAAATCGTTAAATTAAGATGCACCCCCCCTATTCACCGGGTCAGGATTTCTTAAAATTCTATTTATCAGTTCAAAAAGATCGTCTAAATGTGCTGTCAGGCTGTCACTGTGATCCAAAATTGCCCAAGGCAAGCAAATGATATGGATCGGACCAAATATGACTGATAGAAAAATATCCGATGTCAGGGAACTGTTTAGATCTCCTGCTTCCACTCCTTCCTCAAAAAGTTCAAGTAATGCCTGATCGTGTTTCAATTTGAATTTGTACAGGCTGGACTGGTAGAATCTTGGGTTGGAAACAATATCCTTGATGTAAACTTTGGCCCATGACTGATTATTCTGCACCCACCAAAGAAAATGGTAAACACCCATTTTTAATTTTGATATCGATCGTTTGGGGGAGATTGTTTCATTGAAAGTGGTTAAAAAATCCTTCATTCGGTGATTAAAAATGCGAAACAACAATTCCTCTTTGTTTTTGAAGTAGTCATATATTGTTCCATCGGCTACCCGGGCGGCGTGAGCGATTTCAGCGATGGTGGTTTCACCGGAGGGTTTCCTTGAAAACAGCATTTCCCCGGCCAGGAGTATCCGTTCCCTCTTGTCATTCTTTTTGGTAAAACCCACAGGAGAATCGGTTTGGCCGGCTTTAACACAGGAAAGGATCACATTGGCGATATCATCAAAATGGTCCAGCAGTTCAAATGACCGGTTAAGCATGATCCGATTTAAGACCACATAGAGAAGGATTCCAAACACCAGTCGATGAAACATATCTTTGTTGGTGTCCACCCGGAACATTCCTCTCTCAATCCCCTCATCTAGAAAATCGAGGGGTAAAAAAGATGCCTTGCGCAACAACGCATACCCTTCGGATTGATAAAACTGCGGCAATGAAATTATGTCGACCAATAGAATCTTCGTACAATTACGGTGCTGTTGGCACCACTTGAGTGTGAACCAAATAAACCGGCGTAATTTTTCTTCGGGATCTTTCAACCCCCTAAGATGCTCGTGGAAACCACTTATAAAATCATTTCCATATGGAACGATCAGGCTCAATAATATTTCAAGCTTGTTCTCAAAATGGTTATAGATTGTGGCCTCTCCCACATGCGCGGTCTTGGCCAAATCAGAAATGGTGGTCGCATTGAACCCTTTTTCGGCGAAAATCCCAACCGCGGCTTCGATAATCTTTTCTTTCTTGTTGCTTGGTCGATTTTCCATATCATCATTCATAATTAAATTTTCTCCGAATTCTTCTACATTTAACTATCCGATGAACGTGTTCAATTCATTATATACACAAATTCCTGATTATTGTAAATCCTCTCGTTTAAAGGGTATGTGTCATACACTATAATTCTTCATCAGAGGGTGAAGGACAATTCCTGACATGAAGAGCATATAAGATCTGGG